>JAIRVH010000222.1 GCA_031253985.1 Sphingobacterium sp.
GATCAGAAGATTTGTATAGATTGTAATATAGAATAGCTTTCTTAGAAAAGACATCTTGGTAAATCTTGATGCAAGATAACAATCTTATAGATAAAAGTAGTTTAACATTATATTAAACATCAATTTTTTGATAAAATGGGCAAAAACCGCTAAATTGTACACCGAAATCGAAACATCAAAAACAATTTCGCAACGATAACAATATAAATTAAAATAATTCATAATAATCCTAATAACGATGAGCCTACAAATAAAATCATTTGAAGAATATCAAAGTGAATATAAGCGAAGTGTCGAACAACCTGAGGAGTTTTGGGCGAGTATTGCAGATCATTTTTTCTGGAAGAGAAAATGGAATAAGGTGCTGAACTGGAACTTTGAAGAACCCAATGTCAAATGGTTTGAGGGTGCAAAATTAAATATTACAGAAAACTGTCTTGACCGCCATATTTACGCGAATGGTGATAAACCAGCCATCATCTGGGAACCTAACGATCCAAATGAAGCACACCGCATTCTTTCCTATAAGCAATTACTGCAAAAGGTAGAGCAATTTGCCAACGTACTTAAAAATAATAACATCAAAAAAGGGGACCGGGTATGCATTTATCTACCAATGGTTCCAGAATTGGTGATTGCTGTATTGGCCTGTGCCCGCATTGGTGCTATTCATTCCGTGGTATTTGGGGGCTTTTCAGCACGTTCTATCGCGGATCGTATCGTCGATGCGGAATGTAAACTGATCGTTACTTCAGATGGTAGTTACCGCGGCAATAAAACCATTGGTCTAAAAACGATTGTAGACGATGCGTTAATGCAATGTGACACCGTTGAGAAAGTCATTGTTTTAACACGTACGCGTACACCGGTATCGATGATCAAAGGACGTGACGTATGGTGGGAAGATGAGATCAAAAAAGTAGAAACACAAGGAAATCCAGCATGTCCAGCTGAAGAGATGGATGCTGAAGATACCTTATTTATCCTTTATACATCAGGATCTACTGGTAAGCCTAAAGGTGTAGTACATACCTGTGGTGGTTATATGGTGTATACAGGATATACTTTTATGAACACCTTCCAATATAAGCCAAATGATGTATTTTTCTGTACGGCAGATATCGGCTGGATTACAGGACACAGTTATATCGTGTATGGGCCGTTATCACAAGGAGCTACTTCATTGATGTTTGAAGGTGTACCAACTTTCCCTGACGCAAGCCGTTATTGGGATATTGTAGATAAATTCAAAGTGAACATTATCTACACCTCCCCTACCGCTTTACGCTCATTGATGGCATTTGGCGACGAATTTGTCGACAAAAACGATCTTTCTTCTTTGCGCGTTTTGGGATCCGTAGGTGAACCTATCAATGAAGAAGCCTGGAACTGGTTTAACGAAAAAGTTGGTAAAACGAACTGCCCTATTGTGGATACCTATTGGCAAACAGAGAATGGCGGTCACTTAATCACATCGCTTGCCGGCGTAACACCGGAAAAAGCAAGTTATGCGATGTTCCCAATGCCGGGAATTCAACCTGCATTAATGGACGAAAATGGAAAAGAAATTGAGGGCAATGATGTGACGGGCAATCTATGTATCAAATTCCCATGGCCAGGTATGTTACGTACAACATGGGGAGATCATGACCGCTGCCGTCAAACCTATTTCTCGACGTATAAGGATATGTATTTTACGGGCGATGGATGTTTCCGCAGTCCAGAGGGCTATTACAAAATCACAGGCCGTGTAGATGATGTACTGAACGTTTCGGGCCACCGTATTGGTACAGCAGAGGTAGAAAATGCCATCAATATGCATGCTGATGTTGTGGAATCTGCTATTGTCGGTTACCCGCATCCCGTAAAAGGGCAGGGTATCTATGCTTATGTAATCGCAAATCACCACACCGATGCCGAAGCAACCAAAAAAGATATCATGGAAACTGTTTCACGCATTATCGGTCCGATTGCGAAACCAGACATTATCCAGTTTGTGGATGACCTACCAAAGACACGTTCAGGAAAAATTATGCGCCGTATCTTACGCAAGATTGCCGAAGACGATATCGCCAATGTAGGTGATACTTCGACGCTTCAAGATCCTGCTGTTGTAGAAGGTATCATCAAAGGCGCTGCAGCTATGAAAAAATAGTACAACGTATATTTTTATAGGGAACAAGGGCTGCCCATTGGTTATGGACGGCCCTTGTTGCTTGTGTTATCTTATCTCTCTCCCTCCGCAAGGTCATTTCAGATATTCAAGACATTACCAGCTATAGTCCCTCTTTATGCCGTATAAATAGGTCTATCTTGACGTGTTCAACCGGATTGGAAGCGAATACTGCACATTGACTTTCTCTCCACGCTGTATGCCGGGCTTCCATTTACCTGCTTTTTTTATCACGCGAATTCCTTCCTCTCCTGTTCCGAAACCTAGATCTCTCCTGACAACGGGCTCTTTTATATTGCCATCTTTATCTATTACAAAGGCGATCATTACAATACCTGACACCTGATTACTAATGGCCTCCCTCGGATAGACGTAGTTGCTTGCGATAAAGCCCATGAGTCTTGAAATTCCACCGGGATAATCAGGCGGGCTCATAAAGTTGGACGAATCATATTTAAAAACCCCACCATCAACCTTTGTTTTAGTACCTGACACTAATTGATTATTCGAGTACGTTTCAACAAAGCTATCCTTGCCGATCTTTCCTTTCCATTCACCTTCACGCAGACTATTTTTCATGTGTCCTTCTTCATAGCTCCAGCCATAATTTATACGGATAAAACCGGTCCCATTTTCAAGGGTTTTGTTGTTGAGAGAATCATAGTACACAACATAAATGGGATCTTCTATTTTCAGTTTTCCTTTTTTATCGACACTATTTGGATAAAAAACAATCTTCTCCAATTTATTCCCCGGATACAGATAAAAAGCAGAATCTATCAGAGCACTCTCGTCACTGTAGTTTTCTAAGCTTTTTAACGTTCCCTGTTCATAAAATTCGTATTTTCGTCCGCGAAATTTAAATGGATAAAGCGCATTTGTACTGATCCCACTGAGTTTGATCGAATCATTGCGCGTGTAAAACTCCTCGACACGATAAACCTTATCCTTTCCCGATGCATCCACATGAATTGTACGCATGTAATAAGCTGAATCAGCCTTTTTTGTTTCAGCATTATTTTTCTTATGATAAGTTGTAAAAGCAACCTGAGCATAAAGGTTTGATAAAAAGAGATTGAACAGTAGAAGAAAGACGAGTGAAGACCCAAAATGTAAATAATACTTCATAAAAATTGTTTGTATAGCGGTAATAATAAGAAATATCTAAGATAATTAATAAATTAACCGGTTAAATAACGATTAATTTTTCCTCCTATATGTACTAGGAGATGCCTTTTAGTTTTCCACATCATGTTAATAACTCTGTTGATAACTTAGAAAACTTAATCACCTTCTTTCTCTCGAAGCCTTATAATTTCTTCCAATGCCTAAACATCGATCTGGTCCTTTGGTATAAATTTCTTAATCGAAAATATCCGTAAGCTATTTCTAATAAAAAAAGCCACATCATCCCGACGTGGCCAAAATAAACATATGAATTTAATTAAACAGTTTCTATTTATAAGAGTTTACGGAACTTGCAACCTTCCAGGTTCCAGATTCATTGACCAATGTCACCAAATCAGTTTTTGTAAAATCGTCAAACTTCATAGTGATACGTGCGACCATATAGTTATCAGATTCCTCAAGAACCTCAGTATTGGTACTGCAATTTAACTTTTCACCTTTTTGTTTTTTTAGGAAGGAGATAACTTCCGAACGGTTATTGGTTCGGGCCGTTTTGCCCTGAATTTTTTGTGTGAATTCGGATGCGAACAATTTTTCTACGCCCTGAGATACGCCTTCGGTCATTACTGACACGTAACTATCGATTGCCAAATCGGCTGTGGAAAGGTTCAATGCTTTGCCTGGATCAGTTGCTGCCATTGAAAAAGTCGAGATGGTAATCAATGCTGCTGCAGCGAATGTCTTTACTAAAGTTTTCATAATTGCTATACTTTATATTGTTAGTTTTTTTGTCTCTTTTCTAATTGTCGCAAGGATCTTGATTTTGTTGCATCATTTCCTCTTAGATTATGATTCAAAAGTAAGACAGCACAGCATTCCTTTTTATTACATTTAGATCAACGGAACAAAAAAGTCGGTAAATGAAGGTGTTGGAGCGGTAAATGATTACGCACTCCGATAGGAAAAACAAAGTTGTAGGCAGAAATTTGCCATAAATTGATAAGACTTTGATATCAAAAAGGTATGTTTATGCCTGTCGAGCAGTTGTGTTGAACTCTGAAAATATAGTGATCACAATTGTGCTAGAGACACAACCTACAAATAGGGAATCACGAATGGAAGATTTGTCATCTAAAAAATAGTAAACTGAAGCTGCTATTGAAAAGCAGGCGATGAAGGACAATATTAAAACAAGTATAAATTTTGTTTTCATCACTAAGGGCTTAAAACAGTGTAACACTATTTAAACCCTGGAAGTCATTCCGCTTTAATTTGCCAGCCCAATGAGATTTAGGCCCAGTTGTGTTTGTACAGAAGTGAGAGCAATACGTTTTCCACACCGTTATTAACATCATGTGGAAAACTTAAATACATTTTGTTACCTGTCTTTTTAAAATCGTACCTCAACAAGTCATCATGAATCTACATTTGGCAATTAAATTTGATTTCCTCATATTTTAGATCAGGCTGTGCTCATCATCAATACGACGTGACGAGAATCCGGAGTAAGTTTCGACCTCCTATTTCATTCGAATAAAGGTACCGTTAGCATAATCAAGCTTTTGAGTGTAATAGTTTGTTTCGGGGCCTGATACGAACACCCCTCCTATCGCACCCAATAGCAATGAGGTCACAACAACATTGGTTGCTGAAGCAGTTTCCTTAACTGGTCCTACAAAAATAAAATCGTCGGACTCCTTTATTAAAGGATAGAATTGTTCTTGACTTGAAACAAATGGCTGACTGGCATGCACTACTGCATAGTAATCTTTTGGATTTATCTTTTTAAGCTGACCTTTTCCATTTTCCTTAAAGAAGCCTAAATAGGGATCACCATCTTTTAATTGCACCTTTCCGCCAGATGGTGTTTGATGGGCAAACTCTTCATAGGTCAGGTATGCCCCATCTCTCCAAGTTGTGGCGTTGTAAAGTGCTAATTGTTTCTTTTGAATGTCCTCGTAATTTTCAATTTCACTAAAGCTGTAACTTTTTGTCGTATCGCTGTTTTTGGTTAAAGCATCAAAGATTAGATTATTGACTACCTCACTTGCACGCGCTAAAGTCGCTTTGGTTACATCCATCCCTTTCACAACAATCGAGGTATCCAAGCGGGCGACCTGTAAATAACCCCCATTTACTTCCTTAGCAAACAAGATTGCTCTAAAGTCCAAAAAACCCTTTTCGGAGAAAGCACCTGTCAATTCGGCTATACAGAATTTTTCTAACCGCATCAGTAATTCGCCATCAGCTTTATGGCCTACTGTCATTTGTTCTAATTGGCTTTGCAATTGTTTTTCCAATGATGGAACTGCCGCCAGCAATCTGTTTGCATTCAACATACCGACTTGTATCACACCAAGATTATCTTTTATTTCTCTTGCGTCGTATAGGCTTATCTTGCCATACTTCGCATGTTCAATGACCTTAACAGGTTTCTTGAATTGAAATGGCCTCGTCTTTGGCTGCGCTTTCACTACAAAAGCATGTATAAGAATAGTAAGTAGGAGGAAAATTATTCGTTTCATTGGTTTAATAAATTTTCAAAATTAGGCAATACGCTAAGTTATAGCATTATTTATTCTTCTGCAACGTCAATACACCTGTATGGATCGATGGTTTTCCTTCCAATTCACTATCTATATCTTTTACAGTAAGTTCAAGAAAACTATTCACGAAAGCATAATGATAAGTTAACTTCTGCGGAACCGGCAATGGTTCCAATTGAAAAGTGATGATATTGCCATCGACCTTATAGCTCGCTCTTATCCTATCTCTCGTTTCGTCTTTGTGACCAGGTTTATCTGGACCTATATACAAATAGTCACCGTTGTCGGACACAGTAAATGTCTCCGATGTTATCAATGCGGCACTATCAACACTATAAAACAGCAGTCCTTTATATGTCGATGGGTAATAGCCATTTTTTGCCAAAAATGTTTTAACGTCAGTTGTTTCCTCTCTTAGTCCAGCGCCTGGGTCGGTATACTTTGTATAGATAGTTTTGACTTCCCATTCTCCTAAGAAAGGGTTAGCATCGTCTTTTTCTTTCTTACATCCTAGCATGAAGAAAATCAAAGAGACAAGAAACAATAATCTTTTCATCATTTGTTTTGGTTAAATAATCAGCTTTTCTATATTTTCCCAGGTATCACTTTCTGCGGTTAGAGCAGCTATATTTAGAGATTCTAATCTATTTAGTTCTCTTTGTCTTTATTTCCACAAATGTAAGGGTCAATGCTCCCACGATCAGATAAATAAAGGTTGCGATTATCCTACCTGTAGTGAACTCCGCCGCTTCACCTCGAAAGTAAACGTCAATAAGTTGCTGACTTAATATGATTACTAGCATAATAAGGCAGTAAAGAAAAAATAACTTACAGTGTGTTTTCATAATTTTCATAAACGGCATATGACGTGAACACTAATAATTTGGTTAAAAAAAACAATAATAAATTTAAACAAAGAAAAATAAAATAATAAAAAAAAACTATATTTTAGACAGCCAAGATACTAAGACAATTAATAAAACCAAAAGCAGCAGTTAAAAATAGTCTTTTAAAATGAAAATCACCAAATTATGAAGAAGTATTTATTATTATCCAGTATTTTGATCAGTCTTATGAGCTGTCAAAGAGACCGTTTGGAGACGGAGCTCAATACAAAAAAGCCAAAGAGCAGTTTTAATTTAGCAATGCTCAAAAAATTCACAAAAGCAAAGTCTATAGAAGAAAAAGCACTTTTTGCTAAAAAAGCCGGAACAAAAGCAAATGGTTCCAACGCTGTCGACAATGAGAGTGCAATGGATCAATTACTTTGGGACTATGCGGTAAAGGAAGTCGTCAACGACACGAAATATTCTTATCTAATTCCCTTAAGTGGCGGTATATCAACAGACAAAATTGTTGATTACATTGCTGACAAAGGTTATCGGATGATTAATTTTTATTCTGATCAAAACCAACAGAATGTATATGCCCGACTGCGGGAATATCGGCCCCGGCCTTCATACATTGATAGCCTGTGTCAGGTAAAGAATATCAGCATGACCAATTATGACTACACGGAATATCAGCAAGTATTGGCCAATGAAAAATTTGACGGTCATATTGTCGTCTTTAATTTAGATGGGAAAGCATTCAAACTGATAAAGGTCTCCATGGGTAAGGTGGGAGATGTACTAACCTATAATGATTAAGACGATGAAAAGAAAAGTATTATTACAGATTTTATCCTTAGGAGTCTTTTCCTTTGGCCTTTTCATGATCATTGATTCGAAAGCACAAGATGTGGAAGCTCCACCAGAAGATATTGAAGTTGAATCCATCATGTATGATGTCAATGCCAACTGCGTGGAGAAAAATATAGGCGATCCCGAATTTCCAACAGATGAATACGGAGGTAACGGAAGTTCAAACTACCTCGGCAGTTTCCTGCAAAACACATTTTCATTTAGCGGAATGAATACGCTGGATGAGGTGGTCGTCACGAGAGTTGTCGCCAAACCGAAAAGTACCACCAGTTGTGGGAATGGAGGATTTGGCTTAGACATTGGGTCCGGGATAGCTATACCCAATTTAAACGGCTGGTGGGAATCAATGATAAAAGTCACATTGAAGAAGCTGGCGAAGATAGATCCTTGTGCAGACAGAGCAGCTCTGAATGACCGTAAAACCAAGCAAAGTACCGTAGCTAAAAACAATGAAATAAAAAATCTAACTTTACAGACTGGCAAAGAGCATGGTTATAACACCTATATGAATCTCAATACGAAAGAAGTAACAAATTATACAAGCGTGGACGTCGGACACGAACTGGGGGACGGTGTGCACGAAGTCGCCTCTCAGGAACGTTGGCAATGGAAGGCCAATGACCAAGTCGAAGTAACGGTAGACTACACCCATACCCATGGTTTTGAGAGTGCTCCGTCGTCCATCGATGTGTTTTCAGGTATCGGGATCTATATGGCAACCAGCAATGCAAATATGGATGCATTGAGCCCAGCTCAAAAACAGGTATATCTCAGCTATCACAGTATTAATGTCATGACAGCAAATCACGACTATGCCATTACCATTACCGATCCCGTTAAATGGGTGAACAGGTATCCAAACCGGCAGGCTGATTTTGAAAAGTATAGGAACTTAACCGAAAGATATTCAAATCAAAGTTATGATTGGCATACCGCACAAGAACTCGCATTGATAGAGCTCTACGGGGATATGATGCAACTTTACCGTTCTGATGTCGGTGCAGCGAATTTTAAACCATTGAACGCCAAAATCGATCCAAGTACATTTAGAAAGTTTATCGCAATCAATAACTGTAATTAACAACAATTTTATGAAGAAATTTATCCTACTTCTAATAATTTATACGGGCATATTATCAAATAATTATGCACAGACTTATCTCCAAGGAATTGAAGTCCTTCCATTAAGCGATGCCGCACATTGTGATCTCCTAACTCCAAGCAATAGAATAACAGCCGATGATGCTTTTTTAAAACTAAAGCAGTTAATCCCAGATCCTGTAGAGGAAAATATAAGTGATATGGTTGGGGAATTTTGGTGGATTGACGGCATGTTGGTTAATACCGTTACAAGAAGAATTACCGCCCAGCGCCTTAAAATAAATTTATATGACAGACAAAAAGCAAAAGCACCGGAAATAATTTACGTCACAGGAACAACCCCAGATCGTACGTTAGCCAATGATTATTTTAGCGAAATTAAATCGATGAATAATTTCGAGGTATTGGTAGACTATTTTAAAACGCGCAGTAATTATAAAAGATTTTTAGTGCAGGACAACAAAGGGAAGTTTATCGTTATGGGTACCATCTATGTTAAAAAACAGGATGCACAAAAAGCGCATGAACTCATTGACCTGATATTAAACAGTCTATATTTTAAACAATAGAAAAGCTTAGCTATACATGTGGAGGTACATCTTATTTTTAATTCATATTATAGGCGGTTTGGGTACATTCCAAACCGCTTATGCACAGACTTATCTACAAGGAACAAATGTCCTTCCATTAAGCGATGCCGCACATTGTGACTTATTACAGGCAAATACGAGGTTAACTCCACAACAAGCTTTCGAGAAATTAAGTCAAGTTGATCCTAATCCATTGAAAAAAAATTCTCAGGATATGGTCGGTGAATTTTGGTGGATTGATGGCATGCTAGTTACCATGATAACCCGTTCAATAACTCCTGACTGGCCCAAAGTAAACTTACGTGAACGTCAGAGAGCTGATGCTCCAGAAATAATTTACGTTACAGGAACAACGCCGGACCATACGTTGGCCAATGATTATTTCAGCGAAATTAAATCCATGAATAATTTCGAGGTATTGGTAGATTACTTTAAAACAATGGATAATTATAAAAGCTTTTTAGTGCAGGACAACAAAGGGAAGTTTATCGTTATGGGTACCATCTATGTTAAAAAACAGGATGCACAAAAAGCGCATGAACTCATTGACCTGATATTAAATAGTCTGTATTTTAAACAATAGAAGATTTTAGCTATACATGTGGAGGTCCATCTTATTTTTAATGTATATTATAAACGGTTTGGGGATATTCCCAACCGCTTATGCACAGACTTATCTACAAGGAACAAATGTCCTTCCATTAAGCGATGCCGCACATTGTGATCTCCTGCCTCCCAGCTCACGAATAACAGCCGATGATGCTTTTTTAAAATTGAACCAAGTAGATCCAGAACCTGTTCAGAAAAATGTAAATGAGATGGTTGGGGAATTTTGGTGGATCGATGGCATGTTGGTTACAATGGTTACACGAAGCACTTCAACTTCCCCTAAAGAGAATTTAAGAGGTGTACAACAGACTCTCGCACCAGAAATAATTTACGTCACAGGAACAACACCGGACCGTACGTTGGCCAATGATTATTTCAGCGAAATTAAATCCATGAATAATTTTGAGGTATTGGTTGAATACTTTAAAACCCGTAGTAATTATAAAGACTTTTTGATCCAAGATAATAAGGGAAAATTTAAAGTTATGGGTACTATTTATGCAAAAAAACAGGATGCACAAAAAGCGCATGAACTCATTAACCTGATATTAGACAGTCTGTATTTTAAACAGTAGCAAACCAAGAAGTTTGACTATTGTTTAAAATACAGCTGCTCTTACTACGAATACAATGATTTTGAAGCTCTATAAGCCTTGGTATCTCATTATTATCGTCCAATACCCCAAGCCAACTGAACATAAAAATGTCCCAGTCTGTCCTTCGGAACATTTGAAACGGCAGCATTCACTACTTTCCATTCATTCTGTGTAATAGAAGATTTATAACCTATTCTACATTCCGGGCGAACGCTCGTTCGTTCGGAATTAGATGTTTTCAACGTAACACTTAAATCGACAATCGCAGCATCATGCTCCATTTTCGTTTGGTTGGACTGCGTGGTCAAAAAATCGCCAAATTCTCCATTCAGATTTTTCTTTTGAACCGTAAAAGTAGTAGACTGCGTACCGATTCCCAGCTGCGGACTAAAGATCAATTTGCCTGTACTTATCGCATTGGTAGATACATAAATCGTAAAATCTCCTGTGTTCATCGTATTGTCGTTTTTACTGCTTGTCGACAGGCTAAAATTCACGCCAATCAGGGTTTGTTTCGTCCTGTATGCCAGTCCGGCGCCTGCATTCCAACCAAACCCAGGCACCTTTCCGGAATCATATTCTTTCAAGATCCTATTCAAATTGCTGGCGTTGTTAAATTGAACACCGGCAAAATAGATCGTCTCAAATGGCAGATGTTTCGTCTGATTGGTTTTTTGTTGCGCAAATAACTGAGCTACAAAAACAAGTAAAAGGGCACTAAAAAAATACTTCATAAAATTTACACTTTGGTTTATATCAATTCAACTAACTATGGCAAAGGCCTACATCTTTTAATTATGACAACTAAATCTATAGATTCATTACATGGAAAAAAATATTTGCAAAAAAGCCCCTCCAAAAAATATTCTGAAGGGGCCACTAAATAAACATATGAAACTTTCTCCCTGATTTCGCAGGGAGAAAATTGCTTTTAACTTTGTGGAACTAACTTGATCGTACCTGCATCGTTGGTAAAATAGCCCTTGGTATATGCACCTGTCGGTTCTACATACTTCAACTCTCTAAACTTCACTCCATTTACATCATATTCCGTGTAAAATTCGAGTCCGGTAGGCGTATAACGATAAGAATATGGTTTTGTATTACCCGCAATCAATAGCGCTCTCTTCGTTGTTGTATTTGCAAATGTTGCTGCTAAGGATTCTGTCCCAACTTCAAATTTGTAATTTGAAAAGGCATGGAATTTTGTAAGCGCAGCGCGGTATGTCGCTACAATTGTGGAAGCCTCTGAAGATTTAATCGGGACCATCACAACCTTATTGTACGATTTTCTACCTTCCATAACAATCGAATCCGCTGATGCCTTTGTTACCAAAAAATCATTTTCACCTTTCATCCCTTCATTAGATGCGCCAATTCCCGCCGCTGGCGTAATAAAACCCGGCAATTGATATGCTGGGTCTCTGTTAAAGACTGCAGGCAATGCAAAATAATGAAATATGCGATTATAGGTATCGAAGGTCAAAATTGCGCCAGCACCAGGTGCGACAGTATACGTACTTGCTTGTGCAGCTAACGTTGTAAAATCACCTTCAATGCTTACGTCAGTGGTATTATTAAATTTGGCAAATAAGGTATACCCTCCAAATTCTAAACCACTGCTTGGAAAATACTTGATTATCCAACCATCTTTATTCGCTTGTAAAGTAGAGTATACATTAGCCACACTCGCGTTTAAACGGTCACTCGGACTTTCTTCAAAAATACGATCCATCTTCTTCTCACAACTTGCGCTCAAAGACAAAATGGTTATTCCTAAAATAAATAGTTTAAATTTCATTTTTTCTTAATTTAAAGTTGTTTGATCAAACGTGCTAAGATTAGGATAACGAGCAAGGATATTGGCTCTTAAAAGATCCATATCAATTCCCCACTCAGATTTCATATAATTTTTCACAATTGCCAATTTTGAAAGGATCAAAGCCCTTCCCGCTGCCGTAGAATTTTCAACATTCAGCATGGCATCAAAATCAGCTTGACTCCGCGTAACATAGAACGAATACAGTTCAGCAAAATCCTCAGTATCGGCCTTAGAAGCATACGGTGAGATAAAGCCTGCTGCGATCGCTGCTCCGATACCCGTAGCATTGGCAGGATATTTCGCATTCCAGTCATCCTCCACGTAACCAGTACCTGTGATCTCCTTAAAATTACTTGGATAAGGCTTATTCTGATTTAGAATATGTTGAAACTCATGGTGAACTGTTTTGAAAAATCGGGTCGTCAGAAAAGCGGGGTTTTTACCACTGGTTTCATTTAATTCCAACAAATTATACAACGCTACTTTTGTACCTGATTCTGCTGTTCCCAAAATCATGACACCGTTCGTTTGAATTGGAGCTGAACCAGTAAACGTAATTAATTTTGGAAAGTTATTTTTAAGGAATTCCTTACCTCCAGTCACTTCTGAATATGGCTCCATAACAAGATATAGCATAAGTTTGGACAATCTTATAGAAGATTCAAAAGGTGCAGGTACCAACCGATAGCTCATATCAGATTCTTTATCGACGTACTTGTACAGTATCTCGACATTGTAGGGTAGAATATAGTTTTTATAGAGGTAATTGTCCAAAGCGTTTTTTGGTATTGTTGAATCAACAAAAACACTATTGGAATTTAATTTATCCTCTTTGTTACATGCAGAAAACAACACTCCGCATGAAGTTAATAACATAAATAGTTTATTACTTAATTTCATTTGATCTAGGATTTGGTGTTAAACCTGCACTTATTACATCTTGTGGTAATTGAATTGCACGACGAGGATCTCGGATCGATAGCGTATTATCGGTAACAGTAAAAGTCATCGTTCCATTGTTGACCGCAGGAGCGACCCTTCTGGTTATTTCAATACCATAACGTTTTACGTCGAACCATCTTAAGCCAGTATGAAGAAACTGAAGCCGTTTAAGCGATAATACTGCATGGATCATATTTTCCTGTGTACCACTTTCAATCTGAAAATCCGGGTTCAATTTCTTTTTCGGTGTTGGAGCTGTAGGCGTAAAATATGCAAATGAATTCGCCCAGTTGTTAATCGAAGCCTCACTTATTGTTCCAGGCTTGCTAATCGTATTGTTATTAATATGGATTTGCATATCAGTAATTGCTGCCGCATAATTCTTAAGATGAATATTTGCTTCCGCCCTATTCAATAAAGCTTCTTCCGAAGTGATTGGCGTATAGACTCCTCGTGAAAATCCAATTCCCGCAACTTGATCAGTATATTCAAAAATGTAGGCAACATGCGGAAAAATCACTTTATTTGCCGTCGTACTCGTATAGGAGAATGCACGAATTCTATAATCCGTTGATGTCGCGGCTCTCCCAAAAGGCTGAGCAGCAAACGCTGTCTCCGTCATAGCAATAGATCCACCGTGACTGATTCTGTTATTGGTTGAATACCCCCCAAAAGTTGTCCCCATCGCTGAATAAGCCGTAGCTACTAAGAAATTAGCTTTCACTGAGCTCGCATTATACTCTCTCGTTGTATTATTAATTGCAGCAGAAAAGGATGCAATCGTTGCATAATCACGCAAAGTCGCTGTTGGATTGTTTCCTAACGCTTCGGTGGAATACTCGACTGCCTTTGTCCAATCTTCCATAAATAATGCAACACGCGATGCAAAGGTATAAGCTGCGGCTCGGTTAAAGTGATATTTTGCAACACTGGAGTTGGCGTAAGAAGCGTCATTGATTAATGGTAAACCTTCTTCTATATCCTTTTTAATAAAATCGTAAACTTCCTGAACAGTATTACGTTCATATTTAGGATTTAGGGTAGTTTCTCCTTTCGTCATATAAGTAACACCCAAATCTGTTGTCGAATACTTTTTCGAATAATTCTGTGCAAACATATTGACAAGAATCCAATGGTTATAAGCCCGTGCCAACAACGCTTCACCGCGCTGCGCTTTTAAGCTCGCCGGATTCCCCTGTTCATCAATAGCTTGCAAAGCTGCATTTGCATTAGCAATCGCTCCATAACACGCTCCCCAAATACGATCAATTCCATCATTACTCGTTTCAGTAATATCTTGCCATTTATATATTTGTTCTATGAAGCGTGCGTAGTTTAAGTAAACTGGCCCAACGTCATCCACATTATCAGAAGATAACTCAGCTACCATAACATAAGCATTCTCTGGATAAGCCCCAACGAGCATTTTCCCTATTTTGTCTGTTGTATTTAGTTCAGCCCTATTATCAGGCAATTCATCCAAATATTTCTTACAGGAAGAAAAGCTTGTTGCTATTATTCCCGCCGAAATTAATATATATGATAATCTCTTTTTCATATGCTAGAATCCCATTTTTAAGGTTAATGTATATTGTTTCGCAATCGGTAATGCCACTCCCCCAGAGTTAACAAATTCTGGATCTTGCCCATTAAGGCGCTTATCCGCATAAATTAACCAAGGATTGATCACATTGAATCGTACACCAAGATTGTTCATCTTAAGGGATTGCACAAAATATTTTGGTAGCTCATAAGATAAGGAAATGTCCTTCAAACGAATAAAATCACCCTTTGCAACAGTTTCCGTTGAATAATTATAGGCATTATAAGCATAATCGTATTGACTGTTGTTTCGGATAAAACGTCTATCCAAAATCACAGGAATATTCGTAAATGCTTCCTCTCCAGGAACAGTCCAGGCATCCCAAAATTCCCTTGGTGTAGCATTTAAGTCCGAATAACCTGTTTTATATGCTGGATCCAATCGAACTACATTTCCAAAGGAATAGGTGATAAATACATTGAGCTTAAAATTCTTATATGAAAATACGTTCCCAAAACTTCCCATATCGGTCGGTTCAGTTGGCCCCTCATACTTCAACCAGTCAATTTGCTTACGCTCCTGAAAATACACTCCTGTTGTTGTCTCTGTTCCATCGATGTAATTGTAGACGGGCAGACCATTTGGAAGAAGTCGATTAAATGGAATGGAAAATAGCGGTCTTACGGGATAACCAACCCGTCCGTATCCTCCAGCAGCAATTAAGTCCGCAACTCGACTATTGTTTTCCAAAGCGGTAATCTTGTTTTTCGCTTTGGTGTAAATAAAGCTAGAAACCCACGAAAAATCTTGCTTTTTCAATATTGTTGCCGAAAGACTGAATTCCAATCCATGTGATTCCATATTGGCAACGTTACCATATTTCGAAATTTCGCCGCCAAGTCCCTGCGTATTGACAATACCGATTAAGTCAAAATTCTTACGTTTATAGTAATCAACATCCAATGCGATCCTGTTCTTAAATAAACCAATGGAAGTACCTATATTTAACTCATGCTTCTTCTCATAGGTAAGTTCCGAATTTTCTAAATCAGAAATATTAAGACCTGTTTCTTTATCTGCGGTATTCGGACGCCATGGATTATAACTTTGAATAATAATCTTCGAATTGGTGACGAAATCCGGTCCTCTATCTGCCGTTAAACTATAAGACCCCTTGAAACTTAAATTCGAAAATGGCGTATTCAAGTTTTTAAAGAAATCTTCTTCCATGACATTCCACATTCCTGAAACGTTCCATGTCGGCATCCAACGTGCAGACGTTGTACGACCTAAACGGTTGGTCCCTTCGTAGCGTAATGTACCATTAATAGTATATCGGTTGTCAAATGTATAATTGGCGGTTCCATAAAATGCTACTTGTCTGTTACGAGCAGGAGCTATATCACCATTTTTTCTTCTATCAATGGAATAATAATCAGCATTTTCTTCCTGGCTTTTCTTAAACAACTTATAATCTATAAATGGAATTTCCCCTAAATCATATTGCAAACCCCAACCTCTAAACCAGTTCTGATTTCGATCCACAGAATTCGTTTCAGCTCCAGCAAATGCGTAAATCTTATGAATCTCTTTAAAAGTTTTGTCGAAAGCTGCTGTAAAACGGAAATCCTTTGTTAACATCTTATTGTCTGTACGATTATAGATACCGCCATATGGTAAGACAGAAACTGGCACAGCATAAGGATCACTCGGATCAGTATATAAGAAAGGATTTGCATCACGAATAAACGTAGTAGGCATCCAACGATAAGCTAATGCCTGATTTGACTGATCTTTAATATAGTGCTGTTGCGATGTTTGCTGATATCTTGTAGCGGCCAATAACCCCAATTCCAATGCCTTAATCGGCTTCCATCGCAATTCTCCTTGAAATTTAATATCGGCAGCATTTATATCCATGTAATTGTTGTCCAATTCATGAAGGATATTGAATGGTGCATAATTCCGTGTATAGAATTCATTAGGATCAAGTGTCCGTGAAGTATTTAATGCATAACTATAAGGGTTAATGTCGAAATCCCGTTTAATTTCCATGGAAACTCGATCCACAGAAGAACCTAATGTACCAGGAGCCCGCTGATCCCGATAGGATCCATTTGTTCGCAAATCTAATTTAAGATTATCAAATAAATCGTAGGAAGCATTAAACATCCCTGTATAACGTTTCACATCTGATTTACGCGCCCAGCCATTATCAAAAACTCCACTGATAGAGGTATAGTATTGTGCTCTTTCTGTACCTGAAGAAAGACTGACTGAGTGATTCTGCATGATTGTCCGGCTGAACAATTGTTTAAACCAATCTGTGTTTCGGTATTCCGCTTTCCTTAAGTAAGCGTTTCTCGCTTCTTGTGTATTTTCTATTTGACCTGACTTGATCAATTCATACATTTTCCCATAGACACCCGATTCGGATCTACTTGCCACATCAGCCATTGTTAACCATCCCCTTTGTTCAAGAATTTGATTAAATGCCATCTGCTCCTGCGAGTTCATGATATTGAAGTTATTATAAGAAGGAATCGCTCTTGAAGTAAACTCGCCCACATAATTTGCAGAATTTCTACCAGCTTTTCCTTTCTTTGTTGTAATAACAATAACGCCCCCCATAGCTCTGGCTCCATATATCGAGGTTGCAGAACCATCCTTTAACACAGTAAATGACTCGATGTCGTTGGCATTTAAGCCGGCGACGGCTGAACTGATTAGGGTCAATGCATCTCCTGAAGACAGATCATCTGAAGATACGTTTGACACATCTTCTATGATAATCCCATCAATTACCCAAAGCGGTTTTGAACTACCGTAAATTGACGTCGCGCCGCGGACCCTAATTTTCGGAGCCGATCCAAAAGTTCCGGTTGTGTTTTGAACCGAAACCCCAGCAACACGGCCTTCCAATGCTCTCGATGGATCAGGAAGCCCACCTAGTTCGATATCTTTCATATCAACTTTGGCTGTAGCCCCTGTAAAGGTTCGTTTGTCAATCTTAGCTCCAAGCCCCGTTACAACAACTTCCTCGATTTGATTTTCATTAGAATCCAATACGATAGATACTGTATTTCTATTATTGACAGCAACCTCCGTATTGTTAAATCCTATATAGCGGACAACCAACACCGCATTTCCGCCAGCATTTATCCTAAAATGCCCGTCTGCATCTGTTTGCGTGGAAATGGAAGTTCCTTTGACCGTGATTGTAGCGCCGGCCAGCGGATTTCCGTTAGCATTTTTAACCGTTCCGCTGATCGACTGTTGGATGCTCTCGAAAACATCTTGGTTCTTTACATTACTATTGATAGAAATTGTATTTGCAATAATCTTATACTCGATATTTTTATCGCTTAAAATTGAGTTTAACGCCTCTTCTACAGAAGCATTTTTTAAATCAACTGTAACACGAGATTTTGCATTCAAATTTTCACTATAGAGAACGCGTAGATTGGACTGCTTGGATATTGCGGAGAGCGCTTCCTCAATCCGTGCATTCCTCATTTTCAATGTAACTTTTTGTGCTGTTCCTTTTGCATGAACACCGGTTACAAATGCGAATAAAAGGCATGTACTAATTTTCATAATACGTAAGGGTTTGCAAAACCGATGGTCTTGGGGTAACAAGGACCAGGCTTTGCTAAATGGTAAGTTATTCATACATTTACATTTTGTGGTTAATTAGGTAATTAATAGTTCACTTTTAAGTTATGAGCCCTTTTGATCACATTACTGAACAGGGATGCGCCAACATTCCTGTTCTCCTTTTGGGCATTTAATGATTGTAGTGTATAATTATATCATAAGCCTCGCTGAATTAGTTTATATATTTGTTTAAAATAAGTTAGCTTTTGTTCTCAATGATCAATTCTTTGCCATGAATTTCAAATCGGAGATTGCTGACGTAAGATAGCATCTCCAGCACCTGAGAAAGTTTCACATCCCGCTGTATACTGCCGCTATATTCTTTGTTGAGTTGTACATTACCTCTAAATTTCACATCTAGATCGTACCATCGGGACAATTGATGGGCAATATTTACAATCGTTTCCTTTTTAAAGTAGAATTCATTGTTATGCCAGGCTAAATCTTGCTGAATATCAGCACTCCCTTTTATCATATTATTTTTTGAAAGGGAAGCGAACTCTCCTGGATTCAGTTCCAGTTTATTCTCATGCTGCCTTACTTCGACCTTTCCCTCTACTAAAGTTGCACGTATATCGTCGTGATAAGCAAATACATTGAAATGGGTGCCCAATACTTTGATTTCACCCGCTTTTGACTCAACAAAAAAAGGTTTTTTGGCGTCGTGTGCCACTTCAAAATAAGCCTCTCCTTCTAAACTAACCCTTCTTTCATTTTCGGAAAACTGTGCTGGGAATTTTAAATTAGACTGCGCATTGACCCATACTCTGGTACCATCACTCAATGTAATTTTGTAAAAACTTGCACGCGGCACAATGAGCGAATTCAAACGAGATTCACGCTGGCTTTTATTATTTTTAATGACTAATTCCCTCCCGTTTCCTACAAATGTTTTATTGCTATCATATGTCTTCGAAGTTTTATCATTGAGCGCAATTTTTTCACCATTTGACAGCTGCAAGATGGCGCCACTCCGTGCCGGTTCGACATCTTGCACCAAATACGAAGCCGAAGTATGTATGGTATCATCTGTTCGCAAATGGTAGTTCTGCCACAGATAGAAAAAGCTAGCCAATAGGAGTAATGATGCTGCAATACCGATAAACCATTTATGATTAGGTTTTTTACCCTTGTTGTTAAGTTTTTCCCATGCTCTATTTGCATCCAATTGCTTAACAATAGCTAAATCTTGTTCGATATTCTTCGCTTTTCGAAAGGATTCTAAAAGCTGTCTATTTTGGTCATTAGCTTGTAGCCATTCTTCAAATTGCAGTTTTTCTACATCAGTCAATTGACCAAATAAAAATTTTTGAAGCAGCTGAGAGATATGTCCTGAGTTTTCTTCCATTTTGTAGAGTAAAGAAACTTAAGACAGGAAAAAGGGTGACAAGAATTTAAATATTTTTTAACAAAAAAATAATAAGGGGTAAAAACTCAGGGTTCAGCCGTTTTAAGAGCATTTTCATACCGCGCTGCTTTTGGGTTTTTACGGTATTGATACTAATTTTGAGTTCTTGGGTTATTTCAAGATTAGATAAGCCTTCCAAATATCCAAGGCGAAAAACCTGTTGACAAGAGGTTGGCATCTGTTCAATAATTTTGTAAATTTCCTGAATAGCCTCACTGTGAATCATATTTAATTCAAGAGCAATATTATCCTCTTCCGTAAAACCGACAACATTCCAATATCGCTGTTGTACTTTTTCGTGGCGGATATGATTATAACAAGCAAAACGAACAGCGCTATACAAATAATTCTTAATCGCAATCTCATTGTCACTGATCTGCTCAGTATTTTTAAAATAAGCAACAAAAGCGTCTTGCACAAGATCTTCTGCCACAGCTAAATCACCGACAATTTTCCAGGCAAAGTGGCACAGCCCATTATAGTGTGTTTTAAATAATACTTCTTCCTTCTGCATAGTTAGACATTCCTCAATTACAAATTGTAATTCGTCGGGGGTTATTTTAGGACATTAGCGTACACTTAAAATAAGTGATTAATAATTGTTTGGTAAAAGTGCTAAATATTTTTTATTATTTACACAAAAAAGTTACCAAGCGGAATCTCATATGCTTTTTTGTACTTATAAACTTAGAAAATCGGCAGTAAAAAAATAAAAGATAACTGCTTTAAGGGGGGTAAAGATAAAAAAGAGGAACGGATCAAAAAAAATAACTTATTGTCAAAAAGTCAATTTTAATTGTAACAAGAGATGCCACCGTCCATATTTATTAGCGAAAATTCCAAATGGATATCGCCAATTTAATGTATAGGGAAGTCTCATATTTATTTCAAATTATCTTCTATATCAGAGGAGAACCTCCTATTGGCATAAAGTTAGAGTCGTCCAGTATAAACAACTTTAGGTTTAACAGCTGAGATAGTTCTAAAAGTAGACTTAAAACTCCAGCCTATTTACCTGCTATGACATCGATATTCGGTGCAATCTGTTTTAATTTTTCGATAAACTCAGTAGGACTTTCCGGATCGACGAATATATCGTCAGCCAAATTATAATGTAACAGCATACCTTTTCTATAAGGTCTTATAATTGTAAGTCTCATCGTTCCAAACCAGTCTACCTTATCTGTTTCTAATTTTCGTATAGAAGTAATATCTACAGACTTTGTACCTGAGACTGTCTTAATAAAAAGCTTATCGCCTTCAATACAATACCGTTTAAAAAAGAAGGTAAAATACCAGGTTAATGCAAATACTCCTAACAATAGCAATGTTCCCAGATAGAGCCCTTTTTCAAGTCCTTCATAAGATAGCATTACAATAATTAGGATCGTAGCAATACCCCAGATATAGCTTCCGAACTTTATGTGTGTTTTAAAGACTTCTTTTATAACTAATAATTTTTTAGTAGATCAATTATTTTAATTTTTGGCAGCCAAATTCTATTAATTTCACCAAAGGCAGAATTTCAGTTCCAATTTAATAAGGGCAAATACTAAAAGAAAACAAAAACCAAATCCTTCCAAAACTAATTAACCTAAAACTATAGAGAGTATAAATGATAAATTTGAGAGTTCTTGAAAAACTAAATCTAGTCACTAATGGTAAAAAATAGATAAGAGACCTAGCAATCAGTCGATCAAAATCATCGAAATATACTGGGCTAGGAACCTTGAAATTCCCCATATTTTTTACACCAAAGAATCTCCAACCAACACTAAGATAATAGTCGCTGAAGAATAAAGTATACTCATGATCCAATCAGCTCTATGCTCTTTTTTAAATGCAAGAAAAAAAAATGATATTATCCAAATAAATATGATCATAAATATCAATGGAATCGTAAACAGTTCTACAATAAAAGAAATAATCGTATTGGTCCAATCTGGAAGATATTGATATGTAGAATAATGTGCAATCAACAAGGCTATAGATAGTAGTCCAATCTGTGAAAGAAGGCGGACTAACTTTGGCAAATTATCGCCATTTATTATTTCTTTCCAATACATCATTTAAATCATTAATTAGCTTAAACAA
This sequence comes from Sphingobacterium sp., assembly GCA_031253985.1. Taxonomy (GTDB): domain Bacteria; phylum Bacteroidota; class Bacteroidia; order Sphingobacteriales; family Sphingobacteriaceae; genus Sphingobacterium. The sequence continues at coordinate 21,913 of JAIRVH010000222.1, forward strand.
CTATTATTTTATTCTATCCAAAATCATTAAGAAGGAGACACACACAATGTGTATCTCCTTGTCATATCCTAAATTTTTCTTAAAAAGATTTCCAACATTCTGAAAAATGGATTGACTACCGCCCAAAACTAATCCATTTTCGCGCATCGGACACAGTTACTAAATCATATTGTCCTAGCGCTGTTTCGATAACGTATAATCCTTTTGGATCCGTAAAATCAAGTGCTGTTTGTAAAATTATATTTCTATAGGCTGCTGGAATGGTTCCCAAAGCTCCTACATACTGATACTTAATAAGCCCCGTTTGTAAGTCAATCGTACTAGCAATCGCAGTACCGAAATACAACGAATTGCCTTGAGCATATCCAAGCAAATCATAACCAGGACCATAATCCAACCAGGCAATCCTTCTGTTCATTCCTGTACCTACAGAAACACTATTGTCATTCAAATAGTCTTCTACACCATCCTTAACCCAAGCCGAAAAAGAAATCTGACGATCTGATCTCCAAAAACGCGTTACTGCGGTCTTATCATAATTCATTGGCGTAATTGATTCTGTAATCTTCATATTTAAAGATCCTGAACTTGCCGATAAAAAGCCAGAAGGATCATACTTTACATCTGAAAGACTCACAATACTATCCTTGCCAATCACTATTGGATTAAAAAATCTAACCTCATTTTTGACGACATAAAAATTACTTCCCACATTATCACCGGTCTCTGAGGAAATAAAATTGATACGTTTATTTCCTATATCAATTTTAGCTTCGTAATTTTTTCCACCGATTTCAGTTCTTTTAAAATAGGTGTGTATCTGAGACAACTTCTCCTGCATGGAGGTGGTTTCATCAAAGGTTGATTCCAAATCAACTTTCGATTCCGCCCGCACCAAAATAAGTTTACTTTTATTGAAAGTCCCTTCCAAGACAATTTTATCCTTGGTAGCTGAAATTACTGCAAATTCAAAATCTGCTTTATAACCAGTTCCGACCCCTCCTCCTAACACATTGGGATTGGGATCAGAAAGCTCGTGTAATATAGAATAGGTATCAAACAGCAACGTCGGACGTTGCAATGCTTTAAGTCTATAGGAGCTTTCTTCCTCACTAGCTCCGTATTCAGCAGTCATTACAACGCGATTTTTGTCATTAAATTTCATTGTAAAATCTACGGCTATATCAATATTAGTTAGAAGATAGGCTTTCCAACCATATTGAGCACTAGCAAGCGTAGCTTGATACTGAGCGAGACTATCCGCCAATCTGACGTCAACATCATCCAAAACTGGCGAAGTTTTATCTTTCTGACAGCTCGAGAAGGCGACAATAAATAATATATAAAATAATAAGTACTTTTTCATCTTGTTCTAATTTGCGTTTCTTCTTTCATTACAACGTTCCAAAAACATAAGACGTCGGATCATTTTTATTGACTAGCCCACCAAAGATTCCTTTTGACTGCGGAATGATATCATCTACCCACCTCATTGTAAAAGTCTGATTAGAAAAATAATTAACAATCGGCAAGACGGAAGCTTCTATTGCTCTCGCATTTGCATTCGTTGGCTGTGGATTCGTATAAGTCAATTTTAAATCTCCGTCTATCTTTGTAATTGTATAATTAAAATCAGCATTATAACCTGCACCAACAGCAACTGTAGGATCCATAAAATTCACACGAAGGATAACTCTATTTGCAGTACTGAAAATTAAGGAAATATTATCGACATATAGACCCATATTTGCCTGCAATGTAGCATTAGATGTATTGAATGCTGTCAAAAATTTAGCCGATAAACCCGACAATTTCTGAGGATTGACGGCAATCGTACTATAAGTTTTTTGCGGTCCTAACAGTTCGCTAAATGCTGGTGTTGGAGAATTAGCCTCTATAGCCTCTTGCGTTTTAATTTGAAGATCTGATAACGTAATTCCCCATTCATTTTTCATATAAGTGGTTACGATCGCCTTCTTCTTTAAAAGTTTATTTCTCGCATCGGTATTTTGCTCATAAATACCTTTTCCATTTCTTTTAATATATTGCCCTTCATAAACAAATAAGTTATTGACGATATTATTATAATAAGCGTCTCCGCCTTCAAGTAGTGTAGATAATGTTTCGACAAAATCATCGTCCTTGTTAGATCTCGCATAAGGCGTTACAAAACCTTTACCCCAAAAATCAGCTTCATACATAATCTTATCCAAAGCAGCCGTACTGCTATAAGCCCCCCTAAAGATATTGAACCAAGTTGCCGTATAGTCGGAAGGAGTTATTCTTTGATAATCAGGCGTCACAGCAATATTTTGGTTCAGGACGTGTCCAAACTCATGGTGCATTGTATGCAATATTTGTCGCACCGCAGGCTTGTTATCAGGGTCAAATGTATTCAGGTCCAGCAAAACAATTTTCCGTCCGGCTTCAGCTGTACCTAGCGTAATAGTACCGTTGCTATTATAGGAAGGACTTCCAGCCAAAAAAAACTGCTTTTGGGTATACTTTTTCATAAAATTCTCCCCCTTAATAGCGATATAAGGTTCAATCCAAGTTTTTTTGATAATATCCATCACTGGAATAACCAACCGCTCTTGCACTGGAATTACATTCTTATATATCTCTGGTAGTTCAGATCTATCCCATTTATATTTTACTTCGATATTGTATGGCGTAGTAAAATTTTTGCCTATCCAATCGTCTACCTCTGTCTTGGTCCAAGTATCTCCTCCTAGACCTACAATATCCGATGTCAGCTTGTCTTTATCGTTACATCCGAAAATCAGCGAAGACACAAGCAGTAGAAAAAATATATTTTTAAATTTCTTTTTCATAATTCAATTTTTAAAAGTCGACATTACCTAGGATTAGCTTCAAGTCCAGCAGCAATGGCGTCCTGAGGTATTTGTATCACTCTCCTTGGGTCATCTGCACCCAATATAATTTTATTCTTGCCATTAGCACTAACATGTTCGATCGGAATTTTCAATCGGACGATATCAAACCAGCGTATGCCTTCATGCATAAATTCCATTCGTTTAAAAGTTAGAATAGATGATACTAAAGCATCTTTATCTGATGAATTCTGATAAAAGTTTTTCGCTTTTTCTACGGAGAATTTGTCGGCCGTAGCTGAATAATTTATAATACGCTTTGAAAGGTACTTATCAAGATCACCGATTGTCTGTGCGCTATTTCCTAGCATCGCATTTGCTTCCGCTCTGTTAAACAAAACTTCTTCAGCGGTAAGTAGTGGCACCATATTATAGGCGTCACCGATAGTTGCATTAATCGATTCCTTTACAAAATGTTCCTTGAATTTGGGAATATTGTAAACCATCTCAGTTCCTCCAAAAATCTTAGTTGCCATCGCCAATTGTTTTCCACTAGGATTATTTGCCGGACTAAATATCCCCAACAAACTAGAACTTAAACCGTAATTATAACCAGCATAACTTCTTCCCCACTCACTCTGAGATTCTTGGAGCAAAATATTCGCCGCCTCTGTCGAATTGGTATAAATTGCTTGTAATTCGTAATATCCCAACGCATTATAAGTTGTATTCCACGGACGTAGATCCTCTACTACCGTCGAACCTGGGTATAGTGCATTGGCGTGTTCAACAACCTTCGCGTATTCTTTTTTGAATAGGTAAAAACGAGTAGCAAAAGCATGGGCCGCCTGTGTTGTGAAATGGTATTTCGGAACGACATATTTGTTGTTTTTAATCAATGGAAGGCCTTCTGTCAAATCTTTTTCAATATTTTCATAAACGCTGGCAACAGTACCACGTGTATAATTGCCTTCGACGACTTTTTGCGGAAGTGTAACATAAGGTATACCGAGGTCCGTTTTAGCAGTCACTGGATCATAAGCTTTCGCAAAGAATGTTACTAGCATAAAATGAGCATAGGCACGTGCGAGCAAAGCTTCACCTCTGCTGGCAGCATATTCTTCTGTATTACCCGCTTTATCTATGGCCTCAAGTGCATAGTTTGCTGCTGCTATCGCTTTATAACAAGCATTCCAATAATATGGTGGCGTATCTATGTCAGTTGGATCTACTTGATCGACGTAATTCCAAGCAGATGAATTGGGCAATTCTCGTGTTGTTCCACCTTTATCTCCAGCATTATCACTCATCGACTCTGCCATAGTAATATAATTACCATGTGGATAAGCATTTGCTAATAATTCTGCTACTTTAACAGCATTATTTAGTTCAGTACGATCATCGGGTTGATGTTCCAGAAATTTATTACAACTTGTTGCAACAAATAAGCTAGACAACGCCATATATAGAATTAAATTTCTTCTTTTCATTTTAACATTATTTATTAAAATCCAACTTTTAAAGACAAAGTATACTGCTTAGGTATTGGTAGGGCAACTCCCCCTGATGCAAAAAACTCCGGGTCTTGGCCTTTTAGTTTTTTATCCGAATAAATCAACCAGAAGTTATTCGCAGTTATACCAATCGAAGCGTGATTTGCTTTGATAGATTTGAGAAAATTGGATGGTAGCGTGTACGCTAATGCCAATTGTTTTAACCTAACGAACCCCCCATCAGCAACTCTCACGGTAGAATAATTGTAGGTATTGTAGGGGTACTGACCACTAATCGTATTGGCAGCCTCAACATTTAAAATCGATGGAATATTTGTTATGGTTTCGTCTCCAGGCATTGTCCATCGATCCTTAAATTCATTTGGCATCGCATCTAAATCAGAATAGGATGTAGCGAATGACGGATTTAACCTAATTTTATTGCCCGCTGAAAATGTAAATAATGCATTTAATGTAAAGCCTTTATAACTTAATGAATTATAAAAACCTCCTGTTAATTTAGGATCCGTAGGTCCTTCGTATTTCAGGTGCTTCGTTTCGAGACTCTGCATATAAACATCAATACCTTTTTCTCCCTTTTCATTGATAAATTCAGGAATACCGGTGTCGTGATTTAACCCTGTAAATTCGATGGAATATAATCCACGATATGGATAACCTTCTTGCGGCCCACCATCAGCCGTTACCAAATTAAAAATAGATTGGGGGCTCGTTAACTTTGTCACTTTGTTTTTATTGTAACCAAAATTGAAATTGCTTCTCCAGCTGAACGAATCATTCTTGATAATCGGTCCACTCAATGTCACCTCAATACCTTTAGAATTCATATCAGCATAATTGGCTGTAATCAAATATTGGCCTCCTATACCAGAAGTACGCAAGGGACTAATCAAATCAAAACCATTTCGATTATATAAATCAACGGTCAGGTTCAATTTACTTTTGAAGAAACTCATATCGAAACCGAGGTTGGTTTCGTATTGTTTTTCCCAAGTTAGATCCTTATTTTCAATATACTGTATATTCATTACAGATTCTATTTCATCTAAATAGGGTCTTAAGGCACTTCCATTGCGGAGTACTAATGCTGAATTGGTTGCATTACCAAGGCTCGCTGTTAGACCATAGGTACCACGAATCGTTAATTTATTTAAGATATCCTGATTTTGCATGAATGCTTCTTCATCAACATTCCATGCGCCCGAAATATTCCAAGTGGGTAACCATCGTGCTGTCTTAGAACTTCCTAACTGGTTCGATCCATCATAACGACCAGTAAAGTTGATAGAGTATTTTCCATCATAGGAATATGCAGCCCGCGTCATGAATGCCGAAAAGCGGTCATACTTATGTCCCATTGAATAATAATTCAGGTTGTTTAATGTCGCCTGTTTTATAATATTCGGATCGATAAATGGCACTCCCCCTTTATCATATTGATACCCGTAACCAATCATACTTCTAGCTTGACGATCAGCAATACGTAACTCTTGGAATGCATAAATATTTACAAGATGCTTTTCATTAAAAGTATTATCGTACTCAAATGAGTTTCTAACCATATATGATTTTAAGAAATCATCGTTGGTATTATAAAATCCTCCATAAGGAAGTACAACTACTGGTTGTAATTCAGGATGGGCTGGGTCTCGGTATAGGAAGCGATTATTATCTTGAACATAAGAATCGTAGTCAGCCCTATACGCATTTGCCATATTGGAACTTTCCCTTACTTTATGTTCATTACCACTTTTTACGTAGCGCATCGAAGCTAACACATCATATTTTAAATGCTTGGAAAACTTATAATTTGCCCCACCTTGAATTTTTAAATCCAACATACTCAGGTCCAAACTATTGTTATCCAATTCGTCTAAAATATTAAAGTCAGCAAAGTTTCGCGTAAAACTTTCCCTATTCCCATTTTCATCATAGGCCGTCATTGTTCGGCTCGTATTGAGGGCGTAGCTAAAAGGATTAATATCAAAATCTCTAGAATATTTTCCTTCAACAGGATTACTCACTCTTCCTACTGTGCCGGGAGCTTTTTGATTACGAATGGAACCCGTAGTAATAAAATTAAGCGTTAATTTTTCTGACAGATTAAATAAAGCATTGATATTTGTCGTATAGCGTTGTACTTTATTTCCAACGGCCCATCCATTATCGTTTAAATAACTTGTTGACATATACAACTGGGATTTATCAGTACCTGATGAAACGCTTACACCATGCTCCTGCATAAATGAGTTTTTGAACAAAACATCAAACCAATCCGTATTAGCAAGCGCGTATCTACTCAAAAATTTGTTTCGAGCTTCAGGCGTATTTTCTAGCCCAAATTTTCCATTAGTTTCATTATATGAATTGATCAAGTGATACATTTTGGTATAAACGCCACCGTTCTCAGCTCTTGATGCACTAGAGTGATTAAGCCAGCCTTTACGCGCCAGTTCTGAATAAACCGACATTTGATCTGAAGAATTCATGATATTATAATCGTTATACGTTGGCTTCAAAAAGGTCGAAAAATTACCTGTATACGATATTAACGGTTTTCCTATTCTTCCTTTTTTGGTAGTAATTACGACTACGCCGTTCATCGCCCTAGCACCATATTGTGCTGTTGCCGCAGCATCTTTCAAGATATTGAAACTTTCAATGTCATCCGCATTGATTCCAGCGACGGAGGAACCAATCAGTGTATTGACATCACCAGAAGATAATTGTTCATTCGATATATTTACAACATCTTCCAAAATAACGCCATCAACAACCCATAGCGGTTTATTATCACCTGTAATTGAAGTCGCTCCACGGACGCGTATTTTAGGTGCTGCACCAAAAGTTCCAGATACATTTTGTACGGATACCCCCGCTACTCGTCCTTCCAACATCCTACTAACATCGGTAATACCGTCCTGCTTAATATCTGATCCTTTTATTGTAGTCGCGGCCCCAGTAAATAGTTTTCTATTTAAATTTTGATAACCTGTAGAAACAACATCAACTACATCCAACTGTCTTTCATCGGATTCCAATTCAATAGCAATACTACTGCGTCCTCCCACCGCTACCTCTTTCTGTGAATAGCCAATAAATCGTATAATCAAAACAGCATTGGCTGAAGCATTAATCCTGAAATTCCCAGATTCATCTGTCTGAGTTAATATGGAAGTCCCCTTCACTGACACAGTGACTCCGCTCAAAGCTTTTCCGTTTTGATCCTTAATAGTTCCAGAAACAACCTGTTGCAAAGTATTTATGGTAGAACGATTATCTGCATCACCATTCACTGAGATCGTATTGGCAATAATCTTATAGTCGATATGATTACTGCGCAAAACTGAATTCAATGCTTCTTCTACTGTAGCATTTTTTAAATTCACATTGACCCTGACTTTAGAATCAATATTTTCCCCATAAAATAGCTGCAGATCGGATTGTTTGGAAATTGCATTGAGTGCCTCCTCAATCCGAGCATTTTTCATCTTCAAAGTAACTTTTTGCGCAATGCCGTTGGCTTGAACTCCGGTCACAAAGGCGAAAAGAAGACAGGTACTAATTTTCATAATACGTAAAGGTTTACAAAACCGAGGGTCATGAGGTATCAGTCGCCACGTTTTGCCAAATGGTAAGTTATTCATACATTTACTCTTTGTGGTTAATTGGGTTTACTTAATTCGCTTTTTAATTTTTTAGGCCTTTTTGATCATTCCGGAACAGGGATGCTGCAACATTCCTGTTCTATTGTTATATATAAGGCCTCAAGGTTAGGTATTATTTCTCTTACATAAGCACTCCTTTTTATTTGTTTTCTACAATTAATTCTTTTCCTTGAAACTCAAATTTCAAATCACAGACGTAAGTAAGCATTTCCAAAACTTCCGATAACTTAACATCACGCTTAAAGTTGCCAGTATACACTTTATCTAATGCAACATCTTTTTTAAATTTAACTTGTATGTTATACCACTTAGATAGTGTTGAGGCAATTTCAACAATGGTTTCTTTCTTAAAGTAAAACTGATTGTTATGCCATGATAGATCGTGTTCCAAATCTGCCTTTCCTTTCCGAAGCTGTTCCCCTACAAGATTCGCGTATTCCCCGGGCTCCAAAACAACAACATTGCCCGAATGGCTGACCTGAACACTTCCTGAAGACAGCGTCGTACGGACATTACTGTTGTAAGCGTTAATATTGAAATGTGTCCCCAATACCTTCACTTCGTTTTCCCTAGATTCCACAAAAAAAGGACGCCCAGACTCATGTGCTACCTCAAAATAAGCTTCACCTTCCAAGTAGACACGACGTTCATTATCTTTAAATTTTATAGGAAATTTGAGTTGGGAGTTAGCATTAATCCATACGTGAGTACCATCTTCTAAGGTCAGCTTATAAAAATTGCCTTTAGGAACAACCAATGTATTAAATTGGAGAGGAGCCTCCTTTACTGGAATATCCATATTCTTGCCATTATCTTTATTCGCTAAAGCAACTATTTTTTGATCTACTGTTTTGTTCGACTTCTCCAAAGGCAAAACTGATCCATCTGCCAAGACTAATAAGGCACCTGGCTGTGCAGGTGAAATATCTTTTTTTACAGGAGTAGTAGATGCTACTTTGTCAGACACTTCCCCGTCCTGCTGAAATAGATAAAAGAGTGATGCTCCTAATAGTACAATGAAAATGGCGGCAACACGAAGAAAAAGACCATAATTTTTCTTTATTTTCTTAGGAGTCTGCTGAATATTACCCCAAGCCTCATCTTCATCCAAATTGGCGAAAAAATTAAGATCTCCCTCAATATTCTTTGCGTCTCGAAAGCTTTCAAGCAAATCATCGTTACGCTGGTCAGATTTCCGCCACTGTTCAACAGCATCCCGTTCCGTCGCGGTTTCTTGACCACGAAGTATTTTATAAATGAGTCTGGCTACGTAATTGGTATTAGCTTTCATATCTATAGGTTAGAAACCCTATAGATTCGTCAAGGGTGACAAGAAATTAAAATTATTTTAATAAAAAAATAATAATGGGTAGAAATTCGGGGTGCAATTTTTCCAGCAATATCTTCATTCCGCGTTGTTTTTGGGTCTTAACAGTATTCACACTAATTTGAAGTCTTTCGGTAATTTCAAGATTCGACAGCCCTTCAAAATAGCCCATCTTAAATATTTGCTGACATGAAGTAGGCATTTCGGCAATAATCCGATAGACCTCATTGAGCACTTCGGTATGAATCATCGAAAGCTCAACAGAATGCTCATCTTCCTCATTGAACTTAACTCGGGTCCAATACTTTTCCTTTACCTTTTCATGCCTAATATGCTTTAAACAAGAGAACCGGACCGCAGTATATAAATAATTTCGCACAAAACTTTCAGATTCATCCATACGTTGCCTTTCCTTAAAGAAAGTAATAAATGCTTCCTGTACCAAATCTTCGGCAATAGAAGATTCCCCTACAAATTTCCACGCAAAGTGACACAAGCTTTTGTAATACAATCTAAATAACTTCTCTTCAGGTCCCATAATCCTAACGGGTATAACAAAATTGATTAGCAACAATCGTTGGCGGCTGATAAACTAGTCTACTGTAAATATAGAATTTTTAATTTTTTTAAACAAAATTTAACATATTTATTACATAAATTACTCATACTACATATTAAAAAATCTATTTTTCAATAAATTGGAGTGCGCTGTTTCATTTTTACAAATATATTTCCCCTTAAAAAATCTGCCCTTCGCCCAAACAAAACCCCTGATTTCATCATTTATATAGAGAAAAAACGACCAAAAAATAGCGTTTTTTCGCTTTTTTTTACTATATTGTAAACTTTCAAAAAACCTTCATCGCCATATAAGCATTGGCAACGATGAAATGTAGAAGGTTCTTGTTGACAAATAAAACAAACACTTCAATAAAAATTAAAACAAAGACTAAATGCTATTTACTGTTCTGTCAGGATTAATAACATCGAGCCTTATTGTTCCATTTGGTCGATTCCTAAAAACCAGATGGGGTTTTATTCTCGCATTCTTACCGGTACTTCTATTTATATACTTTGCTCAATATATTGTACCTATTGGTCGTGGCTCCTATTTCGTCCAATCAATGTCTTGGGTGCCTTCCTTAGGCATCAATCTGGATTTTAAATTGGATGGACTGTCCCTACTTTTCACCTTATTGATTACTGGGATCGGAGCCTGTATCTTTTTATATGCAAATGCCTATCTGAAAGGGCATCGGTATATCGACCGATTCTTTGGCTACCTCTGCCTTTTTATGTCTGCCATGCTGGGGCTTGTCCTATCGGACAATATGCTGTTACTCTTCATCTTTTGGGAACTGACCTCGATCAGTTCTTTTTTTCTGATCGGCTTTAACAATGACAATAATGATTCAAGAAAAAGTGCGCTAACTGCATTATCCATTACAGGTTTCGGTGGTTTTTTTCTGCTGGCAGGTTTTATTTTGTTGGGTAATATTGCCGGTACGTATCATATCACAGCACTCATTGACCAAGTATCAGTCATTCAGCAACACCCGCTGTTTCCCTTGGTCTTCGGCTTGATAGCACTTGGTGCAATTACGAAATCAGCACAATTCCCTTTCCATTTTTGGTTACCCGGTGCCATGAAAGCACCTACACCAGTATCAGCCTACCTACATTCGGCAACCATGGTCAAGGCTGGAATCTATCTTTTAGCCCGTTTTTCACCCATTCTTGGTGGCAATCCGATTTGGACGTATTCGCTTATGCTTATTGGTGGTCTCACGATGCTTTATGCAGCCTTTCATTCGATTTTCAGAACCGACTTAAAAGGGGTTCTGGCGTATTCAACCATATCTGCTTTAGGGATTTTAGTTTTTTTATTGGGTCTGGGCACAAAGGACGCCGTCATTGCAGCCAGTGTTTTTATACTCGTACATGCTTTATATAAAGCTGCATTATTCTTGATTACAGGGATTATAGACCATGAAACCGGAACAAGAGACCTCACGGTTCTACGGGGACTACGCAAAGTTTTGATGCCCGTCGCTATTGCTGGTTTCCTGGCTGCTCTTTCCAGCGCCGGTATTCCACTTACCTTTGGATTTATTGGAAAGGACCTGATTTACGAAGCAACCTTACACGCTGCACCAGATCTATTTCTCTATTTGACAATCGTCGCGGTAGCGACCAATATCCTATTGGTATCAGCAGGATTTATGGCAGGCATCAAGCCTTTTATGGGTAAGCTACCCGAGCAATTTAATGCAATCCATCTGCCTTATAAAGCCATGTGGATCCCACCTCTACTTTTAGCCGTTCTAAGTGTTGTTTTTGGCTGCATCCCCGGACTTATTGGCGATTGGATTGCAGGCCCGACCGCAGCAAGCATACTTGCAAAACCCGAAACGTTTCATTTGAAAATCTGGCATGGATTTAATTTAATTCTGCTCCTAAGTGCAATTACGATTGCCGCGGGTACCTTACTTTATTTCGCAAACAGGCCTAGCGATAAAAAATTGGCCTGGATTGCAAATTTCAATAGGATTTCTCCTGAAAATATCATCAGGATCTGTGCGCAGGAAATTGTTTTATTCTCTGCCTTCTTCACAAACAAAATGCACAACGGTTATTTGCGTTCGTATCTGTTGAAAATTATCTTGTTTGCGGAATTACTGATTGCTTATCAGCTGTACCTAGGTGGCCCGCTCCATATCAAATGGGATACGTTATCTCCCGTGAGTTTCTACGAAGTCACCACAGTCTGCATTTTGATCGGTGCCATTGTACTCACCATCCGCACTTCATCCCGATTGACTGCTGTGGTTGCCACAAGTGTTGTCGGTTATGCCATTTGTCTTATTTTTGTATTTTATAGTGCACCGGATCTGGCCATGACGCAATTTACCATCGACACCCTAACCGTAGTACTCTTTGTGTTGGTACTTTTTAAACTCCCTTCTTTCTTGAATCTGGCAAATCGGCGCACCGTCATTCGTGACGCTATCGTCGCTATCATTTTTGGCGTTTTACTGTCCATGGTCGCTCTTCGTGTCCTGCATGAACCAACAACGACAAATATCAGTGATTTCTATGGTGATTATGCCTATGTACTCGCCAAAGGGAAAAATGTGGTCAATGTATTGCTGGTGGATTTCAGGGGTTTCGACACCATGTTTGAAATCGTCGTATTGAGTATTGCTGCATTAGGGGTATATAGCCTATTAAAATTACGTTTAAAAGCCTCGGACAAAGAATAATGATGTTTAACAGTTATACACTCATGAGCTAAGAACTCATCATGCATAGCTAAATAATAACAAATGAACAGTACAATATTACAAACCGCTACGCGGTACCTATTACCGATACTTTTACTTTTTTCGGTATTCCTCCTGCTCAGAGGACACTATTATCCGGGGGGAGGTTTCGTCGGCGGCCTGGTTGCTTCGATCGCCTTTGTCTTGCATAGTTTTGCCTTTGGCCCTCAAAACACGATGAAATTGATTCAGTACAAACCGCTGTCACTCATCCCCATCGGATTGGGAATTTCGGCCATAAGCATGTTCCTGCCTGCTTTTTTTGGTTATCCCGTTATGACCGGACTTTGGCTTGAAGAGAAAATTCCGGTCATCGGGATGATCGGAACGGCCTTATTTTTTGACCTCGGGGTGTACTTTGTTGTCATAGGTGTCGTCCTGACGATTTTATTTACGATTGCGTTAACTACTGAAGAAGAAGAATAATGGAACTGATACTCGTGTTACTGATCGGCATCCTTTATGCTGCCGGAATATACCTCATCCTGCGTCGAAGCATGGTGAAATTATTGTTGGGTATTATGTTGCTGGGCAATGGTACCAATATATTGATCTTTTTATTGGGGAATATTATTAAAGGTAAACCACCTATTATTGGACCCGATCTAAAAGTATTCACCGACATTTATGCGGACCCGATTCCGCAAGCACTTATTTTAACGGCCATCGTGATCAGCTTTGGCCTAACCTCCTTTGCCATCGTTTTACTTAAGCGTGTATATGCATTGCTGGGTACAGATGATCTGGATGATTTGAACACGCCTGAGGAAGAAGATATATGATAGACAACCACATTATTGCCACGATTATCGTGCATTTATTTATTGCT
>JAIRVH010000013.1 GCA_031253985.1 Sphingobacterium sp.
GCAGTTGAAATGATATCAATAAATAATTTAACATTTGAAATAGGATCTCGCGCTTTATATGACGAGGCAAACTGGCATATCAAACCAGGAGATAAAGTTGGCTTGATCGGTGCCAATGGTACAGGTAAATCGACTTTACTTCGACTGATTGTCGGTCAATACACGCCCACATCGGGAACGATTTCCATGGCGAAGGACCTTAAGATCGGTTATTTAAACCAGGACTTACTGTCTTACCATTCGGACAAAAGCATTCTGCATGTTGCCATGGAAGCTTTTGAGCGCCAAAATCAGTTACATGCCGAAATCGAGGATTTACTCCATAAACTAGAAACTGATTATTCAGATGACATCCTGAATAAACTAAGTGATAAACAAGTAGAATTCGAAGCCCTTGATGGTTATAATATCGAATTTAAGGCCCATGAAATCCTTGCCGGCCTAGGTTTTTCGGAAGAAGAACAGAAAAGACCTCTGGCGACTTTCTCCGGAGGCTGGCGCATGCGGGTTATGCTCGCCCGAATCTTATTGCAGACTCCAGATATTCTATTGCTGGATGAGCCTACCAACCACATGGACTTACCTTCTATCAAATGGCTTGAAAACTACTTACAAGCATTCGATGGTGCCATTGTTATTGTTTCCCATGATCGATATTTCCTCGACCGCATCATTAAGAAAACGGTTGAATCGCGTAAAGGGAAATTAACGCTTTATGCAGGTAATTATAGTTTCTATCTTGAGGAGAAGGAGCTCAGAAATGAATTGCAAGCCAATCAGTTTAAAAACCAGCAAGCGAAGATAAAACAGGAAGAACGTTTAATTGAACGTTTTCGCGCAAAGGCCTCCAAAGCAAAAATGGCTCAATCCCGGATCAAAGCCCTGGATCGCCTGGAGAGAATTGACGATGTGGATGATGACAATCCTACGGTAAACTTCAGTTTCAAATTTTCAAAACCTTCCGGCCGCCATGTTGTGACCCTGGAAAATATCTCCAAGTCCTACCCTAATCTGGAAATCCTAAAAAATACCTCGGCAATTATAGAAAAAGGTGATAAGATCGCCTTAATCGGTGCCAACGGTAAAGGTAAGTCTACCCTCCTGCGCATTGTGGCGACGGCAGACAACGAGTTTGAAGGAAAAGCTGAACAAGGGCACAATGTTTCGCAAACATTTTTTGCACAGCATCAGCTCGAGGCGCTGCACCTGGAAAATTCTATCCTTGCGGAGTTACAGGCTTTTGCACCAAAGCATACAGAGACGGAACTACGCTCCATTCTTGGGTGTTTTCTATTCACAGGTGACGATGCTTTCAAAAAGATCAAAGTCCTTTCCGGTGGTGAGAAATCACGTGTAGCTCTAGCGAAAGCATTAACAGCAGACGCCAACTTCCTGGCGCTCGATGAGCCTACCAACCACTTGGATATGCAGTCTGTTAACATTTTGATCCAGGCCTTACAACAATATGAAGGCACATTTATCGTTGTATCCCACGACCGTTATTTCTTGGACAATGTAGCCAACAAAATCTGGTACATTGAAGATAAACAGATCAAAGAATACCCAGGCACTTATCAGGAGTATGAAGAATGGGCTGCAAAACGCGTTGTTAAAACGGAAGTAAAAACGGAGAAGAAAGTCAAGGAAGAACCCAAAGTAAAGAAAGAAAAGCAACCACTTACCGAGGATAAAACCCGTTTGTTGAGCAAAAAAAATAAGGAGCTAACTTCTTTTGAACAAAAGATCGAAGAGCAGGAAATTCTAGTTAAAAACCTCGAGGCTAAACTTGCCGACGAAGCGGTGTACTCCGATGCGACTAAGTTACAGGAAACTACGCGTTCTTACAATTCCGCAAAGGCGCTGTTAACGCAATTCCAGGAGAGCTGGGAACAGTTGGCGGAAGAAATTATGGAATTGGAAAACAATTAATTTTTTTGGCTTAAAATCAGCTTATTAAGCATTCAAGCGCGATTTTAAGCCAAAATTATTTGCAGGAATAGGATTAAAGCCCTACTTTTGCATCACTTCAAACAAGGAACGGTAGTTCAAAAAAGAAGTATGATTCCGTAGCTCAGCTGGTAGAGCAATACACTTTTAATGTATGGGTCCTGGGTTCGAATCCCAGCGGGATCACAAAAGAAAAGCTAATCGTAAGATTAGCTTTTTTGCTTATCTGCTAATTCATAGCTTTTTACACTTCTATCAAAGACGAGACAGTTAAATATTACTGTTAATTACTCTCTAATCAAAGATACTCAAAATCCTCAAAAAAATCTCATTTTTCATCTCATGTAATGAGACACCACTTTCTGTTTTATATACCCATCAATTATTTTCATGTCTCACCCATCTTCTATCTCATCTGTATAAAGTATTTTAAAGCCTTCTAATACCCTCAAACAATTTTGGAATAGTAGAAACCTAAAAACCATTCTCTAAACTGTATAAATGATAAATTCAATCTTTCTCTGAGACACGAAAATTTTCAGGGGGTATATAAAGTAATCTTCCGTGTCTCACCCTGTCTCAGATTTTTTATTCGCTCGCCGTCCTGCGAGTTGAGCGAAGGTTGTTGAAGAAAAGTCCGTAAGGACGATTCAACGATATCTATGAAATAGACGAAGCTTCTTGGCGATATTTTTGAAAAAAGGGGCTTGTGACCTGGCCTCATCAAAAATAGTGACAAGAACGAAGCCTGAGAGATTAAGCAGGCGAGCCAAACTCTAAAAGCTTGAAGATTTTTAATGTGTGCGTAGCACTAATTAAAAAGATTTAGGTGCTTTTATGAAGTGGAGGAATTACGAAAGCATCAAGTATGACAAACTGCGTAGCATTAAAAAAGAATTGGGATGCAATCCGATTTCTTTTTTAACTCGGTTTGGCATATCTTTATGCTAGTGATTCCGAAACGGAATGCCATATAACCATTATGAATTCTTAAACACACTATTGTGTAGTTCTTATATTTATTTTTATATCAATATCTTTCATTTCATATCTTTAATGTTGAATATATTAACATTATAAGAAAAGTTATAGGATATTTATGAAAAGATGTTTATTTATTATCTTTTTCATTGTGACTATCATGGCATGTAAAAATGATCATCCAGATTTGACCAATGGAGAAAATAAAATTGATTTGTTACGAGCTGAATTTGAAAAACAAACAGGGTATAATCAGTCTCAGGTAAATTTGCTAACGCCATCATTCAGGTCTAAAGTTGACTGGTCAAAGGCTATTTATAAAGGCGAGGACACGGTTTTGGTTACGGTGAAACTATTGGATACAGTTATCTATCCAATAAATGGCTCAGAAATAAATCTAAATGACAATGTGATTTTGAAAGCTGTTCGTAATAAAAAATTAGAATGGAGTTTTACCACCGTGATTTTTGTTCCAACAAGTATAGCAGGTGGATATTCAGGATTAATTCTATCACGGCCTTTATCTGATAAAGCTGAACGAATTCGCTATTATAGTAATGGCTCGATTATTAATAGCAATGATGTGATAAGAATAAAATTTGCCAATACTAGCAGTAAATCTCAGTCAGGTTCAAAACTTCGTGCTGGATGTACTTATGCCTATGTAAACGGTATATTAAATCAGGTAACTTGTACACCGCCTGAGAAAGGGGAACGAGAGGATGATCCAGGTTTTGGTGAACCAGGGGATTATTTCCCTCCTGGACATGGTGGTGGATCTGGAGGAGGAACAAGTTCTCCAAGTGCAGAGGATAAAGAAATCATAGATTCTTTACAGGGATATCCATGTGCGCAAGCTGTTTTAGCAAAATTACCTAATTTAAAGAATAAGATCTCTGCATGGTTAAGTAAAGAATTTAATAAAAGTATTGAAAATGATATTACATTTAGAGTTAGTACAAAACTCGATGCATCTGTGGATGGTGTTTGGAACAATAATAATGGTTCAGGGACAGTACAGACAATAAGTTTAAATGCTAATATGCTTTCTAAAGCCTCACAAGAATATATAGCAGCAACAATGTTTCATGAAGCGTTACACGGCTTTTTATACATGGAAGAACAGAGACTTAAAAATGAAGGTAAGGCCTCACAATTTGGCATTCTATACCCAGGATTTACCGAAGTAAATATTGGCGGTCAGGTTAGATTTGTAAAAAAACATAGCGAATATGGAACGCTTTTGGATGATCTTGCAGCGGCACTTAGATCATTTAATCCCAATATGAGCGATTACGATGCTATGGCTCTATCTAAAGTTGGTGTGGTAAAAGATTTTAATGATATAGAAAAAGGTACTGTTATTAATCATAGAGATGGGAATTATGGAACAACTTGTAAATAAAATAATTAGGTTTTGGCTCTTATTGCCATTTTTATTTGTTACAATCGGTTTATCTGGCAAGGTCAAATATATTATTATGCCAGATCATGCAGAAGAAGGTTACACCATTGATAGATATAGATTATCCACAGAGAAACTATACGGTGTCAATAAAACTGTGGAGTTATTTACGCTAACATTTTCTAATTCTAAGAAGCTTACAGATCGAAATAAATTGGATCCAAACACTGATCTTAATTTAATTCTCCTTTCGGTACTTCCCAATTTAATGGGAAACAAAGATTGGATAGAAATTGACATCGATAGTGTCAAAAACAATATTATTGTTCCCTCTTACCTAAAAAGATTATTTAGTTTAAATACTCTTTCAGAATTTGATAAGACATACGGCGCAAAAACGAAATATTTCGATGAATATCAAGTTATTCAAAAAATTGGATCCAAATACTATTCGTCTAAACATTGTATAATACAATTTTTTGCGATTAGAAACCGACCTTCCATTTTCCAAAACGTCTTTGGGACAATAAATATCGAACAGAATCCGCTCACCATTACTCAAATGGAGGGTATTTTTAAAAAAAGATATCCTCATGAGGATTTCCCTCCTTACACAATTGGCAATACCCCATATGATTATCCTAGTTTCGATTATCTCCGAGACCGAAAAGAATACTTGTCAAAAGTCATAAAATTTAATAATGGAATAATCGGATATCAATTCTGGACTTTCACCGACTGGCATACGCATGATCATGAGTTTGAAGTTGACAGAGGTATTGATCGTTTTGTTTACGTGCCCGGTAGAGGTATTATTGGTGGATCATTCGATTTCTATTTTTACTTTCATAGAAAAAAATTACCAATAAAATACACGGATTTCTTGAATAATATTAAAGAAGAAAAGGTTATGATAGCTGATGATTTTAAATAAAAAATATAACCCACTCACGAAATCCTCCAAGTTTCAAGTGAGTGGGATGATTGTAAGTGAGACACCAAAATTATTTAGGGGGTATAAAAGTAAATAATCATGTCTCAAAAGTCTCTATTATCCTTAAACTATATAGACTAGCAGATAAGTCCCCAACACTCATGGAAACCCTCAAAAGTTTCAAATGACGTGTTGGGGTTGGTATAGGTAAAATGTAGAGTTTTTAAGAAGAAAATGAATCTGAAAATCTAAAGGCTTAGTACCCTTTCACCTCATCATAGTATGACTTAATAAAAAGTATGACAAACTCTTCCAGTTTAGGTTGTGGAGCCAAATCTGAATAATTCTTTACTAGGCTTAATATGTCAACATAGAGTAGTAAATCAAATTCATCATCTGAATAAAGTTCTGAACTCGACGGTTCGATGCCCTCATCAATTTCACAGTCATCATTCACACCATGAACAATTAAAAATGATGTAAACACCCTTCGGGTGCTCATATGCGTATTGAAATTGGCTAATAAATAAAAAGGTGATGAAAATGAGACTAACCATCGGGATTTTGATACGATTTGATCAAATTCAAACCTGTTATTTCATTATTTTCACCCTTTCATTTAACATTTATAAACAATTAGCAAGTCCATAGATACCTTCGAAATGCGATCAGAAGCCATGAACAATAAAAACCTTTCTACAAAGCCACACTATCCTATTTTAGACGGACTAAGAGGAGTCGCAGCAATTATCGTTGTTACCTTTCATCTCACGGAGCCACTGGGAACAGGCCATCTCGATATCTTGGTTAATCATGGCTATTTAGCAGTTGATTTTTTCTTTCTTTTATCTGGATTTGTGATCGGTTATGCCTATGATGATCGCTGGCCTAAAATGACGACTGGCACCTTCTTTAAGCGTCGTATTGAACGACTTCAGCCTATGGTCATACTGGGCATGACGCTTGGCGCAATCGGCTTTTACTTTACGGATTCCACAATCTGGCCACTTATTCACACCGTTCCACTCTGGAAAATGCTTCTG
The DNA here is from genome assembly GCA_031253985.1 of Sphingobacterium sp. GTDB lineage: Bacteria > Bacteroidota > Bacteroidia > Sphingobacteriales > Sphingobacteriaceae > Sphingobacterium. The sequence goes on from JAIRVH010000013.1 coordinate 6,311, forward strand.
GTCATGCTCATCGGTTATACGATTCTCCCCGTTCCTCTTTCCCTGGATATTCGTGGCTGGCAGGAAATGCACCCACTCAATAGTGTCGGTTGGTCCTTATTTTTTGAATACATTGCTAATATTCTATATGCCATTGGTATTCGAAAATTATCCAAAACAGCATTAAGCATTTTGGTCTTTATAGCGGCTGTGGCGCTCGCCCATTTGGCAATCACAAGTCCCAACGGAGATGTTAGCGGAGGCTGGACATTAAATACTGAACAAGTAAGGATAGGAATCATCCGTACGATGTATCCTTTCTTTGCGGGACTCCTCCTATCGAGAATAATAAGTCCAAGCCGTATCCGGCATGCATTTTTGTACTGTAGTATTTTAATCGCTATTGTGTTATATATGCCTCGTATAGGTGGAGCAGAAAAACTCTGGATGAATGGAATATATGAGGCGGTATGCATTATCATTGTATTCCCCCTGATTGTTTACCTGGGGACAGGCAACATATCAACCAGCAGAATAGAGAATAAGCTCTGTAAATTTCTAGGTGACATCTCCTACCCGCTATACCTCGTACACTACCCGTTTGTCTATTTTTATGTTGCCTGGATCAGCAACAACAAGGATGTGACGATTGTACAGGCCTTACCTTACGCCATACTGATTCTGGTGACAAGTATTGCCTTGGCCTATGTCAGCTTGAAATGGTATGATGAACCTGTCCGCAAATGGCTCAGAAAAAAAATGGGTTAAGAAAGCTTATCAAACCCCTTTAACTTTCCAAGATCCGCTGAATAGCCTTTTGTTCATGTAACGACAGCACTGCAAATTCTTCAGAACTTACAGTCGACTTTGCCGCTATAAATATGACATGGGGATAGTCAATCAGTTTTTTCTGCAATAATCTTGCTCTCTTCATATGAAAATCAGATGTAATCACAATGAAGAGATCAGGAGAAATCTGTCTGATGATCTCCTTTGATAGCGTGAAATCTTCGTAAGTATTTGTGGATAATACACAGGGAAGCAAATCTTTCTCAGCAACACCTCTTTCCGTCAAATAGGCTTTGGCATAAGCTCCATGTGGTTTTTCTGTCCGATTGAAATGTTCACCTATGCCACCAGTACATAAAATTACAGTCCCTTCATTGTGGCAATAGAAATTATAGGCGCATTCATTTCGATTCAATGCCATAATGCTAAGATTCCCCTGTTCATCATTGGGCGCACCTAGTAATAATATTAGGTTTTTAATTTTTTCCATTCGTTTTAATGCTTCAAACACTCAAATGTAATAAGACTGCCAGCAAAACTCGCCAAAAGGACTTTAAATTTTATCAAGCTATTTATTGATTCACAATTAAGCGAATTCCTATTAAAAAATAAAATGTTACAAAACATTTTTCAGAGTCGGTTAATCAATCGATTGACTAAACTAATTCTGATAAAAGTTTATTTTTTTACACACCTATAAAATGTGTATGATTTATATTTATTGACACACAATATAAACCATTATGAGAAAACTTCTAAATTTAATGCTTATGGCCCTCGCCATAGGAGCTGCCTCTTGTAGCAAGACACTGGTAAACACCGAAGAAACCGTCGAAACTCTTAAAGCGAAAGCATCTATTGCCACAGTAACGAACGAATGGAACAGTAACCCTTATAAACTGAACGTCATCTATTTCGTTCCAAATGATGTGGACTCTATTCCCAATTTCAGAAAACGGCTTAGCAGGATCCTGTTGGATGCACAAAATATGTTTGCCAACAATATGGATCGAGAAGGCTTTGGTCGAAGATCTTTTGGACTGGACCTCCTCAACGACAGCTTAATTAATATCCATTACATTGCTGGAAAATATGGTAAAGCTACTTACCCTTATTCAGGAGGAAGTGGAGCTGTGAAGACGGAAGTAGACAGCTATTTTAGTCAAAATCCTTCCGCGAAAAAAAGTGAGCATAATCTAATCATTATCCCAACTTATAATACCGATCCAGCAAATCCGGGAGGACCTCCATTCTACGGCACAGGAACGAGTTGCTACGCCTTGGACTATGTAAATCTCGACGCTAAGAACCTTGGAATAGGTGGTGATATCGGCTGGAAGGCGACGGTATGGATAGGCGGAATGATTCATGAGCTGGGCCATGGCTTAAATGCAAGTCATAACAAAATGAACAAAACATTAGCACCTACCTTAGGCACTGCATTAATGGGTTCAGGCAACTCCACTTACGGAATCTCCACCACTTCATTGACAAGTACCACTGCAGCAACATTCAACAATAGCCAGGTATTCAGTCCTGTGGCAAGAAGTGACTGGTATGCATCTGCGTCGGCAGAAATCACATCTTTGTCATCGAGCTTCGTCAATAACAAGATTATTGTTTCTGGAAAGTTTACAGCAACAAAACCAGTGAATGACATTGTTGTTTGGCACGATAGAGAACCTTTCGGTGTAAATAACGACTATGATGCGGTACAGTGGGCTACAAAAATAATCGGTCAGGACAGTTTTCGATTTGAATGTCCATTAGCTGATTTCTATGATCTTACGGGTAATTACGAAATGCGAATCGGATTTCTACATGTCAACGGAAGCCGCACAACTTTAGGCTATGCCTATAATTTCGTTAATAATATACCCGATCTATCCAAAGTGGTTACGTATAAATTATTACCGACGACAGGCTGGTCAATTATCGCCAGCGATAGCAACGAACCCGGTTCACCGGCAAGCAATGTCCTGGATATGAACAGAAGTACAGTTTGGCATACGCCTTGGTCTTCTACCCAAACCCCACAGCCACATTTCTTCTCCGTCAATATGGGGGCAATACGTACGGTAAAAGGAGTTGCTTTTCGCAACCGCGATAATTTAAATGGAGCGATGAAGGATATCAATATCTATTCAAGTACAAATGGTATAAATTGGACACTGATTAAAACAGCTCAATTGATTAAAGTTTCCGGATCCTGGATCAATGTTGATCTTAACACATCAATTAATACCCAGTATCTTAAAATAGAATCTACTAGTTCCTGGGGCGATTTCTTTTATTCTCATCTTGCTGATTTTGGCGCTTATTAAAGTTAGATAGGCCTCTTTTAAGGAAAAAAAAGATCTTGGATAATTAAATAAACGGCCGTTATAGTGAAATACCGGCCGTTTTTAGCTTTGATCGCAGCAAAATAATAGACATTCACAAATAATTTGGTATTTTTAATACCTGCTATGTGCTTGCACCTATTGGCAATGTGACGTTAGACAAAACTAGAAACACCAGTTACAGATAAAAATTTTATGACTAAACAAGAGCTGATCAAAACTTTTTCTGACAATCATTATACGGCTATTTCTTATATCCAGGCATTACCTGAATCACATTTTTCCTTTCGCAACAACGAAAAATGGACTGCTGGTCAGCAGCTAAAACATATCCTGCTAACGCTACTGCCTTTTCCTAAGATACTTCAGTCAAAAGATTTCATTTCCCAAAAATTCGGCACGCTGGAGCGTACACCCTGGGATTACGAGACCGTACGCAATAACTATTTAAAAACAAGTCTTCAGGCACCAAAACAATTTCTGCCTGAAGAGATTGCAACCGAACAAAAAGAGCGCCTGATAGCGCAGACGAAAGAGATTTTAGACACAATTAATCAGCTTTTTGCCTTGTATACGGAAGAGGAACTTGATCGCCTGGCTCTACCCCATCCTCTACTGGGAAAGCTGAGTATACGCGAGATGTTTTACCTGATGAGCTACCATCCAATACATCACCTTAATCAGATCAAAGAGAATCTGATGATACTAAATAAATGATGGTATCCTTTACCTACAGGCCCCTATCTAATTAGTCTTATGCAAGTATTGCTTATAGTTTTGTATGTACCATATCGTATAAATCAAATCCTACCGCCCAATAATCTTTGTGAATTTCCCTCAATACAAACCCATTTTTCTTATAGAATCCGAACGTAAATTGGGAGGTTCCGACTTCTATCGTTTCGACACCGCTATGATTGTAGAGAAAATCAATCCGGTAATGCAATAGGGCCTTGCCAAAACCAAATCCGTGATATTTTGGATTTAAAAAACTCCAACTCAGAAATCCTGTACGTTCATCATCCGAAACACCTATCCCGCCACCACCGATAATTTGTCCATTAACAAGTGCAACAAAATATCTGTCTACCTCGTCATCAAGATATTCCTTAAAGTCTGCGATCTCATTCGGCGCAAAGTACTTCGGTACATTCATACGGAGAATATCGATCAGCTTATTTCTGTCCTGAACATCATATTCTCTAATTTCCAGATACTTATCCATAAGTAATACGGTTGTAAATTCCTATCCACTTCTTAATTTTAAGATTCCTGACACTGATTAAATATAATCATATTTTATTGTGTTCTTATTAGGTCAGCTTGTTAAAAAAGTCTAAGGGTATTGTATTTCCCAAGTATCCCAACCTTGAAATTGGCTAATTCTCCTTTGCCTACTGATCAAATTAAAGTCTATAACGCAATGAAATGGCTCGCCATATGTCATGTGCAAAATCTTGGTCTTCATCAATACGATCAAAGTACCATTTGCCGTTTTTTTTAACAATATTATGAATGACACCGTCCAACAGTATTTCCACTTCCTCCTGTTCTTTCGTCACATCTCTTTTTAATAATCTGACTTGATAATCCTGTCCCTTATACGTAATGCGAAAAGTCTGTCCTTTAAAAGGATCATAAATCTTTAAACCGATTGTATCTTCCATATCTATGTCCATTAAATTTAGGTAAAAGATAATTTGGAATGAAACTAAAAAGCACAAAAATCATTAACTATTGGCTTGATTTTTGACTAATTTTACCGCAGCGCTGCGGTAAGCAGGCAATCATTAGATATCCAATATGCGAAAACCTCAAAAAGATGTTCCGATTTTTTTTGAAGCATTAAATCAGATGCCCATTGCAACGGCAATTTATGACAATTCAAACCTCAATATCGCATTTGCCAACTCGCGTATGCTAAGCATGTGGCGTACTGAAAATGAGATATTCGGACATTCTTTCGAAGAGGTATTTCCAATATTTACGCAAGAAGGATTTACCGATATACTGCGTAATGTTTGGGAGAGCGGTGTAACCTATAAGGCCTTTGATACGCCAGCCACAATTACAGACCGTGATTTTAAAATTAAACGATATTTTGATTTTGAATATAAACCGCTGTTTGATAAACGCGGCCGGACATATTCCATCCTGCATACTGCCACAGATGTTACCCATAAGATACATACAGAAAAAAAAGATCAAGAAAATGCCACGATCAATCCCACAACCAACCTGCGAATGATCTCTTATACGCTTTCTCACGATGCGAAGAATCCATTAGCTCTTGCCAAATTGGGTATCGGTGTGCTGAAAGAGCATTTAGATATGCAATCCAATCGACGGGTAGAGTTGTACAATGTGATCGACCAATCGCTTGAAAACATAGCAGATATTATTGACAAAACAGTAGAACTGAGCCTTGCGCCCTCTAATAGGCTTAAGAAACACAACATTCGTTTAGATCTCACACTTCCCAATTGGTGCCGAGAGGCAAAATTATTATATCGTAGTCCCCATACCGAACTTATCTTTGGTGATCTTTTTTCAGTAAACAGTGATCCGAATGGGATTTATCAGATCTTCACCAACCTGATCAATAATGCTATTAAATATTCATCGGCCAATAAAAACGCTCAGGTGCACATTTACAGCGAAAAAGTAACCAATGGTGTGTTATATATCATCAGAGATAATGGCATTGGTATTCCGCAATATGAGCTCGAAAACATCCGTATGGAGAGACTTCGTGGTTCCAACTCTACGGACTACCAGGGAAAAGGCATCGGACTGTTTATCGTCCAGGAACTTCTGGAAAGACTAAAAGCACAGATGGCTATCTTTAGCCAAGAAAATCTGGGCACCGAAATACGCTTGTTTTTTCCGAATTAAGCCTGTCTTTCAAATTCAATTGATCTACTTTTATTACCGACGCTTTATACGATATATTCTATTCGAGAAAAATCATTGTTGGACTGCTGATTTATGGCTAATTTTGACTATTCAGAAATTGTAAGCAAATTCAGACGCGTCCCTATGAATCATTTTCGTAAATATTGGAATTTTCTTTCCCATATTGGTGCACATCCCGAGATGTCGTACATCGACTTCAAACGCGTCTATATGATAAACCTGATTGCATTATTATGTTTATTACCTACGATTTTCTTTTCAATACTCAATTTTATTGACCACCGCTATATTCTATCAGCAATTAATTTTTCCAATTCAATATGTGCGTTTACCGTCCTTTTACTTCAATATTATGAAAAGCATAATATTGCTAAGGCCACATTGCTGACAAGCAATTCAGTATTTTTCTTCTTAGGGGCCCTGCTCTATAAAAATGGGGGCGAATACTTTTTACTGTGCACATTGATTGTCTCGATGCTGATGTATGACAACCGAAAAATTCATATCATACTTTGCCTTACGGTAGCTTTCCTGATTTCGTTTTTATATCTATTCCCCGATATTCTTCCTCCGAATCAGCAAGTCCCCCGCTCCAGGTCTGTTTTCAACATTATCAATGCACTTGCTTTTATAGTTGTTGCTGTCAACTTCTTTCTCGATATTATTTATAAGAATATGAAAAAGATCGAGCGTCAACGCCGTCATTTAGAATCCTTGAATCGAGACAAGGAAAAAATATTTTCTATTATTGCGCACGACATTAAAAGCCCTTTTGCCAATCTTGAGGCATTGGTATTCATGTTTCGTAACCAGATGCTTGACAGTACCACGTCACAGGAATACATTCAACAAATTTATCAACAGATTACGCAGCAGAATCAAGCATTGGATGACCTATTGCAATGGGGCAGCAGCAGCATGCAAGGAATGGAAACGAAGGCGTCAGCACTATTAATCAAACCCATAATCCAACAGATCATTAAAGGCTTTATAGAGAACACACAATCTAAACAACTAAAAATCAATATTAATATACCTGCTGAGACACAAATAATTGCCAATAGGGATCATGCAATAATTATTTTACGAAACTTCATCAGTAATGCAATCAAATTCAGCTATGCTCATGGAAATATCAACATCTATGCTAGCACAGATGATCACTATACACATATCCATATTCAGGATGAAGGAATTGGAATCACGCCCTCGAAATCAGCCTTATTATTTAACGAGATTCAGCAAAAGTCCTTTGGTACAGAAGACGAACCTGGATCAGGTGTAGGTCTTGTACTATGCAAGGATCTTATTGAACGGAATAAAGGTGTTGTAAACATCCAGAGTACCCCTAACAAGGGTTCAGTTTTTAGCGTGGGCTTACCCTCCTGTCCAAGTAATACACCCCAGGTCAAGGTCGAAGAACCCACGTGCTGTTAGCACAGAAACTGATCGTTCACTGATCGTTTGATCGCATTTGCAAGCTTGTGGGCTTTGCCGGGGGGCTTCGTAATAAAGCTATCCTGCTTGATCTAGAACAAAAGTATCACACGCCAACGCTATTTGATTCCTAAAATTTTTTTCTTTTCTTCAACGGCCTACTCTTAGGACTTACATCATCTATGTTACACGTTCCTTGAAAGATGAAATAGGGAAAAAAGCATCATCGCTTTTGTAATTAAAACTTTATCTTTATGAAAAGAATTACACGGTCACTATGATAGAGAATACGTTTGGAATGGATATTTTGCCAAAAAATGAACACGACCGACTGAATGCACTCAGACGTTATAAAATTACCGGTACCCCGTCCGAAGCTAGCTTCGATGGGATAGCAAAATTAGCCACACAAATATTTAATGCCCCTATTGCATTGCTATCGTTGGTTGACGCTGAATCTGTCTATTTCAAAGCAAATATTGGCATGGGGGCCACCAAAGAAACGAATCGTGGTACAAGCTTATGTAGTCTGGCTATTTTAAACAAGGAAGTAACAGTTTTCGAAGACACGCTCAAGGAGAACATGCTACTCGCTAATCCAAATGTGATCGGTGATTTTGGCGTGCGATTTTACGCGGGTGCTCCACTCATTACTCCCGATGGATTTATGATCGGATCGTTATGCGTCATCGACAAGCATCCACGCACATTCACGCACAATGACCGACAGATATTGGAGGGTCTGGCGCGGACAGCAATGGATCAAATTGAGCTTCGGAGCTCTTCCATAGATAAAATTGACGAGCTCGAGGGACTGAATATTACGATGGCGACCATGCAACAACGGCTCCTCGAACTCAACGATGAGATGGAACTTGCCAATGATGAACTCTATCGTACCAATACCCAACTGAATAAGTCGTATGATTTGACAGTTCTACTCAACAAAAATCTCAAAAAGAGCGAACGTCGATTCAGATCCTTTATAGATAAAGCACCCATCGCTTTCGCTATTTTGACGGGCCGTGATTTATATATCGAAGTCGCCAACGATATGATGCTCAAACTTTGGCGTAAGACCGAAACTGTCATTGGCAGACCACTCGCTCAGGCACTTCCGGAATTGCAAGGACAACCCTATTTTGGCATATTGGACAGCGTTTTTACAACAGGCCAAAATTATGTTGGAGACACCGCCTATGCGAAGCTTGAGTCAAAAGGTGTATTAGGTGAGCATTACTTTGACTTCACTTATGAGCCTTTGAAAAATGATGAAGGTGAAACGGAATCTATTATTGTTATCGCAAATGAAGTTACTGAGCGTATTAAAAGAAACGAACATCTCGAAGCGCTTAATCACCAATTAGAAATTGCACTAAAAGCTGGTGAACTTGGCTCTTACAACCGCGATATCAGAACGGGAAAAATGGATTCCTCTGAAACCTGTAAACTAAATTTCGGCCTCACTAAAAAAGATCGCTTTGATTATGAAGACCTTATGCAAAGCATCATTCCTGAGCATCGCGAAATGGTCTACAGAAAAGTTCAGGAAGCAATCCAAAACAGGACGACCTATCACGCTGAATACCTTATCCGTTGGCCGGATGGATCACTTCACTGGATCAATGCCTCTGGCCTACCCAAATACGATGCAGAAGGTAATGCAACCCACCTCATCGGTGTAGTTGCAGATATTACAAAAAGGAAAAATTATGAAACTCAAAAAGATGATTTCCTTGGTATTGCCAGTCATGAATTAAAAACTCCTGTCACAGGTTTAAAGGGTACCATTCAACTCCTGGAACGATTCAAAGACAAAACGGGAAGTGATGTTATTTCAAGGCTTATCGATCAGTCCGCTGTTAATATCAAAAAGATTGTTACACTTGTTGATGATCTACTTAATATGCATCGAATCAGTGAGGGTCAGCTCCATCTTGAAAAGACAACTTTCAAGGCATCAAAGATACTTACGTCGAGTTGCCACAATATTATATCTCAAGGTAGCCATCAAGTCAACATTACTGGGGATCTTGATGCAGATATCTTTGCAGACGAACAGCGACTAGAACAGGTTGTTGTTAATTTTGTCAACAATGCGGTTAAATACGCTCCGGAATCAAAAGAAATCAATATTGTCGTTGAAAAATTGCAGGATCGAATAAAAATAACCGTTATTGATAAAGGTGAAGGCATTAATCCAGCTGTACAACCTTTTATTTTCGATAGATATTATCGCGCTAATCACGCGGGTAAATCCTATTCAGGCCTTGGACTCGGGCTCTATATCTCTTCCGAAATCATAAAAAAACATGCTGGTGAAATTGGTGTCGATAGCGCTATAGGCCAAGGTAGCAGTTTCTGGTTTTCCATTCCTCTCCCGACAGCAGAAAAATAGACTAGAAAGAGCCGGATTAAAAACCGGCTCTTTTGTTATCAAATCATAAGCTTTAAGCTATTTCCTCAACTGTAGCATCAGATGCGTTCTTCTTGACAGATTCAATTCCATTTTCCATGCCACTTGCGCTTTCATACATCTCACTAGTTCCAATGATTTGACCGTTGGTGGCTTTGAGATTGAAATAATGCTTACCATTCGTAGAAGTTTTACGGTCAAATTTATTGTTATCCGGAGCGTTCTTTTTAACAGATTCAATTCCTTTCAAACAGTTAGCTTTGGTTGTATAACCTTCACTGCTTAAAATTACCTGTCCGTTTCCAGCCTTTAAATTAAACTGGAATTCTCCATTTTTTCTTGTTTTTACTTCAAATTTACCCATTTTCTCAATTAATTAAATAAATACATGGTTATCGGAATTAACTTCCATACTAAAGATAATACTTTTCAATGTTTTTATTGTAAAACAATGATTATTTTTTTCAATAATGAATGTAATATATGGTACCAACATATCCTATCACTATTTACTATAACCCACACTTATCTAACCGCTTAAGGCATTTATATCCTGTATTGGAATAGATTCTCTTTTTGCATTGCGCGATCACATAGCTTAAATTAGAACTGAGTCAAATTTTCTCTATTCTTAGCGTCCGTCAGCTTGTAGATGATTTGTGTGACAAGTGAACGTACCGTGCATCGATGCTAAAATTCACATAAAAACAACTATAACCTAAAGTTATAACACAGCGCTTTACAATCTAAATATTTAATACACTTAATACACATAAACACCTATTTACCAAAGAATAATGATAGAAAAATACATATAATAAATCTACTACTAAAATGCAGTAGAAGCCGAACTTTCCGATCGTTAACGCATCAGTTTTATATCATCAGTCATAAAAAGTTATAATTTTAAAAAGCGATTCATTAATTTCGAGAAGTACACTATGAAATAATGCGCTAATTTTGGTTCATTCATTAAGAGTGATTAAACACCTAACCAAAATATAAAGGCCGTGCTATATAGAACGGTAATAGAGCGACTATCTTAAAACATGAAAAACGAGACAACAAAACAAAAAGAAACATTCAATCAATTGGATCAAAATTCGGAATTAGCAGCTGAACATTCCATCTTAGAGGAATTTAAAAATCTCATACACCAATACCCTCAGAATCATTGGGATCTCCAATTTTATTTGAAAAAGCTAAAGGTATCCAGAGTCGATTTACATCGATTAACTGTTTCGATCAGCGAGGCACCCCCAAGCACGATCGTTAAAGACATTGTAGCAAGTGAGATTGCCAAAAAGCTAGCTTCTACTGAAATTCCAATTAAAGATTTGACATCTCACTATGGTTTTAGTTCGTCGGCTTCGTTAACAAGGTTTGTAAAAAAGCATACAGGCCTTAGTCCACGAAAATTCAGAGCATTAAACTCACTGGATTATATCTGATACAATTTATCTAAAAAAACGAAGATTCAGCTCGGAAATCTGGAGTAAGGACATTGTGAGTTGCTAAATAGAGAATTAAGCGCTACAGCAATGTATCACCGTAAGCTCCCCTATGCATGGGACAAAGCGGTGAACCACAAAAAATCTCGATTGAGTAGGTTACCTTTTAATCAATTTATAATTATTCGTTAATTCGTCCTTTTCAAGGATATATGTATTTTTGAGCTCTAGTATCCAATCTTCTCCTTCTATTCGCTGTCCTTCAATTTTTGTAGGTATACTAACCGTTATTTCACTCCAATTGGGACTCATAAGTGCTCCATTTTTAACGTCGAGAATCCCCCAATTGTCAGTCACTCTAATATTCGGATAGACGGTCCCCAGATCTGCAATAGGAAGAATATTTCTTGGGTCAAAAGATACATTCATCTTCTCAAATTTTAGGGTCATATGTGGCCGATCGACTAACAATGAACGATATAATCCGATTCGCTCTTTTATTTTAGCTGCCCGCGCCTGTTCATCACCGAAAATCTTGTTTCCATTATAATCAGGTGCGAGAACTGCTGCCGCAGAGGATAAATCCTCGGGAAGCTTGATCCTATGTTCCCGAATAAAAAAATCAGTTAAATCTATATTTCCAGAAATATTGTGATTCCAAAAAGGGCGTTTTAAACGCAGTAAATAGCCATATATCGGTGTAGTGTGATAAGCAAAAGACCTAACATAAGTTGGGTTTAAGAAAAAATTATCTATTGCATCATTGAAATATTTTTTAATTCTCTCTTCGCCTCTGCCACTAATCACTACGCCCGTATATTCAGCAATCCCTTCATTGAGTTCCAATTGATTTTCAATTTGAGCAGATCCTGGGAAAAGTGAATTTCGATACCTACGAAAGATCAATGCGTCAGTCAAATGCTTGTTTCGCCTTTCCTGTGAATCTGAATTTAAAGCCCTTTTAAGTGCTTCTAGCTCTAAACGTAAAAATATACGTCCATTTTCCTGTTCGAGATGGTTGCTTTCGTTATTATTTTGGATAAATCCTAAAGAGAACTGTGCGGAATGTAACAATTCGTGCGCCAACAAATTGATACGTGCGTAATAATCTTTGGGCAAAGGCAACATAACCATTGCCCAGGTGTGACCATTCCATTTTAAAGATGTATTTGCGATATTGACGCTATCTGGTAATTCGCCCACATAGATGTTTTTATACTTTTTGAAAGAATTATCAGCGCCAGAATTATTACTAAAGAGTTGTCGATCCGTTGGACTAATTAAAATAATATCATCATATAGATCTCTATTCCACAAATTAATACCTCTTTTGGTTGCAGTTTTAATTTCACTAAAATATTGCACAATACTGTCTAGCTTTGCCTCTTCGAATTCTTGCCCGAATACAATTGTACTTAGCAATAGACAAGGAACCATCGTTAATAACTTCTTCATTACACAAGTTTAAAAGCAGGTTATAAAATACAGCTTTCTACCGTCAGCTATTCGGATAGAAATCACCTCAATATCTTCTTTTCAATAGCGCAAATTACAAATCTTAATATTAACATATCCATAAACAAACAAAAGAACGCACTGATGGCGTGCGTTCTCTGTTTGTTTATAAATTGATCTTAAGATATAAAGCGGATTCCAACGGCAACTCATCGAACCGGCTCATTCCCGGCTGCCTGATAAAGCCTTTCTGTTCAAAAAGACCTATCGAGGAACTTCCTGCAGGTTCATTGATCCAAATTACTTCATAAGTACTGCACACTGCAAGGCATTTATCAATTAATGATGTCATTATTTGTGGTTGAGCTTGATGTTCACAAACACCAAAATCCGCAATCCGGATAGCACGTTTACCACCCACAGCGATCGGTTTTTGGCCTTTTGACGTAATTCTTGCATAGCCCATCGGCTGATCGTCAACATATACGACCAACCATTGATTTGACATACTGTTTATTTCGCTGACGAGGGTTTGCACATTAAAATTTTCAATAATGTAGTGTTCCAATTCAACGGGGTTCAATAGTTGAGCGAATTTTTGCACGGCCAATGTTTTGGTGAGCATCAACAATGCTTCAATCCCCTGTTCTGTTGCGACTGTAAATTTTGTGATTATATTCATATTTGCATCCACATTTAAAAGCTCAAATGTAAAGCCTTTAAATGACTATTAATCGGTACACATTCTGCATTTACAATCGATACAGATGCTAAATAATCCCACATAAATACTTGCCGACAAGCTCAATAGCTTTTACACGTTTATCAGAGAATTTGTCTGCGATGACCATTCTGAAATAGTTTTTGAAGGTATTCGAAAAAGAGAACGTATATCCCGGAGTAAACCTTGCTCCGATTCTTTCACACTGTGTGTAAAAATCGTTCATATTTATATTTTCTGGCATCTTCACCCAAAGATTATAACCTCCCGCAGGTGCGATAACGGTGGTTTTTTCGGGAAAACTGGAAGTAATAAGATTGATAGCCTGATAAGCATTTTTCGCCAATTGCATCCGTAGCGATCGAATGTGTCGATCATAACTATTGTTGCCAATCAGACGGTTTACGGTTTCCTGATTCAAAGGGGAAACTGTGCTCCCTAACGCAAACTTAATCTGCTCGGCATCTTTCAGAAATCTGCCCGTACTCAACCAGCCCAGTCGAATACCGGGTGCCAGTGTCTTTGAATAAGAAGAAAATGTCATCACCAGTCCACTTTCATCAAACTGCTTTATCGTAGACGGTCTATTTCCTTGAAAATTCAGGTCACCATAAATATCATTCTCAATAACTGCAATATTATATCGATAAGCAACCGCCAATAAAGCAACTTTCTTTTCGTCTGAAAGCAAAATGCCTGTTGGATTATGGAAATTGGGTGTAAGAACGACGGCTTTTAGCACATTACCGCCGCAGGCTCGGCTAAAAAAGTCTATATCAAATCCGTCATTACCGAGAACGGGAATTTCAATGACACGTAGCTTTAGTACCCGAATGACTTCCAATACAGAAAAAACACACGGGCTTTCCACGGCGACTATATCCCCACATTCACATACAGCGGCTAAGGCAATATATAATGCTTGTAGAGCACCATCTGTAATCAGCACTTCCTCTGGATGCAGTGACATCTGATGTGAGGCGGCACGTCTGACAATGCTTTCTTTCAATTGCAGCGAACCATTGGATGGATAATAGCGTAATAATCTAGCTCCCTCTTCCCGGATGACCTGCTGCATAGTCCGAAGTAGTAATTTTTGGGGTACCAGAAGATCTCCCGGTGCAGCAACGTTAAATTCCGAAAAATGACGAGTCCCCCGAGAAGAAGTCGTCAGACCAATGCCCTGTTCAAAGACCGCGTCTCTCACGACTGGCCGATGTGTAACCTGACCAGATTCGATCACTGTTTCACTCTTCGTGCTGACGTAGTATCCGGATTTTGGAACACTTTCTACCAAACCCCGAATCATAAGATATTCATAGCCAGCTTGTATTGTACTCATACTAAAACCATAGTAATCTTTCAATTCACGTACCGAAGGCAGCTTTTGACCGGGCTTATAGACGGCCGATCTGATATTTTTCTCGATTGTTTGTGTAAAGATTTCAAATTTATACCTCTTCATCTGTATTGATCACTTTTACATATACTGTACCTGTACCACAAATCTAATCAATCTAAATTTGTGCAAAAAAGAAATGACAGGCAATTACCAAATAAACAACCCCGAAGAATTACGGAAGCTTCCAGCCCATGTGTTACCTGAATTGAGCCAGGATCTACGCATCTTTTTAATTGAACATATCGCTACGTATGGTGGTCACTTTAGTTCAAGCCTTGGTGTTGTGGAGCTTACCATTGCGTTACATTACGTATTTAACACTCCTAAAGACAAATTGATCTGGGACGTAGGGCATCAAGCTTATGTACATATATTACTAACAGGAAGAGCTCCCCTCTTTCACTCAAACAGGCTTTTAGGAGGTATCAGCGGATTTCCTTCTATGGAAGAAAATGAATTTGACGCCTTCGGCACCGGCCATTCGTCAACTTCTCTATCGGCAATTTTGGGTATGGCATGTGCAGCCAGCTATAATGGGGACCACACTCGTCAGCATATTGCTGTGATTGGTGACGGTGCGTTGACTGCTGGTATGGCGTTCGAAGCCTTAAATAATATAGGATTTGAACAGCCCAACGTACTGATTGTTTTAAATGACAACAACATGTCTATTGATGCCGCTACCGGGGCGTTACAGCACTATTTGGTCGACCTAATATCGGGGCAACCCTATAATAAATTAAAAGTTCACATTAAAAAACTCCTGTCGGCCAATAAACGGCGGACAGTGAGGTCTATCGCTACGATCCGAAAAGTGGAGAAACTTATGAAGCAGGGGTTACTTGCTTCAAGCAATATTTTCGAAGCCTTAAATATTCGTTATTTTGGACCGATTGATGGTCATGATCTTCCCAAGCTAGTCAAAATATTCGAACAACTAAAACATATTCCCGGCCCCAAAATATTGCATTGTGTAACACAAAAAGGAAAAGGCTTTCCGCCAGCAATGCTAAACAAAGCGCTTTGGCATGCAACCGGAAAATTCGATAAGCTGACGGGTGTGCGTTTAGACAACAAGTCTTCTCAGCTTTATAGGAACACTTTTCAGGAGGTATTTGGGGAAACACTGCCCGAATTGGCCCAGAACAACAACCGTATCGTCGCCATTAGTCCAGCCATGCTCTCGGGCAGTAAGCTGACTTCAATGAAACAAGCGATGCCCGATCGTGTTTTTGACGTTGGTATCTGCGAACAGCATGCTGTTACTTTTTCGGCTGGTCTTGCCACCGATGGATTGCTGCCTTTCTGTGTGATCTATTCAACATTTTTACAGCGCGCCTACGATCAGCTGATCCACGACGTTGCGCTACAAAAATTACAGGTAGTTTTCTGTATTGACAGATCTGGCGTGGTCGGTCCCGATGGCCCCACTCACCAGGGTGCATTTGATATTGCTTTTCTCCGTTGCATCCCCAATATTGTGGGTGCTTCCCCTATGACACTGACAGATTTTAGAAACTTACTATTTACCGCACAGGCCGCGCCCGTTGATGGGCCATTTGCAATCCGCTACCCAAAAGGTTTTGGCATTCAGGATCAGCATACCGATCAATACACCAAACTTGAAATTGGAAAAGGAAGAAAACTCTGCACCGGTAAAGACATTGCAATACTTTCTCTTGGTCCGGTCGGCCAATATGCTATGGAAGCCTGCTGCGACTTGCTCAACGAAGGAATATCTGTTGCTCATTATGATTTAAGGTTTTTTAAACCCCTCGACGAAGAACTATTACATGAAGTATTCCAAACATATCCTTATGTCATTACGGTGGAGGATGGATGTACAGCAGGTGGCGTGGGAAGCGCTATCTTGGAATTTATGGCCGATCATGGCTATAAGGCCAGCTTAAAAAGACTGGGTCTACCTGATACTTTTGCAGTCCAGGGCACCCAAGAAGAACTTCATAGACGCTATGGTTACGACAAAGAGGCCATAATCGCGGCAATAAGACAGTTTTATAAGTAGTCTTTTTGTCAGTATCGAGGTTTAATTTAACTACTTCGTCTTTCAATTGTAAAAAGAGTACTATGATTTAATAACTGTCGATGTCCGTGAGAAAAACAGCATAGAAAGGTACGGTGTTTGTTGCCCATTCTATAAAGGAACAATTGTGTTTCTTTCGATTAGCAATTCATACTATGAAACACTTATTTGTCCTCCTTGCTATAGTCATCGGTCTATTTCTGATCAGTAAGGTTTGTTTCTCACAAAAAGGAAAAGATTTAAAATCGTCAACAAAAAATACTATGAATACTATACATCAAAATGATCATGTCATCTATTTTGCAGGAGGCTGCTTCTGGGGAACGGAACATTTCTTCAAACAGGTTCGAGGAGTCACCGCGACGGAAGTTGGCTACGCCAATGGAAATCTTCAAAATCCCTCTTACACACAAGTTTCGACTGGAAAGACTGGTTTTGCAGAAACAGTAAAGGTAAGCTACGATCCTCAGATTGTAGACCTCAGACTGCTCGTTGACCTTTTCTTCAAAACTATTGATCCAACGTCAGTCAATAAACAAGGCAATGATATAGGCACGCAGTACCGCACAGGTATCTATTACAATAATGTGGAAGATGCCGCTATCATCAAAGAACAGATCGCCAAATTGGCTGGTCAATATTCGGGTAAAATAGTTGTCGAAGTGGAACCTTTACAGAACTACTATGATGCAGAGGCCTACCATCAAAAATACTTGGACAAAAATCCAGGTGGCTATTGCCATATAAGCCCGGATCTATTTGAACTTGCCCGAAAGGCGAATCCAGAAAGGACGACATTGAATTCCGAAAAATCATTTAAAAAAGCAGACAAGGAGACGCTTAAGAAAGCGTTAACGCCATTACAATATAATGTCACCCAAAACGGTGCAACTGAGCGTGCTTTCGATAATGAATACAATGATGAATTCAGGGAAGGGATATATGTCGATATCACCACAGGAGAACCCTTATTTGTTTCCACGGATAAATTTGAATCTGGTTGTGGCTGGCCTAGTTTCTCTAAACCGATTAGCGATAGCCTAATCCAAGAACTCTCGGACAACTCCTATGGAATGCGAAGAACGGAAGTACGCAGTAAAACTGGAGACGCTCATCTCGGTCACGTTTTTAATGATGGACCAGCCGACAAAGGAGGTTTGCGATACTGTATCAACAGTGCTTCGCTACGTTTTGTTCCTAAAGAAAAGATGAAAGCAGAGGGCTATGAAAAGTATCTCCCCCTATTGGTAAAAAAATAGCTAAATAGCGCCTCCATGAGGAGGCGTTTATATTTAAACCCGACCAATCCCTCTCTCCACTACAATAACCTATTGTTCAACGCAATGACCAGTGCTTCATTCATATTGCTCACACCCAATTTTTCAAATAATTTCCGTCGATGAAACTTTACTGTATCTATCGAAACGAAAATTTTTTCTGACGTTTCGTGAATCGTCAGACCGCGATGATAAAAACGTAAGATCTCTACCTCACGTTCTGTAAGATTGATCTTTTTTTGCAAATTCCATTTACCGGTCAAAAGGTCTAACCCCCATAACGAATCGGAATGCAGTTTTTCGATAGTCACATTACCCGAAGATACATTTGTCGATAGCGATACGATACAGATTGCTTTCCATATTTTGCCCTCTTCTGTCAAAAAAACAGGCGTCAATTTATGGTTGACTAGAATAAATTTATTGTAGGCGTTTTGTATCTGAAAATCATAAGATATAACATGAAGCTTTCTTTCCTCCACGGGGATTTTCTCATAAAAGCTAAAACCCGCTTCGTTAATATTGATAAGCATCTGGAAGTCTTCTGCGGGAACATATTTTTGATAAAAACTGTACCCCATTTCCATCACTTCAGTCGCGGTTAAACCTGCTAAAAACAAGGGATTATCTGATACAAACTCAAAACTTTTAGCTTGGTAATCTATCAGGTAAATACTTTGGTAAGTAATTCGTGAAAATGCTTTGACCAGCTCGATGTAACCATAGGCCTGTGATAGATCCTTCTCTGAAAGGCGATCTACCGTATTTTTTTGAGAAAATAACGCGTTAAAATCCATATCGAAATTCTGATTTTCGAAGTTAAAAAAAACTACACTCAAGTGTAGCTTTTAATTAGACAAACTGTAATACTTTTGGAAAAAATAGTTGAAAAACTAGCCAACATAACTGAAAAACATACAACCATATCATAACAAAATGCTTACTAACGCCATCCACCTTAGAAATATTGGAATCATCCTCGGGGTCTTACTCTATGGAAATTCCTATGCCCAGAAAAAATTAGAGGTGCTGAATTTTGCTACATTTCACATGAGTTACACACCTGATGCACATAAAGTAAATTTCGATGAAAAGGATAAAAAGAATAGAGATGAAACCCTTAAAATAGCCAAATTATTAGCTGCGTTTAAACCAACAATCATATGCGTGGAAATTGTCCCGCAAAAAAATAAAGAACTAAACATAGATTATACTTCTTTTATCGAAGATAAAGCCTATAAAACCAAGTTTGGTGGCGAAGTAGCCTTAATTGCCTATGAAGTTGGCAAACTTGCAGGAGTAAAAAAATTTATGGAATTGATGAGCAGGAAACCGCTCTTTATAACTACAACATCGGAACAGAACTAGACAACCAGGTAGATAGCCTAACGTCCAAAAACTATATTAAAAATATAATGAAGGAATTTTCCAGCATTGAAGCACTTTCAACACTCGATAAATTAAAGCTATTTAATCAGCAGGAGACTTTACAAAAATTTATTAACCTAAATGCGGATATACTCACGTATAGCAGTACCAAAGGCAATTTTGAGGGAGCAGATGAAGCTAGTAAATTCTATCGAAGAAATTTAAGAATATTCTCTAACCTCAATCAAATTGCGGTAACAGAACAGGATCGCATTTTAATTATCTCGGGCGCTGCTCACGCTGCTTTTCTGCATGAGTTTATAAAAAGGAGTCCTAAATATCAACTTAAAGAAACTGCAGAATACCTGAATTAATACAACCGGGAATGACGATCTCCTTTTGAAGTCCTTCACATAAAAAGGAAGACTAACCTTTAACTAAAAAAACACGTAAATATGATAAATTGCAAAAACTGTGGTACGGAAATGACATCAAAATTCTGTCCCGATTGTGGTCAGCCTGCGGTTCTTAAAAGAATAGACGCCCATTATGTTGCCCATGAAATAGAGCATGTACTTCACTTCGAACGCGGCATCCTCTATACTATTCGAGAACTGGTGACTGCTCCCGGACTGAATGTGCGAAACTATATTTCTGAAAACCGAAGCCGCCTAGTGAAGCCGATCATTTTCGTTATTGTGACATCATTGCTGTATTCTATTATTTCTCATTTCTTCCATACAGAGGAAAGATATGTGCAGTCAATCGACACACACTCCATTGAAAAAAAACTTATTATAACAACTAAAATCTTCCAGTGGCTACAAAATCATTATGGCTATGCGAATATCATTATGGGTTTCTTTATCGCACTCTGGACCAAAGTTTTCTTCAAAAAATACGGTTATAACCTTTTCGAAATCCTCATACTTTTGTGTTTTGTTATGGGGATGAGCATGTTAATTTATGCGCTGTTTGCCATCATGGAGGGAATTACACATATTAGTCTAATAATGCATGCAACAGTATTAACCTTAGCCTATTATTCTTGGGCAATAGGACAGTTTTTTGATAAATCTAAACTGATCAATTATTTTAAAGCATTCATGGTCTTGATATTGGGCTTTATAACATACTCCATAGTCATACTCTGCATCGGTATCACATTGGACATATTGGCAAAGTAACAGTTCGACTATAGGGTGCTATCAAAAAAGAAATAATCATCAATTGATGCGATAAATAGGATAAAGAAGATGAGATCCCTCATAATAAGGAGAATGTCTGTATATCCAGTCCAACTGTGCATTTCCATTTTCGGTAAATTTAGGATTGATCAGTTTTTCTTTTTCAAATGCAGCTCTTAATTCTTTATCCTCTTTTAAAAGCTTAGCTGCCGTGTCTTCAAAAACATAAGCTGAATAATACTCTTTCTGGCCTAAGATTGCATCAAAGAAATTCCAGTTGAAATAGGAGTCAACAGCCTCAGGCTCTAAGGTTTCCAGCAGAAATTTGACGCCTTCTTGATTCAATGGCACCAAAAAATCGCCAGCGCTAAATTTGACCTTACGAACTTCCCTGAGAAGATCGGTATCAAAATGCACATAATGCCCCTCATAAGGGCCTGAAGTCGTCTTGAAATCCTTAATCCTGTATTGCTCCACCGTTATAACAGTATCCTTATTGATAGGTAACAATTTGATTTGGTTGAGCTTTAACAAATCAATAATTTTCCATTCGGACTGCGGTATTACGTAGTATTTTGGAATAGTAATTTCTTTTGTTGGCATATACGTATTGTACAGTTTAACTTGCTTTGAAAATTTTGCGTCCCTATCATACCACAATCTATCTTTGGAAGAAACATCACTCGGTTTATATTTTGCTTCGAAGCCTTTAAAATCCATCGTTTCATATTTTGAAGAATCAAGCTTCCATCCAATGGCGTATTTATTTCCTATTTTATATTGATCCAGGTTGTCAGTTCTCTTCTGCTTGATGACCTTATAATTCTGTTCTATAAAATTAAGATTACATACCATATAATCATAAGTCGCTTCAACACGGTCTTTATATGGCTTCAACATGTGCGTTTCTACCACCGTTCCAATTACATTAAATAAACTGGTATAACCTGTCGCGTATCTCGGTGAGTCCATAAAAGCTGGAAAGCCACCATCTGGAACGTCGTTATGGATGTTAACATAGGGAACAGAGATAAATCCTTTTCCCTGAAGATCCTTTAGCAACGTTTTCTGCATTTGGCCGTTAAAGTAGTTTCCCAAAAGGTTTCCCAAACGTTCTTTATTTGTTGAAATATACGTGAATGTATATTGGTAATCTGCACCGTTGCTGACATGGTTATCAATAAAAACATCAGGTTTGATCCAGTGAAAAATCTGCTGAAAACTACGCGAATTTTTAGTATCCGTTTTTATAAAATCTCTATTTAAGTCGTAATTTCTAGCATTTCCTCGAAAGCCATACTCCTCTGGACCATTTTGATTGGCTCTGGAAAAGCTACCTCTATTCAACATTCCACTGACATTATAACTTGCAAGCGCAACGACAATTACATTTTTGGGTGGTTTAATTTTTCCTGTTGCCAAATCTCTCATGAGCATCATAGTCGCGTCGATCCCATCTGGCTCTCCGGGATGAATACCATTATTGACAAATAAAATGCACTTCTCTTTCCTCGAATCCTCCAAAGTATTTCCTGAAGGATTAAATATGACTACATCAATTGGTTTATTGTTATCATCTTGTCCCTTTGATTCATAACTGATCGATGCGTATTCCTGTGCTAATCCTTGATAATATCTACGCATTTCATCAAAAGTTGTCGTCTGATTACCATTGCCTTGTTCATATGGTGTAAGCGTCTGGGAATAACTTCTACCGGAAAGCAATACAAAAAAAAGTATCAAGATTTTTTTCATAAGATCAATTTAGAAACCGAATTTACAATAAACTTCTTAAACAATAGCAACAACCTCTCCTTGTTCTGACCCATTGTTTTATACTACATTTATTAGCATATGTATTTTTGTATTCCTTGTCTTCCTGACAGAATAAAAAATCCCCACCAAAGGTGAGGATTTCTGTATGATCGTTGGGATCTAATAAGTGATCCCTGGATAACTATAAAATTATCATTTACTCACTTCATTCAACAATTCAATATCTTCTGTATCCAATTTGAGAGACGGAGCAGCAAACAACGTTTCCAATTGATTTTCATTTGTAGCGCTTACAATAGGTGCCGTGATAAGGGGTTTGGCCAACAACCAAGCGAGCGCTACCGTCGCCTGTTTTGCTCCATGTTTCTCGGAGATGGAATCCAGTGCTTTCAAAACAGCTTTTCCTTTTTCGTCAAAATACTTCTTAATCCCTCCCCCTCTGGCTGTTTTATCGAAATCTGCTTCAGTGCGATATTTACCTGTCAGGAAACCTGCAGCAAGTGACCAATAAGGAAATACACTCAAGCCATACCTTTCAACCAACGAAGCATAATCCGTTTCAAAACCTGCCCGTTCAACAAGATTATAATGTGGCTGTAATGCGACATATTTCGGTAGACCGTTTTTCTCCGCAACCTCAAAGCTTTCGATTAATCGTGCTGGAGACAAATTAGAGGCTGCAATATACCTAACCTTGCCCGCTCTAATCAATTCATCATAAGCAGATAGCGTCTCCTCCACAGGTGTTATTTTATCGTCAAAATGGGTGTAGTATAAATCAATATGATCTACGCCCAACCTTTTTAAAGATTCATCTGCAGATTTCAGAATATGTTTTTTTGAAATATCATAGCCATGCTCCTTCGTTTCTGAGCCGACTTTTGTTGCAATCACCATATCCTGACGATTACCTCGGCTCTTCAGCCATCTACCAATAATTTCTTCAGACTGTCCCCCTGTGCCATTTACCCACCATGAATAGGTATCGGCTGTATCAATAAAATTAAATCCTGCCCCTACAAATTTATCTAAAATCTCAAATGACTGCTGTTGATCCAAAGTCCATCCAAAAACATTTCCACCAAAATTAATAGGTGCTATCTGCAAATCTGTGTGTTGTATTTCTACCTTTTTCATTGAAATTATTTATTTATTGTTCCATCGAATAAAAATAGTTATCACACAATATGTGTAAAAACTAAACTAAAGTTACGCTATTCACAGCGAGACAGCTCCAAAGACCATCACATAAAATTGTCATAAAAAAATCTAAAACAACCTAGTTATTCAGCCCTTAGGCAAAGCTGTAGAAATGTATTTAAAGCTTGGCTTTAAAATTATAGAAGAAAATGATTGATGAAATATTCAAATGATGTTTCAATAAAAACAGGTTGCTCGGAGGAGTCAACCTGTTTTTCTGCTACTTTTCGATGGATGCCATATCGATTACAAAACGATATTTTACATCACTGTCCAATACCCTTTGATAAGCCTCATTGACATAATCAATGTCAATCATTTCTGTCTCGGGCAGAATATTATGCTCAGCACAGAAATCGAGCATATCCTGTGTTTCTTGTATTCCTCCAATACTAGAAGCTGTCAGAATCTTATTTCCTCCCATAATGGAGCGTCCATTAATCTCCATGGGAGCGGCAGGAATTCCCACACAAATATAAACACCTTTAGTTTCCAGCAATGCTAAATAAAGGTTGTAGTCATGTGGTGCGGATACGGTATCGATGATGAAATCAAAATACGATGAGAACTCTTTTATCTCATCCGCTTCATGTGTATTTAAAAACTTATGTGCGCCAAGCAAAGCTGCGTCGTCTTTTTTTCGTGGGGAGTGGCTTATCATGGTAACTTCTGCACCCATGGCTACTGCAATTTTAACCGCCATATGCCCTAATCCACCCAAACCCAGTACCCCTACCTTGTGACCTTTACCGACATTCCATCTTTTTAATGGCGAATAAGTCGTAATCCCAGCACAAAGCAGCGGTGCAACTTTTTTAATATCCAAAGACTCGGGGACATGGAGCACAAAATCTGCATCCGCTACAATATTATTGCTGTAGCCACCAAATGTATAGCTGTGATCATGCATCACATCCTTGCTATTATAAGTCCAGACCGTCTTCTTTTCTAAACAGAACTGCTGTTGGTCTGACTTGCAATTGTCGCACGCTCCGCAAGAGGCAACCATGCAGCCCACACCAGCTAGATCACCTTTTTTAAACTTAGTCACTTCAGAACCGACGGCGCTAATGCGACCTACAATTTCATGACCAGGCACAATGGGGTATTGTGTGCCTCCCCATTCATCATGCACTTGATGAATATCGGAGTGACAGATCCCACTATACAAGATATCTATTAAAACATCGTTTGCACCAAGTTCCCTTCTTTCAAATTCCCAGTACTCAAGTGGAGAACTACTGTCTTTTGCCGCATAACCTTTCGATTTAATCATATTATCTTTTTTTATAGATCAAAATTCGGATACGAAAATGCCTTCGATCCATGATTTAATTTGTGCTAAGTTAATGGCTATTGCCGACGAATAAAGAAGCTGCATATAATATTGACATTGCGCAAACAAAAAAACATGTTTCAACATGCAACGATTGATACAAGTCAATGTATATTTGAGTTCATATAAATCATTTCAATGAAAAGAATCAATTTAACGCTTGCAATTATTTGCTTAACTTCAATGGCTTTTGCTCAAAAGGTAAACTACAAAGTGAATACTCAAACATCAACAATCAAGTGGAACGCAAAGAAAGTCGTCGGAGGACATGAAGGAACGATAAATCTGCAGGACGGTACGATACAGACAGATAAAGGAAAAATTACTGCTGGAGGTTTTACTATAGATATGAATTCCATGGCATGCACTGATGCCCCTAAACTGACAGGCCATTTAAAAAATGAAGATTTCTTTAACGTACCCAGCTATCCAACCGCGAAATTTGTCATCAGTAAAGTTGATAACAGCAAAGGACATCCAATCATAACAGGCAATCTTACCATCAAGAATAAAACAAAAGCTATATCATTTCCAGCAAAAGTCACCACAACAAACGATGGACTCTCTGCTGAAGCTTTAGGTGTAAAGGTAAATAGGCTGGATTTTGACATACAATATCGCTCAGCAAGCTTTTTCTCCGACCTAGGCAATCGCGCTATCGATGATGTGTTTACGCTGGACATCCAGATTAAGGCAACAAAATAGACACCGCAACAGCGGGTTATATGTCGCTAATCTTCATAAGACAAGACGGAAGGTGTCCCAAAAGTAGGATGACTCCTATGAGGATCGAAGATTAACACCATACGCTAGATTGATACCTATAAAAATAGGGCTGCCCAATCTTGTTGGGTAGTCCTACTTATTTCTCTTGCTCCTTCCAGAAAGAATCTACTGGACATCTTAGGGTTTCCTTGACCAATAGCGTGGCCCGCTTTAGTACCGTCAAATATTACAAATAGAGATTCTGTTAAATTAGATTTGATTCAAATTGCACTTAACAGCCCCGAATATGAACGAAAGTAAAGTTTTAAAATTATCTTTAAACTCCCTAAGGGAGGGTTATACAGATAATATATGGAGAAAATAAAAACTTTTCAACAGCACGAGCTTAATAGAATTAGAAAACATTGGAATGATAGTGGCCTTGCATTTGAAAAGTTGGGAAGATCTGCTAATATATTGGATTATTCCGACCGGGAGATTAATGAAATGCTGCTAGGGATATATAAAGACAGTAAACATCTATTGGTTGATGAAGGTTATTTTATTGATCTTGCCCAAGCCCAAAAAGCCAGTTGTATTTTAGTGGATGTTTCCTTTTCAAGACGCATTAAACCTGATCCAAACAGCACCCTCCAACTTCAGGACATCCGTAATTTTTACATTCAAGATTATTTTATAGAAACCAAAGAAGCTTTTTCCAACAAGAATAAACATAAGATAACCGGCTATTTAAAAAAAATTGGTGGTATCAGTTTAGGTAAAGGGCGATACAATTACTTGTATTCTATCCCGAATGATTTTAAGACTTTTTTTGGTGATGCGCCAGCTGATCTGTTCTACCCGATACAACGGTATATAAACGGACTTTTTTTTGACGACGATTATCGAATTTCAGATTTTGAGGTCATCAGCAAGTTCTCTATCGGCAAGACTTAAAATTAGGTTGGAAGATCTTCGACCACCTGATTAATTAATGATCTCTCCTCCTCCTTGATCTAATTTTTCTTTAAATTTTTCAAGTTCCTGAACACCTGGTTCCTTCCATTCCGTCACCTCACCTATAATTCTCAAGGGAAATTCTGATCGGTAGGAACGGGTTGGATTGCCTGGAAATTTCTGGTCAGTCAGATTCGGATCGTTCTCGTAATCACCTGTAGGTTCTACCATAAATACCCGCTCCTTGCCATCGCCTTTTGCCAGTGCCGCCGCTAGTCCGGCTCCATTCATCATAGCTGTAAAATAAATGTGGTTCATTTTAAATTCAGCCTTATAATTGGAATTGAACCCAGGTGTCAATAAATCTCCAATTTGCGCGGTTGCTTTTGTACCATGGTAGAAAGGACCTAGATCAGCCAGATTAGGCTTATAGGAAGAGGCCAATCTAGCATATTCAGCCGCCATGGCCTCTTCCCCTAAGTCTGTATAGATTTCGGAAATTTTCGAATAGAGTCCAGGCAGCGCGCTGCTTCCCCGATCATCTTCGATTACCAAAGCGTGATCTAAGGCTATCTGAAGCCAATGTAAGCGATCTGGTATGGTTTTTTGTTGCCTTGCTACAAAATAGGCCGAAATTAACTTCTCGTGGTCATCAGCAGCTTCCATCCAAGCCTTCATAAAAAAATCTAATGCTTCATCAGTTTTGTCTTCTTCTTCCATACGCATACCTTGTATACAAAGCTTTACAACATGATTAAATGGTGAAAATTCCATATTTTAAATATTTTAAAAAAGATTATACCTGATCCTCAGTGATCATCATTATTCGAGCCCTATAATAGTTATATTCTAGCTATCGAACTTATCATAAAGATAACAAAAGAGCCCGTTATTTATAATAACTGGCTCCGAGATACAATGGTTCTTTCTTTTTCAATATTTCTGTCGCGATATGCAATAAGGAGATACTTGCTTTATAGCGTTACAAGGATTCCATTAAAAAACAACATTTCCTTTGTGCAGTAATGATGTCACCGGCGAAATACGCGAAACTGCTTCTGCCGAACAACTTGCATCGACAAAAACCATGCTTGCTTCATCCCCCACTTTTGGCCATTGCTGATTACCCTGATTATCCAGAGGTAACTTATAACGGGTGGCAAAAGCAAGCGTTCTTGATAGACCAAATTCTGTCCCATAACCATATAGCTCTGCGATAAGATTCGCTTTTTGAAGCATATTTCCGGATCCAAAAGTATTCCAATGGTCTTGAATATTGTCGTTACCAACCAATACTTCCACACCATATTTTCGCAGTGTTGGTATCGGCATAATCATATTGCCAAAAGGCACTGAGGAAACAATCCCAACCCCTGCCTCTGCAAGGCGTGCTGCCATTTTCTCTGCCTCCACATCTGTGAGACGGCTAAGTGCAAAAGCATGGCTTACAAAAGCTTTTCCTTTCAATGCTGGATTTTCTAAGGTTCGATCGATCAAAAACTCAATTGTCTTTATGCCACTTTCTCCCATCTCATGGAGGTGTATATCGATCCCTTTGTTATTATCGAGTGCTAAGTTGGTAATCTGTTCCATGGTTCTTTCTATGCTTCCATCCAGGGAGTATGGATCTACTCCACCGATAAAACTTACTGCATCCAATTTTGCAACATCTTTTAAAATAGGCAAAGTATCCGTATAATAAAGACCGTGCTGTGGAAACGCAACCAACTCGGCCTCCACAGTACCTTTTTTTGAAGCAAGTGCCTCCTCTAGATTCGTTAGGGATTTCAGTCCTGATGTTGGATCAACATTAAAATGTGATCGAATAAAATCCGTTCCATAGGCTTGCAAAAAATTTAGCATTTTACCCGTTCTTTCTACAGATGTATTTAGCCATGTAGGAATCATTTTTTGCTCATAGGCGATCATATCTTTTACGGTATGTCGTGTTGGCGATACGGCTTCCCATGGTAAACCAAATAACATTTTGTCCAAATGTGCATGCATATCTTTAAAGGCCGGTAGCATCAGATGTCCTTTTGCGTCAATAGCGTTTGCATTTGGATCATTGGGTTGAAGCAATTTTATCTTACCATCTTCAACTTCGACGGTATGTAAAGCGGTGTTTGTCCTTACAACTTCATTACCTTCATACTCAAAACCAGTCTCCAGTAATACATTTTTTAAACGATATGTGTTAGCTTTCATATTTATTTTGATAAAAGCCATTTCCGATCATCAATAAACGATAAGACAATAGAAATGGCATCTGTTTGCAGAACAAAGGTCGGAATGTTCCCCTCGGATACTTTGCAGAATACATCCCGATACTTGAACAATTTATCACAGTGTTCGCTTTAAACAACAATAGCCGACCGAAAAACTGAAAAACGAGGGTTATCTAAAAATGGTGTGAATAATGAGTCTCCTAAATGCACCACCGGAATAAATTCTCCAACGGATGAGATGAAAACTACATTGCTGCAATAGGCTAATCTACTAATTTTGTGAAAGGCATTGGAATTTCTTAAACTGTTTATTGATGAAATTGCATTAATTAAAAAAAAATGAAAACAACATTAATATTCCTCATCATGATGACTTTAACCAACTCGTGTCGCTCAGCATTCACAGAAAGCCCCGCTACTGAAGCTGCGCCGCAGAAAGATATTATTAAATTGGTCAACAAGAATGACATACAAGGGGTCAGAAATGCGTTGGAAAACAATATCGACGTGAATAGTAAAGATGCAAACAAACGCTCTCTCCTGCTTATTGCAACAAACAATGGACATCTTGAAATGGCAAAATTATTGATAAAATATGGTGCCGACGTCAACCTTCAAGCGGACAATATGGATAGCCCATTTTTATATGCGGGTGCAAGCGGACAGACAGAACTTGTCAAACTATTCTTAGATCACGGAGCTCGTTTTGATCTATTTAATAGATATAACGGCACAGCTTTGATCCCTGCATGCGAGCGCGGTCACGTCGAAACGGTAAAATTATTAGCCAATACAAAAAATTTCCCTTTGGACCATGTCAATCGTTTAGGATGGACTGCTTTGATGGAAGCAATTATACTCGGTGACGGAAGCAAAAAATATCAGGAAATTATTCAGATTCTAATAGATGCTGGGGCAAAATTGGATATTCCTGATTTCAATGGCACAAGCCCTTTGCAACACGCAAAACAAAGAGGCTTCAATGAAATTGTTAAGATACTAACATCAGGAATATAAAGGTTCATCTTGCTTTAAATACTCAAATTTGAATAAAATTTCAAGAAGTATTTCACCATGCTATCTGATTTTTCATTCTCAATGGCTAGTTTTGTAACATGCCGCATAAAATAATAGACAAAGTTGCTTTAATTAGCATTGAAGATAGGAAAATCCTGAGCACACGATCCAAGACTAAAACAAAATTTTACTTTCCCGGTGGTAAACGAGAGAATAATGAATCCGATATTACCTGTTTAAAAAGAGAAATACTGGAGGAGCTTTCTGTGCACATAGTCGAAGAATCAATGTGCCTTTTGGGCACCTTTGAAGCAATCGCCGATGGACGAAATCAAGATACGCTCGTAAGAATGATCTGCTACTTTTCTGATTTCGAAGGAGTATTGCATCCGGCAAATGAAATCGAGACATTTGAATGGTTAACCTATAAAGACAAACATAGGACTTCTGCCGTAGATCAGATTATCTTTAGCCGATTAAAGGAAATGAACCTTATCGATTGATAGAACAGATAAGCGTTGTTTCTTATACCAAAATATCAGACAACGCTTTTCCGTAATGTAATAACCGTAATTTCAGGCCAAACACCTACCCTGCCTTTTAAACCGTGAAAACCAAAACCACGATTGACATATAGATATTTTCCTTCTTTTTGATAAAGCCCGGCCCACTGTTTGTAAAAATATTGGATCGGACTCCATTTAAAGCCAAACAATTCTATTCCAAACTGCATACCGTGTGTATGCCCAGCCAAAGTTAAATGAACATGCTGATCATGCCCCAGTGTAACATGATCCCAATGTGAAGGATCATGAGACATCAAAATTTTGAACGTATCTTTGGCTAATCCAAGGGTTGCTCTTGAAAGATCGCCATATTGGTGAAACCCGCCTTTTCCCCAGTTTTCGACACCAATTAATGAAATACGGGCTCCTTGCCTCTCAATCGCTATAGATTCATTTAACAGCAATTCAAATCCCATTTCACGATGAATTTCTTTCAGCCTATTCAGATTTGAAGCTTTCGATTCGGCACTTTCCCACTGCACATAATCCCCATAATCATGGTTTCCAAGCACCGAAAATTTACCTGAAGGAGCTTTCAACCGGTTAAAGTCCGAAATCCAGGGTTCCATTTCTGAAGCTTTATTATTGACCAAATCCCCTGTAAACAATACCAGGTCACTGTGCTGTGCATTTGCTAATTCGATGCCTTTACGAACTCCTTTGATATCAGATAAACTCCCTGAATGGATATCCGAAAGCTGTGTAATCTTAAAGCCATCAAATGCATCAGGAAGATCTGGAAAACTTAATACCTCTTCCCGAACCCTATAAAAATGACGGCCTCTCGTTAAGCCGAAAAAAATAAGCAATAACATCGCTCCGCCCAAAAGAAGTACAATCTCACTTAAAAAAATGCTCCGTGATGGAAAGGAACGAAAAATACGGGTAAGATCTTCTATAAATAAAAACGGAATAGCAAGCAGTTTCGGTATAAAAACAATCAAAAATGCCGTAATCAGACTAGTCGCCTTATGTTGAACATCATATCCCGCCCTACGCAGAAAAATTAGGGTAAAAACCCCAAATAACAATAGTATATCTAACCACCAATACATGTTGTGCCAGATTGAACCGTGAATAACAGTGCTGAAAGCCTGAAAAAAATAGATGTCACCTAATACAAATAGGGATAATATCAGTAAAAGTCGCTTTGCCATATCGTATAACGTATTGATTTAAAATTGCCAATGATATGCCAAAAGATCTATTTTTTAGATCCTTAAACCGTTCTACTCTAAATACTGATGTCCCTGTGACAATTGGAACTATATTAATCCGCAACAGATAGTAAAGCATGGATACGATCAGGCCATACATGTCAAGATGTCTTATTCTAGGTCCGAATACATGATCCATATTATTTCAGAACGCCAGTCTTCTGCATACATGTTCGCATCTTTTGATATGTCCGTTCGATATCCTGATCTAAGCCAATAGAAAGTCGAATCAATCCATCGGAAATTCCCATCTTTAGACGTTCCTGTTCGGGGATTTCCGACGATGTTGAACTACCTGAGCAGGAAAACAATGTCTTATAAAAACCTAAGCTTACGGCAAGATACCCCAAATTTTCAGCCTGCATCAACTCCATCAATGCATTGGCTTTTTCAGTTGTTCCCACATCCAAAGTCATCAAACCACCAAAACCATAGGCCTCGTGCATCATGCTCTTCATTAATTCATGATCCCGGTGAGATGACAATCCCGGATAAGAAACCTTTAACCCATCTCTCTCAAACCGTTCAGCGAGATACATGGCATTATGGCTATGCTGTCTCATCCGTATATGAAGTGTGCGTAGATTCTTCAAGATACTCGCCGAACGCAAACTGTCCATGGTTGGCCCCAACAGCATAGATGCTCCCGTGTTCACATTTTTAGTGTCATCGATAAGCTCCTGACTCGCACAATAAACCCCACCCACTGTATCACTGCTGCCGTTGATAAACTTGGTTAAACTATGAATAACAATATCCGCACCCAGACGTATCGGTGAAATGGAAAGCGGAGAAAACGTATTGTCGACAATCAATTTCAGCTTATACTTTTTACATATCGCCGATAACCTTCTCAGATCTGCCACATGCAACAAGGGATTGCTCACACTTTCGCAGTACACAATTTTCGTATTGGGCCTGATTGAATTCTCGAGTGTCTCAACATCATTAATGTCCAAAAACGTTGTTTCAATCTGAAACGGCGGGAGAAAATTTTTGAGAAAAGCGTAAGTTCCGCCGTAGATCGTCCTGCTGGAAATAATATGGTCACCACTTTTACAAAGCTGCAGAAGAACGGTTGTAATCGCCCCCATGCCCGAGGAGGTTACGTTGGCTGCGGCTGTATTTTCCATTTTCGCTAAAGCCTGTGCCAGATATAAGTTCATTGGCGATGAATGCCTTGAATAGAGATAACAGCCTTCCGCATTTCCTTCAAATGTATCAAACATTGTTTTAGCGGAAAGAAACGTATAGGTGGAACTATCAGATATTGATGGATTTACCCCTCCAAATTCACCGAAATATTGCAAATCTTGAATTTCATTTGCCGCGTTGAAATCTTCCATGTTTTTATCTTTAAAATTGGGCTATTTTAAATTACATTACAAGAAATTATCCATATATTAGATTATAAATCTATTATAACATCAATGTCTAGTTAAAAAATCTAAATCGATTAAAAACAATTAGTGGAAACCAAAAAAAAATCTATGCACTTCGACGCAATTGACCGTAAATTATTGGGTTTTCTACAGGAAGACGCAAAACAAACGACTAAAGAACTTTCCTATAAACTCAATTTATCCATAACAGCAGTCTATGAACGTGTACGTAAACTCGAAAATACGGGAATTATCAAAGGCTATGTCGCGATACTCGATAGACAGAAAATAGCCAAAGATTTTTTGGTATTATGTCATGTGAAACTAGCGCAACACAAAAAGGAGTTTATCCTACAATTTGAAAAAGAGGTAATGAATCTTCAGGAGGTAACGGAATGTTTCCATGTTAGTGGTGATTACGACTATATTCTGAAGATATGTGTTCGGGACATGGAAGATTACCGTAATTTTATGCTAACAAAACTAACGAGTCTACAGCATATCGCAAGCACCCATAGCTCCTTTATGATCGCTGAGGTAAAAAACACCATAGCGATAGGTCTGTAGAAACTTAAACCAGCACACCATTTTTCGATGCAATCGGGTCAGGAAGATCCTCATCACCTATCATTTGCAATACATCAATCTCAATTGTTCTACAAATGGACAGCATCGGTACATCAAACATAAGTCCTCCAAAAGGGTTCTCGGTATAATCCCCCACCAATTCCATCACAATATAGATCCAACCAATGACCACACAAAAAGGGATGCTGGTCCATATTCCCCAATCTCCCAATTTTGCAAATTCGTTCACTAGGCCCAATGGAAGCAGGATGATAAGGATAACATTGAAGACAAATGCTGTACTGGCAAATTGCCTTGGTGAAGGAAATTTTTTTATTCTTTCCGCCTGCCCTTGGTAATCGTAAAATTGATTGAGGCAATTCTGCAATTGAGTTTGGTTGAAATCCGAAATAATTCTATCATTCTTTAACGCATTGACTTCCTTTGCTTGCTTCGAAATCAAATAAGTGGCAAAATTTTTGTATTCGCGTTGTAATTTAAGTTCTTCGGCAGGAAGATATTTGTGCAAAAAAATGGATGTTCTGCTGTAATCAGGAAAGCCCGCTTTTATCAGTCTATTCCTTTTCACATTCATTGAACCAAAGTGTTTTTTTAAACTGATATGCTCCCATTCCGTCGGAATGAGTAATTGCTCGCGAAAAGTGTACAGCCAGGCAATGTGGCGGTACGCAATCCTTTTTCTTCTCTCCTCTAAGTCGGTATGATCGCCATCTTCGGTATCAAACGCATACAACATCGCTGTAAAAGAACGGCTCGAATTGACGATTCCGCCCCAAATCTTTCGGGCTTCCCAAAGTCGGTCATAGGCTTGATTATTTTTAAAACCAACATAAAACGCCTCTGCAGTTCCAATCAATGCCAAAGGCACCCATGGAATTATCATCCACTGCCAATTAAAAAAATAATAAATGACCGCCACCAAGGAACACCATAACGTAAGCCATATCAAATGTGCCCCCGCTAGATTGAATATCTGCCGATAGTTAAAATACTTGGTTGTGATCATAAAATATCAATATCTCCGATTATTAAAAAACGTTATGAAAGTACAATTAAAATTTTAACTGTCCAATACTTCAAATTGTTTTCGGAACAATGATTTTTATCCTATTTATTTTATCAAAAATAAATCTAGCAACTCCAAAATATTCATCATCAGATTTGCCTCTCTCATTCCTAAAACAGCATGTTATATCCCAAAAAAAATGGCTAATAGGCTAAAAATCTCTTTGGTTAGTCACTGCCCCCTCCTTAAAACAAGTAGATCATACTATTGTATATTTTTATTCGTTTAATTAATTTTAATCTCATTGAACAACTATTGATAAACATAGCTTAAGATTATGATGAAGATAAAAGTGTTTACGCTAACTATTTCCCTTTTCCTATTTACCGCGACAACCTTTGCGCAAAACAAAGTTCAATTAAAATCGCTGTTAAATAAAAACCGAGAATTTATCTTTCCGCAGACTGTGGATAAAATTGCTCAAGCATTGAACGTGAAAACGGTCTTTTATGAGGATGCAAATGACGAGAAGTATGCAAAATGGATCACTAGATCCGGCTTAGAACTCTATAGCAATTACCAGGCTGATAAATCAGTCCATGAGATCTTTTTTGATATTCCAGAAGACAAGTTCCTGGTTGTTGAAGGATTGCCGTTCGATCTGGCAATCAATAAAACAACGCTTAAGGAAGCGCTATTAAAATTCAGTCGTCACGATGTTAAAGAGGAGAAACTTGATGCAGGGAGCTCGTTTCCGGATGGCACCAGACTTACGATGAAAACAGGAACACATTTTACCACCTTACTTTTTGACAATAAGAATCTTTTAAAATTCATGGGCTTAACAACGTCCTTAATTGACCCCGCTGCCAATTAAGGGCAAGGGGGTCGAGATTGTTTCTACGGCATTTATTGTTATGTTGCCCAGGCATGATCGCCTTTGTGATAAGGGAAATCTCCATTATATTTTCCCGGAATTTTTACATAGCGGAACACTTCGGTTGCACCCAATTTTGAGGTAAAAAACGTAAGCAGGGTAAGCTGCTTAAACAGGGTGAAAAAATGAGGCAATTCACCAACTGTTTTCTTTTCATCATAATCCTGCGCCTCCCGGTCCAACATGTCGACAAAGGCCGTTTGATCTTTCTTTCCGAGCTGCTGAAATTGATTTCCAAATCCTTTTTTTGCACGTTCGTCAATTCCTGTTATTCCAGCCAAGAAAACCTCTTGTTCTTCAGCGCTATAACAGTCCCGCACCATAATCGGAATTACTTGTCCCACACCTGCTTCTTTGGCTCCGGGGGTTTTCGTTCTTGGAAGAATAGCCTCCGCCAGATCACCTAAAAAGTCGATTGATTTTGGATCAAAGAGCGTCTCAACATGCTTCGAAGCAGATCGATGGCATCCTTCCAAAAATAACGAAGCGCCAATGACAGTTCCACCCATCAGCAAGGCCACACGTTGTATTGCTTCTCTTCTATTCATAATTATCAGATGATAAAATTAAAGATTTCCTTTTTTTAATTCATTTACAGCAAAATCTACAGCCCTAGCTGTAAAAGCCATATAGGTAAGCGACGGATTTACACAGGAAGATGAGGTCATAAAGGCCCCATCTGTCACAAAGACATTTTTTGCATCCCAGACTTGGTTAAATTTATTTAATACCGAAGTTTTCGGATTCTCACCCATACGCGCTGTTCCCATTTCGTGAATTCCCTGCCCCATGCTAAATCCATTGTCGTAACTCTTTATATCTTTTACGCCAATCGACTCCAACATTTCCATCATCTCATTGCTTGCGTCGACGCGTATTTTCCGCTCATTCTCCCTGATCTCGGCATCTATTGCCAATACAGGCAGGCCCCACTTATCCTTTATAGATGAATCCAATAAAACCTTATTTTCGTGGTATGGAAGAATTTCACCAAATGCGGTGAAACCAATTCCCCAACTTCCGGGCTCAGCAATCGCATCTTTCCAGGCTCCGCCCACAGCCATATTGTCGACCTTTCCTGACCATTGCCCCCTCGAGGCTCCGCCCTGGTAGCCAAAACCACGAATATAATCTCGCTTTTTTGTGTCTCCGGCAATATTAGCAAATCGGGGTACATACAATCCATTCGCTCGTCGTCCAAAAATGTACTTGTCCTCGTAGCCCTCAACCCTACCTCCGGCACCGCTATTTAACATGTGATCCATCAGATTATGCCCCAGTTCACCACTGCTACTTCCTAGCCCACCGTCCCACACATCAGTGGCCGAATTCATCAATATCCAGGTAGAATTTAAGGTCGATGCACATACAAAGACAACTTTCGCAAAGTACGTATAGGTTTGATTCGTCTCTGCATCAACGATTTCAACTCCTTTAGCTTTCTGTGTGTCTTTATCATAAATAATATTCTTTACAATTGAAAATGGCCGCAAGGTTAGTTTTCCGGTCTTCATCGCAGCTGGTAATGTAGAAGACTGTGTGCTGAAATAAGCGCCGAAATTACAACCGAGCCAACATTTATTCTGGTATTGACAGTTAACACGACCATGATGGGGCACCGTAATGTTGGCTACCCGACCAATTATAAAGTGCCGTTTGCCCTGGTAGCGTCTTTTCAGGCGTTCCGCAAGATCTTTTTCCACAATATTCATATCCATCGGTGGCATAAAATCGCCATCAGGCAATACTGCAATACCATCTCTGTTACCCGAAATACCAGCAAATTTTTCAACATAACTGTACCAGGGCGCAATGTCTTTATAACGTACAGGCCAATCGACACCATGGCCGTCCTTGCTATTAGCCTCAAAATCAATATCTGAAAGTCGATAGCTCTGTCTTCCCCACATCAGCGAGCGTCCGCCGACATGATACCCTCTAAACCAATTAAAAGGCTTCACCTCTTTATAAGGACTTTCTGTCTCATTAGTCCAAAAGTCAATATTTCCTTCGTTCATCCATTGATTTTTAATCCCAAAAGGTAAATAGTGCTGTGCACGATCTAAAGGCACCTTACCGCGATGCGGAAAATCCCAGGGATCTTTGTTTGGTGATGGATAATCTTTGATATGCTCAATATTGCGTCCTCTTTCTAACATGATGGTCTTAAGACCACGTTCTGTTAGTTCCTTCGCTGCCCAGCCACCCGTGATTCCAGACCCGATGACAATAGCATCATAAACATTATTTGCCATGTATTTTTAATTGGTTTATTTGGTTATTACTCCAATAGAACATTTCCAAATCAAAATTGCCAGGTTACCTATGAGCTAATCAGACGCTCGACAGTTACATCCTATTGACAAGGCCATTGTATTTCTTCTCAGAGATGGAAAGTATCTTTTAAAACAAGTTTAAGGTTTTTTTTTGATTTTATTGCAACCGGTTGCAAATTTTTGTAATATTGTATTAAACAAGCGGGTAGCTTGGATAACCAGATTATAATATTATAAACTACAGACCAAATCAACGCATTAGACTAATCTCTTAATGATCTGTTTTGTGCTTCACATGGTCTCTTCAAAATGTAACAGATATGACAACAATTAAAGGTCCTGCCATCTTTCTTGCACAATTTATCGGGGATGAACCTCCATTTAATTCTTTGGACGACATCTGTCAGTGGGCAGCATCGCTGGGTTACAAAGGCATTCAGCTCCCGACTTCAGATGCTCGTTTTATAGATCTTGAAAGAGCGGCACTCGACAAAAAATATGCACTTGATCTAACGGCTAAAGTACGCTCTTATGGTTTGGAAATCA
Organism: Sphingobacterium sp.; assembly: GCA_031253985.1. GTDB lineage: Bacteria > Bacteroidota > Bacteroidia > Sphingobacteriales > Sphingobacteriaceae > Sphingobacterium. The sequence goes on from JAIRVH010000013.1 coordinate 44,832, forward strand.
CAGAGCTTTCAACCCACCTCCAAGGACAATTGGTCGCTGTACACCCCAGTTTTGATGATCTATTTGATGCCTTTGCGCCACAGCAGCTGCATGGTAATCCGAAAGCTCGCCAAGAATGGGCAATTCAGCAACTAAAATATGCCGTACAGGCCTCACACAACCTCGGACTTAAAGCATTGGCGACATTTAGCGGTGCCTTTCTATGGCCATTTGTCTACCCTTGGCCGCAAAGACCTGCTAATCTGATTGAAACTGGATTTGCCGAACTTGCAAAATTATGGCTGCCCATTCTTGATGAATGTGAAGTGTACGATGTCGACCTCTGTTATGAATTACACCCTGGCGAGGATCTCCATGATGGCGTCACTTTCGATCTGTTTTTAGCGAATGTAAATTACCACAAACGGGCAAACATTCTCTATGATCCCTCCCACTTTGTCCTTCAATGTCTTGACTACCTTCAGTTCATCGATATCTATCACGAGCGAATTAAAATGTTTCATGTCAAAGATGCTGAATTCACTCCTTCTGGCCGACAAGGCGTCTATGGCGGCTTTCAGAACTGGCAATCAAGAGCTGGCCGATTCAGATCAATTGGTGACGGACAGGTTGATTTTAAGGCTATATTTACCAAACTCACACAATATGACTTTCAAGGCTGGGCGGTGCTGGAATGGGAATGTGCCTTCAAAAATTCTGAGGACGGTGCACGAGAAGGTGCCTTGCATATAAAAGATTATATTATTCGCGTTACCGATAAAGCATTTGATAATTTTGCAGCTGTCGAAACAAATGACAGCCTTAATCGCAAGCTATTGGGTTTGTAAACAAATGATATCCTCATTATAAATTTAACTTTATGAGCAATATGAAATTAAAAATGGGTATGATTGGCGGCGGGAAGAATGCATTTATAGGTGCCGTACACCGCATGGCAGCGGGAATCGATGGCCACATTGAATTATGTTGCGGCGCACTGAGTTCCGATCCTCTTGTTGCAAAAGAATCCGGTGAACTGCTGGGGCTCCCAAAAGAAAGGGTTTATACAAGTTACCAGGAAATGATTAAGCGGGAAAGTGAACTTCCTCCACATGACCGCATGAATTTCGTCAGCATTGTCACACCTAACTTTGCTCATTTTGAACCCGCAATGATGGCGCTCGAATATGGTTTTCATGTTGTGCTGGAAAAGCCAATGACTTTTACACTGGAACAGGCGCTGATGCTCCAGAAAAAGGTTGAAGAAACGGGATTGATGCTTTGTGTAACTTATACCTACGCTGCTTATCCAATGGTAAAGCAAGCCCGTCAGCTTGTTAGAGACGGTCAATTAGGTACAATTAGAAAAATTATGGTTGAGTATCCTCAAGGCTGGCTGAGTAAAATGATCGAAAATGGACTTTCACTTGCCTTTTGGCGGACAGATCCCGAAAAGAGCGGAAAAAGCGGTTGCATGGGTGATATCGGAACACACGCCGCACATCTGGCAGAATATATTTCGGGCTTGAAAATCACTAAAATGTGTGCCGATCTTCAAACGTTCGTAGCAGGGAGAAAACTTGAAGATGACGGCAATATATTACTTGGCTTTGAAAATGGTGCTACCGGCGTACTATCGGCCTCTCAGGTCGCTGCGGGAGAAGAGAATGCGCTAAAAATTAGAATATATGGTGAAAATGGGGGATTGGAATGGAACCAACAGGATGCTAATACACTCCTATTTAAACAACTCGACGCACCAACGCAGATATTTCGGGCAGGTCAACAATATCTTTCTGCAAGTGCAAAACACAATATTCGTTTGCCAGCCGGTCACCCGGAAGGCTATATTGAGGCTTTTGCAAATATCTATAGAAATTTTGCAGTTTCTCTTTTAACCACCATGCAAGGCATAACTCCGAAAGAAGAGGACATGGACTTTCCAACTGTTGTTGATGGCGTTCGTGGCATGAAATTTCTAGAAACGGTAATCGCTTCAGGAAAATCAGAACAAAAATGGACCGATTTTTTAAATTAAATATCAACTGATAGTGAATAACCGATGTGGTTTGTCTGCTCGAATACAAACCACATCGGTCATATTTCTAGTTCTTCCTGATGGATGGCGATATCTGATTTAAATAACTTTCATAATTTGAATAGGGTTCCTTCGTCCTTCCATTTGGTTTTAGATAAAGAAATCCAGCTTTATTGTCCAAAATTACATTGAAATGGTTGAGAATCTGATTACCAAACAAACTCGATTTTCCATTGGGTTTGGCCGGATCAGCTGCATTAGTCACAATATCTTTAAATTCTACATCAGCAATCGTAGCGTCTAAACGAATGATCTTACGATTATTAACAACTGTCAGTGGCGTTAACTTGTTCCAAATATTGCCTGTACCCGTAAAATCCTCCCCCAGAAGCATAGTGCCGTCACGTCCAGTATCAAAAAGAAACCAGAAATCATATTGCCGCTTATTATGCCTAATAACAGCTTGAAACTTCGGCCGATTCTGCTCATAAAATATGGGAAGCTTTTTATAGGCACCTGTTTTCAACGGTAGCTCGCGGTGCACGATAAATTCCATTTTATCGTAATCTATCTCAATAATATAATTGCGAAAAAAACTATTGCCTATAATGACGTCTTCATGGGATTTCATATTGCCAACCTCTGTTAACGACACACCTTTCCAATCAATCGACCCTATGTTCAACTGATTTTCCAAGCTCGTGCGTTCGCTATTCACACCCTCTGTATTTGAAACCGTAGTAAACGAAGAAAATGATAAATCTAGTCTTTCTGAGCTGTTCCTGTTAACAACACCGGTTCCAGCGCCTAAATCAAACTGTATATTAACCTCTTTTTTGTTAATTGACCCATTCAGGAAAATTCGGGAGCCGATGAGCCTAAATGGCATTCGAACAGGGAATAGATCTTGGCTATCCATTGAAGGTAAATCTGGCGGTAGCTGAGCGCTAATACGAACATGACAGGTATCTTTGTTATTTAATAGAACAATAAAATCATAAGATTTTCCCGGTTCAGTGGCGACGGTCAGTTCTTCCTGATCTGTTTTGAAAATAACGGTACTCCTCTGTCCCGGAATATTGACGAAATAGGTGTCCGGTTTTGTTAGAGGATCTAATTTCCAGTCAACGCGACAATGGGCGCCATCTTTAATAACTACTTTCTCAGATAAGGCTTTAATGAGAGGAATTTTAACTTGGGCGAAGCTGTTCCATGCGGCTGAAAAAATAAAAATAATAACAAGAGTTAGGCGGGCTAGATCGCCCTGGATTTTTTGATAGTTTATTGCTTCCATAATTTTGCTTTTTTGTCAAAATCAAAGAAAACAAATCGCAAAAGAAGAACGCTAGTCTATTACCCGACAATGTCCCGACAGGTACCCGACAATTGCTTGCAGGCACTTACAGAATACTAACATCCGGCAAAATTCGTTTATTTCCATCTTTATTTAATGCGATGGCATTGCGTAATATAACAATCACATTCGCAAGAATCCAGAACAAAGGAATCAATAACTTCACATTACTTTCAACACCTACCCAATCGTTGAGGATAAACATAATAATCATCAAGATAACAGCTATTAATGTAGATAAGATCTGAATAGAAATAAGCTGGCGAATCTTTCGGCAATTCTGTTTTTTAAATAACATAATTGCTACTGGAACCAAAACATTTAATGGTGGCAGGATAGAAAAAGGCAAAGAGGAAAGGTTGATGATCTTAACCCACAGCAAGTTTTCCGATTCCTCTTTTGTGTCGGGAGAAGAAAGTGCCGATTCATCCACGTTTAACGCCTGGGCCAAAGCACGAAGCGTATAACCTTTGGGTGCCTGCCCCGCCTCAATGCGTTGAATTGTTCTAACCGAAATACCTGACCTTTGCGCGACTTCTTCCTGCGTTAGGTAAAGTTTCTCCCGTAATAACTGCAATTTGCTCATCATAATAATTGGATTCTCCTAACAAATTTACAGAATTAAGGATTAATATTTGCGTAATTCAATTTCTACGATTGATCAGACGGGTGTGGATCTTCGTCTATCGTTATTGTTTGCTCCTCCTGTGTCAGCGGAGCCGGAGGAATTTCGACCACATTTCTTTCGATCTCCTGCGTTTCGACATGAACAGCATATTGCGAAGGCTCAATTGGAATACCCATGACAGTAGCATATTCCCTAGTGTAAATCGCACCAAAATATAAAATGGCAGCTGTATAATAGACCCAAAGTAGGATCAGCACAAATGAACCTGCGGCACCATAGGTATCTTGTGTCGCTGAGTGCTCCAAATAAACTCCAATTAAATACCGGCCTAGTACAAATAAAATCGAGGTGAATAAAGCACCTGCCCGTACCGTCCGCCAATGTATATTGACATCCGGAAGAACTTTAAATATGACACTAAATAACAAAAATATAATTCCAAAAGATAAGGCAAAGTTAATCCCATTCATCAACATCACGGTCATATCCGGAAAATAGCGCTGTAGTTGATCTGTCGCCGCTAAAATTACACCATTGACAATTAGCGTGACAACCAACAAAAATCCTAAACCAATAACCAATGAGGAAGACAACAGCCTGTCCTGAATTAATTTTAGCCAACCTTTCTTCGGTTTTGCACGTACATGCCAAATCTTATTAATCGAATTTTGGATATCCCCAAAGACTGTCGTCGCTCCTAAAATCAACGTAATCCCACTGATAAGTAAAGCTAGGTTTGACTTTCCTGAAAGCTGTAAATTCTGAATAACTTCCTGGATCTGTTTAGCAGCACTATTTCCCACAAAACCACGCAGCTCCATAAACACCTTCCCCTCAATAGCATCTTCTCCATAAAAAATCCCGGCCAACGCAATCATTAAAACGAATATTGGACCAATCGAGAAAACAGTATAATAGGATAATGATGCGCTGTACTTCATCGAATCCTCATTTAGAAATCCCGAGATAGTACTCTTCAAAATTCGCCAATAGGTTTTTAACTTATTTCTACTTTTTGTTCTTATATCCATATTCAAGTGCTTTGTTGTACACAAGAATAAACCGTTTAAATACGAAGAAAGTTTGTTTTTAGCGCTTTTTAATGTGAATAATCTTCAATTGTTCCCCGGAGAACCAAATGATCATGTCCAGCCACTTTCAGACTGAGATTAATATCTGAAGCAATAGCCTTCAATAATAGAATAGGCGATATCTTCACTTCATCGGGCCAATCCGCCAAATGCAGCGCTACGTTAGACAGCTCCACAGTCTTAGTGTATTTAGGCTGTAATTTATCAATATCTCTTGATGTTGATAAAATACTAAATTCATTATCCTGTTTTTGAAACCAGTGATAGAACAGTTTATTTGGAAGGAAATCGGAAAGGTAGTGATCACCCCGCATAGCTATTTTAATGTCGGGAACTTTCGTTTCATAGGGGGTTTTCTCTTCCACCGTTTCGAAATTTTCATCAACAGCATAATTAATAATCGTATCAGTTTGAACGACTTTATTTTTCAAAATCTCAATATCTACATAATTTCCGTCTAAATGTGCCATCAGAGAATCAGCGGCGATAGGAAATTCCTGAAGAACTTGTTTTAACTTATTTTTCAGCTGGATATTGGGAATATTGGCCCAGCCTTTACCAATGTAATTTGCGGATACGAGTTCGCGAACAAGATACTCTTTTGGAAAGTTCCAGTCTCTTGAAAAAAATTCGCCCGTAACATCGACGCGGTCTCCCTTCAATTCAAGTTCGATAAAATTAGCTGTAGAAACGTCACTATAACGCAATGATTTACGTGTCAATGTACTTGGGCGGCTGATAAATTGTTCTATGGTTACCCAATCGTTTTTTGACTGAATAAGCTGAATCATCTCATCCTTCTTTTTATCAAGATCAAAGCCCAAGCTTATCAACAAATCGTTTCCCTTCCAGACGAATGCGGTTTTATTCCTTTGATGGTAGGCATAACTTACATCCGGAGCAAGATTAGTTTCTATGGAATCAACCCGTATGGCATCCTTTAAAAAGGTCAAAAATTGTTGCTTATCTTTCAGCTGGAAAAAAGCATAAAAGTTCTTTGGATGGTCTTCCAAAGCGAAAAGGAATACATTCGCTTTGATATCAATCCCATTGTCTCTGAGTTTGCTTAATTTTTTACCAAAATCCTGCCCCTCTTTCTGTGCTGTCTGCCATTTATCGAAAAATTGGTTCAATAGAATATCGTCCAATGATACGGTCACTAAAGACTTGCTCTTTTTATGGACCAATGATTTGTAAGACTGCTGCTGTCGAAGTATGTACCATCCCCAAGCAACGACTGCCGAAAATATAATAACACTTATTGTCCAAATTACTATTTTTTTTATCATCCTCAGTTACCTCAATTGAATATCCAATTTTTGAACATCCATCTGGTGAATTTTTTTTTAAATTAATAAAATCAAAAGTATCAAATGCAAGTCCATTTTTTCATCCCTGAATTCAGGGAATTGGATCATTTAACTAAGCTTCCCTGATCAATCCATATTCTATGGCAGATTTTACCGCCGCAGTCACACTCTTGGTCTGAAATTTTTCCATTAGATTTTTCCGGTGGCTTTCCACCGTATGGGAACTGATAAATAAGGAATCCGCAATTTGATTTGTTGTCATTCCCTGGGCCACAAAAGAAAGAACTTCTTTTTCCCGGCGCGTTAATTTTGGCACCTGTTTCAAGCCCATTTCAGCTTTCTTATTTAAGATAGCCTGAGTTTTCGCACAGATATATCGTTTTCCGACGAGAACGGTAGATATTGCAGCCAGTATTTCATCGCCATTTGCATTTTTCTGCAAATAGGCATTGGCTCCCTCATTCAAAATACTATTGATTACCGCAAATTCATTGTGAACACTAAATGCGATGATTTTCAAATCCGCATTCGTTTCTTTCAAACCTTTCACCAAGTCTATGCCATTAGCATCAGGAAGATTAATATCCAACAACAATACCGAGGGTGCATCTACCGCAATATTTTGGAATAACTCACTGGCACTGGAATACATACCCACAACTTCAAAATCTTCGTGGGCATTTATAATATTTTTCAATCCTTCAAGTAATAAAGGATGATCGTCTGTAATTGCTATTTTAATCATTCTCAAAAATTTAAATCATGGGCAGTTCCAATTCTACTGTTGTGCCCGCTCCGTTTTCTGACATAATCTTCATTTCTCCTTGTAGAAATGAAAGTCTTGATCTCACATTGTGCATTCCCGCCGAATGCTGCAAATCGACACTTTCCATATCAAAACCCTTGCCATCATCTTCAATAGTGATATGTAAACGTTCTTTATGTGCAGAAAGTTGTATTAAAATAGTTGAAGCATCCGCATGCTTTAATGCGTTATTGACCAATTCCTGGATAATTCTATATAAAGAAATCTCCTGTTCAGTGCTTAAAGTTGATTCAAATTGCAAAAATTCACATTCAACCTGGCACTTCGACTGGCTCATCCGGCTCGCATAATCTCTTAAAGCCTCTTTCAATCCATATTTTACGATTAAATCAGGCATAAGATTATGAGCGAGCCGACGAAGTTCATCAACAGCTCCGTCCAACAAATCAATACTTCGATCAATTCCTTCCTTTACGCCACCCTTTTCTAGGGTATTTTTACTGATGGACGATAAACCCAATTTGGTGCTTGACAATAAACCACCCAGACCATCATGCAAATCTCGGGCAAGGCGGGTACGCTCTTTCTCCTCTCCTGCGAGCATCGCAGTTAGATTTTTAATTGCATGTTGCTGATTATTCTTTTCTATTTCAAGTTCATGCAAATGTTCCTTTTGCTTCAATGCCTTTGAACGCTGCCAATAGGCATAAAACAATAACATGATCACGATCAAACAACTAATAAATAACCAGATATAGATCGAATTCATTCGTGATTTGAAGGCGATCTGTTTTTTCGAGACATCAAGCTCTTGCAAGCGCTGTTCATTTTCCAGTCGGCTTAATTGCAGATCCTGCTCCTTCTTATCGCGTTCGAGCTGCAATACTTTAAGTTGCTGGGTCCGATTCATTTCATTTAACTTCAGATTCTCCACCAATTGATGCTGCCTGTCATTCAATGCTTTCATCAATCTGATCTGCTGTTCTTTTTTCTCACCTTCCAATCGAAGACGCATTAACTTTTGGTTTTGCAGCTCACGTTCATACTTCAGCTCCAGCTGCTTCGTCTTATCCAGTTTGTCCGAATTAAAAGCCTTTTCAAAGACGTCTATATAGCTTTTTTGATAGTTGAAAGCTTCTTCATATTTTCCTTCCTCCACACTTACTTCGGCCAATCTGCTAAATAGGCTTAATCCTACCTGATAATCATAATGAGGCTCCTGTTGGAGATTATACAGCGCTTGCTGTAAATATTTTTTACCTTCCTCACGACGTCCCAATTTAAAGGATTCATCTGCCAGAACACCATACGCGGGTATTGTAATTGCATATTGGCCTGTTTCGGCTGCGATATCTAGGGCCTGTTTCGCATATGATATTGCTTTTTTACCACCGTTATCAGGATAAAACTCATGGTACAGATTTGCCAGGTTGACAGAAACATATGCTAAATCAGTCGGATTAACCAGATTTTTCTCCTGATCTTTAACCAAATTATATGCGTCAAGATAATGCTGCTCTGCTTTCCTCAATAAATTGCGATCTGCATTATTTGATCTATACTCCTCTTCAAATAAGTAACCGGCCTGCATATAGGCATCAAATAAACTATTGATGTTTTTTCCTTCCTTCGCCGTTTCCAACAAAAGTGATGTATACTTCTCCTGGAAATCGTAGTTACGCTGATTCGCATAGATCGCTGTAAGCTCTTTATAAACCGCCAATTTTCGGGCAATATTTGCCTCAGTCTGTGGCGCCTTCTCCAAAAATGAAATTGCCTTGTGAAACTGGGCAACAGCCTCATCTTCCTTATTCTGGCGCGTCATAATCCATCCACCGCAATAATGAACATAGCCCTTGATGCCATTATCGTTAACAATGGGGAGCACAGATTTAGCATGTTCTAAATAATAACGTGATTTTTCAAATGCATGATCGTTAAAGCTGTTCATAGCTGCAATACAATTCAAGTAGGCATAATATTGTTTGTCAGGATAATTTCTGGCCAGCTGAATATTATCATTCAGCAATTGACTGGCCAGTGCTTTCTCATTATTAAAATATAAAGCTTGTGCATATTTTCCAGTCAATACAAAACGCTCCCTACTCCCTAGGGGAAGACTGTAATACGATTTTTTTAACTCCTGCAGTTGTTCTTGGGCAAAAACAGTAAAACAGACACACAAAAAGACAAAGAATATTAGTATCGATCTCCAAAAAGTTTGAATGTACCCCATAAATCAATTATTGCTTCCAGCTAGTGAATAGGCCAAACTTAGATAAATTTACCCTTATACGCAATTAATTATCTTAAATAGAGGATACAGGAACACTGTTATTGTCCTTATTAACTGAAGGTTGACCAGTAAAAAATTGTACCTTTATAACGATGAAGTACATATATCTTTTTCTTGCCATAGCTGCTGAGATCCTAGCAACTACTTTCCTCAAAAAGTCGGAAGGCTTTACGCTTTTTAAACCGACCCTGATCTGTATCGTTGGTTATATCGTCGCCTTTTACTTTTTAAGTATTACCCTCAAATACTTACCCGTCGGTATATCCTATGCAATTTGGTCCGGTGTAGGTATTGTAGCAATTACATTAATTGGCATGTTCTTATTTAAGCAAATCCCCGATACAGCTGCTATTATCGGGATGACATTGATCGTCGCTGGCGTCATTATTATCAATCTGTTTTCAAAAATGGGCGCACATTAGCTGATCTAAGATCTAAATTTGTATTTTTGTAACTTACATAAATTAAAGGATACGTGTCGTTAGAGAAACTAAAACTTAGCAAAAGATTGACTGCTACGATGACTGAACTCGGTTATCTGGCTCCAAAGGAAATTCAAAGTAGATGCATTTCCAGAATTCTTGGTGGACAGGATGTAATTGCCATTGCTCCCGAGGGTGCTGGCAAAACCACTACTTATGTCTTATCGACCTTGATGAAGCTGAAATTCACCACAGATGAAGCTCCAAAGTTTTTGATCTTGGCGCCTAATGAAGAACGTATCGACGAAATTGTTGAGAGATTCTACCAGTTAAGCAAAAATAAAGGTCTTCGCATCATTGGATTGCGGGCTTCAGGCAGCATGGAAGAAGAAATTGAAGAACTCGTTGATGGAAAAGACATCGTTGTAGCTACTCCAAACCGAGCAAGGGCTATTTATCTTAAACTGGCCTTGAATCTCAACCGTATTCAGACATTAATTATCGATGATGCTGAAGAGATTATCAAACAAGGAATGCAAAATACGGTAAGGGAATTGGCCGAAAGCTGTGGAAAAGTACAACATTTGGTTTTCAGTACTGTTGAACACCAAAAACTTTATGACATGATCGACAATTTCATGAATGAAAATTGTGCCTCAGTCGAAATAGATGAACTTGAAAACGACACTGTCGACACCCTAGATCTGCTATTATATCATGTTCCTAATTTCACAACGAAGATCAATTTATTAAATCTACTGTTGCAGGATAAAGAAGTATTTCAAAAAGCAGTTGTCTTTGTAAACTCGAAGCTTACTGCCCAAAAGTTGGCCAGCAGTTTGTTCAGTAGCAATAAAGAAGAAATTGCTATATTAAATCCATTGTTTTACGATGATTTTGGCTATGAGACCATAGAAGATTTCAAGGAAAACGGTCAATCTCGCGTGTTGATTATTGCACGGGAAAATACAAATGACGTGGATCTTTCCGCTGTTCCATTCATTTTTCAATTTGAACTACCGAATGAGAAGGAAGCATTCCTGAATCATCTTGTCAAAAATGACGAAAATGAAGAATCGGTCGTGTTGACTTTCACAACAGATCTGGAATTACCAATGGTCAAGAAAATTGAACAGGCCGTCGGTAAAAGAATGGATGTTTTGGAATTACCTGAGGATCTTGCAATTTATAATCCCATCACCGACAAGAAGAAAAAGTCGAGCAAGGAGGAAGATAAAGAAGATCTTTCCCGTGGTGGCGCTTTTCACCAAAAGAAAGAAAGCAATGCCAAGACTTTTAATTATGGGGGTGGCGAAAAGGCAAAGATGACGATGAAAATGAAAAAGAAATAAAAAAGGGAAGTTTAATACTTCCCTTTTTTATTTCTTGCTGAAGGATGAATGCTGCTCCAATAAATCTGTTTCACTACGCTAATCTCCGGGCAGTTTATTTTAAAACCTTCTTTAACAATTTTATATAAGCATTTGCAATACGCTCCATTCCCTGATCATTTGGATGAGCATAGTCCACAGTTGAATTCAGGTCCAAATTAAGCTCTTGGCTCGGCAACAGGAAAAGCTGGCGAACGCCTTTCGATTGTAATTTTTCAAACGTTGCTTTCAGTACGCGGCTGCTTTGCTGATACTCTGCATTTTTATCGTCATTGAAAACTTCTGCTATACTCCCCGAACTATGCTGTGTCAAAATAATAGGTGTTGTAGGATGTTCTTTTCTTAGAAATGTCACCGCATGGACCAACAAAGAATCCAATTGTTTTTCTGTTAATGACTTCGAAATAGCCAGGTTGGGAATACAATCGAGCACATAACAGGCGGCATCCTCTTGGTTCATCATATTTAAAATAGGTTGCTCCAGTCGGCCATTTCCGGAGAAACATAAATTGATCACTTCGTGATTAAATGCTCTTCCGACTTGACTCGTCCAAGCCAAACCAGGGCGACTTGTGCACGCACCCTGTCCAATCGACGTACCATAAATGACTATTGGTTTTGCCGCAGTAGTATGGGTGTATGTTAATTTTTCAGTATTAGGAACCCCTATCTTCAACCACTTAACTGTATTGTACAAAGGTAGATACAGCCGGTAGTTAAACTTTTCATTACGCCCAATATTTTTCCAGGTATATGAAATGGTGTCCGAAAAATCATAATTCCCATAAGCCCACTTCCATTCTTTCTTAACAGTGTCATAAGCATAAAGATCCACGCCACTGACACCAGTTGTTGGCATATGAGGCATATTTAAACCTCCTGCCACTTGATATTGAACGGTTATTTCGGGAGAAGAAGTTTGAAAGTCTATATAGAATCCAGCACTGTTTTTCCCAAGTTCCCATACAGGTTTACGTACCTGGCTTTCCAATTCATCGGGAAGCCGGTTAAATCCAGAAAGCCTCTGATTCTCCAGTCTACCTTCCACATGTTTATCTTCAAGTGGAGAAAACCAACTATAATTCTCCTGCGCTTTGATGGCAGAAAAAGACAACAGCAAGAAAGCTGTCAACGCAACTTTTGAAAACATACAATAATTTAGCTTTATTTGGGTGCAATTGATTATAAAAAAGGAGCCTATTGGCTCCTTTCTATTGCGATTTATTTATTATACTATAAAATAGCTTGTCTAACGCGTACCAGTTTCTCCATCAAACCTTCCAGCAAATCCAAATGCAACATATTAGCACCATCGGATTTCGCATTTGCGGGATCAGGATGTGTTTCGATAAATAGCCCATCAGCCCCCACGGCGATTGCTGCTTTCGCGATCGTTTCAATCAGCGCAGGCTTTCCGCCTGTAACACCAGAAGTCTGATTCGGCTGCTGTAAGGAATGGGTACAGTCCATAACAGTAGGTACATTAAAGGAGCGCATTTCGGGAATCCCTCTATAATCAACAATGAGATCCTGGTAACCAAATGTATTGCCACGATCAGTTAAAAAGACTTTCTCATTCCCTGATTCTACAATTTTATCTACCGCAAATTTCATGGAACCCGCACTCAAAAACTGACCTTTCTTTACGTTTACGACCTTGTTTGTTTTTGCTGCCGCAACCAGTAAATCAGTTTGGCGACACAAAAATGCAGGAATCTGAAGAACATCAACATAGGCCGCTGCCATCTCTGCTTCATGACTTTCATGGATATCCGTAACAGTCGGTACACCGAAAGTCTTCCCCACTTTTTCCAAAATCTTCAAAGCTTTCTCATCCCCAATCCCCATAAAAGAGTCAAGGCGAGATCTATTTGCCTTACGATAAGATCCCTTAAAAATGTACGGAATATTAAGTTTATCTGTAATAGTGACAATCTTTTCAGCAATACGCAAAGCGATTTCTTCCCCTTCAATTGCACATGGCCCCGCCATTAAAAAGAAATTCTGCGATGTCCCATTCTTGATTTCGGGAATGTATTTGTTAATCATATAATTATAAAAAATTAATTGCCGAGTTCTGATAAAAATTTGATGCGCATCAACTGGAGATCCTCATAATTATAATCGTCTCCTCCTAATTCCTTAAGCGCATCATTAATTGAATCAGTCTCTGCTGTCTTAAAATAGTCATATACCTCATCCTGGCGATCCTCATCAATGACCTCATCAATAAAGTAATTGATATTGATTTTGGTTCCTGCGTTTACGATCGTCTCAATTTCTTTCAATATCTCCTCATAGGTGATCCCTTTAGCTGAAGCAATATCATCCAAAGCAATTTTACGATCGATATTTTGAATAATAGATACCTTTAACGCGGATTTGTTCGCTGTACTCTTAATAACAAGATCTACCGGTCTATCAATTTCATTTTCTTCTACATAGTCCTTTATCAACGCAATAAATGGTGCTCCAAATTTGATTGCTTTACCATTTCCAACGCCTTGAATCTGTTTCAATTCATCAATGGTGATCGGATAATGCGTACACATCTCTTCCAACGAGGGGTCCTGAAAGATGACAAACGGAGGCAGCGACTTGCTTTTTGCAATTTTCTTACGTAGATCTTTGAGCATACCCAGCAATACGGTATCTAAAGCACCTGTGCCATGCCCTGTATCTTCCGAATTGGCATTATCTCCACCTTCAATCGGCCGGTTCAAAACAAATTTTAGCTGATAAGGATTAGCTAAATAATGCCTGCCAATATCTGTTAATTTTAAGAGGCCATAATGATCAATATCTTTTTCAATAAAGTTATCCAAAACCGCTTGTCTGAGTAGCGATTTCCAATAGATAACGCCTTTCTCTTTACCCGTTCCGAAAAGACGGTGTTCATCATGTTTATAGGAAGATACCGGTTGGTTATTTTGACCCATCATGACGTTAATCACGTGATGATCATCAAATTTCTCTCCCTGCTCCTGAATAAAGCCCAGTACATTTTTTAAAGACTCTTCCGCCTCAAAATATTCTTTCTCCGAGCGGCAGTTATCGCACATGTTGCTACAACCCTGTTCGTCAAAATTTTCTCCAAAGTAGTGAAGGATCTGTTTACGACGACATACCGCAGACTCGGAATAATCAATAACTTCTTTTAAAATCTGTGTACCAATCTCGCGTTCAGCCACAGGTTTATCTTTCATAAATTTTGTCAGCTTTTCAACATCTTTTTCCGAGTAAAAAGCCAAACAATAACCATCACCTCCATCACGGCCAGCACGTCCTGTTTCCTGATAATATCCTTCCATGGATTTTGGAATATCATGGTGAATAACATAACGAACATCAGGTTTGTCTATTCCCATACCGAAAGCGATAGTCGCCACAATAACTTCGACGTCTTCCATCAAAAATTTATCCTGCGTATCCGCTCTTGTTTTCGCATCTAGACCAGCATGATAAGGTAAAGCTTTGATGCCGTTCAGGTTCAGCACTTCACTGATTTCCTCTACTTTCTTACGGCTTAAGCAATAAACTATACCGGTCTTACCCGATTTGGTTTTGATAAAACGAACGATCTCTTTAACTACATCCTTTTTGGGCCGCACCTCGTAATACAAATTGCTCCGGTTAAATGATGATTTAAATAATACAGCATCATTCATCTGTAAATTTTTACGGATATCCGACTGAACTTTGGGAGTAGCAGTCGCCGTAAGTGCGATAATAGGAATATTGGCCCCTATTTCGTTAATTACCTGACGTATCTTACGATATTCTGGTCTGAAATCGTGCCCCCATTCGGAAATACAATGCGCTTCGTCAACCGCTACGAAAGACACGGTAATCTGATGTAAGAATTCCAGGTTATCTTGCTTAGCAAGTGATTCTGGAGCTACATACAGCAACTTCGTTTTCCCAGCGACTACATCATCCTTAACCTTTGTAATTTCGCTCTTATTCAGTGAGGAATTTAAAAAATGAGCGATACTATCTTCGCCACCGAATGCACGAAGCTGATCTACCTGGTTTTTCATTAAAGCAATCAACGGAGAAATAACAATTGCAGTTCCCTCACTCATGAGAGCAGGAAGCTGATAGCAAATTGATTTCCCTCCTCCGGTTGGCATAATTACAAAGGTATCTCTTCTTTGAAGAATACTAGTTATAATTGCCTCTTGATCCCCTTTAAAAGTATCAAAACCAAAAAAATCTTGTAAATTGTCGAAAAGTGATTTTTCTATTTCCATTGCGCCTTGGGCAAAAATAAGATAGATAAATGAAGAAATAATCTTGAAAAATAATCTATTTTTGCAATCTATTCTAATACATAAAAGTAAGAGTATTTTTTGTGAAAAACAACTACGAAATAAAAAATATAGCTATTCAGGCTATTCAAGAAGAAGCTAAGGCAGTAGCTGCTTTAGCCCAATATATTGACGATGATTTTGTTACCGTTGTCGATCGTATTTTAAATCTGCAGGGTAGAGTAATCGTAACTGGAATTGGCAAAAGTGCCATTATCGCGCAAAAGATAGTTGCAACGCTCAATTCGACAGGTACACCATCGATCTTCATGCACGCAGCCGATGCCATTCATGGAGATTTAGGCATTATCCAGCAAAATGATTTAATTATTGCGATCTCTAAGAGTGGCAACACACCTGAGATTAAAGTTCTTGTACCTTTTTTAAAGCAAACAAAGAATGTATTGGTGGCTTTGGTCGGAAACACCGAATCCTATTTGGCTAAAAATGCAGATTATATCTTGAATACCACGGTTGAGAAAGAAGCTTGCCCCAACAACCTCGCACCCACCTCGAGCACAACCGCTCAATTAGCGATGGGCGACGCCCTAGCCGTTGCGCTACAGGAATGCCGCGATTTTACAGACAAAGATTTTGCAAAGTATCATCCTGGGGGAGCATTAGGAAAAAAATTATATTTGCGGGTCAGCGATTTATCCGATCAGAACGGCAAACCTAGTGTCCAACAATCTGCCACAGTGAGCGATATCATCATCACCATTACACAGTTTAGATTAGGAGCGGTAGCCGTGTTGGAGGCCGACCACATCCTCGGCATCATCACAGACGGTGATATCCGTCGTATGCTGGAGAAGCACACCGATTTGACGGCTATCACGGCAGCTGATATTATGGGTAGATCACCCAAAATTATCGACAAGCATGAGCTCGCAGCAAATGCATTGCATATCATGCGAGAAAATAACATTACACAGCTATTGGTATCCGACAAAGGACATTATGATGGTATCATCCACATACAAGATCTGCTAAAAGAAGGTATAATATAACTGTAATAAAGTTGTTAGATGTAAAATAAATTGGTAATAAATATTACATTTGGCATATCAGTTGTACTATTTTAATCGTAAAGTAATATATTAGAAGCATGAAAAAGTATATAGCAATCTTAGCAGTAATCATTTCCTTTATCGGTTTTTCATCTATGCAAGCCGGGCAAGGAGAGTTTAAATTTGAAAAAGAGACACATGATTTTGGCAAAATTCCTGCCGGTACACCCGTTTCGTATAATTTTAAGTTTTCAAATACCGGCAGTGAGCCGATTATCATTTCGAATGTTGTGCCTACCTGTGGCTGCTCCGTAGCAGAATTCACAAAAACGCCAATTAAACCAGGAGAAAGTGGCACAATTAAAGTCACTTACAACGCGGCAGCGAAAGCACCTTTCACAAAAAGCTTTACTGTCCAATCAAATACCAAGACTCCAGTAAAAACACTCTATATTAAGGGTATTGTAGAATAACAATCCTGTAAATAAAACGAAAAAAGCCACATAATCATGTGGCTTTTTTCGTTTTATTTTGGTTAGCTTTGCACTACTAATTTTAAAAAAACTATAATGCCAGTAATATCAGAAAAAGGGCTGAATATGCCTGCGTCGCCTAT
>JAIRVH010000047.1 GCA_031253985.1 Sphingobacterium sp.
GCTCTGGAGTCAAAACGATTCTTGATTTCACTTTTGCTTTTGGCACTCCTGGCATCACACGGATAAAGTCAACCACAAATTCAGTATTAGAGTGAGTGATAATCGCAAGATTTGAGTAGATTCCTTCTGCTACTTCTTCTGTCAACTCGATGCTCAATTCGTTTTGATTTTGGTTATTTTCCATAATAATTCTAATGATAAGTTAATATATTCTTAAATTCTACTTTGTAAAAGTTCTAAAATCCTGTCCGTTCTCAATATTTAGTAACGTTTCGTAAATCAATCTGATCACGTTGTCCACGTCTTCTTTATGTACCATCTCCACGGTCGTATGCATATAGCGGAGTGGTAACGAAATCAACGCCGATGGTACACCGCCATTGCTATAAGCAAATGCATCCGTATCAGTTCCTGTAAAACGGGAGGAAGCCTGACGCTGGAAAGGAATATTATTCTTCTCAGCGACCTTAACCAA
Organism: Sphingobacterium sp.; assembly: GCA_031253985.1. Lineage (GTDB taxonomy): Bacteria > Bacteroidota > Bacteroidia > Sphingobacteriales > Sphingobacteriaceae > Sphingobacterium. The sequence continues at coordinate 476 of JAIRVH010000047.1, forward strand.
CAGCTTATTTAAATTGATCTGTACTGCTGGTGCATAAGACAATACGGGACCTTTTCCTGAGAATAGATCTCCCTGTGTGATCTTATTGATCATCGGGGTCTGTGTATCATGTGTCACATCGGTTACGATAGCAACATTCGGTTTAATACGATCTGCAATCATTTCGGCTCCACGTAAACCAATCTCTTCCTGCACCGAATTTACGATATATAATCCAAATGGCAATTTCTTTTTATTCTCTTTTAGCAAGCGTGCAACCTCAGCGATCATAAAACCACCGGCACGATTGTCCATCGCCCGCCCAACATAATAGCGATCGTTAAGAATGGAAAATGTATCCTCATAGGTAATGACACACCCCACATGGATACCCAAGGCTTCAACCTCTTCTTTGGTACTACAGCCGCAGTCCAGGAAGATGTTTTTCAGCGAAGGGTTTTCCTCTTTTTCTCCTGAACGTGTATGGATTGCTGGCCATCCAAATACCGCTTTAACAATCCCCTTTTCAGTATGAATATTAACACGTTTAGACGGTGCAATCTGGTGATCAGAACCACCGTTGCGGATCACATAGATCAACCCGTCTTTGGTAATGTAATTGACAAACCAAGAAATTTCATCCGCATGAGCCTCTATAACGACCTTATATTCAGCTTTCGGATTAATCACACCTACAGCGGTACCATAGTTGTCAACAAATGTATCATCGACATAAGGCTTTAGATAATCTAACCACAAACGCTGCCCATCCCACTCAAATCCTGTAGGAGAAGCATTATTAATATATTTCTCAAAAAATGAAAGCGAATCTTTAGTTACAACCGTATTGTGTTTCGGCTCTTTTTTCTTGTTTTTTTCTGCCATCTTTTCCTTTTCTATTTACTTTCGTCAAAATATGAAAATTTCAATGAAATGCAAAAGTAAAAATGTTTTTTGAAATATTGTTTGTGCAATTTATTTTATGCCCTCACCTTCAATTTCCTGAAAAAACAAAACCAAACAATAATATTCCATTAACATTGAATAAATTAAATCCCTACCCCAACGATATTGTCCTTAAAAACAAATTATGCAAATAAAAAATGAGATTAAAGCTTATCTTTACTCCAAAGTAATTTAAAAAGCTATAAAATTTATGAATTCAATATTAAGTGCAATACATTGGAATATTGACCCCGAAATGTTCAACTTTGGCGCCTTTGCCCTTCGCTATTATGCCTTATGCTGGCTATTGGCGTTTTTTGTTTCATACGTTATCATGTTGCGTATTTTCAAAAAAGAAGGCCGCACCCAAGAACAATTGGATCAGCTTTCGATTTATATTTTCTTGGGCACTTTAATCGGAGCACGATTGGGACACTGCCTATTTTACGATTTTGACTATTATAAAGACCATATACTTGAAATCTTCCTTCCCTTCAAATGGGACAAAACAGGATTTCATATTACAGGTTTTGCCGGCTTGGCTTCCCACGGCGGCGCCATCGGAATTATCCTCGCACTATATTTATTCTGCAGAAAAACAAAAACCGACTTTTTATGGTTAGCGGACCGATTGGTCGTTGTAGTCCCTATTGCCGGTGCACTTATCCGAATCGGAAATTTCTTCAATTCTGAAATAATTGGTACACCTACGGATCTACCTTGGGCCATCGTGTTTGACCGTGTAGACAATGTGCCCCGCCATCCAGGACAGCTTTATGAAGCAATCGCCTATATTTTGATCTTTATGATCATTGGTTCCCTATTCAAATCGAATCCAAATCGCCAAAAAGGTCAATTATTTGGCATATTTATGGTCCTATTGTTCGGTGCCCGTATGGTCCTAGAACATTTTAAAATTGACCAAGAAGCATTTGAGCAAAGTATGGCTTTAAATATGGGACAATTATTAAGTATACCTTTTATTCTGGTAGGTTTCTACTTTATCTTCCGGAAAACTAAAGCTTAAAATAGGGGACAATACATCCTTGTCTGCAAATACAAGATTTAACAGGCATCTTTTCTCGAAAAGATGCCTTGTTTTTTTTTCAATACCTGCAAAGATTACTATATTAGGCTTCCATAAATAATATATCTTTTTACAACAAGAAACTTAAGCCTAAAATGAGTCTAGCGCAATGTGCATCTGTAGAAGCAAATGACAAGATGCTTCAATACAACGGTCAATATGGTGAGTACGGTGGGGCATATATTCCTCCAGTATTGGAAGAGCAACTAAATAAACTAGGGGCCTTTTTCGATAGCCATGTCCAAAAAGAAGAATTTCAGAAAGAGTTTATCGCCATCTTAAAACATTATGTCGGTCGCCCCTCTCCATTATACTATGCGAAGAATTTAAGTGATTATGTCGGTTCTAAAATCTATTTAAAGCGGGAAGATCTCAATCATACGGGTTCCCATAAAATAAACAACTGTATAGGTCAAATTCTTTTGGCCAAACAAATGGGTGCCACAGAAATCATTGCTGAAACCGGTGCCGGCCAGCATGGCGTAGCTACAGCTACCGCAGCGGCATTATTAAACATTCCATGTAAAGTGTTTATGGGTGAAATAGACGCTGCACGCCAAGCCCTTAACGTCAAACGTATGGAATTGCTGGGAGCCGAAGTGGTGACAACCAACTTAGGTAGCCGTACCCTGAAAGATGCCGTTGACGCCGCATTGATGTATTACGTTGAAAATCCTACATCTTATTATTTATTGGGATCTCACGTAGGCCCGCACCCCTATCCAAAAATGGTCGGCTATTTCCAAAGTGTTATCGGTAAAGAAGCCCGGCAGCAAATTCTTGATCAGGAAGGACGTCTTCCTGATAGCATATTTGCCTGTGTCGGCGGAGGGTCTAATGCCATTGGCTTATTTTCAGGGTTTCTGGATGACCTTGAGGTAGAGATTAATGGCGGTGAAGGTGGTGGTACCGGCATCTACCCAAAAACGGCTGCGACCCTTTCTTTTGGGAAACCAACCGTATTTCAGGGAACATACTCCTATTGTTTGGTCGATGAAGAAGGCAATCCTATCCCCTCGACATCGGTGTCTGCAGGTCTTGATTATCCGGGAATCTCGCCTCAACATGCCCAATTAAAAGACAGCAAACGAGCAAACTATTATCCTGTAACAGACGAAGAGGCTATCGAAGCCTATAAATTGCTTTCTCGATTGGAGGGCATTATACCGGCAATCGAATCTTCCCACGCTGTTGCTCTCGCTGTAAAATTACTAAAAGACAAAAACAAAGTCGCCATTGTCAACCTTTCGGGACGCGGAGACAAAGATGTTGATCGTGAATTTTAAGCCAAAGTATTAAAAAACATCTTGTAGATCGGGTCGCTACCATTAGGGTACGTACTCGATCTAATATCTTATTTATTAACTAACAATCCTCAGGATGAAGCAGCATAAAAAACCTCGAATAGTTTTAAAATCAGTTATCGCGCTCCTGATTTTACTTTCTTTAGGCCTTATTAGTTATAATCTCTACCCAGAAACAACTTTGGATAAGGATACTCAGGTAGACAAACTTGTCGTTTATAAATCAAAAAAAAAGTTGTTAGCTTATGGTAATGGAAAGCTATTAAAATCTTACCCCATTTCCTTAGGTGGTCAGCCTGTTGGCGCCAAAGAAATTGAAGGTGATTTAAAAACTCCTGAAGGCCTTTATACCATCAATGATAAAAATCCATATAGCGACTACCACAAAAACCTTGGTGTTTCCTATCCTAATGAAAAGGATATCGCTCATGCTAAAAGTTTGGGAAAAGATGCCGGCGGTGACATCAAAATTCATGGGCTTAGAAACGGATTGGGATTTATCGGTAAATTGCAGCGTTGCATGGACTGGACATTTGGCTGTATGGCGCTTACCAATTCGGAAATTGATGAGCTTTTTGATGCAGTTGCAATAGGCACACCTATCGAGATCAATCCTTAGCGATCTTAGAACTAAAGTATCCGGCTGTCTTTCCGTCGCTCATCAGCCAGCGATCTAGCCTTTCATTTATAGTTTTTCCTGCAGACGTTTTTTAAAATACTACAAAATAATTTCTAAATCTTACAATCTCTTGTTTAATAAATTATCGAATTTTGAACTTACATGAGTAACTTGTATCTAAATAATTGTTATGAAATATCCACGATTACAAAACACCAACACCGATGACAAGGTGGCAGCTTGCACACCGTCTAAAAAATTAACTACGCGTGCATAAAATCAACAGGATACTTGATAAGAGCTCTAAAAAATAAAATGCGACGCATTCATGGCATTGAATGCAGACACGAATGAATAATAATTTATATATGAAACTTGCGATAAAGAATATGGTGTGCAATCGATGCATTATGGTTGTTGAAAATGAATTGGCCAAGCTCAATCTCCATGTGAAGCATATTTCTTTGGGCCAGGTGGAAATTGAAGAAGAACTGACCAAAGCGGAGACCAGGCAGCTTGACTCCAATTTTTCGGCCCTTGGCTTTGAACTGATTGATGATAAAAGAACCGTCATTATCGAGCAGGTTAAGCACCTTGTATTAGATCTCATACGCAATCAAGATAACGACACCAACCTCAATCTTTCTGAAATCATCAGTAAAGAGGTACATCACGATTACAATTATATCTCCAATCTCTTTTCGGACGTCGAAGGAATGACCATCGAAAAATACGTCATCGGCCAAAAAATTGAATATGTCAAAGAGTTATTGGTTTATGACGAACTTACCTTAAGTGAAATTGCCTACAAACTCAATTACTCCAGTGTTGCTTATTTAAGTAATCAGTTCAAAAAAGTAACTGGACTCACACCAAGCCACTTTAAACAGATCAAGGAGAATAAACGAAAACCGCTTGATAAGATCAATGATTAAAGACCTACGATGAGCTATTAGACATTCACAGTAAGATTATCTTGACTGAATGTTATAGCGCGAGACAGCAGAAGAAACTAAGGACGAGCGACGAAACAATCTGGTATAATCATCGAATGCAGGGATCAGAAATAAAGTTCCAAAAAACAGAAAAGGCTTCCGAGCGGAAGCCTTTCTTTTTAAAATTGCCCTTTCAAATTAGCAACCCTTATTTTAAATGTCTCTAATTCTTTTTGTTGTTGATTGATAAAAGAATTTTCTTCCAGTTTTCCTACGACTATATCCCGTTCGTCATCATTGGCATACACCATGTTTTTAAACGGATTCTTATAATCTTTGGCACGGGATTTATAAATCTGTTCACCGATCCAAATCCGGTGCCCAAGCGCCTGATCCAACAAAGATACGATTTTATCTGCTGATAAAAACATACCTTCCAAATTTAGGACTTCAATTAAAGACAAGAGCGCATGTTCACGTTTATCCAGGGGGTAATCTTTACTCTTATCATGATAGAATTCGTGAATATCATCCCATGAATCTATTTTTTTTGATTTGACATCATGCAGGAAAGTTTGCAACGCATTGCTTTCGATCAACTGTCCACCTATATTCTCCCAACTTGTACGCGAGCGGCCTTGTAGGGTATCCATAATATCCTGAAATGAGCGACCTTCCTCGAGGGCATCCATCAGATGAAGCACACCATAGTATATAATAAACGAGCGATATAAATGGTAAGCCTCGCCTACCTTCTGAATAACAGTCGGTCTTCGGGAATTCTCAGCACCTTGCAGGACGATCGTTTGACCTTTTAAATCCATATTGTTCGCAAATAATGCCCGACCGGCAACAATACGTTCCTGCTTATCTTTTCCTTCTACTGTATCGAGCAGGCTATCTGCCACGGCCAAGGCCAATAGATCCATTCCCTCAAACATCTCGTTCACCGTATCTGGCGCCAACATGTCGTATTCAAAATATTGATTTTTGAAATGCCGATTATCTCTCGCTTCATACTTATTGGCATTGCGTACCAACGCATACATATTGTACATAAACCAGTAACCTGGAATCAATACCAATCGATCATGCTGTACGTCATTACTAACTAATGTAAAAGGAAGTTTGATATCCAGTTCATGAAGAAAATCACCTTTTACAATGAGGCAATAAGATGCAAATCTAGAGTTATGTTTTAGACTGACACAGAGTCCGGGCCAGAAACCGCGTCCTGCGATAATTTCGCCATCTGCTGCTCTGGAATTGTGATTGGATCCTACTGTTGCTCCAGCTGCCATATTACTTTGACCCATCACCAACGCAGCACATAAAAAAGAATTGTTATGGTGCTGCTCGTGTGCAGGGAAAATCAAAGAGTTTAGGACTTCACAACAAGAAATTGTTGAGTTATCACCCAAATAAGAATTGATCAGCCGCGCTCCATATTTCAATTGCGAATAGGACGCCAAGATAAAGCGAACGGCTTTTACGCCGTAAAATATACGGCAGCCATAGCCGATAATCCCGTTTACGAGCTCACAGCCCTCTCCAATCTGTGTATACGATTCCTGAGAGGAATTGACGGTCACATTTTTTAATTTACTGACCCCTTTGATATAGGCATCTGTTCCGATCTTGACATTCTTGATCGTAAAGGTATTTTTGATGACGCAACGATCACCGATTTGACTATAGTAGCCGCGTCGGCTGCCAAATTTTTGATCGGTCAACTCAACAAACCGCTGCTGTAACGCATGATCATGGCGATTGCGGGTCCATAGATAAACATCGGCAGCCTGCATGCCATCAAAAGGATAAACCGAACGGGCACCGTTTTCATTACATAGCTCCAGCTGGATACGTTTTTCAGCCTCTTCACCATCTCGGAGAATACCATTACCAAACTTGGCTGTACTGCCAGTTTCCATTTCCTTGATCTGACTCAACAAAACCTCATCGCCCACGACAAAGTAGGATAAATAGCCCACATGGTGGACGGCAACATCGTCACCAAAGTCAGAACTGATGATCGTCGAATGATACAGGCCGATGGGCAGCTGCAAATTGCGGTAGTCCAGGTAACTTGGACTCAGATTCCCGATACGTACCAAGCCGTAGAACTTACAATGTTGAATCTGATTGGGATCAAAGACCGCCGATACTTTAACTTTAGACCAGTCGCTGGACCAGTTTCCGTTGTTGATCAATTGCTGAATCTCAGTCTCTGTCAGATCGCGGTAGTCACTACGCGGATTTTGCTGAAAACGAAGGGTATATTCGTCCTGTCCTGCTGGAATAAACTCATCTGGGATAAATCCATATCCCAGCTGTTCCAAAGGTTTCTTCTTCAATACACTCATAGACTTCCTTACTCTACTGTTACAGATTTAGCAAGGTTACGCGGTTTATCCACATCCAAGCCCAGCTCTACACCAATATAATAAGATAGCAGTTGCAACGGTACAACGGAAATCAACGGTGCAATGATTTCATCTGCTTCCGGAATTTCCACAAAATCATCCGATAGGCTTTCAGAAACTGTATCGCCTTTGGTCACCACCGATATGATTTTTCCTTTACGGGCTTTGATCTCCTGAATATTGGAAACAATCTTCTCATGGTAAGCATCTTTTGTAGCGATAAAAACAACCGGTAAGTTTTCATCGACCAATGCGATAGGTCCATGTTTCATTTCCGCTGCAGGATAACCTTCAGCATGAATATAGGAAATTTCTTTGAGCTTAAGCGCACCTTCGAGCGCAACCGGGAAATTGTACCCCCTACCCAAGAAAAGGAAGTCGCGGGCATCTTTGTATTTTTTGGCGATCTGCTTAATTTTTTCCACTTGCGTATCTAAGATCCATTCCACTTTGTCAGGAACTTCATTCAATTCCTGTGCAAGTTTTTGATAGCGCTCTTCGCTGATTGAACCCTTCAAGGAAGCGATTTTCAATGCGATCAGATTCAATACGGTCAACTGTGCCGTAAATGCTTTTGTACTCGCAACACCGATTTCCGGTCCAGCATGTGTATAGGCACCTGCATCCGAAAGCCGCGCGATAGAAGATCCAACAACATTGACAACACCCAAAATAATAGCGCCTTGTTTTTTTGCATTTTCCAGAGCGACTAAGGTATCGGCAGTTTCACCACTTTGGGAAATCGCCAAAATAACATCACCCGGATGAATAACCGGATTACGGTAACGGAATTCCGATGCATATTCGACCTCCACATTAATACGGCATAGCTCCTCAATAATATACTCTGCAATAAGTCCCGCATGCCAGCTTGTACCGCAGGCAACAATTACAATACGGTTGGTATTGCTAATCTCATTGGCAAATTTTTCAATACCGCTCAGGGTAATCTGATGTGATTGCAGATCCAGGCGGCCACGCATGGAATCAAAGATTGTGTGCGGTTGTTCGAAGATCTCCTTTAACATGAAGTGATCGTAGCCTCCTTTTTCAATAGCAGACAGTTCAAGGTCTAATTTTTGAACATAAGGAGTAATGCGCTCGTTTCCTAGATTTTTAAGGATCAACTCTTCTGGCGTGATGATGGCCAGCTCATAGTCATTGATGTAAACAACTTCTTTGGTGTACGCAAGCATCGGTGAAGCATCTGAACCCAAAAAATGCTCGTTTTTACCGATACCAATAACCAGAGGACTTCCCTTACGCGCTGCAATAATACGATCCGGATGACCTGCTTCCAATACAAGGATTACATACGCTCCCACTACACGTTTCAAAGCGATACGAATAGCCTCTTCGAGAGAGCACTCATTTTGAGATTGAATCTCTTCAATAAAGTTGACAAGAACTTCCGTATCTGTATCACTTTTAAACGTATAACCCTTGCTGATTAATTCAGACTTCAAAGAAGCGTAGTTTTCAATGATTCCGTTGTGGATCATGGCTATACGACCACTGTTGGAATAATGCGGATGCGCGTTCCGATCAGAAGGTTCACCGTGAGTTGCCCAACGTGTATGCCCTATACCTGTAGTTGATTGGAGATCGTGACCGAAGACGAACTCTTCCAGGTTTGCAACTTTACCTGTTTTCTTATAAACATCAATCTGGTCACCTTTATGCAATGCCACTCCAGCACTGTCATATCCACGGTATTCCAATTTTTTTAATCCGTCAATGACGATACCGTACGCCTGACGATAACCTGTGTATCCTACAATTCCACACATGCTTGTCTCAATTTTAAGTGTATATTTTGTTAATGCGCCGCAATGTAATAAAAAATATTTACGCAATCGATTGATTAACCTAAAATTAACACAAAAAAGGCGGCTAATGTTTTACTAGCCGCCTTTTTCTATTGTAAAATGTAGATATTTATTAATGTTCCGCCACATCTACATGGTCATAATCTTCCTTCATCAAGGCTTCATAATTTGTTTTTTCTTTCTTTCCAAAACGACGTTGAAGACTATCAAAAATGGAGTAAACCACCGGTACAACAACCAAGGTTAAAAATAATGAAGATAACAAACCACCGATGATAACAATCGCAAGACCTCTATTCATATCAGCACCGTCTCCAGTAGCGATTGCAATAGGAATCATACCAAATACCATGGCAATCGTCGTCATCAAAATCGGACGAAGACGGGCGTGATTGGCTGCCACCAAGGCATCGTGTGTATTATCGCCCGCTTCCTTACGATGGTTGGCAAAATCAACCAGCATGATCGCATTCTTGGCCACCAGACCAATTAACATGATGATACCCAAAATCGTAAAGATATTCAAGGTTTGATTTCCCAGTGCCAGGAACAACAAGGCTCCGATAAACGACAATGGAATCGAGAATAAAACCACAAATGGCGTGATAAAACTATCATATAAAGCAACCATAACCAAATATACTAGGATAATAGATGCCAATAAGGCAATTCCCAAAGTACCAAATCCTTCCGATTGGTTTTCCATATTACCACCCCAAACAAACACGATCCCTGGTTTACGAGGCAGTTTTTCGAATTGCGCTTGCCACTCCTGTGCTACCGTACCCATTGGTCTACCGATTGCCTGTCCCTGAATCGATACCGCCGGTGATTTATCGCGACGTTCCAACAAAGTAGGTCCCGAGCCATAAGTTACATTGGCAAACTGATCCAAGGAAATGGAAGCCCCTTGATTATTGATAAACTTCAGATCGCGTACGTTATCGATATTTGCACGGCCACTCTCGGTATAACGAATATTGATATCGTACTCATTATCCCCTGCTCTATATTTGTTGTCTGTATTTCCGGAGAACGCTGTTTGCATCGTCATACCCACCGTAGAAACATTGAGTCCCAAAGAAGTCATTTTATCACGGTCAATCTTCACATTGATCTCGGGGTTACCTGCCTCAGAAGTCAATTTGACACCCGCTGCTCCAGGGATTTTACGTAATTGATCCGCCGCCTTCTCTGCAAACTCTTGTGCATCTTCGACAGAAGCACCGATAATGGTCAGCTTCAATGGCGCCTGCTCCGCTCCCATGATACCCACATTGACGGTTTTGATTTTCGCACCGATCAGTTTATTTTCCAGTTCACGCTTCAATGTCGCTGAATATACCTGTGAGTTGCCTTCAAAATTTTCTTTGTCGAGGATCACGTGGATCTCCGATTTGTAGCGCGAACCCGTGGTCGAAGCCATACCGTCCGAAGACTGACCCACCGTTGTAATAATTTCTTTTACATCGGGTTTCGATTTAATATAAGCCTCCGCTTTCTGCGTCAATAAGTTGGTTTTCTCCAGGGAAGCATCTTTGTCGAGTTCCAACTGGATGAAAAACTCTTTACGATCAACACCTGGGAAGAAATCCGAACCGATATAACCTTTTCCGATCAGCACAAAAGATGCAAAAAGCAACCCAATGGCCAAAACTAATGTTGACACTTTGGTTTTCCAGCTCTTTAAAGACCACATCAATAAACCTGCTACCCAGTGTGTAAAGCTGGTCAATCCACTTTCAAAACCATGGATAATACGACCAAAGAACGAGGTTTTGCTCAAATGCTCCAATTTGCCGAAACGCGAATATAACCAAGGGACCACGGTAAATGACACCAATAAGGATAACAATGTCGAGATAATGACAGTCACACAGAATTGTGCCAGGATATTGGCCACCAAGCCCGTAGACATGGCGATCGGAAGGAACACGACAACGATAACCAAGGTGATCGCTGTTACTGTAAATCCAATTTCAGAAGCCCCGTCATATGCTGCACGCACCTTGTTTTTACCCATCTCCATGTGGCGGTGAATATTCTCGATAACAACGATCGCATCATCCACGAGGATACCAACCACCAGTGATAAACCGAGTAATGACATCAAGTTCAGGGTATAACCCATCAGAAGCAAACCAATGAACGTCGCAATCAAGGACAATGGAATTGCAATCATGGTGATCGCCGCATTACGTAAACTTTGCAAGAAGAACAACATGATAAAGCCCACTAAGGCAATTGCTATCATTAAATCGTGGATCACGTTATCGGCCGCATTCAATGTAAAATCTGAAGAGTCATTGGCCACCAAAATTTTAATATTTTGTGCTGCATAATCCTTCTCCACACCACTTATTAATTTTCCGTCTTTATCATGTACAGCAATGGTTTTCTTGACCGCTTCAGACACCGCTACCGCATTTGCATCAGACTGTTTAAAGACCTGCAATAAAATTGTATTCTGACGGTCCAAACGAGCCACTTTTTCAATCTCTTTGATACCATCCTGCACATCTGCGATGTCACGTAAATAGATCTGCACCCCCGCAGGTGTTGTGATAGGCAGGTTCCGCAGCTCTTCGATTGAAGTCACTTTACCCGAAAGACGGATGGTCGTCCGATTATCTCGGGTACTTACGTTACCTGTAGGGAAATCGAGATTGGAAGCCGCTACAGTTTGCTGTACCTGTGAAATTGTCAGTCCATAACCTTCAATTTTCTTCGGGTCTACAGAGATCTGGATTTCACGTTCCTCGCCACCGATCATGTCTACTTTGGCAACACCATTGATCCGTGCAAAAACAGGTTGGATTTTATTGTCCAATAGATCATAAAGCTCTTTCTCCGATAAGTTGGACGTGACGGCCAAACTCATGATAGCCACATCATCCAGGGAGAATTTGGAGAGTGAAGGTGTCTTTACATCATCTGGTAAATCGTTGATCACGGCATTGATTTTCCGCTGGGCATCGGTCAGCAGGAAGTTGACATCCGCACCGTTGTTGAGGGTAATCATGACAATAGATACCCCTTCCAAGGAAGTTGACTCCACCTTTTTGATACTTTCCAGGGATGAAATAGCATCCTCTATTTTTTTGGTCACCGAACTTTCAACCTCTGCAGGTGAAGCCCCCGGATAAACCGTCTGTACCGTAATGACGTTAATTTCAAATTTAGGGACTAATTCATAGCCCAATCGCGTATAAGAAAACAACCCGCCTAATGTCAGTATTATAAATAATACGATAATTATACTGGGGCGTTTTATCGATATTTCGGTAATTTTCATTCGAATAATTTATTTTTAATAGCCATGCAACCGGAGTTCCATCTGCTACTGATTACAGTATGCTCTATTTAATAATCTCTACAGGGCTTTGGTCAAATAGATTGATCTGACCTGAAACAATCACCTGATCGCCATTTTGTAAACCACCTAAGATCTCGATGTAATCACCAAAGTTTCTACCCGATTTGACGTTTGTTTCGATTGCTTTACCGTTTTTCAGCACAAAGATCTTGTTGTCGCTCACACTACCCACAAAAGCGTTACGTGGTACGATCAATGTGTTGCTGGCAGCCCCCTCACCGAAGATGGCCGTACCATACATACCAGCACGCAATTGGTTCGATGCATTATTTACCTCGATTTCTACCGGGAAATTTAAGCTACCATCCGATTTAGGCGCAATAAAAGTTACTTTACCATTGAAGCGTTGGTCTGCATACACACTCGCTGTCACATCAACAGATTGACCGATCTTTAAGGTCGCTACATTCTTTTCGTCAACATTGACACGCAATTTCAAGGTGGCAACATTCACAATATCGAAGGCTGCAGCGCCGACATTCAGGTAAGTCCCTGGTTCGATTTTACGTGAATTAACAATACCCGACACCGATGTTTTGATGGTCACATCGCCAGCATTCAATTTAGAAGCTTTTAAATTGTTTTTCGCATTCTCAAATTGCAATTTCACCTGGTCTAGCTGTTGTTTGGTTACACCACCCGTAGAAAAAGCACTTTCAAAGCGGTGCAGATCAGCCTGCGCATTGGTATATGCTGCTTGAGCATTCGCTACGTTTACATTCAGTTTATCGCCTTCAATGATCGCCAAGGTCTGTCCAGCGCTCACATGAGAACCCTCATCAACCAATACTTTCACCACCCGGCCGGCAGTTTCAGCAGAAACCGTAACTTCCTGTTTCGGAGAAAATGTTCCGTTTGCAGTATAGCGCAAGTCCATGGAAGACACTTTCGCCGTATCGATACGCACTGCAATAGCCACATTTTTCTTTGCTACTTCTGCCGTTTCAGCCTCATTTTTCTTTTTATTCTTATTTAACACAAAAAATATTCCTGCTAAACCAGCAGCAATAATAAGTAGGGTAATAATTCCGCGTTTCATATTGTATTAGTCAATTATTCTTTAATTAGTGATTTAAGGTTTCCATTTGCTTTGATCAACTGCACTTCAGCAATTTTATAATCAAGCAAAGAGGTATTTAAATTATTCTGGGCATCTGCATAGGCATTTTCAGCATCCAAAAGATCAGTCAATGTCGCTAGACCATTTTTGTAATTGTTGTTAGTATCGTCCAGCACCGATTTGGCCAGATCCACGTTTTTACGGTTTGACTCAATTGTTAACAAAGAATTTTTAATCTGAACCTTGGAGTTTTCTGCTGCCAGATTCAATGCTAATTTTGTGTCCGCGATATCAACCTGCAACTTATCGATATCGATCTGTGCCTGACGAACTTTAGAACGTGTGAGGAAACCATTGAAAATAGGAATAGAAAGATTTAGGCCTACCCCATTATAACTATTCCATTTAACGCCTTCATTTTTACTAAAAATAGGAAAAACTTGTCCCATCCCCATATAACCATAATTTGCAGTAAAAGATAAAGTTGGATAATATTTCGATATTTCTGCCTTTTTATTTAGCTCCAATAATTCATTCTGCTTGCTCAAAACTTGTATTTCGGTTCTGTTAGCAATATCCATAGGCTCATATACAGCGTCTAATGTTACGGTCTCAAACGTTGAACTTGGCATTGTAATTTGCTCGGACATAGACATTCCAATCACAAATTTCAGCGCATTCTCCTTTAATTCAACGGCATTGATAACCTGTTGACGAGAGGCTTTTAAATTTGTAACAGCCACATTGGTACGATCCAGATCAATTTTCTTTGCTAGCCCGTTGTTATAGAGACCTTCTATAACATCCCTTGTTTTAGTTGTACTTTCCAGGTTATTGTCGATTGTTTTCAACTGTAACTTTGACTGGTAAACATCATAGTAACTATTGGCGACCTTTTCAATTAATTGTTCATCGGTCAGCGTTTTATTGATTACATAAAATTCACGTGTAGTCTTAGCAGCCTTCAATCCTGTAAACACAGTTTGGTTAAACAATTGTTGGGTCAAGCTTACTGCGTTTGTCGACTGCCATTTTTGACCAAATTCAATGAACATTGTTGTAGACTCGCCAGTTTTGCCGTCTATCATAGTTATCGCATTCTGTTGAATTTTGGGGTTCAAATTCAGCGAGCTGTTTAAATTAACTTGGGGTAAAGCACTTGATCTGACCTCAGCAATTTTACTTTCAGCGTTCGCAACATCAAGTACCGCTTTTTTAGCATCAGCTTTATTTTGCAATGCAAATTTTATTGCATCACTCAAGCTCAACTGTTGCTGTGCATGACTTTGGAAAACCATCGTACCTAATAAAAGGCTGGCTAGTATTCTGATTGTTTTCATTCCTAATTTATTTGTCCTAATTTTATATCTACTTTTTATTTATACCATTAAAAAACAGCTTGGTAGCCAGCTTTTGTTTCTGCA
>JAIRVH010000049.1 GCA_031253985.1 Sphingobacterium sp.
GTAAGGTAAGGTAAGGTAAGGTAAGGTAAGGTAAGGTAAGTTAAGGTAAGGTAAGGTAAGGTAAGGTAAGGTAAGGTAAGGTAAGGTAAGGTAAGGTAAGGTAAGGTAAGGTAAGGTAAGGTGAGGTAAGGTAAAAACAAAAGCGGCTATCCGATTGGATAGCCGCTCTATATTGTTTACTAAATAAATTGAATTACTCAGCAACTACTTCGAAAGGAACTTGAACTTTCACTTCTTTGTGTAAGTTTAAGTTTGCGATGTATTCACCTACTTCTTTAGGCTCTACTTCGAAAGTGATACGACGACGATCTACATCAAAACCTTTTGCTTTCAAAGCATCAGCAATTTGGATGCTGTTTACTTTACCAAAGATTTTACCAGATTCACCTGCTTTAGCACCGATAGAAAGTTTAATAGCTTCCAATTTACCAGCTAATTCAGTTGCGTCTTTTTTGATTTTATCTTGTTTGAACTGAGCTTGTTTGATGTTCTCAGCTAAAACTTTTTTTGCAGATACAGTCGCTTGAATAGCAAATCCTTGTGGGATTAAGTAGTTACGACCGAAACCTGGTTTTACATTAACGATATCATTTTGCTCACCTAAGCCTTTGATATCTTGTTTTAAAATTACTTCCATTTTCTATCGTCCTCCTTATTTAATTGCATCAGCTAAGTAAGGTAACAAACCGATGTGACGAGCACGTTTAACAGCTTGAGCTACTTTACGTTGAAATTTCAAAGATGTACCAGTTAAACGACGAGGTAAGATTTTACCTTGATCATTTACGAATTTCATCAAGAAGTTAGCATCTTTATAATCGATATATTTGATACCATTCTTTTTGAAACGACAGTATTTTTTACGGTTGTCCTCTACTTTAGGAGCAGTTACGTATTGGATATTTTCGTTAGCCATTAGTTTGCGCCCTCCTCAGTTTTAGTTTCAGCTTTTTTGTTGAATGCACCGCTACGTTTTTTCTCGTTGTATGCTTTAGCATGTTTGTCTAAGCTTACAGTCAAGAAACGCATAATGCGCTCATCACGTTTGTATTCAACCTCTAATTTATTGATTAATTCACCTGGAGCCTTGAATTCAGTTAAGTGATAAAATCCAGTAGTTTTTTTCTGGATTGGATACGCTAATTTTTTCAAACCCCAATTGTCTTCAGCGACAATCTCGGCTCCGCCTTCTGTTAAGATGCTTTTAAATTTTGCGATTACTTCTTTCGCAGCATCATCAGAAAGCAACGGGGTAAGAACGATTACAGATTCGTACTGTTGCATTTTGTTAATTAATTTTGTTATTTAAAAATCCACATTTGTGGAAGTGCAAAGGTAGGTATTATATTGTTATCTTGCAATGCTTTGAAGCAAAAAAGTTTAGATCCGTTTTGATGCATCTAAACTTTTTTGCTAAGTGGTGCTATTGCTAGCTCAATTTCTTCAATTCTTTTTTTATAGCCCCTTGTACCTTCTCGCCAACAGGGACCAAAGGAAGACGTAGAACGTCTTTTCCTATACCCAATTCCTGAAGAATGTATTTTACTCCTGCGGGATTTCCTTCAATAAAACATAAGTCTGTGATCGTGAGTAAATCATTGTGTATTGATCTAGCTTCGCTATATTTACCCTCAGTACATAATCTCGCCAATGTAGCTACCTTTTTTGGTAAAGCGTTTCCTATTACTGAAATGATGCCAGCGGCACCTAGCGACATCATTGGTAATGTAACCGGATCATCTCCTGAGATCAATAGAAAATCGGCTGGTTTATCCCGTAGAATTTCACTGAACTGAGCAAAATTTCCAGAAGCTTCTTTGATCGCTACTATATTGGAAAAATCGTTAGCCAATCGTAATGTTGTTTCTGCTGTTATATTGCTTCCTGTACGTCCTGGTACATTGTATAAGATAATCGGTAGCGGAGAGGCTGTTGCGACAGCTTTATAATGTTGGTAAATTCCTTCTTGTGTTGGTTTATTGTAGTAGGGAGACACTGATAGAATAGCACAGAAACCTGTAGGATCAAATTGTTTGATCTGTTCAACAATTTCAGCGGTATTGTTTCCACCGATACCTGCAATTAAAGGAAGTCTACCGTTCACGCGCTTGACGGTAAAATCCCAGATGCGCTTTCGTTCATCATTGGTTAAAGTGGCAACTTCTCCAGTTGTACCTAAAGAAACCAAATAGTCCATACCTTCGTTGATCTGTAAGTCAATTAGCTGACCCAATGCTTCGAAATCAACAGATTCATCTGAGTTAAAAGGAGTGACTAATGCTACTCCTGCGCCGTGAAGCTCGTTCATCTTGTTTTTGTATTTATATAAATTTAATTAAAAAACTTAATTGGGATTAATGAGTTCGAATAGTTCTGTGTCACTAATCATAGGAATACCTAATTTTTCTGCTTTTGCTAATTTCGAAGGTCCCATTTTATCTCCCGCCACGAGATAACTTAATTTGGCGGAAATCGCTGATAACATCTTCCCACCGTTACTCTCAATCAGTGCTGCTAATTCTTCACGCGAATGGTTTGGAAATACGCCGGATATCAAGAAAGTCTTTCCTTCCAGTGAGTTGCTCGCTAGAATAATTTCCCTTTCCTCAATTTCAAAATTTAAACCGTAATTTCTTAACGCTGCAATCTGTTGTTGGTGGATTGGATTGTCCAAGTATTCTTTGACACTCTCCGCAATGCGACGTCCAATGTCCTGCACCCCTTCGATTTCCTCAACGGAGGCTTGTGCCAAGGCATCAATATTTTTAAAATGCTGTGCCAATTTTTTTGCAATCGTTTCACCTACGTGACGGATTCCGAGCGAGAATAGTACTTTTTCAAAGGGTTTTTCCTTGGACTTTTCGATGCCATTAAGCATGTTGTCTATCGATTTCTGACCGAAGCGTTCCAGCTGCTGTAGATCCGCCTGATGGTCTTTTAGGCCATAGATATCAACGATATTATGCAATAAGCCTTTTTTAAAGAAGCTGTCCACTGTTTCGTCGCCCATTCCTTCGATGTCCATCATTTTACGTCCAATGAAATGCTGCATTTTGCCGACGATCTGTGGAGGACATCCAGTTTCATTTGGACAATAATGTACCGCTTCGCCTTCTTGTCGTACAAGTGCTGTACCACATTCTGGGCAGGATGTAGGGTATGAGAAAGCAATTGCATCCGACAATCTTTTGTCGAGATTTACACCGATAATTTTAGGTATAATTTCTCCGCCTTTTTCGACATATACGGTGTCGCCTTCGTGCAGATCCAATCGTGCAATTTCATTTGCATTATGTAATGAAGCCCGTTTGACGGTTGTACCAGCCAATTGGACAGGCTGAAGGTTAGCGACTGGTGTGACAGCGCCTGTACGTCCGACTTGATAGCTAATCGTGTTAAGTATGGTTTCTACACGCTCGGCTTTGAATTTATAAGATATTGCCCAACGGGGATTTTTGGCGGTAAAGCCAAGTTCTTCTTGTTGTGCATAATCATTTACTTTAATAACAATCCCGTCGATTTCATAACCTAGGTTGTGACGTTCCACATCCCAATAATCGATAAATGCAAAAACGTCTGTCAACGTGCTGCATTTTCTGCTATGTTCGCTCACGTGGAATCCCCATTCCTTGACGTGGTTTAAACTATTCCAATGATCGTGAAATAGGTTGGTTCTGTTGTCGCAGTACAGAAAGTAAAGAAAACAGTCCAGTGGTCGTTTCGCTACTTCAGCCGAATCTTGGAGCTTGATTGTTCCAGAAGCAAAATTTCTTGGGTTTGCATAAGTTTGCTCTGCATTCTCCTCGCGTTCCTTATTCAGGCGGAGAAAAGCAGATTTATGCATAAATATTTCACCCCGTATTTCGAATTGATCGGGATAATCTCCTTCTTTGAGTTTAATTGGAATGGAGCGGATGGTTTTAATGTTGTTGGTCACTACATCGCCTTGGGTACCATCGCCACGGGTGACCGCTTTACTCAGCCGACCATTTTCATAGGTCAGGCTGATTGATAAACCGTCAAATTTCAATTCACAAACATACTCGAACTGATCGCCGATGATTTTGCGTATTCGCTGGTCGAACTCAAATAATTCCTCCTGACTGTACGTATTGCCTAAGGAAAGCATTGGCCAGCGGTGTTTTTCCGTCTGAAATCGGGAGGTTATATCTCCACCGACCCGCTGTGTAGGGGAATTGGGATCGGCAAAGTCGGGATATTGAGCTTCCAGCGCTTCGAGTTCCTTTAATTTAAGGTCGAAGTCGTAGTCCGAAATAACACTATTTGCCAATACATAGTATTGATAGTTATACTCGTTGAGCTCTGCCGTTAAGTCTTTTATCTTTTTTTCAATATCCATCACCAACATTTTGCAAAATTACAAATAAAAAGTACGTTTAAATAAAATAAATAAAGAATCTTGTTGTAATGACTGCTTTATTTTTAAAATGCGTTTTTCTGCATTTTATCTTTTAACGAAATAAGCTGTTATTTAAAATCCTTCGAATTTAGTTGAGAAAATTTATGTTTGTTATTCGTATAGAAATCAACAATTATCGATTTGCTGTATTGCCCTTGTGTATTCTCTCTGACCTTGTATTTTTTTCGTTTTTTAGCATTTTTGAAAATATTCAAGAAGAAATACTGATGTGCACGGCTAATTGCCCAAGCATCTTTTGGTTTTCTGTCGATGAGAAATTTAGCAAGGGCAGCAAAGTCAAACCAAAGTCTCATGAAAATAATCCATATCGCTTTGCCTAATGGCAGGTTTTTTTGCAGCATGACCATATTGTTCCTAAAATTAAGATACGTTTTTTTTGGGTTGCTGGCATTAAGTGTTCCGCCTCCAACATGGTAAACGATCGACCTAGGGCAATAACCAATACCGTAGCCCATCCTTTTCAATCGCCAACATAGGTCAATTTCTTCCATGTGGGCAAAGAAATCTTCGTCAAGACCATTGGCCTCTTTCCAAGCTTCCGAGCGGATAAAAAGTGCGGCTCCGGATGCCCAAAAGATCTCGGATTCCGCATCGTATTGTCCTATATCATCTTCTACTTCATGTAAGATTCTACCTTTGCAGAAGGGAAAACCGAAGTAATCGAGATAACCCCCTGCGGCTCCGGCATGTTCGAACTTCTGCTTGTCATGAAAGGAGCGTATTTTGGGTTGTGCAGCTGCCAACGAAGGATTTCTTTCCAGGTATTCAATGACCGGTTCAATCCAATTCTGGCTCACTTCCACATCCGAATTGAGCAGTACATAGTAATCTGCATCTACGCGTTGCAATATTTTGTTATAGCCCCCTGCGAAGCCATAGTTTTTGTCATTCTCCAGTACAGTAATCGTTGGATAGTATTGCTTGACAAATGAAATTGAATCATCATCGGAGGCATTGTCTCCAATAACAAATTCAATATTCGGATATGAACTATTATAAACAGATGGCAAGAACTTTTCCAGGAAAAATCGACCATTCCAATTGAGGATAACAACAGCTACTTTTGGTAAATTACTCATTTTCTACGTTTTCTTTTCCAGCGATTATGTGACCAAAGCCAATATTCTGGGTTTTCACGGATAAGCTGTTCAGCAAATTGATTATGTAAATCGGTGATTTCATGTTCTCCGAAACCTGTTGGATCTTCTATTAAAGTAACGAATTTACAAAAATATTGCCCTCTTTTCGCCTTCCGGCCAATACAACAAAATACCACAGGTGCTTTACTTATTCTAGACAGTCTTTCTGCTCCTGTATAGACCAATGTTTCCTGATTTAACCAATTAATAAAATAATCGGAATCCGAATATAAAGGTGTTTGATCGGCTACGAGTATACTGATATTGGGTTGCCCCTTTAATTTTACAATATGACGGAGTATTTGTTTCATTGGTACCATTTCGGCACCGAAACGTCCCCTCATGTTATTGTATACGGTGTCAATGTCTCTGTTATTTAACGGTTTGTACACAATCAAAGTAGGAAAATTTGTAATTAAGCTTAAGCGGTGAATGCCAAGCTCCCAGTTGGCATAATGTGAAGTTACTCCAATGACGTTTTTTCCTGCGTCCAAGTGCCTTGTTAATTCCTCCTCATTTTCAAGAGTCATTTTTTTCTTTACTTCCTCGGCGGTAATTGTTTTCAATTTGATAGACTCCACAAGTAGGTCTGGAAAAAAACGGTAAAACTTTTTAGCAATCAAAAGTCGCTCTTTATCCGTTTTTTCAGGAAAAGCATTTTTTAAGTTCTGAAATACAATATTCTTTCTATATCCAATAATATAGTAGAGTATATAGTAAAGCCCATCGGAGATCAAATATAGAAACCAATAGGGGAGAAGAGAGATGATATAGATTAATGCGTTTAACGCTTTTTGTTTCATGCTATAGCTAAAATTCCCAGTTGTTCTTTACAAATATCCTTAATTTAAGTTATTTTTGCGTCACTTATAACAAAAATCATCAGTTTTTATGGAATCGCAGTTACTACTTCCAGCATGTTATCTTCCACCGATATCTTATTTTCATACGATACAAGAGCATAATCTTCCTTTGGTCATAGAGAAATATGAGCATTTTCAAAAGCAAAGTTATCGTACACGAGCACGTATTGCGTCTGCTAATGGCATGCAGGATTTGATCGTGCCCATTCAGCATGGAAATAAGGACCGTGTTCCCATGAAAGATATCCGGATAAGTTATGAGTTTGATTGGCAGCGTTTGCACTGGCTAAGTATTCAGACTGCATATCGGAGTTCGGCTTATTTTGAATACTATGAAGATGATTTTAAGCGGTTTTACGAGGAGAAGTTTGAATACCTTGTTGATTTTAACGTAGCCCAGTTGGAACTTATTTTAAAATCGGTCAAACTTAAACGATCGATAGCCTTTACAGAAGAGTATATTGCGGCTCCGGACGGTCGCATTGATTATCGGCAGATCATACACCCTAAAAAAGAAAGTATATTGAGTCGTCCTAAAGAATATTATCAAGTATTTTCTGATAAAAATGGATTTTACCCAGATTTAAGCATTATCGATTTATTGTTCAATCAAGGACCACAATCAAAAAGTTATCTGTAGCCTTACGGATTTTATGAACAAAATGCGTTTAATATTGTTGTTATTCAGTATTGAACGCATTTAAATGAAACAATTTCTACTAACTCTCATCTTACTGTTTACTTTTTGGGCTTGTGCTATTGCTCAGGGTGGTGCTGATACTATTCATTACCGCAAAGTTTACTATTGGGGTACGACGGGAATGGGATTTCCGATCGGAAAGACTAAAGAGATCCTTTCTCCAAAGTTTTCCGGTAGTATCGGTTTGGATATCTCCCTCAAAAATCCAATGTTTTTTGTGTCGCCCACACTTTATACTCTTTCATTCAAATACAAACAGCGTGTGGCCGACCCAAATTATGCCTATCGTATAGAGGACGCAAATACCAGCTTCTATACTTTTGCATTTTCCGGCGGCATTAGAAAGCAGATGCGGCGATTAAATGTCTATGGTTTTGCCGGCCCGGGTGTGGGATTGACGAGCGAACCACGGGCTAATGTGATGGCGGACCAAAAGCTGATTAAGATGGAGAATAAAAATCACCTGAATTTCTCGAGCAAAATAGGTGCTGGTGCAGATTATAAGTTTAACGGTTTCTTCTTAGGGATTGAGCTTGGATACCTCCACAACTTTAGGAAGATACAGGATACTCCTGTGAATATTTTTACAGTTATGGTCGGATTAAAATCTGATATTACGCAAATCGGCGACAAAGTCATCGACGTCATTGGCATCGATGGATCTATCAGCGGTAAAAAAGAAAAAAAGTAAATTATTGTTTTAAGACCTGAATGGTATCGCCAACATGCGCTTCGGCATCACTACCAGTTTTTTTAACTTTTTCCGTTTGTTCAACTGCTACCGCGAATGTTGATGGTATAATGCCTGCACCAAATTTGATTGCATAAAACTTGGTAAATTCGGCGCCAAAGTATAAAATGGCAGCCGAATAGTAGATCCATAATAACATCACGATGATAGATCCTGCAGCTCCGTAAAAGCTTGCCGTGGAGGACAGATTCAAATAAATCGAGATGCCGTACCTGCCTAACATGAAAAGTAAACCTGTAAAAATGGCGCCACCAAGCATATCTCTGAATTTTACCTTGGCGTCCGGTAGGAAGGAAAAGATAAAGCCGAATAAGATGACAATCACCGAAAATGTGATACCCGTATTGACCCATGAAATGAGGGTAATCGGAATAAAAGGGAAATAAGTCATGACTAGATTGGTTACTGCAACGATAAGCCCGTTGATCATCAGTGAGGCAATTAATAAAAAGCCAAGTGCAATCACGATGGAAAAAGAAATCAGTCTGTTGATGATTAATTTTAGCCATCCTTTTTTTGGTTTCGGTTTTACTTTCCAGATATTGTTTATCGAATCCTGTATATCAACAAATAAGGTCGTGGAGGAAAGAATCAATGTTACGATACCTATCGTGATCCCCATATTAGATTTATTCTCAAAAGTGATTTTTTGAAGATATGACTGAATCTGTGTGGTCACATCCTGACCGAAGAGAACCATCACTTCCTCGAGTACCTGATCCTGTGCTGAAGATCCATTTTGAAGATGTTCACCATAAAAGAATCCTATACACCAGATAACGATCATAAGAAGCGGGCCGATCGAAAAAACCGTATAATAAGCTAATGAGGCACTCTTCTTCATACATTTATCATCGTTGAATCCATTAAATGCATCGACGAGCACATGCCAAATGTTTTTCCAGTAAGTGAGCGTAAATAAATCTCGTAGTGTTACGTGCTTCATAATAAGATAGTCAGCTCCAATAATCGTGCAAATTGTTATTCTTGGTTTTGTTCCTGATACAATTTGTCGATTGCGGCTTCGTTCTCTTTTAAAATAATTTTTCGTTTTAAACTCAGTTTTGGCGTTAATTGACCATCATTGATTGTCCATTCCTTTGGAAGAAGAATAAATTTCTTGACAATTTCCCAATGGCCAAAGTTAGTGGATAATCGGTTAATTTCTTCTTGGTATTTTTGGATTACTTCCGGATTTTTGATCATTTCCTCGTTGGAACCTGTGGCAATACCTTTTTGGCTCGCCCATTTGGACAGGACATCAAATGCAGGGATGATTAAAGCACCCGGAAATTTTCTGTTTTCGCCAAAAACCATGACTTGTCCGATTAGGGTAGATTCCATCAGTTTATTTTCAATGGATTGCGGAGCAATATATTTACCGCCTGCAGTCTTGAACATTTCCTTCTTCCGATCGGTTATTTTTAGGAAGCCATCGGATGTTATTTCTCCAATGTCGCCTGTTTTGAAGAATCCATTATCGTCAAAAGCTTCTTTGGTTGCTTCTTCATTTTTATAATATCCTGTGGTAATACTAGGACCTTTTACTAAGATCTCGCCATCTGAAGCAATTTTTACTTCTAAATTTTTGAGTGGTTTACCTACGGTTCCAAATTTCAATCCATTGGGTAGGTAGGAGTTTACCGCAATTACGGGGGAGGTTTCGGTTAATCCATAACCTTCGAGCACTTTAAGTCCAGCAGCCCAGAATACACGCGCTAAACGTTCTTGAAGGGCAGCGCCACCTGACACGATAATTTTAATATTTCCGCCAAGAGCTTCTTGCCATTTGGAAAATATGAGTTTTCTAGCGATCGCAAGTTTGATATTGTAAAAAGGGCCATTATGTTCTGGTTCTTGAAATTTTAACCCTAGATCAACAGCCCAGAAGAAAATTTTCTTTTTAATCCCCGTTAAGGCTTTCCCTTTTTCAATGATCTTGTCGTATACTTTTTCCAGTACACGCGGTACTGTAGTGAAGACATCTGGTTTGACATCGTTGATGTCGGCAACGACATTGTCTAAGGTTTCCGAAAAATAAATCTGGATTCCTTTAGAATAGTACATGTAGACCACCATGCGTTCAAAAATATGGCATAAAGGAAGAAAGCTTAGTGCCGTTTTGAAATCTGAACGGATCAGGTGGTTGCAGGCCAATACGTTGCTGTACACGTTTTTGTGCGATAGATAGACGCCTTTGGGACGTCCTGTTGTACCCGAGGTGTAGATTAAAGTTAACAGATCATCTTCTGTAACTGCATCGCGGAACGGGCTAAGGTCGGTTGAGTCATCTTTGGCTGTTTCGATGAATGTTTTTAGTTGCGTATAATTGTCAATTGCATCAAATGTATACAACTGTGGGTGAATGCCATGTTCATTGATGGCTTGTTCAATACGGTCTGTTAATTCTTTGTTGCTGACAAATAGAACGTTGACGTCGGAATCGTTTACAATGAAGGAAAGATCCTGTGCTGATAAAGTTGGGTAGAGGGGCACAGTTGCAAGGCCTATTTGATTGCAGGCAAAATCGACCAAATTCCATTCGGGTCTGTTGCCGGACATAATGCCTACCCGGTCGCCTTTTTTAAGGCCCAGCTTTAGAAGAGCCCTGCTTAAGGAGTCAATAGCATCTGTATACTCTTTGGTAGAATAAGTTTTCCATTGGCCATTTCCATCTCGACCCGCTACCATAATGTCCT
This sequence comes from Sphingobacterium sp., assembly GCA_031253985.1. GTDB lineage: Bacteria > Bacteroidota > Bacteroidia > Sphingobacteriales > Sphingobacteriaceae > Sphingobacterium. The sequence goes on from JAIRVH010000049.1 coordinate 10,594, forward strand.
TTGCGTATTTTTCTTTATATAAGGTTATAAAGTCAAAAATTCTGCCCATATCGCTTGAGTTTATTTGGTTATTACTACATGCTGTATTGTCTTAAATATAAAAAAAATATCATAAATAAAGTTGGATAATTCCGCATTAATGTCATAACAAATTAAACATTGTGTCGTTATAGCTGTAAACAATAGTTTCCCTGCAAAAAGATTTTTTGAAAGGGAAAGTGTAGACAAATTGTATGGTATGAAGTGCAATTATATTGCATATAAAAAGCAATTTATCTATGTTTGGTAAAATGTAAAGCAAAAAAAAGCGTACGATTTTTATGAAAAAAATATTTTTGGCTGTCGGTGGAATACTGATGTTTGGTGCATTATCCAATAAAGCGCAGGCTCAATTGGACAATAGAGGTGCTATTGGTGGACGATTTGGGTCTGCTCAGGGAATTACTTATCGTCATACGCTTAACTCGAATCATGCTTTAGAAGGTATTATGAGTATTCAAAGCAATTCTGACTTTCGTCGTTTTCGTGTTGTGGGATTATATGAAATCTATAAACCGTTGACCGCTGGGTTTAATTGGTATTATGGTTTCGGTGGCAGTATAGGTTCTTATAAGGAGAAAGACAAAATTATTGATGGCCAGCGTCATTCTTTTGATTCACAGCTTAATCTGAGTATTGACGGTATCGTCGGTATTGAATATAATATTCCGCAAGCACCGTTTCAAATCTCATTGGATGTAAAACCCTATTTTGATTTTCTAAACGAATCCAGTATCAAATTATTTGATCCGATCGGTTTTTCTGTAAGATATAAATTCTAAAAAAGACTATCATAAACAAGCATAGCGGGGGACCCCGCTATGCTTGTTTATGATCATGCTTATGTGTTAAGCCATCCAGATTTTACCGAGCAATTCCTGTAGGAAGGTTTGTTCTTTAAGCGGACGGATTTCATACATCTTTTTATTGCTCTTTTTGATTTGAACAGGGATTTCGCGCATTAAACCGTCCCGGGCAACCAGGAAGTTTAATATTTCTCCTTCTTTGGCATGCTGAATAATGAAATCCATTTCTTTGTCTTTAATATCGAGCCTATTGTTATTAATTGCAATCAGTTCGTCTCTGACATTCAATCCAGCATCGTATGCACCCGAATCTTTTTCCACTGTAGCTACGACAATTAATCCGTCTATTTTATTGGTTGTGATACCCAGTGTTAGGTTATTGCTATTCACATTGGTGTCAACAATCTCGTAACCAACGAGATTAAAGTAATCATTGTACTCCAGTTCACCATCTTGATGGGCAGCGTCGAAAATGTCGTCCAACGACGTGCCTGCGATACGTTCTGCAAGACTTCTAAATTCATTTTCTTCAAATCCGCGGTCAAGTTTTAGGAAGAACTCTGCATATGCTTCACGAATAACATCATCTAATTTTATCTTGCCTTCCGTTGCGGCTATTATTTTAATGTCCAGCAATGCTGTTAGCATCGCTCCTTTGTTATAATAGGAAATACCCGAATTCATCGAATTTTCATCAGGCCTGTAATATTTGATCCAGGTGTCGAAACTTGAGGCCGCCGCAGACTGTATGGTATGTCCCGGGCGGTTCAAAACAATATTGAAATCGTTAGCTAATAAGGAGAGATACTCTTTCTCATCGTAAAACCCGCAGCGTTTTATAATTAAATTATCGTAATACGACGTGAACCCTTCCATGATCCAAAGGCCTGTAGTATAATTTTCAGCATCGTAATTAAAAGGGCCTAAAGCTTTTGGGCGCAGCCGTTTTACATTCCAGAGGTGAAAATACTCATGTGCAACGAGGCTTAAATAATTTTTGTAGCTCGTTTCATTAAGATATGCATTTCTGGAGGCACCCAATACTGTTGAATTGAGATGTTCTAAACCACCGCCTCCAGATTGGTAGTTGTGGGTAATAATAACATATCGTTCATTGGGGTTTGAGCCCCAAATGCGGGTTTCTTCTTCAACGATTCGTGTGATGTCTCTTGTGAGGCGTTCTTTATCATAGCTGCCACCTCCGACCATGGCACATTCATGTTCGACACCGGCCGCCTGAAATTTCCAGATATCCTGGTTGCCAGCCTCGATGGGGCTATCGTACAGCACATCAAAATTTGCTGCATAAAATTTATGCTCTTCAATTTGTTTGAGTCCGGTGGAGATACTTGCCCAAGTGTCTTTTAGATTGATGCGGACAGTCGAAGGATTGTCAATACGGCCATCCATATACAAGAAAGTTGCAGTGGGCACGATGAAAGCATGGTCGCTATCGAAAAAGTTGGTGCGTACCGAAACTTCAAAACCATATACCGCGTAGATGACTTCGATTTGATCCAATGATTCTGTGGGTATGCGCCAGGTGTTTTTGGAAATTTTTTGATGGGAAATTGTATTTCCTGTTTTGTCAAGTGATCGGAAGCGCTCTACGTTTTTAGCGTATTCGCGAATTAAATAAGATCCAGGGGACCAGACCGGCATTTTTAGATCGACATAAGGCTGATTGAGCTTTTCGATGCTCATTTTTACTTCGATGTAATGTGCTTGTACTTCTGAAAATGATACCTCAAAATGTATTTCAGGTATGTTTAAATGGTCACTGTCCATGAAAAAATGATTTTAGTATGAGCTTACAAAATTAAAAGTATCGTACGCTTAACCAAACAAAAAAATATATTGTTGGTTCTATAACTACGATGCGTACTACGATTTGCCATGTTGTTTAAAAGAAAAATAATGATACCAATGGCAGTTAATAGTACCCTCCAATATACATGTTTTTTCTTTAAAGTGCTTCATGTTATTGATTAGAAAGAAACCTTTAATTCGCTTTTATAGCTGTTGATGTTTGCGAAATCAGAAGGGCTTTATAGGGAGAATTGATTGAAAAATTGTTGACCATTATCGTTGTATAGGATTGCGGGGCGGTTCTTCTCGGATTGGGTGATACCGCAAAAAATCTGTTTTTTATCAGAATTTTTGCTAAGTTTGATACAGTAGTTTATCGGGGGAAAATAATCAAGAATTTGTATGATCTTAGTTGTTGATAGCGGCTCTTCAAAGTCGGATTGGAAGTTGGAATTGCCAGATAGTGCGCCTATCTCATTCAGTACAAATGGACTCAATCCTTTTTTTGTCAATGAGAAGGAAATTACACGTGTCATCAAGGAAATACCCGAAATTATTCCTTATGCTGATGAAGTTACCGAATTGTATTTTTTTGGCGCGGGATGTATTACACCTGATCGTAGAGAGATGGTTTCAAATGCATTGACTCCTTTGTTCGAAAATGCTTACATTTCCGTTGAGAATGATCTTTTTGGAAGTGCTTTAGCGACATGTGGTAATAAAAAAGGTTATGTGGCGACACTAGGAACTGGGTCGGATTTGAGTTTCTTTGATGGGGAGGAGCTGATGCCTTCGCATAATGGAAACGGCTATGTATTGGGAGATGAAGGTTCGGGTGCCTATTTTGGAAAGAATTTAGTCAGACTTTTTTTATACGGGCGTATGCCGAAAGATCTCAACGAAAAATTTGCGACTAAATATCGGATCAATAAGGAGATCGTAATAAAAAATGTTTACCAGAAAGAGCGGCCTAATGCTTTTTTAGCATCTTTTGCTCCTTTTATGTCAGATAATATTACACATCCTTATATTATTGATTTAGTAAAGAGCGGGTTTGAAGAATTTGTGCAGGCTTCGATTTTGACCTATCCGGACTATAATAAATATGACTGTCACTTTGTGGGTTCTATCGCTTATAGTTTTGATTTAATTTTACGGGAAGTCTGTGAAACGCATCAGATAAAGGTGGGAACAATTTTAAAATCACCTATTAATGAATTGTTTGATGCTGTATTGGAAAGAGAGAGTAATTCATTGTTAAGTCTTTAAAAATAATTAAATATGATTATTGCAACAATTATGGTGTATATGTCAATGCTATTTGGCAATCCCAATTTTTATGATTTTAAGTTTAAGACACTTGAAGGCCAGGAAGTGAAAATGTCTGATTTTAAAGGAAAGAAAATATTGATTGTGAATACAGCCTCTAAATGCGGGTTCACAAAACAGTATAAAGATCTGGAGGAATTGCACAAAACCTTTGGCGATAAGCTCGTTATTATTGGTTTTCCGGCAAATAATTTTGGGCAACAAGAGCCTGGGTCAAACGCTCAGATTCAGGAGTTTTGTGAACAAAATTATGGAGTTGATTTTTTAATGGCTGAGAAGGTTGATGTAAAGGGAGATCAGATTTCACCCTTATTTAAGTATTTAACTTCACAGGAGAATCCGGATTTTAAAGGCGAGATCAAATGGAACTTTGAAAAGTTTCTGATTGATGAACAGGGTAAGCTTGTACACCGTTTCCGTTCAGCAACCAATCCGCTTGACCCAGCTATTGTAAACTGGGTGGAAAACAAGAAATAGAAAAAGTAATAAGACAAAAAAAGCTGCAAACTGCAGCTTTTTTTTTGTCTTATTACTACTTAGGAAATCCAATGGCCTCTGATTTAATTATAATCCCCGTGAAAAGCAAGTGATTTAACCTATTTAGCTTTTGTTTATTTTACGTGAATTGTTACTTATTTAATATATGCATCGTACAACGCTCTTATACAGTCCTTAAGCAAAGGGTTGAAATCATCGCTATCCGGAATATTGCAACCATTTGTGATAACAATAAAGCCATATTTCTTCGCAGGGTTGAAAAACATGGCACTATAAAGTCCGTAGGCCGAACCTGTATGTCCCGTCAGCGTAATTCCAGGTACAATTTTAGAATTGTTCATAATCGCTAATCCATAGCCAGATTCCTTATTTACAGCCGTCTGCATCATCTTCGCGTACTTTTTACTAATGATGTTTTTTCCTTGACTGTGGCCGTAATTCATATGCATCACCATATATTTTGCTAAATCCAAAGCAGATATTTTCATCCCGCCTGTTGGGGAAAGTAGGGGCGTGGTGTAACCTAAAATATACTGACTAAGTTCTTCCCGACGTGGATTATAGGCGCTAGGTTGTTCATGCGGTGTTCCTTTCTCATCAAAGGAATATAAAGGAACAAATCTCTTTTGGTCCAGAGAATCGATGCAATAACCTCCATATAGGTTGAGCGGTTTGAGGATATGATTAACAATATAGCTGTCGATACGCTTATTGGTCAGTTTCTCGAGAACGGCCCCTGCCATATTAAAATTGAGATTGCAATACTGGTATTGAGTACCGGGTTCATAACGATTGTACGAATCTTTCCAGTTTGGGTTCTTGGTCGGGTTAATAACATCAAGATTAAAATAACCGTTTTTATCATTGATACTGGAGGTGTGAGAAAGGACCATCCGAAGTGTGATTTTTTTGTCTGGGAAATTTGGATTTCTGATAGGAAACCCAATCAGCTCGCCAAAGTCGTCGTCCAGCTTGCACCTTCCATCTGCTATTAATTGCATTAATGATGTTGCGGTGAATGATTTTGAAATAGAAGCAATTCTGAAGAGATCATTTTCCCCAAGTGCCGTTTTTGCTTCCAAATTTTTGTAACCGTAATTTTTGTGGAACTCAATCTCATTATTTTTAACAACGACAACGCTAAGCCCGATTGCATCATACCGATGCATAATTTCTGTTAAATCACGGTCGATTTCTGTATGCTGTCCAAACAAGGTGCTGGGAAATAACAAGAAAATCACGGAAAAGAGTAGGAGAGGATGATTTCTCATAGAATCGATTAGTTGGAATGTTAGTTATGGTATAAATGTAAGAAATCTGCGCCAATAATTGGACTAAGCCCCTCATTAACCTAACCTCTGTATAAGGCTGTGATATCAAGTTATCTAGGTGAAAACTATTTTTATTTAAAACTATTCTAAACAATAAAATAATATCGTATGTTTGCGCCGACAAATAATTTTTACGAACTCTCAATTTATTAACATGAAAAGATCTTTTCTAGGACTTGTTTTAAGTCTAGGATTGGTAGGAGCAATTCATTTGGATGCATCGGCACAAAGTAAGGGGATACATGGCCGTGTTAAAACCAAAGATGGTGCACCGATTGAATCGGCAACAGTAACGATAGTTTCTTTAGGGAGGTCGACTTCGACTTCCGGCGATGGTAGCTTTCATTTTTCTAATCTTCCTGATGGAACTTATACTATTCGGATCAAAAGTATCGGAAATGGTGCCGAGGAGCGTACAATCGAGGTTAAAAATGGGAAGGCAACAGCCATTAGCGTTGCTTTGAATATTTCTGAATCTCAATTGGAGCAAGTGGAAGTTGTGGGTTACAACTCGCATAACAGCAAAACGGTTAATGTCGGTAAGGCTGGGATTATTGATAGGGACCTGCCTCAGAGTGTACAAATTATAAACGAACAGGTGATTGCTGATCAACAGGTCAATCGCTTGAGTGATGCGCTTAAAAATGCAAACGGTGTCGCTATGGGGGCGAATCGAGGCGGTGTAAATGAAAACTTCTACGCGAGAGGATATAGTTTAGGTGGAAATAATATATTTAAGAATGGTGCCCGAACCAACAATGGTGGTTCAATAGAGGCGAGTACTTTGGAATCTGTAGAGATTCTAAAAGGTAGCTCGGCGTTGTTGTATGGAGGTGTATCTGGTGGTGCTGTTGTCAATTTAGTTACAAAAAAGCCGAAGTTTTATTATGGGGGTGAAGCTTCGATGCGCGTCGGAAGTTACGACTTTTATAAACCGACCGTAGATGTATATGGACCTATCTCCAATAAAGTTGCATTTCGGGTTATCGGAACTTATGAAAAAGCGGGTAGCTTTAGGGATCAGGTCACATCAAAACGTACTTATGTAAATCCTTCTGTTTTATATAAAATATCCGATAAAACTGATATCAACTTTACATTCGATTACTTAAAAAGTGATTTTACTCCCGACTTTGGAATGGGAACCGTGGATGGAAAGTTAAATAATGAAGTTGGAAGAAACACTTTTATGAATGTGCCTTTTGCTTTCAACAGAACAAATACATCAAACGGGCAGATCAATTTGAACCATAAGTTTAATGATTCATGGAATTTAAATGCAATAGCAAGTTACCAAACATACGATCGTGACTACTATGGGTCAGATCGGATTCAAGCGAATAAAAATGGAATTGCTCCGCGGAGTTTAACCCGATCCAAATCAAATGAGTTTACGGCCAATCAGCAATTGAATTTAACAGGAACTGTAAAAACAGGGTCAATCAAGCATAAGATCTTGGTGGGAGCAGATGCCGATCAATCGCATTCAAATGCGTATGCCTATAATATTGATGCATCAAATAATATTAAAGTCTATGATAAGAAGCTTGATAAGTATGTGCCCACTACAACTTATGATTCTATTTATGTTTTTAATCCATCACAAACTGCACAGCATTTGGCCTCGGGAAATGGACTTCGGGCAGATATGCCACAAGCGGATTTATTGACCAAAACAACGACGGATATCTACCGTTATGGTGTTTTTTTTCAAGATTTAATTGAAGTTACTGAAAAATTTAAAGTATTGGCTGGTATTCGCTATACCTATCAACGTACACCGAATTCGGAAAAATATACCTATGCGACAAATCAATCAGAAGAAATCATAAATTTAGATGGTCAAAAAAATCCGATCGGAGCAAAAGTTGATAAAGCATGGTCGCCTAAATTTGGATTGATCTATCAGCCAATCCGCTCATCAAGTGTCTATGTTACTTATGCTAATAACTTTACATCGAATTCTGGATACGATGTGAATTATCAACCGTTGGCCCCCTCCATCATCGACCAGTATGAAGCAGGGGTAAAAAATGACTTCTTTAACGGTCGTTTATCGGCAAATGTCGCTTGGTATAGAATCAACAATAATAAATTTGCGCAGCAATTATTGGTGTTGCCTGATGGTACAAATAATAGCGATGCAAATATGAAAGAATTTTCCGGAAAGACGGCCTCAAGTGGTTTGGAAGTAGATGTTACTGGAACCTTGTTACCAGGATTAAATGTTATTGCTGGTTATTCCTACAATTATATGCGCTATACTGAAACCAATCCGATTTCAAGTTATACTACCATAGTTGATGGTAAGGAGAAAGTGACAGAGATCTCAGGAAGCGAAGAAAATGTACGTTTGGTAGGAACAACAGCGCATACAGCTAATGGGACTGTATTTTATACTATTCAAAATGGATCAGTCAAAGGATTGAAACTAGGTTTCTCTGCATTTTATACTGGCCGTCGTAATGCCGGTTGGAATAACAGTAAGATTAATGTTCGTGACGGCCTAAATCGTTTGATTTCAGTTAGTCCATTTACAACAATAGATTTTTCCGTTGGTTATGCTTACAAAAACTGGAGTATCTTGGGTAAGCTATCTAATATTACCAATGCGTTCAACTACTATATTCATGAAAACTATAGTGTGAACCCGATTCCCCCACGTAGCTTTATGGCAACATTAGCCTATAAATTCGAGAAGAGGTAAGGCTACTCTTCAATATATACAAAACGGAGTCTACATGCTGTGGACTCCGTTTTTTTATGTTGACAAGCTCGATAGATCTATTGTTAGGAGGCATTGAAATTGAGGTACTCTCTTTGAATACATTCCATAAATTCTGCTAAAGCGCTGTTTTTACTTTTTATATTAGAAACGAGGATAACTTCTGTTTTACTGTCCACGTCCTCAAGTTTCCTGACTTTTAGTTTTAAGTGTGGATATTGTTTGATAGTGGATGCCGGCACTACTGCAAGCCCTAATTCTTGCGATACCAATTCGAGAATGGAAGACATCGAATTGCTCTGATGGACAAATTTGGGTTCGAATCCCATACGGTTACAGGTATTGATAACTAGGCGATGATATTCGGAAGCGTATTTCTGATTAAAAGAAATAAAACTTTCGTTAAAGAAGTTGACCGCATTGAAGTCAACCTGTGCATGTCCTACAATAACCATAGGGTCTTCGAAAAGTGGAGTTGTCATCAATTCATTCGAATAAATTGGAGCACGCATAATACCCAGATCCAATTTTCCATTTTCCAAAGCAAGCTTTTGTTTCTGTGTCGAAGTTTCAAAAAGGCTAACCCGTAGGTATGGAAACTTTTGTTGAATTTGCTTCAATACCGTGGCAAGCATCTTTTTTGGCGTTGAACTGATATAGCCCAATTTGAATTCTCCAGAGATATTGTTGTGAATCTGCTTGGTGATTGTTTTGCTATGCTCGATATTCTGCAAGATCTCAACAACCTCTTCCAAAAAGTATTTACCAGCTTCCGTTAATTCGACGCGTTTGTTGGTGCGAAAGAAAAGAATAACGCCTAATTCGTCCTCTAAATCTTTAATCTGCCGGCTTAATGGCGGCTGAGACATAAATAAGCGTTCTGCTGCTCTGCCAAAATGAAGTTCCTCGGCTACTGTTTTGAAATAAATAAGATGTCGGATTTCCATCGATACTTTTTTGGTATGAATTGATGACAAAATAAATATTTTTAATGAATTCTAGTTAGTCCTACCTTTAAATTATTAAAAATTAGTGGATGAAATACTTTTGATCGGTTAATATAAAAGACTGAAGAATGGATAATTCATCTGAACCTCAAACAACAAATAATTTAAAGATGAACAAAGCGACACTACAAGAAATTGAAGCAAGGTTTGACAATGACGTGGAACGGTTTTCAAATTTAGAAACAGGCCAAGCTACAACATTGGATGCGGTCTGGAATATGGAACTGATCACAGATGCCATTTCTAGTCTTTATCCCAATGCAAAACATATTCTGGATATCGGATGCGGAGCAGGGAATTACGATGTAAAGCTTCTGCAAAAATTGCATTCCAATCCAAATGTTAGTTTAGTGGATTTAAGCCAGCCTATGTTGAATAGAGCAAAGGAACGCATAGGGGCATTAACTAGTGGTCAAATTCATTTAATAAAAGGAGACTTCAGGGAAGCCGCTTTGGAGGAAAACCAGTTTGATGTCATTATCGCAACGTCAGTTTTACATCATCTGCGAGACGATGAAGATTGGGAAAATACCTTTAAGAAGTTATTCCGATTATTGCGAACGGGAGGAAGCTTATGGATCTTTGATTTAATTGAGCAAAATAATGAGCATCTTCAGAAGTTAATCTATATGGAAAAATATGGGGAATATTTGACGAAGCTGCGGGATGAAGAATACCGTGATCACGTTTTTGACTATATCGAACATGAAGATACACCGAGATCCCTGATCTATCAACTCAATTTATTGACACAGGTAGGCTTCAAAAATATTGATGTTCTACATAAAAATCTATGTTTTGCTTCCTTTATGGCATTTAAGTGATTTTTTTGAATTAGACTGTTACACATGTGTTACAGGAGTGCTTTCAAAAGCTATTTGAGCCAAGTTGAAAAAAAAATAAGTATTTTTCCATGTCAAATTTTGTTAACAGCGGGTTTAAATGCATTTAAATGGGGTGCAAAACAAATAAGGCGATACGGGGAGTATCGCCATAAAATCACACTAACTATTAAAAAACCTATAGGACTAGGAATTTACAAATTCATTAAACCAATGTCTGTCTCATCCCACGCTCTTCTACTTTTATTCCTCGTCACTTGCGAGATATCAAATAAATAATAAAATGTAATTATTAAGGTCAATACTTTAAAAAAAATAAGTATTTCCATTGGTTTACGTAAAGATATGTCTTTATTTTTAAAATACAAATAAAAATAATGAAAATTGAAAAATTATTATTATTTGATGGTTTTCAAGAATTCTTCCCAGGCGATTTGATCTGTTTTGAAGGTCAAATCTTCCGTTAAAACAGATCCGATCGGTACCCATCGAAAAGATTGAAGCTTATTATCTTCGGGCCTTTGCTCCGGATCGAAATCAAAAGCGCTGTTTGTTGTTCTGATTTGAATAGGAGAGGTATTCTCTACCTGATAGTAAATCGATATGATTTGGCTATCATTAAAGCTTGATTTCTCATAAAAGTCTGTCGTGTAAATGTGTTTAACAATAGCAATGTCAAAATCACACTCTTCCTGATATTCGCGGATCAAAGCATCCAACAAGCCTTCTCCATACTCTAAGCCCCCACCAGGGAATTTGGTAAATGAAACATTTTCCGTTCTTTCGTCACTGATCAATACCTCTTGTTTTTCATTGATCAATATTCCGTATACTCTTACGTTAAATGGAAACATGAGTTAATTATGTGTTTGTATATATTTAGTTTTTTTAATTACAGTGGCATAAAACCATTGTCTATTGCAAATTCATCCAATCCTATATAGGAATAATGTCTGGGAAGAAACCAGCCTATAGCTTCCATGATATTTGTAAATTCCTTTTCTGTCCGGAATTGATTCGCAACAATATTGAAGGCCAGATCTTGTGAAGCATTTTCTTCATCTTTATAATTACGGGCCAGGAGCATAACCTTCGCGTTCTTTACCCCATAATAATCCAAAAACTCACGTAATTGCGTGCGTACTGTTTGCGGAAGGATCGTCTCGGCCGGTTGCCCCACCAATATTTCTTCATCTTTGCCGATAATAGTCTGTTCATTTTTCTTTGTAAAGATGCTATCGTCGGTGTAGAACTCTCCGTTTAGAAAGTAGTTGACTAAGTCACCGTAGGTAAATACCCAATCCGGATTTTCATTTTGTGTGTTGATGGCGATACCAAAACCTTTTGGTAATACAAAATCCTTTAAGCGATTTTTAATGACAAATGCTTGGAAGTTTTGGTCTTTCGGAACACTTTCAAGTTGAAAATACGGGAATCCATCGGGGCCAACAACAACTTCTGTCTCGGCTAATTTTAATGTACATTCAGCAATATTAGCTAGAAATACATCGCGCCACTGCTCATCCCGTTCTTCGAAAGGAACCTCCATTAGACTATTGATTATAATCGTTTTTTCCAGGTCTCCTAACCGGTTATCATTTGCGTTATTGCTATCATCAAATAAATGTATTGTATTCATCTCGGATTGTGATTTTATGATTTGCTGGTAAAAGTAAAAGAATATTTATTAATTAACGACGTTTTCTAGATTTTGAAGAACCTTTTCGTGCACTGGTTTGACTACTGGAGAGCATTTTCTCCCAGCTGAGCAAGTAGGGGTGCTGATCATCAATTCTAATTTGCCGCTTCAAGGATAGCTGCAATCTGATCCACTTTTCATTGTCCTCCGCATCGCAAAAGGTGAAGGCTTTTCCGTCAGCCTCAGAACGGCCTGTCCGACCGATCCGATGGGTATATAGTTCGGGGGAATCTGGAACTTCATAGTTGATGATCGCCTCCAGCTCTGGAAAATCTACTCCACGTGCCAAAAGGTCTGTAGCAATCAAAACACGTATTTCTTTCTGTCTAAACTTAGCAATAATCTCTTCTCGTTTTTGCTGTGATTTATCGCCATATAAAGCCGAACAAGAAATGCCATTTCGGTTTAAATCCGTTTCGATTCGTTCGACTCCATGGACCGTTCGGGTGAAAACAATCGCCTGCCCTGAAATCCTGTTTTCAAGGAGATAGCGCAATAGACTCTTTTTATCATTTTTATCTACATATAACACAGACTCCTCTATTTGGGCTTTTTTTACGACTGCATCAATGATGATCTCGACAGGATTGTTTAACCTTTTTCGAACAATTTTTTCGATTTCAACGGTTTTCGTAGCCGAACTAAAAATAGTTTGTCTTTCAGTTGGCAATGTATTGATGATTTTGTTGATATCTGCAGCAAAACCAAGGTCTAGCAATTGATCGAATTCATCGATCACCAATGTATCTATTGTCTTTAAATCAATAACCCCCTGATCCATAAAATCCAGCAAACGTCCTGGAGTAGCGAGGATCATCTGGGCTTTCGGATAAACATCCAATTGACTTTCATAAGTTCCGCCGCCATAGAAGCTGGCGATAATCAACTCCATGCCGTCGATAAGATTCGTTATGCGTTGTTGTGTCTGGATACAAAGTTCCCGTGTCGGGAGCAGTATAAGGACTGATAGACGGCTGGTGTTAACTCTAGTTTTTAAACGTTGAATAATCGGGATGGCAAAAGCTTCTGTTTTTCCCGTTCCGGTAGGGGCAATCGCCAAACAATCTCTGCCTTCTAAAATGGCAGGGATAGCTCTTTCTTGAACAGGTGTAAGCGAAGAAAGCTTTTGTTTTTCAAGATTAGCGGTAAGGAGTTTATCGAGTTTTAGTGTTGAAAAATTCAAAATAATGAATATAAAACCCAAAAATAAAAATTAAAAAGGACAAAGCAGGTTTTACCCAGCTATAGGTATCAAAAAATCTATAAAAATTAGGATTTTTTATCAAAAAGTACTAATTTGAAAAATTAGAATATTCTATTTCAAATATGAACTACTGATTGTCAATTTATTTGACAAACACCAATTATATAGAATAATATTTTTGTTAAATTTGTTGAAACAAAAAAGAATATGTTTGATACTGCATTTGACCAAAACAATGAATCTATTTCCACTTTGAGCTTTGACGAGTTC
>JAIRVH010000087.1 GCA_031253985.1 Sphingobacterium sp.
ACGTTTTGCTCTATCATATAGAGGACACCCCTTCTGTGTGGTAGTGATTGTTCGACACTCTCACTTTACCAAACGAAGCGGTGTTTTTCTATTTTAACAACTTCCATATTGAATCCACAGAATGCCCAGTTACATCATGCAGTTAGGCTGATTTTCGCTCTGCGAAAGTTGAGTAATTAAAAAAAAGAGAAAGGGCCGTCGCAGCGGCCCTTCCCTTGTTCACCCAGAATTAACTGAATTGATATAGCCTTCAAAAGCAACTGCACTGTATATGCAGCTGCTGACTCACTTTGCTTATATTTCTGGATAAAGAGCAGTTGATAGATACCGTTCACCTGTATCCGGAAGAAGTACAACGATTGTTTTGCCTTTATTTTCTGGTTTTTTTGCGACTTGTAGCGCAGCATATGCCGCAGCGCCAGATGAAATGCCGACTAATAATCCCTCGGATCTAGCCAACAAACGAGCAGTTTCAAATGCATCTTCATTTCCTACTTGCACAATCTCATCAACTACTGCTCCATTAAAGTTATCGGGAACAAAACCGGATTTACGGAATCCTGATTTATCAAACCTCTTTCTTCAGCATCCTTGATCATTGCAAATCCAATTCTATCTTTTACGCTACCTGCAGGATTGAAAAATTCCAATTTAGCTATTATTTGGGCTTCGACATGGTGTTTTCTTGTAAAGTTAGTTAGCTCTAATAGAGGAGTATTTCCAATGAGATCCGTTAGATTCTTAGCAATTTTGGACAAAGTCATCCCTCTCCAACTTAATAAGTTTAAACTTATCATCTAAGCAATCATACCTTAAAATCATTCAAAATCCTGAATCTCCATTTTCTCCAATTGCGCTTTTCTTTTTAGTTTATCCCTACAGGAAAAGTAAATTATAAGAAGAACAATAGTTGGAATATTTGTAAGGAAGAACGTTAATACAACCATGGCTAAATTATTCCATAGACGACCTGTGTCAACAATGTTTAAAACATAAATTATTGATATCAGAAAAGCGATCATTGGTAAAATAAATCCATACCACTTATTTGTTCTACTAGAGAAAAACAACTGCAGCCATATAGCACCAATAGCAATACAAATTAGAATTAATATAACTATTAAAGTATCATTCATTAATTAACCTCCCAATTACAGTATTTTAAATTCAGATATTAGCACTTTAGCTGTATTGAGATCAATTTTTCCATCGATAGCAAGACTTTTTATTAGTGATACATATGGTCCATTAGCCGAATCTTCATTAATCTCCCTCACGAAACTAAAAATGTAAATAAATGTAATCCCCTCAATTAAATTAATACAAAAATTAAAAAAAGTAAATACAATTTGAAAACAAAAATTAAAAATATTAAAAATTGATTCATTGCACTACATAACTGGGTGACCTCAAATAATTCTCCATTTAGAAGTACGCTTATGCATGTTCATCAATGATGTAATGAATGAAATTTTATTTCGATAAAATAAAATATATGTATTTACATATATTTTATTACAAATTATACTATATTTGTAATTTAGTATTACTTTTAATCTCGTTTTCAAAAAGAGGCTTAAGCGGACACTGACTTTTTCTCACCTAACATAAATAGTGTGTTCGCTAGAGAGGAGATGATTTTAGCTCGTACTGTATTCTTCAAAAAACTAGTAGATTGGGAGGATGTCAGCTCATACGCCGATGCTTTAAAATCATTTATTGATAGTAATTCTGCAACATATACCAAGTCCACAAATGTATCGCATTCCATTTCACTGGATCAACTGGTTGAAGCGTTTATTGCACAGCATGGAAATGAATACGATTACAAAAAATTGAGCGAGTCCGATACTGTTGAAACAATTAAAGTTGATAATGATAACGAAATTACGATTAATAAAGGATCAATTTCTGTAAAGGGACTTGAAATTGTAGATGCAACACCTGAAAGAATTGCGCAAGGTGCTATTGATGTTTCCAATAATTTTTCTGTAATGAGTAGTGGAGTAACAGACATCAAAAGTTACTATCATGCAGAATATAACCTTTTCGGGATGGAGCTTTGGCGCATTACTCAGGAGGCTCAATTCACCTATACTGGAAGTAGTGTGACTGTAAATTATAGTAAAGGACACTATACTCATGGTACTTTATCTGCTTGGCAGGTTTCTAACTGGAAGGACTCGTCAGTCGATTCCATTCAAGTTGGTGGCGTATGGACGAAAAAAGTGACGTCATCTGGTAACTTCCATTGGGGTATAGAATACGATGGTAATGGTGTTGTCTTCCAAGACCTGTTCG
The DNA here is from genome assembly GCA_031253985.1 of Sphingobacterium sp. Classification (GTDB taxonomy): domain Bacteria; phylum Bacteroidota; class Bacteroidia; order Sphingobacteriales; family Sphingobacteriaceae; genus Sphingobacterium. The sequence goes on from JAIRVH010000087.1 coordinate 2,302, forward strand.
TATCGATTGATGCTCGTTGTACTGTTGATGGTGTAACAAGTAGTTATTATACTATTGAATAATTGTTTAAACGATGGTGTGTGTTACTTTGGGCTTTTCAGTATCATCATCAATAAAATTGTTGGAGGCGGCATAAAGGTTAATTTATTGTTGCCTCCAGCATGCTGCATATAATTGACCTCGTCTCGTGGCTAGAAAAAACTTTTTCCTCGAATGATCATTAAATGCATGCACCATGCGTCCCACATTCATAGCGCTCACGTTTAGTGGAAATGTTTATTCGATATATACTCAACTACATTTCTTTTTCCATCACGTACATCTCATCTTCCCGATTCATCGGGTTCACGATTTTTACAATTTTAAACCCACATTTATTCACGTAAAAATGATGATTCCCTTTGGAATATCCTGGGGTATCCGTCATCCATTTTTTCGTGTTAGGATACTTCTGTTCTATGTATCTCCATATGGCTAGCCCAATCCCGCGGTTTTCTAGCAACGGATCGATAAATAAACTACCTAAATAGTTTTCGTTATTTTCGTGAATCCATACAATAACAGCCCCGATCACTTTATTATTCAATAAAACTTTATAGGACTGGGTAGGTGATTGCAGTGCCCACTTCCTTATAAATTCACCCGTGTCATATCCAGTAGGCCCTCCCTTTTCTTGGCCCAAAAATTGCTGTGTATCTAAATCAAAGGCTCGAGTCATGATTTCAGTCAAAATAGTAACATCTTCTTCAGTAATCGATTGAAACTGCAAGTTCTCGTATGCTTCCATCCTATTGTCCTCCATCTTTGAATCTCAAGCTTAGAAAATCAATAATTTCCTTAAAGGCATACTGAACCATAGGATCATTAAAATGTTGGTCAAACACATGGTCAGCGCCTTCAATAGTAATGAACTTGGAATAAATGCCCTTCTCTTTTAACCTTTCATGCATGTTAATCGATTGCTGATAAGGAACGTCTGTATCTCGATCACCATGAAGAAGTAATGTTGGGGGATAATCTTCGGATATATTATCGATTGGGTTGTATTTTATTAGTTTGTCAAAATTGTTGTTACGATCAATTCCCGTTACTTCTTGAACCCAGACGCCTTGCTGACGGCAATAAAGATAAAAATAGAATCTTTCCCACACGCCGTTCGTCACTTCTTTATCCCCTACAGACTCCAAGGCCTTAGTTCTGCTCACTATGGACTTTTTACAATAATACTCACTAGGCTGCGCGAACCAGTCGCCCAAAATATCTCCGTATCCATACAAAGAAACGATGGCGTTAGGTTTGATGTCCATTGTTCCTGCTAATAAACTAAGGAATCCGCCCGCTGAGCTGCCCATGACTGCCATTTTATTAACGTCAAAATCATACCATTTCACCGCCATCGTTCTTACCCATTCCATCGCATCCCGGATATCTTCAATAATGGATACAAAATTCGTTTCAGGTGCCAGCCTATAATCAATATTGACTATACTAAATCCGGAACGCGTAAAATACTCGATTTGTTCCAAAGGCAGCCATGTTCTCGTACCGAAAATTAACGCACCTCCATGGATATAAATAATAACTGGTGAGCCCGGCCCCTGATCATAAATATCGGCACTTATGGAACAGTGATCCGTTTGCTTATAAACTCTGGTGTCTTTCATGTTAATAACCTCCTTAATTTATCGCAATGAGGTTAATCCACCTGCTTTTCCAACTCAAAATAAGCATCCCGAAGCCAAGGATGAACAACCCGTAGATTTTCCCGCTGCTCCCATAAAAAATGGATGTATGCAAATGCCGCATGATCCAGAGAACGATCCAACTGCATCACGATCTGCAGCAAGTAAGGCGGTGTGCCGCTTTGATCCCATTCAATTTTATCTGCTACAAATAGGACCTTGTCCAATAAGGTAGAATCCTTTTTTAGGGTGGTGTGGCAACCAACAGCATCGAGGATTTCCTGATCCCGAATCTGAAATAAGTCTTTGGCCATTTCCTTAGATATTTTCTGATGAATAATCATTGGAAAAAGCTCTTCTTCAGGCAAAACTTCTATGCCCAATTCCCGCGAAACCTCTATCCTGACATCATTCGGGTAAACCGCGCTAATGTCATGCAAATACCCTGCAATTTCAGCGGCATCCGGATCGGCGTCATATTGTACGGCTATCTTTCTGGCCATTTCTCCGACCCGCATGCAGTGTTCCGCAGTTTCTGGACATTTATTGTTTACCAAAAAGTTAAAGATGTCATTCCGCAGGTTTCCAGTTATGGGTGCACAAACAAGCTGGGTGTATGCTGAATTCACGAACACAGGTCTCCTTAAAGTTCATATTCATTAAGAAATGTGATGATCTTCTTGGATCGATAATTTATAGCCATGTCTAGTGGGGACGCCCCATTCATGTCCTTGATATTCATATCTGCTCCATGATCCAATAAGTATTGGATGATATCGGTCGGTTCTTCTCCAGGTTTGCCACCTGTCTGAATGGTTCCGTCTATGGAAATATCAACAGCTTGATGCAAAGGAGTCCACTCACCTGAGGATTGATAGTTGACATCCGCCCCGCTGTGAATCAAAAATTGAATGATTTCTTTGTTTTCATGTTCAATCGCACACTTCAATAATGTCCAGCCCGTTGAGCCTTTGAAATTGGGATCCGCTCCTGCCAGCAAAAAGCGTTTCACGCATTCCAAATCTCCGGCTGCAATAGCTTGGAACACATCATTTTCGTCAGATTTCATATGATCCATTTTTAAAATGCACTTCCATCCATAATGAGAATATCCGACTTCGAGTCTATTGTTTGAAATTCCATCATAAAGCATTGTTTGCTATCATACGTGATATCCGGATGAAGAAAATAGGTTTCTTGTCCATGATCTTCAAAAATATAAGCAACATAATCTTCTGTTTGTGTACTCGGATCACCATATACGGATTTGACTCCGTCAAATGAATAACCTTGCCCAATATTTCTGGTTGTTACATATCTTGATTTGGATTCATACGTCCATAACCTTATACCCACTGCTTTGTCATCCACATAATAAACTTCCAATCTTCCCGGGTACTCAATACATTCTTTCTTTTCTTCACCGTGACCAAGCATTTGTTCCACTTCATGCTGCGTCATTCCAAGAGAAATCGTCTTCCCTGTCTTTTTGTCAAAGAAGCCTAAATCCTGTGCAGTAAATTCTCCAGGTATGTATGGATACTGGGGCTTCTTTTCTCTGGTTAACAACAAAGCTCCTGTTATGATAACTAAAAAAATGCATGTTGCAAGAAGGATATTTTTAAGTAATTTATTCATGTTATGTCCTCACGATCTTATTGCAGTTGATAGTCAATACTCACTCCCCACTTTGAAAATATGAAAAGGATTCACTTAAATCCATCTATAATTTCATTCATTTGTTTAATATGTCTTTGTTCATGTAAGTACAGGGATCTAACCCATTCAATTAATAACATCTCTTGAAAGACCGGGTGTTTAAAATGTCTTCTACTCAGCACTGATGGGTCTTCCAGCGAGCTTAACATCTCATATAACTTCTGTCTTGAATGATTTAGTTTTGCAATGATTTCTTCGTATTCCAAAAATTCATCGGTTGGTTTAGCGATATCAGGAGCTTCTATCTTTTTACTTCTATCCAGCAGAAATTCTAATGGTTTATTTTCAATGAATGAATCCTCCTCGCTCCTTAGTCCTCTTCTTATGGCTACGATATATAATTCTTCTGTTTTAATTAAGTGTTGACATACCTGACAAATACTCCAACTGGATGAGTCTCTCTGCTTGTTTAATTCCTCTTCACTCAAACCACTAAGTATTCTTAGTAATTCGTTTCTTGTCTCTTTTAATTCGAGAATGATTTCTTGAAGTTCCATGGAAAACTCCCTTTCTATAATTTTTTGGTGTTATTTCATATAACATTTATTTCGCATCCTTTGTGAAATATCCTTTAATGAGAAAATGCTTGTTATCAGAGTAAGATTATCGAAAAGCCAAAAGACCAGCCGGAAACTTACTTTCCGGCTGGATCTTTTGCAAGGGCTAGGTAGCATGCCTTATTCGAAGACAGAAGTTATTCGTTTTTATTACTTCGCGCGTTCCGCAAGCAGCTTCTGAAAATATTCTTTATTGTACAGCATACTTGGATGTGTAGGATGAAAGGATAATGCGATTTCATTATGTTCGTTCGCTTTCTCATGTTGCCCTAGTCGATCATAACAAAGGCATAGCTGTACATGCGGCAACCACGTGTAAAAATGAGGATGATCCATGGCCATGTTACTGCGATCAGGCTTGTAGTTCGTTGCTTCTGTATACCAGTATATCGCGGTTTGATATTGTTTTTTCTCCAAAAAGTGGTTTCCCATCGTGCAGCAAAATTCAGCTCTAGGCTTATCATACAACAAAGTTAGACATATGGATTCGATTTGCTTATCCTTATTATCCAGCTTTGCATAACAATCCCCCATCTTCAAGCACGCCTGGATATTGTCTTCAATCCACCCTTGTTTGCCTTCCAGAAATTGTTTGTAATACTGGATGGACTTTTCATATTGAGCGTGATCGCGCAGTTCATTAGCGAAATAGTATAAATCCCTTGGTGTAAACGGTTTGCCCTCCTGCTCCCGTTGGGTATAAATTCGCATGTTACGGTCGGTATACGCTTTATCTTTGCTATGCGTAATGCCGATCTCGCTGCTCTGTATATTCCCGTAGACAGCCAAGTATTCATGAACCGCCCCAATCCATTGGAAGTTGCGGTCTCTTCGAACCAAGCGGTTTCGCTTTAAGCTGGATGTCACATTACCCATCTCGTCGAAGGCAAGGTAATAGTGCATGGTCACGCTATCCACATCGAGGGATAGGCCTTTCTTTAATTTAATAAATAGCAGCCGGTCTTTCTCCTTTATGATATCGTCCGCGTCCAGCCATAATATATATTTTTTCGTTGCTTTACTAAAAGCATAGTTGCGAGCGGCAGCAAAATCATCAATCCACTCGAAATCGAAAATTCGGTCCGTAAATTGCGCTGCAATTTCCTTCGTTTGATCAGTTGAGCCTGTATCCACTATGACAATTTCGTCGGCGATTCCTTTAACGGATGACAAACATCTCGCGAGTGATTCCTCTTCATTCCTAACAATCATACATAAACTAATCGTGATCAATGTGTTCGCTCCTCCTTCTTGATTGCCGGCATTTGGAATCCAGCCGCTCTTTTGAATAAGAAGGTATCATCGGTCAAAGCGACTTTATCCTGATCATCTTCCAGCGTGAATTTATAGCTGCATAGCTTTTTAATGAGCTTGCTGGTAAACACCTGACCCTGCTCCAGCCAAATGACATAAGGATTTGTTGTTTGCGCAAACGCATAACGGTATGGATCGTCTCCATCTTGCTGAACGGGAAAGCTAAATGCATGCGGAGTATAGTTACTGGCGATCTCGACCGTATTATCGGTTGACCCCAAATCAACAATAATGATTTCATCTATCTCGTCAAGGATAGAATCCAATGATCGACTAAGCGTCATCTCAGCATCCAACGTAATCATGCATAGGCTAACCTTCATCAGTGGCTTATAAATAAGCAGATGAATGTCTTTTCCCCACTTCCCCCATGCTCTATGGCGATTTTGCTGCAACAAAATACTCGAATTGGTTTCCTCCAATTGATTCATCGTCGCATGATCTATATGGTGAATATAGGAATCATGGACCACTCTTAGCAAATATCCACTCCGCAAAGCTCGCAAACAAAGATCATCGTTCTCGAAATCGCCTATACCGAACGTTTCATCAAAATCCCCAATTTCGTCCAAAGCGGATCGTTTCGCTAATAAACAAAAACCGACCAAACGTCTTACATCCAAATAACAACCTGCGTTCTCTTCACAATGCTGCCGTGCGAACGAGTCTAGTTCGCTCAAATCGGTGTATGTGACTGGAATTTGCTGATGGCCACTTGAATAATTCGTAACAGGGCCAACCATTCCCACTCTTTCATTTTCATACAGAACATTCAGCATATTTTCCAGCCAATGCTCCGTTACGATCGTATCATTATTAAGAAAAAGAATATTCTCTCCCTTTGATAGTTCGATCCCCTGGTTGTAACCTTTGGCAAAACCAAGATTTCCGTTATTTTCATGAACGATTACATCGGGTTGTGTGTGTAAATAAGCGACTGTACCATCCGTCGATCCATTATCGATAACAATAAGTTCATAATTCTGGGTATGTTCACGAATGCTTTGCAAACACTTGTAAGTTAAAGGAAGCTGATTATAGGTCAAAATTATGATGCTGGTTGTCACGTTCGTCACCTCATTTCAAGTAGGCTCCAAGCTGCATGAAAAAAAATCGCCCATACCATTACATGCAAGTTCCTAATTAGAGGTGTATGCTGCTATTTGAAATTTTTTGACCTTTTTTTGGAAATCAAGTATTCATATTCGGAATTACGTCTTATATGATGGACATAAGGGAAAAAACCGTTGAAATAACGAAGGAGCTGCCCCGGATCGATCAAGATCTAGGAACAGCTCCATTGTGAATATAATTATTTATTTAACTAACCTTTTTCTTTTCAATATGTAACTCCCTTAGCAATAAAAATATAGGCAATCCAAAAGAAACGCCAATCGTAAAAGTTCCAACAATCGGGATCCACAACAGTCCCCATCCCATTTTGATCCGTTTACTTTCAAATAAAATAAATGCTATTAATACAACCGCCGATATAATGACATCTAACCAAGCAAAAGAACCTATTCGTGTTTGAGCTGCCTCTTCGATCAGTAAAGAGAAGTTCAATCCGTTTTGTCCTATCCAAGGAATGAGTTGTGAGTATGGCAGCACAATACCTATTAGCGATAGTAATCCGTAAATGTATTTCAAACTAATCCTCCCGCCAATAATAAAATTTTTAGATTCCCAGGTTCGTCTTCACTCTCGTATAAAAGGTTCTTCTACTCTATCACTTAATAAATCTTTATATGCTTTCACTTTCCGAAACGTATTTCCCATCATTTCTCGACTACGATAATCCCGCAATTGCTCTAAATCAAATGTTGCTAAAAAGATACCTTCTGTCATATGGTCTGCTAGCATAATCGTGTTCTCGACCGCTTTCCCGGAATGGTCCCAAACGATTGGACTAAAAGCACAGGAACATCCTGCGTTTTCACCAGGTGGATTTGCCATGGCAATACCAACCATGTTTTCGTATGCTCTTGTTGAAAGTGCCTGCAATCTGGGCTGCATCGTTCCGCAGTCATTGGGTACCAAAATAATTTCAGCACCTTTTAACATTAATACTCTTGCGCTCTCGGGATACTCCCTATCATAACAAATCATGATCCCAATCTTAACGCCATCAAATTCGCACACATGAAATCCTGTGCCGCACTCAACCATGCGTTCACTACCAAAATCGCAAGTATGTACTTTACTGTACTTCAGTAAAACTCCGCCGTTTCGATCGATTACAAATGCGGAATTTTGCGGTCGTTTTACCCCTTTTGTAAAACCCGTTATAACGATTCCAATAGATAGCTCACGGGCGATATCCCGAAAAGATTGTAACGCTGCGCTATTTTCATCTAATGCCACTTCATACCAGGCTTTGAAATCCGGATGGTTTTCGATCTCCTCTTGCGGCAAGTTTGTATCAACAATATCGGGGATGGCATAAGATGTGATCCAACATTCAGGAAATAGAACCATATCCGCTCCGAGAGATTTGGCTTCTTGGACATATCGAAGTCCAATTTCCGTGTTTAGTTTTTGATCAGGTATACTGCAGTTAAATTGTACAGTTGCAACAGTAAAGGTCTTCATTTGTTCCACCTCACATTCAAAGCTTATTGGTGTTCGGGGTTTTCGGATTAACGATTATGTATCACGTTTTCTTATATCTACAATCCCTCGCTAATCCTAGAGACCGAAGGTGACTGGTCGCGAGTGGCTTCTATCTTCCTATAGTTATTATTTTAGGCAGTATTTCAGAAATATTTCTCACCTGATATAGCATACCCCATACAACTTTAACTACTTTCGCATACTTCTTGTCATCTGTATTCCAAATGACAATTTTGTTATTACCGAGTTCTTGTTGGTAAACCACACTACCATTTTGAAACGGGAAAGACTTTAGAAGAACTCATTTTTCATTAAATGAATATCCAAATTCAGAGATAAAAAAATAGATCACCGAGCACAAAATTACTAAAGACAAAAGAATATATATGGGCTTTTTTCTCATCATGTCTCCCTATAACCTTTCCATCTTCTAAACACCTTAAATCCAAAGAACTCCAACTGTTCATCAATTGTTTGTATTGAGCGGATTTGCCTTATATAATTTATACTTTTAAATAACCAACTGTCTTTTTCTATTAGTTCTTCAATAATTATTGTTCCTTCCGGGAATAATTTATTTAGTCGGTCAATATATTCCTTCTCTGATGTGCCAACATAATATGTAGGAGGGTGCGGATAAATATTACTGTTGAAAACAAAACTAAAACCCAATTTATTCAAATACTCAGGAATATCGACCTTATTTTCCAGTGCCTTGTCCTGGACTATATAATATAAATTCCTATCGATATTTTCTAAGTTAATGACATATCTACTTGGAAAGTGTTGCATAAGTAAAGCAATTATATCAATTGTATTTTTGGGATATTTAGGACTGGGTATAAAAGTGTAACCTAAAAATTCAAAGTACTCTTGAAGAGATCCACTGAAATTTCTAGCTTTCATTATAGCTTTAATCTTTTGATAAACCTCTTGAGGTATTGCTTTATAGTATGATATTTTTTTGTTCTTAACATGCTGATCAATGTCATTTATTAGATCTAATTCTTCCTTCGAATACTTCATCTTAACTCCTTAATGATCTTATTTAAACTTGTTAATCTCTTGTGATTAGTACTCCCCATTAACCTCTTTGACTATTTGATCAAGAGCACTGTCGATTATGTCGAATTCTTTCATATTACCTCTGTCAGCGGAAATATAACGTGGAAATGCCCCAAACCCTCCAACCAATTCATGATGATGAATACTAATTTGCCCTCCCCCTCTTTCAAATAGTTTAATGATTGGCTCATATATATCAGAATATTTAAGAGCAATTGAGTGACCAATATCAAGCAAGGAGCACCATTCAAGATAACCGAAACAAATAATTTTAATGGTTAAAAAATTTATTTTTTGGGGAATAGGACAAATTGAAAGAAATGTGTCATAATCGAGGTTATTTGTGTCTGTATCAATAATTTTTGACATCAACGAATAAATACTTGCACTGTCTTTATTAAGGGATTGCAATAAAACGCCAACTCTACGATAATATTCAGCGATTAGTGTTGCATCGGCAGAATACTCACCTTTAGACCTAACTTCATCATACCTTTTATGCGAGAGATCAAAATATTGTTCTACATCAATATTATTAATTCGATTAACAGCCCTTGTGAAATAGCTCATCTTGATTTCCCTTTTTTTATTTTATTGGAATAAACTAAACTGTGGATTGTGTAAATAGTAATATAAAGCCGTTTCATAAAAATAGACCTTAAAGAAAACTATTATGCTGCCACGTGTCTTTAAAGAGCCATAGGGGATGGTACGTCCTTAACTATATGTCTCTCAAATAGTCTGTAGTCCCTGTTAATTCTGACCATCTAGCAGAAAGGAATTTTGCATAGTTTACCGGATCGATACCATAAGTCCCTAGAGAATGACCATCATTAATCTCCACCAACTTCATATTTCCTTCTCGATCCATTCCAAAATCCAAACCATATGCAACTGGCGCATCAACAAAATCATTAACAGCACTTTTGATGACACTTAAATCTAATTTTGAATCCCAAGCCCCTTTATAATACCTGATATCGAGTATTTCTCCATATCGTATAAAACAACGCCATTCAGTTATAAAATCAACAACTTCTGAGCACCAAATATTCGTTTTCTCATGTTCTTCAATCAATCCTATAAAATCTTTATATTCTCTAACAACTTTTCCAACGAACTTTTTTGTTAAGTCTTTAGGTTTTATAAAAACATTCCAATTCTGTTTATTTTCAAAAAGCTCTTGAATAGTTGTAGTCCATATTTTTCTACCAAAATAACTAGATAAGGAAATGGGATAATCTATCTCTTCTTGAGTTCTTTCTAATCCCAATATTTCAAGACGTTTTCTCACGTTACCAATTCCGCCAACTACTATATCTTCTAGATTGTATTCATTAATTTCTTTTATGTCATAGAACTTAACTGTCTCCCACCCTAATAAAGTGAAACCTTCATTGGCGACAAATGCATTTACATTGTAGAAGTCTCCATTTTTATTTGCCTGTATATACGCTTTCATAATTACACCTCACCATGCTACTCTTTATTTTGCTAATCCGACCTACAAGCTTACAGTTTGTTGAGCTGAATCCACTTCTATGTCTTATTTCATCTTATGAACCAAGGGCAACGCCCGCAGCCTAAATATTAACTTCAATTCGGTGATTACTCTACCAAGGTATAATATCTAATTCTGGCCATTTTCTTTTCCATTTTTCATATTTGTTTTTATAAATATCTTGTGTGATTAGTTTTTTATTGGCCATTATTTTTAATTGAAATAAATCCTCAAGTCCATATGGTGAATAAACTTTCCATTCTCCATTCTGATCGAGCCTAACCCCTAAAGAAGTAGATGTTGTTGGCCATGAATCAATAGCTTCCTCTAATGATGAATATGGTTTCAGATCAATTCCAAATTTGTCCTTGTACCATAAATGAACTCTAGCTTGATTTTTAATATCCACTTTAATCGGCAACTTACAAAATACCTCTTTACCTGATTTTATTATTCTTTCTTCTTTTTCATATGTAAGGTCAGTATCGAAATACACAATATCAATATCTTCAATACCATACCCGAAAGGATTACCTATCAAATAATTCCACACTGTCTGTGCAATACAGCCGGCACCTATATAATGTTGTTCTAGATTTAATTTTCGGGACAGTTCAAAAACCTCAACTAGTGTTGGAGATAATTTGATTATTTCTATTAGCTTCTTTTCATATTGTAATGAATCTATACTCATACAATCACTCCTAAGTTATAGATTTTATTACTCCAATTTATAAAAGACTTCCCCATCCCTCACTCGGCCGGACATCACCATCATTTTACCACAATTTTCTTTTCCGCGAATTGAACCCATCTATTTTCTTTTACGTATACATCCTCAAATGTCCAAAACGCGCCAAGTCGATTGTTTATATATATGATAGCTTAAATCTTATGCTGAAGGGAGGATCACATGGAATCCATGAATATCGAAGAGTTAGTGCGAGCCGCCAAAGAAGGCCAACATCATTGTTATGGAGAGCTTATATCTAGGTTTCAACAGCATATTCTTAATTATTGCTTTCACATGCTTGGACAGTTGCAAGAAGCAGAAGATGTTACACAGGATGTGTTCATCAAGGGATTCCAGCGGCTCGAACAATATCGAGAGGGCACTTCATTTCAGGCCTGGCTCTACGCCATGACTTACCATGAATGCCTTAATCGTTTGAAACGCGCCAAGACTTTAGAACGGATCTTACAGGTTTTTAGCGGAACAGCACCGATTCTACAATCGGACGTATCCACAGCAAGATTCGAATACAATGAAGAACTGCGAGAGGCCTTGTTGCGGCTTTCCATAAAAGACCGGCATATCATTTTGCAGCGTATTGTGGAGGAGCTACGATTTGAAGAGATTGCGGAGCAACTCCAAATGAGCACGCCAGCCGTACGCAAACGATATGAACGAGCAAAAAAGCAGCTTAAAAAGATTTTAGCTAGTAGGGAGGAAGGCGGAAATGAGCGAAGTTTATCATACTGATGAACAAATGTTAAAGCGCAAATTTGAGGAAACCAAACTGCCGCTTATACATTTAGAGCCTTATGTGTTGGAACAGATCAACAAAGAACCCCAGCGCCAGCAAAATAACCGTTTTTATCAAAAGAAACTCCTTGTGGCTTGCGGCTCAGTTATGGCGTTCATGGTTCTGTTCTGGGCTTTGTCATCCTTCCCAGCTGCAGCCGAACAGTTACGCAAAATACCGATTATAGGCAAAATATTCGACGGTACTGGCATAACCTCTATTGGTGATCCAGGGCTGATCGACGGGAAAGAAAACGGGCTAGCGATCCAACTTAATCAAGAGGCAATCAATCAAGGTACCACGATCAAAATGCAAGATGCTATCTACGATGGCGCAAGGTTATCCATTAGTTGTGATATTAAGACTGAACATCAAGTTCGATCGGTCTTGGAGATTCTTCAAAACGGGATTGTAAAAATAAATGGCGAGGTACTCCCTGCAGGCAAGATTAAGCCGATGTTACGAATATTAGACGAAAAGCATGCTATAGGTTTGATCAATATTAACATCGATTCATTGCAACCTATACGTTCATTTGATTTGAAATTACAATTTAGCGGAGAGAACCTGGAGAATGGCAGCTCTTTGACGAAAAACAACATTGAAGGTGAATGGGACTTTAATTTGCCTATTACGAATCGAGCCTTGAATGACAGCCAATCCAAAATACTCGCAAACGCTTATACTTCAAAATCTAGTGATGGCCAGTTCCAAATAACAAGTTATATGCTAACCCCTATCACAACGAGGATAGATTTTAACTATACAGGCAAGACAGAATTTCTTTATTTTGCACTTCAGGATGATCGCGGAATGCTCAGCAATATCATAGGCTCCGATTATACTACCGATGAAAATGGCGTCACAAAAGGCTCACTCTTTTTTAACCCGTTAGCAAACGGCACCAAGTCGATTTCTGTCACTCCATACCTATATACGTCTAGAGAAATATTTGAGAATGCCAAGCCGATTGGCACCACATTTCCGATTGAGTTGCAATTAAAGGATGTGGGGAAAATCATCATTAACCAAATCGACAAGTTGGAAGATCGAACGCTAGTCTATTACAAAATTGAAGGAGATCAACCTTACTTGTTAGCAGATTCAGTACACTTTATTACGCGATCTGGCCGTCATGTCTATTCGAACAGTCTTTGGCCATTACGTACTAACGATACCTCCTATGAATATGTACAAGAGTTCCCTCCACTAGATCCCGCAGAACAATACAATATTGGATCTATGATACAAATAGATGCGAAACTCTTAAGTGACTTAACTATAAAGCTAGATCTGGCGAAATAATCACGAGTGAGGAGTAAAACGGGGCAGTCCCCAGGCCATTTATGCCTTTGGAGAAGCCCCGTTAAATTTTACACTGTAATTAAAGCTTATATAAAAGACCTGAAGTTTACTAATTAATTAAATCCAAGAAAAACTCAAAACCTTCTTTATCGGTAAATCCTTCGTGTACCACTTTTCCAACAGCTTGAATCATTTCGACAGGGTATTCGGATTGAAAAATATTTCTACCCATATCAACCCCAGCAGCACCTCCTTGAATGGAATTATACGCAAGAGTCAAAGCATCCTTCTCATGGATCTTCTTACCACCAGCAACTACTAATGGTACTGGGCAAGCTGCAGCAACTTTTTCGAAATCATCACAATAATAGGTTTTGACAATTTGAACACCAAATTCAGCTAGCATTCTTGTAGCCAATAAGAAAAATTGTGTAGTTCGTTCCATTTCCTTGCCAACAGCGACAACGCCCATTGTAGGAATAGAATATTTAAACCCAAGGTTAACGGCTTTATTTAATTCTTCAATCGTTTCCTTTTGCCCATCTGCTCCGATAAAAGTTTGAATTGCGAGTGCACTTGCATTCATCCGAATGGCGTCATCAATATCTACAACCATGGACTCGCGGCTCAAATCATCTTGCAAAATGCTTGAACCTGATGAAGCGCGGAGCGCAATAGCTTTATTATAAGTTGGCGGTACACTGCTCCGAATTGCACCTCTGGTTCCCATCAAACAATCCGCATAATTTGCTAACTTCGGAATGAGAATATCTAATCTTTCTAACCCAGATGTTGGTCCCATAAAGTAGCCGTGGTCAAATGCCAGCATCACGGTTTTCCCGGATTCAGGGTTGAAAATTCTCGATAATCGATCTTTCATCCCCCAGTCGTAATTCGAAGAACCCTTCACATGGAAGTCTCCACTATTTGCAAACGGTACATTCTCCGAAAAGTTTTTTGCTGCCTTATTTCCAATAATATCTGCCATTTTAATCTTCTCCTCTTCCTATCAATTTATAAGTATGTTAAAAATCGTAGTTTTTGGTATTTTCTTTCGTAAATACTATTCTTGCTGGCAATACAATAATTCCAGAATCGTCGGCTGTATACTCATATCCTTGGACTGTGTTTGGCTCCACTTTTACATTTCCAATATCAGGTACATCGATGGAATCTCCGACTTTGACATTGTTCCCTTGTGCTAAGTAATAGGCAACGTAAACAGCAAGGGCTCCTTGATCTTTAACATCCCATAAACCATGATTTTCAATCGTATCGTTTTCAATATATTGTCTCATTGAATTAGGGGAAGCAAATCCAGTAATAGCTACATCTTTCTTCGTTAATCCTTTATTTTGTGCAGCTTGTGCCATGGCAGGAAGCGCAGTAGAGTCTGGGCAGATAATCGCGTTAATATCTGGATAGGTGTTTAAGATACTTTCTGCAACCTGCAGGGATTTCTGCTCATTCGCTTCGCCATATTGTTTCGTAACGATTTCCCACTTCGGATATTTTTCTTTGATATACTTTTCAGCAGCTGTAACCCATGCGTTTTGGTCTGGAACTGTTGGGCTTGAGTAAAACCAACCAATTTTATTCGGTCCATTAGGATCTTTTAATTGTCCAGCAGCCATATCTACAAGCATAGCTCCCAAGATATCCGGTGTACCTTGATTGATATAAGCCGTTCTGTATTGTGGATCAACATCGGAATCCCATGTGACGACTTTGATTCCTGCATCTATTGCCTTCTTTAAAGCTTGATTTAGTCCATCTGAAGATACCGAAGAAATAGCAATTGCATCAGCACCACTATTTACGGCGCTATTAATAATTTGAACCTGGTTTGCAACCGTTCCTTCAGGTGCACCGTCATATTTAACTTTAAAGCCGACCTTTTTTGCCATTTCTTGTGCGCCTTTATTGCCTGATTCAAAGAAAGCATTACCTGTCATTTTCGGAATGAATACGACTTGAATATCGCCAGACTTTTTATCTTTGGAGCTGCTGGAGCTGCTCCCAGCATCTTGGCTGCCGCAGGCTGAAACTAACATGGTTAGAAGTGCCACACAAGTCATTAATGTAAGGAACTTGGATTTACGCATTTGAACTGCCTCCCCTATTTTTATTTATTTCTAGTACGTGTTCAAAAAGGCCGGTTTTCAGCACCGAAGCTTATGCTTCCGATGTGCGTTTTTTTCAAAACGCTTAAGTTGAATGAAGATAGGGACTGAGGAGCGGAGCTACACGTTTTCGTAGAAAACGACTTCGTAAGCATCTGCCTGCTTGGGTACGTGAGCACCTGAGATGTTTCCGGAGGAAACATTACTTCGTAAGCATCTGCTTAGGCCCGGCTGAATTCAAGATTCGCTGTCGAATCCGCTCCCTGAATAACTTCATGATCAAAAGTGGACTTTTTGAATTACCTCTTTAATAATCTTCTGACATTGGACCTGAATTCTGGAACCCCTAGGAATGATACAGAAATAATAAGTAGTAACCCGATTGCTAAGCCAATATATTGAGTTTGCATACCACCCATTTGCAATCCAAGTTTTAAGAAACCAACAATTATGCTTGCGAGAGCAGTACCTATAACACCCCCTTTACCGCCAGTAATTAATGTTCCTCCCAATACGACAGCAGTTAAGATCGGCATTAAATATTCGGAACCAAAATCTGCTCTCGCACTGCCTAAATAGGAAGTTAACATGACCCCTGCAATTCCTGCACTTAACCCTGATAATACATATGTACTAGTGATTATTTTCCTAGTATCGATTCCAGAGTAGTCAGCAGCATTTTGGTTAATCCCTGTTGAATAGATGTATCTACCATACCTAGTCCAATGTAACAAGACATAAGATATGAATAGCATCACAACAAATAGAATGACTGAATGTGGAATCCCCATTAATTTACCATTCGTTAGATTGATAAATTGTTGCGAAAATCCTGATATTCCTTCATAAGTACTTGCACCTGACAGACCAACAAGTACGATGGCAACACCACCATATAAGAGCATGCCGCCTAATGTGATAATCATGGCTTGAACTCCTGCATAGGCAATGAGAATCCCATTAAGTAACCCGCACAATCCGCCAACAATAATCGCCAGAAGAACAGAAAGCCAGATGTTCAATCCCGCAACTTGGGATAGAATTCCTGTTACAACAGATGTTAAACCGATGATTGACCCGCCAGATATATCGATTCCTCCGGTAATAATGACGAAGGTAACGAAAAAGCCGATGATCGCTATTCCTGTAAAATCATTAAAGCTATTTAATAGAATGTTCACGTTCCAAAATCTCGGATTGATTAAACCAAATATGATAATCTCTGCAACTAACGTCAGTACAAGAACTAAGTTCCATTTCGGTATTTTTTTCAGCATTCTAATTTCACGCCCTCCCCATGAACGCTTAAAACTCTAGCATTCAATCTTTCTTTCTTGGCCTTGTTGTTAGCCCTACGTGCAATTAACACATCTGTTACAACAATGATGATTAACAAAGAGCCAGAAATTGCGTTATTCCAGAATGCCGGAACCTTTAGAAAGACGAGCGCAGAATTGATGGAACTCATAATAATGGCACCAATCGCAGCACCAATAACAGAACCTACTCCACCGCTTAGGGACACCCCGCCAAGAACAGCCGCCGCAATGACAGTCATCTCAATACCAGCTCCGGCAGTTGTTGAAATAAAACCAATCTGGCTGACAAAAACTAATCCCGCCAAGGAAGCGCATACACTCGAAATGACAAAGGACAGAATTTTGACCTTGTTCACAGAGATTCCAACTAGGACGGCACCGTCCTCATTATCACCAATGGCTGCAAAATACCTTCCTTTTTGGCTTTTAGACAGGTAGAGGTGAACCAGGACAACTGCGATGATGACAAAGATTGCTAGTGTGTTTACTCCAAATATTTTCATTTGCGATAACTGCTTGAAATGTGTAGGAAGATTCTCCACCCACTGGCCATCGGTATAGATGACTTGGATGACTCTGATAATTTCATTCATACCCAAAGTCATAATAAATGCGGAAATTTTTAACTTCGTCACTCCTAATCCATTGATTACGCCAATAAGGACACCAATTCCGATGGCAGCTATGACAGCTATAAGTACACTTCCTCCATCTCTGAGAATAGTTCCGCTAACGGCTGCACTGAGTCCCAACACGCCGCCAACTGAAATATCAATATTGCCGGTCAATAATACAAAGGTCATTCCGACTGCAAGGACAATATAAAGCAAACTGCTCTTTACGGCGTTGTCAATATTGCCTGGTGAAATAAATCCCGAGTTTACTATGCCAACAAGTAAGAAGATCAAAACTAGGAAAATAACCGTTCTAAATTCTCTATGCTTTGTAATACCGATCAGCTTAGGCATATTTTTCACTTCCTTTATAAGTGCCAAAGGCAGCGCTCATAACATTTGTCGCATTAATCTCATCGAATCCCAGACAAACATTGCAAGTTCCTCGATAAATGGCATATATTCGATCGCTAATTCTTTCAATCTCTTCTAAATCTGAGGAAATTAGTAATATGGAAAATCCCTGTTCTTTCAACTGCGTAATAATGGAATAAATATCGCTTCGGGCGGCTGCATCAATTCCCCTCGTTGGTTCATCCATAATGATTAACTTGGGATGAGTTGATAAGATCCTTGCAATAACTACTTTTTGCTGATTACCACCAGATAAAGATTTAATTTCATCCTCATGGCTGCTAATTTTGATTCTTAATTTATCAACATATTCATCAGTGATACTTTTCTCAAATTTTTTATCAAGGAAAAATCGATGTTTCTTAATGACTTGCAATGTTACATTACTGCTTACTGAACTAATGGAAAAAATTCCGTTTAAAAATCGATCTTCCGGTATATAGGATAAACCGCTTTCAATTGTTTCATTAGCAGATAAATCAGTAATATCTTTTCCATTCAAATAAACTTTCCCGCTTTTCGCTTTATTGATTCCATAAATGGCTTCCGCAATTTCTGTTCTTCCTGCACCGAGCAGACCCGCCAGGCCCACTACCTCGCCCTTATATACGTTAAAATTAATATCCTTAAAGCCATCCCCGCATAAATTTTGAACCTTTAAGATTGGTTCTTCATTATTTCGGTCACAAGCTTTCTTATTGAATGAGCCACTGACATTGTGATCGCTATCAATAGGTAATAATCCCTTGATTAACATTTCCTTTGTAAACTCTTTAATATTTCCTTTAAGAGTTACTTTGCCGTCTCGTAAGATCACAGCGTGTGTTGAAATCTGAAAAACTTCATCTAATCTATGTGTTATGTAAAAAATCCCTACACCTGATGCCTTTAATTTCTCAATTAATTTAAATAAGGACTCCGTTTCAGAAAATGTTAATGAAGAAGTTGGTTCATCCAAGATTAGAACCTTTGCATCTCGTAAAAGCCCCTTAATAATCTCAACTTGCTGCTGCTCCGCAATCGATAAGGAGAGAGCAAACCTGTTTAAATCTAAATTCCAACCCAATTGGTCTATTAAACTCTTCGCCTTCTCCCGCACTTCCACTTTTCTCTTGTTAAATCCAACCGTAAGATTTTGTTCAACTGTCATGTTTGGGAAAAGTAATGGTTCTTGTGGTACCAAATAAATTCCCTTGTCATGGGCTATGGATGGATTATAGGAGATTATTTTCTCTCCACCTATTTCGATCGTTCCTTCATCCGTTTTATAGACTCCTGTAAGAATCTTCATCAAAGTACTTTTACCAGCTCCGTTACCCCCAATGATCGAGATAACCTCTGACTCGTTAATTTCTAGAGAAACACCTTTCAATACATTGTTTTGGTTAAATGATTTCTGGATATTTTCTAATTTCACTAATTCCTTTGGTGCTTCCATAAGATTACCTCCATACTTATCCTATTCTGTATGCGGTAAAACCAACTTTAAATGTAATCGCTTTCCTGAAATTACCCAAAGTATAATTCAAAACATTTTATTAATCAAGAATATTTTTATCACTCCCTGATTATTCAACAATATTGCAACAAACAAATGCTTTTTAATATTTTGGTATGATGTTCTATAACTACAAATATTGAAAATTCCCTATTTAAATAAGGAAAATGCAATAGTTTATCAGCCTATAAACAATTATTAGCGCAGGATATTGACGTTCATTTTTTTTATTGTTATAGTTAGGTCAATCAATACAAATGTTACTACATGAATATTTTGTATTGAAATTTATTAAAAGAGTGATCTAAATGAAATATGAAAATGACCTAATCGTGAAAATCGCTTGGCAGTATTATATTGAGGGTATGACTCAAAACGAAATATCTGAATCACTGAATCTATCGAGAATGAAAGTAATTAAATATCTAGAAAAGGCCAAAACAAATAACGTAATCCAATTTAAAATCAACTTAGAAGATACAGATCATTTGAAAGTCCAAAATAAAATTAAGGAAAAGTACAATCTTAAAGATATTTACGTCGTTCCTACTTCCAGTAACAACGTAGACAGTCTTACTGTTGCAGCTGCGCAATATATAGAAGATCGAATCACAAGTGATACGATGATCAATATTGGCTATGGAGAAGCTGTATCGAAAACGATGGGCCATTTGCGCATATCCAACAAATATAAAGTTACATTTGTTTCTTTGTCTGGCGGAGTAAAATTCTACATGCCTACAGCAATCGATACAAGGTCAGACTATTATACGAATCCGAATTACAATCATTACATTGTTCCTGCACCGCTCAGCGTATCTTCGGAACTTATTGCGGAACATTTGAATCAGGAAAAACCCATAAAAAAAATATTAGATATGATTCCTTACTCCAACATTACAGTCATCGGAATTGGCGCCTTAAATGATCGCGCAACTCTAATTAAAGAAGGTTATTTTAATCCAAGTGATTTTGAAATCCTTAAAACTAGGGGAGCTGTAGGCGATCTACTCAGCCAGTTTTACGATATACATGGGAATATACTCGATCTAGATCTTCATAAACGTCTGATTAGTACTGACATAGGTGTATTAAAATCTTTAAATAATGTTGTGGCAGTTGCTGGAGGTCTTGAGAAGAAGGATGCCATTATTGGCGCCCTGAAGGGGGGATATATTGATGTACTAATTACGGATGAAACCGTCGCTCAAAGCTTAGTTTAGGAATTTAGAATATCTCTATCAATAATTATAAAGGGATGGTTCGATAACGATGGAAAAGTACCTAATGGCTATTGATGCCGGGACAGGTAGTGTCAGAGTGATCGTATTTAATACATTGGGCCAAGAGTTATGTGTATCACAATCGGAGTGGACACATAAAGAGGATATAAGATATCCCGGCTCAATGGATTTTGATATCAACCAGAATATTAACATAATTATTGATCTAATAAAGGAAACGCTAGCGAAGAGCAAAGTCGATTCTAAAGATATTTTATCCATTTCTACAACCAGCATGAGAGAAGCAATCGTGTTATATGACGAAGAAGGAAAAGAAATATGGGCTTGTGCAAATGTAGACTCACGTTCAAATGATGAGGTCTATAATCTATATAACATTAGCGATTCTATCGAATCTGAGATTTATAAAGTTTCGGGTCAAACCTTTTCTTTGGGGGCTATCCCAAGAATTCTTTGGGTGAAAAATAATCTGCCTCAAACCTACGACAGAATTAAGTATGTAACCATGCTAAACGACTGGATCACATATCGCTTATCTGACGTCATTTCAGTGGAACCTTCCAATGGCTGTACAACGGGTCTTTTTGACATTAAAAGTAGAGCTTGGGACTCGAATATCGCAAGAAAGGTAAACCTTAGAGAAGACATTTATCCAATCACCCATGAAAGTGGAACAGTGATTGGTAATGTCTCCGCTAAAATGTCAGCGCTTACAGGGCTGAGCACCCAGACATTAGTTATTGCTGGAGGTGGAGATGCCCAACTGGGATGTGTTGGTGTTGGAGTTATAAACGAAGGAGATGCAGCGATTTTTGGCGGGAGCTTTTGGCAATATGAATATACAACGAATCACGTTGCGGTCGATGATGGATGCAGAGTCAGAATAAACTGTCATGCAGTACCCAATACCTGGCAGTATGAAGCCATTGCATTTTTCCCTGGCCTCGTTATGAGATGGTTTAGAGATAGTTTCTTCGATCTTGAACGTTATCTTCAAGACCAAACGGGTGAAAGTATTTATGCACAAATGGAAAAAAAGGCCCGAAATATACCGGCTGGCAGTTATGGAATGCTATGTACATTTTCCAATAAAATGAACTATTTATCATGGAAACATGCGGCCCCAGGTTTTATCAATTTTAAACTTGACTCTGAGAAATTTAATAAGGCCACCTTTTATCGCGCAATTATGGAAAACGCAGCTTTTGTAACAAAAGCCAACCTTGAATTGGTTAATGACATCATTCATACGTCGCCGGAGTCAGTCATTTTTGCCGGTGGGGCTTCAAAAAGTGATTTGTGGTGTCAAATTGTCTCCGATGTACTCAACAAACCGATAAAAGTTCCTGTGGTTAGAGAATCTACCGCACTTGGCGCCGCTATTTGTGCCGGTATAGGTGCAAAGGTTTTTGTGGACTTTGATGATGCGATTACAAAAGTGATTAAATTTGAAAAAACATATTATCCAGATCCAGAAAATAACGAAGTTTATGAAGGATTATATAACAAGTGGAAAGACATTTACGCAAACCAACTAGAGTTAGCAGATAGCGGTTTAACGGAACATATGTGGACAGCACCAGGATTAAAATAAACTATAGGAGTGACCATCATGACAGTTGTGAGCGAAAACGATCAAGAATACAGATTTGGAGATAGTGGACCAAAATATTTGTTAAGAGGACCACGGATGAACTTTGGAATCGTTGTTTTGAAGCCAGGACAAGATTTTCCCGCGCATTATCATAATATTATGGAAGAGAATTTCTTCATCCTTGAAGGTGAACTAGAAATACATATTGATTACGAGATTTTCCACTGCAAAAAAGGGGATTTCGTCCATGTTGAACCTAAAAGGGTCCATTATTTAGTTAATAAAGGAAATACAGATTTTAAAGCCGCTTTTATGCTTGCACCATTCCAGGAAAAAGATAAGGTTGATGTGGATTATAAACCAACGGTTTAACGAAAAAGCAAGGATCGGGCAAACTGCCCGGTCCTTGCCTTTTGATGTGATTACTCCCCTTTCCAGGCAACATTTTAGTAACCAACTAGGTCTTTATCCTATATTCTTCATTCTCATGTTTACGGATTTCCACTCTAAAAATCCCTCGTATTGGTTTAACTTTTCATCGAGAAAATGTACTATCACATAAAACGACAGAAGTTTCAATTTGCCTTTCAGGAACATTCCAATAAGTACTTAATAATTTAGCTTTCTCGCTAGGTGAAACAAGTCTAAAACCATTCTTCACATAAAATCTTATTGCCCAATCAGCCGAGTCCCACGTTCCTATTAAAATCGGTTTGCTTGTTAAAGCCATCAGATGAGATAAGAGCTTTGTACCTACTCCACTTTTCCTCTGAGATGTTCGTACATATGCGTGTCTAATTAAGGATACCTCGATCTTATCTTGGATTCCCATTACTCCAATTAATTGTTTGTTTTCTTCAAATCCCCAAAATACAACTCCATCGCTCATTTCATGGTTCAGTTCATCCATTGACATATATGGATCATGATACCGATCGTCTGGTATTACTCCTCTATAAGCCTGTGCAGCATCATTGATAATCTGATGAATTTCTTCCGTATCCATGTTATTACATAATCTAATCATAGATCTCCATCCTTTCTTTGATATTTATTGTTTACTGTTTACCCAATTTGAAATATGGTGGTTGAAGTATTGTCCTACTTTCAATAAAGCACATTGTTCATCCTCTTTATTATTTGTATGTTTTGCACATTGTTAGATGAATCTATATCAGAGTTCAATCGACATCTTTATTCCCGATATCATATTCCTCTTGTAATCCTCCATTATTTTCATGTCAAACGGTTTAAATCCTTGTTTATAGTAAAACAACAATGCTTTTGTATTTGTGTTATGACAAATTAGATTAAGTCGTTCAGCTTTATATTCAGTTTTTGCAATTTGTTTCATTGCATTTATTAAAAACGATCCAACACCGTATCTCCTATAATTCGGATGGACAATAACATTCCCAAGCCAACATTCTTGTCCTTCCGTTACATCGTATAAACTACAGTATCCTGCTACTTCTCCCATGTAGGTTATTACAGTAGGTGAAAAACGCATGGAAGCTACTTCTTCAAGTTGCTCTGCAAGTACTGGATAGATTCCTCTAGGAAACATATAAAACAGTTCTTCTTGATTCTGTGGCATTGTTGCTATAATTAAAAAATCTTCATGATTGGCTGCTCGTGATTGAAACATCTTGCGTCACCTCCAAAATTGATCCTAACCTACATTCTGTTTACAGATATTACTACTCCTTTAAAATCTCTTTCTACCTGAATATTTAAATTTGATACGGTGATATCAAAACGCAAATACCTTATAATTTCGCGAAAATGTACGAACCTTCCTGCCTCGAAGGTGTGGATTTACAACGTTAAGGAAATTCTCATAATAAAAAGCCTAATTTCTCAACATTTATATTGAGAAATTAGGTTCTTTTCGTTATTCCGTTAAAGTGCCCGATTGTGGAAAAATATGAAGAACTAAACTAAACATTATGCTATTTTATTCAATCCGACAAATCCGGATTTGTTACATTCTAGATTATTCATATTTATCATATAGAAATTAAGTTACTCTTCATCTATTTTTACTCTTAACATTTTATTTTTAACTTTTACCGCATATTTTAATTCATATGCTGGTACACCATTATTAATTGCTTCTACAATTTCATCCATTTCCTTTTTTATCTTTTCTTCATCAACATACCACCCAAGTACAATTGATTTTTCTCCCCAAAACGCTCCGCTATTAATACCAATCAGCCAATATTTAGGCTCATCGTTTTTTGCTTTATACATTACATGTGATGCTAAAACTTTATAGCAATTAACAATTGATTTTCCATCATATGATTTAATAGTAATTTTCCCCGTTGGAACAATTATATTATTGGATAAAGTTTTGTTGTTTTCAGTGGACTTTACCTCACCTAACATCAAATAATCTAAAGATACATTAAGCTCTTTGGATAAAACAAGCAACCTCTCCATTTCTGGATAACCACTTCCCTGTTCCCATTTAGAAACTGCTTGACGACTTACTCCAATTATTTCTGCTAACTCTTCCTGTGAAATATGTCTTTCTTGCCTAAATGATTTTAAATTATCTGCAAAACCCATGACTTTCTACCTCTTTTCTTTGTTATTTTGTGTAGATTATAATAGGCTTTACACAAAAATAACACCAACCTACAATTGCAAATCCGCAACTTGTATTTGCATTGTTCATAAACTATATGAAAAAATCATTTATCATTTAATTTCTATCGAAATTATTACATCACATACTATGAATAACTTTGAGATTTGTCCTATTTTTCTTTTTTAACTAATCTGACCCTTTATTCGATAAATAAAGGTTGCCAACACGGAAAACCATTGACATACTGCAAGTATATACGAGTTTTGAGGCTTATATAATAGCGAATTCTGGATCTATATAAGTTCAACTAAAGTTTGTCGATCTAGGGGGATTCCCACTTTGTGCGTCGAAGTGATAGGGAAACCAAACGAAATGAGAGAATATCATGGAAATCCAACCTATGGATCAACAAGAATTGGAAAAACGGCTGAAACAAGAGAAAAACCGCCGAATGTATGAACGCTACCAAGCAATCTATTTACATACTGTTAAACAGATGTCGATTACAGAAATTGCGGAAATCATTCGCAGAAACCCAGTGACGGTGAGCAACTACATTAAGGCTCATCAAAAGAAAGGATTAGATGGCTTGAGGATGGGCGTCTCTACGGGTGCTCCCGAACAACTAACCAAAGAGCAGCAACAACAGCTCAAGCAGATCATCATTACGAAACTTCCACATGAAGTCGGGTTTCCCGCTAAACACAATTGGACACTGGCCTTGGCCGCCGCTTATGTGAAGCGTGAGTTTGAACGAAGCTACACCATTGCAGGTATGGCCAAACTTCTTCACCGACTAGATCTACGGTTCACCAAACCGACTTATACCCTAGAAGCAGCCGATGAGGCGAAGCAAAAGGAGTTCGTTAGCGAACAGTTTCCCCAGTTAAAAAAAGACTGATGAACGATGAGATCGATCATTTACTGTTTGAAGACGAATGCATGATTCGGGACTACCAAGCCTTGCAGCGAACCTGGTTCGAGAAAGGTAAGCAGAGGATCATTCCGACCACTGGCAAACACCGGGGCGTGAAATTATTAGGGACGGTAGACTATGTGACCGGTGAAATCGTGTGGCAAGAAGACGAGCAGTACACCGCCGAAACATTTTTGGCTTTTCTGAAGAAAGTTATCGCCCATTATCCAACAGGCAAAATTGTAATGGTTTTGGACAATGCCCGAATTCATCATGCCAAATTACTGAAACCCTTTTTGAACGAGCAGAAGGGTCGGTTAGAATTTGTCTTTTTGCCCCCGTATAGCCCGCAATTCAACGTAGTGGAAGGGTTATGGAAATGGCTGAAATCCGATGTCATCAACAATGTGTTTTATCCTACGGTAGCCGAGATTCGCAATAACGTGACAAACTTCATGAAGCAGATCGCTAAGAATAAACGGGCCATCATTGATCGCCTTTGCGTCCGCATAGAATCCTCGTTACAAACGGTTATCAGCCCTTAAATCATTAGTTGAACTTATATATTTACGACACAACGGTTGATTTGGATAAAAAGCTTGCCAAAGTGCAGGCTTTTTCCTTTTTCTGAGCGCACTTAGGTCATTCATGGTCAAAAGGATGTACTTTCGCGGGCAATTCTGAATGTAAGGAAACGAAAAAAAGACACCAACATCAAGATGTCAGTGTCTTTGCAATGCGTCTCCCCTTTCCCTAGGGATCATATTTTTACGCCTGAAGATCGATAATAGAAACCCTGCCGCGGCATAATCGAAGATTTGAATCGCCCCGCCACCAATGAATGGAAGCTCCCCTCCAATAATAGGCACAATACCAAAAGCCATAAGAAGTGGCCACAACATCCGGACGCCGAGGACCGCCATAAATCCGATCCAGATTCTTTTCGCATATTCATCTCGAATATGGCCATGCATTTTCCAAATTCGAACCATACACCAAATAATAAGACCGGCTACCAGTATTCCAGCTCCCCAGCCAAAACAGTGTATCAGGTATGGAAATAGTGAATCGCTATATAAATACGGAAGCATTTCGTTTTTTGCGGCAAACCCCTGTCCCATCCAGCCTGCGGAGTAAATGGCCGCTTTCGTTTGAATCAGCTGATAGCTATCTTCTCCCACCGGATTCAGGAAGGCATGTAGACGATGATACAATTGCTCAACCCTAGAAAGCGTAAATATGTATAGTGATATCAGTGGCAGAACCAGCATTAGAAATTGAGCCATATTCTTTTTAGTGATCCATGTCATCCAAAAGAAACCGAAAAGATAAATGCACCCATTAAACCAGGAAGACCCCAAACAAAATAGTATCGTTGGAAGCAACCCCCGGTACACCAGCTGAAACAGATGTTCCACACCGCGCCATTCCTTTGTCTGCTTCATGCCAGCCAGGGACAACAGGAGCAGTAACGGTGAGACCACCATTACATTGATACCAATCGGACCAATTATGAGAAACCCTTGCATGCCATTAATAGTGTTGTCAGCATAAATAGTGTACGCCATGATCAGTAATGTGCTAAAAAATAGCGCGCCAGAGTAGTTTTGTATTTTTCGATAATCCATAAAATAGAAGACGATAAAGCCGACCAAACCCATGAGGGTAAACAGTACCTTTTTCTCAAGAAGCAAAGTGCCAAACTGGGGATACGAACCCGATTGCTGGACGGTAAATGCTCCGAAGATCCCAATAAGCGCCATAAGCGCAAAAATGGATAACAGCTTCCATTCGATAACGGGTCTATGCGCCTTATGAAGGTTCCGGCCAATCAGATCCGGATCTCCCATCAGACGGATTGCTTCAGAGGCGGCGCCTTCCCGGGGCATCCCTTCCTCCTGAAAAATCTCAATTTGCTCTGCTATATGGGAGGAAAGCTCTTCGCGAATATCCGCATGCAGATCTTTCGCACGGACATGCTTGCACACCCGGTCTAAAAACTCCGCGGCAACCGCCTGTTCTTCGTATTGGCTCACGACAAACCCTCCCCTATTACCCGGTCCACCGCGGTTCGGAATTGTACCCATTCTTTCGTTTTTTCTTGAAGTTGGTTTCTGCCCCGCTCGGTAATACGGTAGTACTTGCGTTTTCGTCCATCATGCGTGCTCCAGTAAGCCTCCAGCCAACCTTCGGCTTCCAAAGTATGCAGAATGGGATACAGCGTTCCTTCCTTCATAGAAAAAACGCCCTCCGAGCTCCGTTCAATCTCTTTGATCAATTCGTAACCATACATTTCTTTTTTGTTCAGCACCGTAAGCAGCAAAATAGCCGTGCTTCCTTTAAGCAGTTCCTTATTTACAGCCATAAACGCTTCTCCTTAATACCTAGATTTACAATACATCGAATTACTATGTATGTGAGTATAATCCAATTTTTGTTATAAGGCAAGCTCCGAATTTCAGACATTTCGCTACAATGAGTCCAAGATTATATTGAACAGGTCGAACATGTGGTGGAGCAATTCCCGCCCCTATTTTGATATTCGTTGATTTGCAGCAGTACGTAGAGAAGTCGGGAATCAAAATGGGGACTAATCGCCAATATTGCAGATTCTAGATACCTTATGAAACTATAACGCTCCCTCACCCCAAATATTTGGAATATACTAGGACATGATATCTATATAATGCTATAATTTTTTTATGGACATAAAGCGCGGTGGAGCGATCACGGTGTAGCCTCTTGTAAAGGGGGTGAGGCCATGATCGCCCTTGTGGAGCTACTGGACATACTCAAAGGTATTGCAGCCATTCTGAGCATTGTGCTCAGCGTACGGAAGCTATACCGTTGGTTTCGCCGGAAGCTAAACAAGCGAAAACCCACCGTGTAAAGGTTGGCGCCTTCGGTGGGTTCTTCATTAAGCTATAAAATTAACTTAGCACGCCGTGGGGTTCCACAGCTTTTAGTCCTTGGAGTCTTCGCCGTTCGCACCGGTGAGGGCTCTATTTTTTAGTATAGTACGTGTTAACCTATTTAATACGATTAACATGTAAACAGTATTGTTCTTGTATTACCATCATAACACAACTGAATACTTTACTGAATACTTTACTTAACACTTCCACCCCTCAAATAGGGGTTAAATAGCACAACTCCCCGATAGGAAAAAGCATAACGATCTAGTTGCACCTAACGTTATTAGATGTATCAGGTATAGACAAAGAAATGTTTCATTTTTAATGTTGACTAATGGGGGTGGAGGTAATGCTTTATTTAATATTTGAAAAGTTAAGCCCTTTTGTTCCTATATTTATTATTTGTCCGTTACTTTCTATTATGGTTGCGTTATTATGTCACTGGTTTCGGATAAAAGTGATGTTCGGAGTATGTATTGCTCTTCTTCTTACTCTTCTATTCATTGCCAACAAAATATCTACCCTTAAAGCGAATCTTGATGCATGGGTCCTTTACGGAGTGATTTACGCCTTGATTACCTACGGAGTATTTAAAGCTGTAAAATTAAAAACCCTGCCAAAAAAAGAGCTGCAAAACTCGGAACATTTTGCGGCTCCTTTTCGACCAGGCCAATAACATGACTTCACATGTATGCAGAAATGGCGGAATCTCGATAGCTCGATCGGCGAATTCCTTATCTGTATACCGCATGAGCAGACGGCGCTGTCAACATATCACTCCATCCATTGCAATTGCCAATATATATTCGATGCCAAAGAATAAACACAAGCAACGTCCACAACTTGCGGCTTGCATCGTATTTACCTTCCCGATGTGCGTCTAACATATGTAATGCATATTGGGGGTTGATCCATGGTATATCGCCGGCCGAATGAAACATTTCCTTCGCCCATTCGTACCATTCGTTTTTCAGCCATACCCGGATGGGAACTGGGAATCCAAGCTTCCGACGGTTTTGAACATCCGGGGGCACAAATTCTTTCATGGCCTCGCGAAGCAATAATTTGGTGGAGGTATTCGAGACTTTAAATTTAGTGGGCAACTTAGAAGCGACCTCGAAAACTTTTAGGTCCACAAACGGGACTCGAAGCTCCAGTGAGTGCGCCATAGACATTTTGTCAGCTTTCATTAAAATATTGCCTCGCAACCAGGTATGGATATCGATATACTGCATCTTTGTCGTATCGTCAAATTCGGCTACTTGTTTATATAAAGGTGCTGTAACTTCTCTTGCTGACCTAAAAGCATAATTCATGCTGCCAATATCAAATTTCTCTTGATCGTCGAATATTTTGGCATTTCCAAAATAACGTTCATGCAAAGGAAGGCTTCCTCTTTCCAGAAAACTCTTCCCTTTCATCCCGGTAGGCAGCAACCTGGATAAGGTTCCGGCAAATTCACGAATGTTATCCGGCATATACTCGAACATTCGTAAAGACAGCGGCTCACGATATATGTTATAGCCACCGAAAAATTCATCCGCGCCTTCACCGGAAAACACAACCTTTACATATTGGCGTGCCAGCTGGGATAGAAAATAAATCCCGGGGGCGGATGGATCGGCTATCGGTTCGTCCATATGCCATAACATGTCCGGGAGATGATCCAAATAATCCTTCGCACTTACCGATACTTCATAATGTTCCGTTCCTAGATAGGCGGCAGTTTTGCGCGCCAGATCCAATTCACTGTACCCCGGAACCTCAAAACCAACCGAGAATGTACGCGTAGGTTCCAACCGCTGCAGCATGCCCACTAGGCTACTCGAATCGATTCCACCAGAAAGGAACGCCCCTCTTGGTACGTCGCTGTTCCTGTGAATGCTCACCGATTCCATGAGTATTGAGCGGGTTTCCTCTACCAAATCGGAAAAGGAACGAGACTCATCGGACCCAAAATGGACATTATAATAAGCCTTAATGTTCAGCTCTCCGTTTTTAATCGTCAAAGCATGTCCCGCCGCCAGTTTCAAAATGTTCCTAAACATTGTAGCGGGCTCCGGAACGTATTGATACGTCAGATAATGATAAAAGGATTGCCCATCAACTTCTTGATTCACCTTGCCTGATACGAGCAACGATTTGATTTCGGAAGAAATCATGTATCCATCTGCGGTTTGGCAGTAATAGACGGGCTTTATTCCGAACGGGTCGCGCGCCGCAAACAGAAGATCCCGATCTTTATCCCATATGGCTATTCCAAACATGCCACGTAAATGTTTTACGCAATCTTCTCCCATTTCTTCGTACATACGCAATACAACTTCGGTGTCGGATTGTGTACGGAAGACATACCCTTTGGATTGAAGCCACTCACGAAGCTCGCGGTAATTATATATTTCTCCATTGAAAATAAGCCAGACTTGACCTGAA
Source organism: Sphingobacterium sp. (assembly GCA_031253985.1). Taxonomy (GTDB): domain Bacteria; phylum Bacteroidota; class Bacteroidia; order Sphingobacteriales; family Sphingobacteriaceae; genus Sphingobacterium. The sequence continues at coordinate 33,253 of JAIRVH010000087.1, forward strand.
TCATTACTAAACGGTTGCGCACCATGCTCCAAATCCAAAATGCTCAACCTCCGAAATCCAAGTCCGACATGACCATCAATATAAATCCCCTCATCATCCGGCCCTCGATGGCTCAAGATTCGCGTCATACTCTGCATAACCTCTGGATGTACAGGTACCCGATTTTGGTTATAAACCGCTGTAATTCCGCACATGTGGAATTTCTCCTCCGTTGACCCGATTCGTTTATCGCTTATTCATTCTGAAACCCATGATGTAAATGAAGAATTTGAACCTTGGCCGTAGTTAATAACAGAGGCAATCTGCGAACAAGAAGGGAAATTAGATACCTGCATCAATAACATACTGCTCTTGTAGATTAAAAAGAACATGGTCATATTCGTTTTATAACATTTCCTCTTTCGACCATTACTATTCTAACTTGGGGCAATATGGATGAAATGCTTGGCTATCGGAAGAACACTTAAATAAAATCAACAAAAAAGCGACCCCCAAAGGTCGCTTCTATATTTTAAGTTTCGGTATTCTACTGTACTTACCATTTATATAGTCCGTTTAGACATCCTCTGGAAGGCTCTCAATGGCTGTAAAAAACACTTCGGAAAGCTCCCTGCCAAACTTGTTTTTAACATAATCCGATATTTCGTCTAGCTCCTCCAGATCACCATATTCCAGACATGGTCGCCCTTCACACCATAGTACCCTGCACTCAAACTCCTGTTTTACCTGCTCAATCATATAATCTTGCTCTGCTACTCCCCGGCTGGCTGCCAACGATTTCACGCCCCCTCCGCAAGTGAATCCCTTCACCAGAATTACTGCCTTTATTATTAAAAATTTAGATATATTTACCAATGACATTTATCACACTCGCGCGAAGGGAGCGCGTCGATCTACTTAACCTCAATCGTTCCTGAACGGCTTTTAACATGCAGTGAGTTCTCTCCGGCGCCGATGGTCCCGTTGACGTCCTGATCCGTTCCATTTGCCGTGGACAAACCACCTAAATTAACGGATGTATCACCTTTTGCATTCTCTACCTTGACCTTCAAATTGGAAGGCTCATTTCCATAGGTGACTCGAATATCACCCGTTTCGGTTTCGATGTTCATTTCGCCTTTTTCGTTAGCAGGTTTTACAACCACTTCTCCATTTTTAGAAAATACACTTACTACATCGGCCTGAACTTCTTTGCATTTTACATAACCCGCTTGATTATCAATCATTAACTTATGGACTGCCGCGCCCCCATATCGATATCGCCGTCAAGATTATTTATTGTCACTTGCGGGGCTGTATTTTTGGGAATGGAGATCTGGATGGTTCCTTCTTTCCCCCAAGCAAAAGCTGAAAAGGCCCCTCCGATTTGTTTATCCTGCCGAATCATTAATTTATGATCTTTATGCGTAATCACCACAGGGACTTTCTTCTTGTCCTTCTGCTTTCCCACAACGTCAACGTGGATTTGATTGTCTGCCGATTCCTTCATCTCAAGATCCCAAGAGTCATTAAAAACCTCAATATTCTGAATTTCTTCCGCCAGAATTTGTTCTGTCATCTCCAGCTTTTTCGATCCCATCAATGGAACGATGGCCATCACCCCAGCCAATACAACTACCATGAGTATCCAGATCCATTTATTTGTTTTCATGATTTACTCCTTTCAAGCAAAATGGATGGGATCGTAGCGAACAAATCCGCCATCGATACCGACACCTCGAAAAAATGAAGCTGCGGATTTAATAAAACGATCAATCCTTCTACGATGATCGTAGAAACGACGACAGAAACGAAGCAAAATCCGAAAACGATCGCTAACTTAGCCTGCATAATTTGTTTGCGCTGCAACGGATAGGTAAACAGGAGCTGCATCGTTTTGCTTTTATACTCTTCGATCACAAGTCTGGAAATCAGAATCCCTGAAAACACAACAAAGGTGATGCGGATGAAGATATTTGCGAGCGACATGAAGTCTGTAAAATTGGTAAACATCGGTTCATCCTGAGCGATTGAAATCAAAGCCATTCCTGCAACCAGCCCAAAAATGACCACCAAACAAACCATCGCTCTGATGGCATATCCGGCCATGTTATTTTTCTCCCACTCGATTTTGATCAGTTTAAACATGCTGATGGCCTCCATAAATAAGTTTTAGAAAATATTCTTCCAGGCTGCCTTCTTCTCGGATCTCCGACATCTTCACTTCCTTGATTAACTTCCCGTGATCAATAATCCCAATCGTATCTGCAACGGATTCAATCTCCGCAACGATATGGCTCGAGATTAGAATGGTTATGCCGTATTCGTTTTTCAGCTTCAAAAGCAGCATCCGGATATCCTTGATGCCCACGGGATCGAGTCCGTTAATGGGTTCGTCCAAAATCAGAATATCCGGCTGCTTCATCCCTAGCGAAAACTCATGTACCTTTTATGTTCCACACCAGTTAAACCAACGATCTTAAGCACCTCTTGAATGCGATCCGTACCGTCATATCCGGCATATTTGCAATGAAGCTTCAGGTTGTCTGCTGCCGTCAGGCGGTCATAAAAGACCGGGTATTCGATAATGCTCCCGATATGCTTCAAATATTGATAAGAAGAATGGGATACAGGCTGGCCCAGTACATAAATCTCACCTGACGTGGGCTTGACCAAATTCAGAATCATTTTCATAATCGTCGTTTTGCCTGCGCCATTGGGTCCCAAAAACCCGTATATTTCCCCCTTTTCGATATGCATGGTCACATCCGACACGGTTTCATTTCCTTTATACGATTTGGTTATTCGATTAATTTGAATGATGGTATCCATGTTTGTTCGCTCCTTCATAAGAGATGCTGTGATAATACTTTCGCGTTTTTTCCTGCTCTATTTATAGCGTACAGCCAGTCTCTCCCCCACGTGAGTGTTTATATCGCCAACAGTCCTTTAACCTTCATAAACGGTTAATAACCCCACAAAGTGGAGCCCATGCTTCGATGCTTATTCCAAATACTTTGCGGGGACCCCAAAAAACTTATAAATTCTATACGCGCAAAATAAAAGAAGTGCCAGCCGCCATTTACGAAAATAGCTTCCGACACTTCCTATGTAATGTTTATTTCGGCGACTCTTCCTGTCTTAAAGCCTCCATTTTTTCAATCGTTTCTTTTTGTAGTCTCCTTGAGACGGTGCAGCTTGCGCCATGGTCGAACACAACCAGCTTGTTCTTTTTATCAATGGATCTGACACTCGCCAAGTTGACGACAAATGCCCGGTGACATCGGAAAAAACGTTCATCACACGCTGCAATTTCATGGAGTTCGGCGTAAAATTCCAGTGTTCTGGATGTCGCGATTAATCTGATTTTATGTGGAACATCCATCGTTTCGAAATAAAGAATTTCTGAAAATGGGATTTGAAAGCTGGTGTATTTATTTTCAAAAGAAAACAGATCAGGACTTGCAGACAAGTTCCTGCGTTCATCGGCAATCTGTAAGCAGGCCTCAACCTTCTGGATAAATTCCTCTTCCGGCAAATCTTTTTCGATAAAGTCCAACGCCGCCACCCGGTAAGCAAATGTCTTAGGGGCCAGCTCCGAATGCGTCGTAACAAAAACAATCGTTCCGTACGGGTCCTTTTGCCTGATTTCTTGCGCCACTTCCAGTCCGGTATGTTTTTCGTTTTTAATCTCCAAATCCAGAAAATAAAGCTGATGATCAAGGGCACCTTCCAACTGTGCTAATAAACGATCCGGTTTTGCCGTTGAAAACAGGTGCCTGTACCGAATATGATGTTTGACGCACAACGCTTTGACGATGCGCTCCAAACGCTGCTGCTGGATCAAATGATCCTCTAATATAAAGATGTTCATGGTCTTTCTCCAGACTTTCTTAAGATGAGTGTTTGCGAAAATAAATGGGGCTGGCTCTCCGTTTCGAGAGAAGCGTACTTGTAGTCGTTCAGTATTTGCTGCACATTATGTAAGCCCAATCCGCGCCCCTCGCCTTTTGTAGAGTAACCCCGCGCGCCAAGGTTTCGCAGATCAACTGTTTCTATGCTGCTATTTTCGATTTGAAGCCGGAGCACCGCTGCATCCTCGAGCAGTACGATCCCAAGCTTGCACCCTTCCGTCCCGGCTGCCGCTTCGATCGCATTATCCAACAAAATGGAAAGAATCCGAGTAAAAGAAATCAAATCCATCGGGATTGAATCGATCGGTTCTTCGATTTCCAGCGCAACATCAATTTTCAATTGCTGTGCCATCATGATTTTGGCCGCCAGAATGCTTTTGACCTCCGAGACATGCAAGTTCCTGAGTTTCACGAAGCTGTAATCATTATTCCGCAAAAATTGCCGCGTCGGCTTGACGGTATTTTCATATACTTGTTTGACTTGCTCCCAATCTTCCCTGTAGATCCCATCCTCGAGCGTCAGTAGAATGTTCGCATAGTCATGGCGGAAACCTCTGAATTCATCATAGATTTTCTCTAGCTGCACCGCATATTCTTTTAGCTGCTCCAATTGCTCACTTTTGGACTTTTCCAGCTCCCTTTTCCGGATATGATGGTATTGAAACTGCATGTACAGCAAAGAGCCAACAAACAGTAGCCACATACCCGTGAAGATCGTTTTTTGATGGTAAGAGCTGTACTCCCCCGTTCGGTTGCCAGCGTCCAATATTGGGTATACCGTAACAATAATGATCGCACATAACACAATCACTGGCACAAAAATGATTTTGCCGTATTCCCGTATAAGCTCTTTGCTCAGCTGTGGAACAAAGCGGCGGACCAAGCGCAGCAGGATTTCATTCATTATAGGCGGAGCCATCGCCGTAAAGAGATACGTAAAGTAATCAATATTGGCGGATGACTGCCGAAAGATCAACCGGGTGAACCATGTAATAGGATCTGCCGCCAGATAACCCAAAAACGAATTCATAACCAAGGCATAAGCCCCATAAAAAATGCCCGAAGCGGAAAACGTTCTATGGTTTTTATAATAGGAGATGCCGATGAAACAGCCAAATAACGTAACGGCTCCCCAGATTCCGATCAAGTAAGTCGAAACCCATCCAATGATCAAAAATACCGCTAACCATACCGATATTTCTTTGACCGTAAAAACATAACGCGAAATGGATTTGAAAATAAAAAAGAAGCTCAAAATTTGAATCGCGATAATCAGATAATACATTTCATGTACACCACCAGCTGTTATCCCTACAAATCTGGGTTCTCTCTGTTGCTTAGGCTACCTGTCGCTAATTTACATTGTAAAACCTAACACAGGAAATGTCTCGGTTAACATCCATTTTGGAAGATAGGCATGAAAAATGAAGCAAAAAGCACCCCTTATATCGAGAGGTATGGTGAGATAAAAGCCCACCGTCCCCGAAAATAAGAGATGCTTGTTTGTGCAGCGTTATTTATGTCATGTGTTTTATTGCTGTAAATTCTTTATTCGTCCTCTGTGAAAACAGGACGGATCTCCATTTCGAAGGTGAACGACTTCTCGCCCAATTGATACCGATCTATAAGCCGCGGTCCGCAAGAGTTCGAGCCGACGCCGCTCATCTTGTAATCCAGATGCACGATCGTCTCGTCGCGACGGACCAATTCGACATTGTGCTGAGCTTCCGTCAAGTCGCCCGGCGTGTAGTGGCTGGCGTTAAAGGAGAAAGTATCCTTCGCCGTAAAATGTAGGCCCATGCCCAGCCGGTTGTTGACAACCGCCCATTCCGTGTTGTAACGGGAACCATTCTCCTGCGGCATAATATAATCCGTATGCATTTGATCGACACTGAGGCGGTATACATCCCGCTTGACGCTGAGCTTCTTGTCCGCGTAGCTTTCATGCGGTCCGAGACCATAATAAGTAACAGCCTCATTGCCCTTCGGCATGGTGATCCTAAGTCCGAAGCGTGGTAGGAAATCAATGGTCTCTTTCACCTCAACGTCGGTTCTGAGCGTAATCGAGCCGTCCATGAGGAACGTCCATACAGCCGTTCCATGCAAAATATTACAGATGGAGTAACCTCCTAAAGAGTACCTTACTTTGATCATAACCTGACCGGCGGAAGGCTGTTCCCACGCGGCGCTGTAAATTTTGCAGACAGCCCGGTCGAGTCCATGGCTCATCCAGGTATGCTTCTCGTTGCGGTCATTATCCGTTGGCGCACGCCAAACCTGAAAGCTTGTCGGCGCAGCAAGCATATTTACTCCCTGCCTCGAGATGCCTGTGAGGGCACCTAAGCCTAGATCAAACGTATGCTTGAAATCAAAACCTTCGATGACTAAGATCCGCCCATGCTCGGCGGCCTGAATCGTTCTCGAAGAACTTGCGACATTCGCCACGGGTTGACCTGCTTGCTTCGTTCGGGATTTCACTTCAAATTGCATGCTTGCCACTTCATATCCCGCTTCCGCCCAAGCCAGCTCCTCGTTCTGAACAAGGCTAAACTCAAGGTCGACGGCAGCATTCACGGACGCGGGAATATTCATGCTGACGGCAATTTCTGTGCTGTCATGCGGAGCGATTTCCGGCAGGGAAATTTCCCCTTGCTGGAGCAGTTCACCTTCGGCGCGTAAAGCGTAGCGGAGAGAAAGTTCCCATAAGTAGGAGAAATCATAACGGTTTGTGATTTTGAATCGGCCCTGAGCAGCATCAATGGCTTCAAATGTGACCGGAGCGTAAACTTCCTTCAGCTCCAGCAAGCCGTTGTTCGGTTTACGGTCTGGACTTACAAGGCCGTCGATACAGAAGTTGCCGTCATGCGGCTTCTCGCCGAAATCACCGCCGTAAGCAAAGTAAGGTTTCCCTTCTTCTGTATATGTTTTGATACCATGGTCCACCCATTCCCAGACACAGCCGCCCATGAGCTTAGGGTAAGTATACATAACCTCCCAGTAATCCTTGAGATCCCCCGGACCATTCCCCATCGCATGGCTGTATTCGCAGAGGAACATCGGTTTTGTTTGGCTGTCGTCCTTCGCATAGGCCTCCAAATCAGGAACGGACATATACATGCGACTCTCCATGTCAAGGCAGCTCTGATCATATACATGCTCCGGATCAAAGGATGCCCCTTCATAATGAACGAGTCTGGACTGATCGCGAGCTTGCGTCCATTCCGCCATTGCGACATGGTTAGGCCCATAAGACGATTCATTGCCCAGCGACCAGACAATCACGCAAGCATGATTTTTATCCCGTTCCACCATGCGAACCTGACGATCCAGGAAGGCTTCCCTCCATTCAGGCAGCTTCGTTACCCCATTGCCATCTTTTGCGACGAAGTCGCCGTGGGACTCCAAATCCGCTTCATCGATCACGTAGAAACCGAACTCGTCGCACAGATCCAGGAAACGCGGGTCATTCGGATAATGGGACGTGCGGATCGTGTTGACGTTATGACGCTTCATGAGCTTCAGATCCTCAATCATATGCTGCAGCGGAATTGTTTGGCCAAGCTCAGGATGGGAATCATGCCGGTTTACTCCCTTCAGCTTGATGTCTTGTCCATTGATGCGGAAAATGCCGTCTTTGACCTCGATCCGCCGGAAACCGATCCGAAAGTGCAGTACCTCCTCGCCGCTCGTCACATAAACCTCGTATAGGTAATGATGTTCCGCATTCCACAGTACTGGCGAGTCGATAAGGAAATTGAAAACTTGCTTGCCATCCACATTCCGGCACTCATTCAGCAGTTCTTGTCCGGGAGCGTCCATAAACTGAACCGTCACCGCAGCAGCGCCTGTTGTCTCCAACTCTACCTGCAGCTGGGCGGACTTCAAATCCTCTGCAAGCTCCGTGCGGCAGAAAACATCACGGACATGGGCTTTATCGCGTGCAAGCAGATACACGTCACGGAAAATACCTGTATAACGCCACTGATCCTGGTCTTCCAAATAAGAGCCGTCACACCATTTGAGTACCATTACGGCAATTTTGTTGCTTCCTAGGCGTACATATGGAGCAATGTTAAATTCTGCGGGCACGCGACTGCCTTGGCTATATCCAACATAAGCCCCATTAATCCATAAATAGAAACAAGCGTTTACGCCTTCAAACATGATGTAAGTGTCCTTATCCGACCACTCTTCGCCAATGCGGAATTCTCTTACATATAAACCGGCAGGATTGTCATCCGGCACATACGGCGGATCATAAGGAAATGGATAATTAATATTCGTATATTGAAGCTGATCATACCCTTGTACCTGCCAACAAGATGGAACAAGCAGATCATCCCAGTCCGACGTATCAAATGATTCCCGGGTCCAATCGGTGCCGATATCCTTTGCCCGCAGATTATATTGGAACTTCCAGCTACCATTCAGTGTTTGAAACCACGGTGAGCGGGCCCGTTTGCCTGTGCGTGCGCTATCCATGTCTCCATATGGAATAAAAGAAGCGCGGGCTTGTTCGCGATGCTCTTGCAATATAGATGGGTTTTCCCAATAAGGCTGTACGGTCAACTTTTCCGTCCCCTCTCAGCAAGAAAACGATGATAGCAGGCTTATTTTCCACCTTCAGCCGGATCCAATCATGCGAGCGCTTAAACCTGTCCCCAACCGAAGGTAGTGTCTCCTTAAGTTTCATCGTTCCTTATCATTAGTTATGTTATATTAACATTATAAGTTACCTATAAACCTTGATATAGAACGTGATATTCGTATTTGTTTAACAATTTTCGCATTCCAATATATAAGCGCGAGGTGCAAAAATGTTATGGCAAACAAGCTTGGGTTTCTCATGCAAAGCGATACGATGATGCAGCTTCCGATTTATATGACGGGGGCAGGACATTGGGACCATCAGGAACCGATCCACCGACCGGACGGCTATCCTCAATTTCAGTGGCTGCACTGTGTATCCGGCCAAGGCGAACTCAAGGTGGGCGGCCAATCCTACCGCGTCAAACCGGGTTCGGGCATGTTTCTATTTCCTGACGAAGAGCATGCCTATTACAGCGTGGAAAAGCCATGGGAAGTCTACTGGATCACGTTTATGGGGCGGGATGCCGAAAACCTTGCTCCATTGGCCGGTATAAATGCTTCTGGTATCTATTCAGTACAAAGCCAGGAGCTGATCCTGAATTATATGAAAAACGCGTTGTCTTTAACATGCTCCGACAAGCCGCTTGCCGGACTGGAGTGTTCCAAGCTGGCCTATATGTTCCTCATAGACCTCATGACCGACAGGATGCATGCCTCCTCTCCGGAGCAAGGGTATTTGCGCCTCCAGCCCGTTTTTGACTACATGGAAAACCATTATGAGCGGGATATTCCGCTACAGGAGCTCGCCGAACAGATCAGGGTATCCACCCAGCATTTATGTCTTCTTTTCCGCAAAACCCTGAACAAACGCCCCATGGAATATCTGAACCAGCTCCGCATTCAAAAAAGCAAAGAACGACTGCTGGAATGCCCGGATGCGCGGATCGGCGAAATCGCAGGGCAAGTAGGGTTTACAACGCCGGGGTATTTTAGTACGTTATTCAAACGTATGGAAGGGATGACGCCGGAGGCTTTCCGCAAGCTGAATGGTGTAAGGTGACTTTGCAACGTGGTAAGATCGGAACTAAAAAAAGCATGGAGCCGCGTACGAAACCGTACAGGCGTATCCATGCTCATCGTTGTTCTATCAACCCAATTTCTGGCTTTCCATGTGCTGCAAATATCTGCGTGTCTCCGCCACAACTACCCCTGATAAACCTAATAGGGCAATCAAATTCGGCATCGCCATCAGCCCGTTTACAATATCCGCTAGCAGCCAAATGGCCTCCAGTTTGATAAAAGCGCCAAAGGCGATCAACAGTATAAACACAATGCGGTACGGGAGGATGGATTTCACACCAAACAAATACGTGATGCAGCGCTCGCCGTAATAATTCCAGCCCAAAATCGTCGTAAACGCAAATAACATCAGACATACCGTCAGAATCATCGATCCGTAAGGTATCGCGGCATCAAATGCTGCTTGGGTCATCATCGCCCCGCGCTCGGCCCCCTGCCAGACCCCTGTCACGATCAGAGTTAGCCCTGTTAACGTACAAATAATGATCGTGTCAAAAAATGTTCCTGTCATCGAAACGAGCCCTTGTTCTGCCGGCCACTTAGTCTTTGCAGCCGCCGCTGCAATCGGCGCACTCCCGAGGCCCGATTCATTCGAAAACACGCCTCGCGCCACCCCATTGCGGATCGCCATCATGACAGTTGCACCAAGGAAACCGCCGCCCGCTGCCGCACCATTAAAAGCACTCTCAAAAACAAGGGCTACCGCATGCGGGATTTGATCCGCAAAGGTAAACAGCACGACCAAACTTGCAATGATATAGACGATGGCCATCACAGGAACAACCTTTGTCGATACCTGCGAAATGCTCTTGATCCCCCCCAATGTGACTAACGCGGTTACCACTGTCATGATTCCCGCTGTCACGATCGTAGGGACTCCCCAGCTGGACTGCGTCGAAGATACAATTGCATTCACCTGCGGGAATGTCCCGATGCCGAACAGCGCCACCAGAACGCCGCTTATGGCGAAAAATACAGCCAGCGGCTTGAACTTGCTTCCGAGTCCACGTTCAATATAATACATCGGCCCGCCGGAAACTTGGCCTTTGTCATCCGTCGTCCGAAACTTGACCGCTAATACACCTTCCGCATATTTCGTTGCCATACCAAAAAATGCGGCGATCCACATCCATAATAACGCTCCGGGGCCTCCGATTTGGATTGCGGTCGCAACCCCGACGATATTCCCTGTACCAACCGTCGCAGCAAGCGCCGTCGCCAAAGCACCGAAACTCGATACGTCGCCTTCGCCTTCATTTTTGGCCTTGAATACCAATCTTAAGGCAAGCGGCAGCCTTATTACCTGCAGCAAACCAAGCCGGCATGTCAGCCATATTCCTGTGCCCACCAATAAAATGAGCAGCGGTGCTCCCCATACCCATTGGTTTATTAGCTCTAAAACATGCATTTCTTTTCCCCCTCATGATGTGCATTCTCCTAGACGACATGAAAAAAGAGCCAAATCCAAGGATTTGACTCTGGGGACAACATTTGCAGATCTTATATCACGCCAAGCTATGCGAAAAGAAGCACATCTTGAGCGTGTACAAATAAGGTAACCGATCCTGCAATCCCTGTCCTTTTACCTGAGAGTTTCCACACGTGTTATGGGATTCTTCCATTCACGCGTATTGCCCCTTCGGTGCTCCATTGATGGAGTCTCTCCAGAGTCCTGTCCACTTACGGTCCTGCCTCCCAAATCTGGGTATGATCCCATCATTTCGGCGCCTGAGAGTTTATGCCCCTTCGGCCAAGCTAACGCTTGTCTCCCGTAAACTTCATCCAGTGTGTATGCAATTTTTGAATGGTTCTCATTATAGGACTCCTTGTTCGATTTGGCAAGGATGTTTGTTTAACTGGTCATATTTACCTTCATGAGCTCAATGACTTGGGACTGTTCCTACCGCCATTCAGGCAGAGACTACCAAGACGATAACTCCGTTCTTTTCCATCTGTCTTTGGCAACGCAAACATATACATGTTGATCGTCCCAAGCGATCTGCCCCTGACTACAGGCCTCACTCGACGAAGCAGGTGTATATTTGTTGCGGACGCGCAGCTTGTCTCCGTTCACATCAAGCTTGGTGTCAGGGTCATCCGTGCCTATACCAACATTACCGCCGCTGCGCTGCATGGTGAGTACGGAATCAACCGCTTCGCCTCCATCGTCGTAACGGACAAACTGTAGATCGGCTCCCGTATTGTTGCCCGTTTCCTTCGAGCTGTCCGCGCGGACGGCCCATCTTGGCGTCGTCTCATTATCCTTGCCAGTTACGCTGAATTGGATGTCTCGGTTCGTCTCGGTTTCCCCGGCTACCCGCAAGATGCCGCTCATCACATTGAAGTTGGATGAATGGGTTCGGATTTCACTTACGTCGGTGTCGTAGGGGATTTCAAACCGGGTGAACAGTTGGTTCGGATATTGTCCCGTTGGCGACATGGTTGTTTCGAACGAGATATGTTTATGGTCGTGCTGCTCCGGATTATTTGCTTTGTCATGGGAAATGATCGCTGTCTTGTCCTTGCCTTTTTCATCAGCCCAAACGATCGCCGGCTTGGCCCGATCCGCCGTCCATTGCAACCGGATCAAGTCGGACAGATGCCCCTCCTTCTCGACCCACTTCTTGTCGGTGGACAGAAGCAGTCTTTCATTGTGTGGAATACGGATTTCGCCGCCGTCCTGCTCAGATTGTTTCAGCGCCACCGGCGCGCCCAACTGTTGATTCGATATAAACCTAGTGCCGACCAGCAGGCAGACGCCTCCCAATATAACCGTTGTTAATATCACCTTCGTCAATTTCATTGTTTCCCTCCCGTTATCCGTCGGATTGGAATTTCATTCGCTTTTGTGAAATAAAAAAGACTTGGACTGATCGTATATAAACATCGCCCCGCGTACAACCCATTTCGCGAAAAGTCCCGAAAAAACGATTCCTTTCGCCTAGACAGGCTGCCGGAATACGACCAATGCAGCGAATGATGCCAATGTCCCATTCAGATACAGACGAGGTTATCATTTTGGGAATGTTAAAAGACATTAAACAGACAATCTATTGGATTGATTCACATCCCAACAGTTAGTAGTATATACAAGATAGGATGATCATTTTATGCAAAGGCGGGAGATTAATGACAACCCAGCAACAAGCGGCAATGCAATCCATGATTGAATGGCTAGCGGATGAACATGAGCTCGGCCGGGAGCCTAGCAAAATCGAAATCGCAGGAGAGTTTGATTTGCACGGCAAGCACTATTACATATTCAAGTATAAAAAATCAGTTCTGGGAAAATGGCTGCTTGGCGTTTGTGGTGGTTATGAGGACCTATCCGATACGGAACATTGCGGCCATGTGTTCAGCGAGATGCAGCCCTATGACCCGAATACGGCTGAGCAAGAAGCGATAACGATCGTTGAAATGATCCGCGAGTATTGGATGAAGCAAGCGGAAGCGCTCGAAGCGGAATTTGAAGATGAAGAAGCAACATCGAAAAAAGATACAGAGTCCAATGACAATTCATCCGGCCTCTTTAACGGATTCGTTCTGCTCAATTCGTCGGAATGCGATCTGGAACAAATCAAAGCAAATCTGCTGGAAGATTGGAACATCTCCTGTCCACCACCCGAGGAAGTGGGGGAAGATTCCACTGAAGAAAAAGACGGAACTCTTGTCTTTGACGTGGACGGCTTCATGTTGGCGGTCAGTTTCGTCGATGCTCCCGTACCGGATGGGGAAGCCGAATATTTTGCGCAGGCTAACTATTTGTGGAAGGATGCCGTCGAAGTTACCAAAACGCATGTCGCCCAGATCATATTGGCCGTCTTTACCCGGTCCGGCTCGCCGCTCGACAGCGCCAAATTGTACACGAAGCTTGCAGCCAGTTGTTTGAAACTTCCGAACGCCATCGGAATTTATACTTCCGGTACCGTCTTTCAACCTGAGATTTATGTGGAATTCGCAAACCTTATGAAATCCGATGATGATATGCTGCCTTTGTTAAATCTCGTACATTTTGGCCTGGTCAGCACGGAAAACGGTATAAGCGGCTACACCTACGGACTGCGAGCATTCGGCAAAGACGAAATTGAAATTCTGGACTCCGGGGCGTCTCCGAATGAGTTGCGCGATTTTCTGATTGATGTCTCCGGCTATATCCTTGAACAGGACGTTACATTAAGGGACGGGGAAACAATTGGTTTCTCGGCTGAACAGAAGCTGAAAATTACCCGGTCTGAAGGGGTCTATGTTAACGAAGATAGTTTGAAAATTCAATTCTAATGCCATCATAGCCAGCAGATTTATAGAGGTTGTTCAAAAAGTCCCCCTTTGATCACGAAGTAACTCTGAAAGCATATTCGACATCGAATCTTGAATTCAGCCGGGCCTTCCGGTGCTCACGTACCCACAACGTACGCTCCGCTCCTCAGTCCCTAGCTTCATCCAACCTTCTCGGTGCTGAAAGTCTGACTTTTTGAACACGCACTTATAGAAACATAAACGTAAGGACCTCAAATTTCCGCAATCATGCGGGATGAGGTCCTTTTCTTAAGATTATAAAAAATCCATAATCAAATCGATCAATTGCTGCTCAATCCCTGTAACCTTGTGGTTTTTCCGGTAGCAGATAAACTTCTCAAGCTCGCAACTGGGATAATCAATCACTTTGTAGTCCCCTACCCCTAATCTGGCCGTATCCGATTCTGGTATTAAACTTACTCCCATGCCAAGCTGGCACATGCTGATCAACGAATCCAACGCGGCAATTTCCACAAAGTCTCTCCGGACCACTTGATGCTCCTCAAGCAATTGATCGAGCACTTTTTTGTAATAGCAATTGGCAGAGGAAAAAATCAGGTTCTCGCTTTGCAGGATGATGTCCAGAGGTTTGTCGATATTTTTGCCGATCAACACTAATCTCTCCGTTCCATATTTCTTATAATGAAGCGGCTTGGCATCCCATTTCCCTACTAAAAAACCGATGTCGATCATCCCACTGGCAATCTCATCTTCAATTTTTTGCGTATTCCCTGTTTTGATGGTTACCGTCAGATTTTTATACTTGTCATATAATATTCCCATCGCATGATTGAAATTTGACGGATTCTTACTTACCAT
>JAIRVH010000108.1 GCA_031253985.1 Sphingobacterium sp.
GGCAGTTCAAATACGGATATGGTGGTCAAGGCAGCACATCTTCCTGCACCCGGAGAAACTATTTTAGGTGGTCAATTTTTCATGGTCCCCGGTGGCAAAGGAGCCAATCAGGCGGTTGCAGCGGCGCGGTCCCGTAGCTCAGTCGCCTTTATCGCTAAAGTCGGCACAGATATCTTCGGTCAGCAAGCTATTGCGCATTACCAGCAAGAAGGCATTCAGGTTGACACGATCTTCCGGGACGAAGAAAATCCTTCGGGCATAGCCCTTATTTCCGTGGATGCAAAAGGCGAGAATTGCATCCTAGTCGCACCGGGAGCCAACGCAACACTTAGCTCCAAGGAACTTCAATCGGTTAAGCACACGATCATCTCTGGTAAAGTACTGCTTATGCAGCTTGAAATTCCACTAGAAACCATCGGACAGGCCATTGACATTGCCGTGCAGCATGATACCAAGATTATACTCAACACAGCCCCTGCACAGGCCCTGACAGACAAACTCTTCCAACAAGTCGATATCCTCGTTCTTAATACATCTGAAGCACAATTTTATACCGGCATGACCATTGAAAACTGGGAAGAGGCCGCCCTAGCGGCAGACTACCTGTATAAAAAATGCCCGGGTATAATCATTATTACCCTAGGCGCTAAAGGTTCACTGCTTAAGGAAAGGGATAATTATATTCAGATTCCAGCGGAAGAAGTCAAGGCAGTGGACAGCACCGCAGCAGGAGATACATTCTGTGGTGTCCTTGCCGCCTGTATTGCCAAGGAAATGCCGATCGTCGATGCGGTCAAACTGGCTTCCAAAGCTGCAGCAATCTCTGTTACCCGTATGGGGGCACAAACCTCCATTCCTTTCTGGCAAGAATACAGCATTTTATAACCTGAAAATCAATTATTAACCTTATTTACATTATCATGTCTCTTCGTCTTATTTTAGCAGCTACAGCATTGCTGCTGTTTACCTCGATTCAGCATTCCAAAGCACAGCTGATTACCGCAGCAGCCAAACCAAAAGTCGACTATGTCGTGCCCTCTCGCTATGACCTTGAACTTCCTCAAAGTGATCTGATCAGTGGTTATTTGGGTAATCGCTATCAGCTTAATCTCGAAAAGAGGCTGCTTCAGGTAGATGAAGAAGGTTTATTAGCTGGGTTTGAAAACCGTCCCGGAAAACAACGATGGATTGGTGAGCATATTGGAAAATATCTTGAGGCAGCAGCAAATACCTGGCTTGTCACCAAAGATCCGCGCTTGAAACAACAGATGGACCGCATGTTTCATCGCCTGCTCGAAACACAGGATGCCGATGGGTATCTGGGCACTTACCTGGCCGAAAACCGTTGGACTTCCTGGGATGTCTGGGTGCATAAATATGATCTTTTTGGATTGCTTGCTTACTATGGTGCTGTTGGAGATACGAAGGCTTTGAAAGCAGCTGTACAAATTGGCGACCTCCTTTGCAGCACTTTCGGCGATACCCCCGAGAAAAAAAATATTCTGAAATCAGGATCTCATGTCGGCATGGCAGCAACCTCCGTCATTGACCCCATGTTAGATCTATACCGATGGACCGGAGATAAAAAATACCTTGAATTCTGTCGCTACATCATTCGTGCATATGACTTTGAAGGTGGCCCAGCTATTGTTAACTCCATTTTAAAGCACAAACGCGTAGATAAAGTAGCCAATGCCAAAGCCTATGAGATGCTTTCAAACATCGTCGGACTGGTCAAGATGTACCGTCTGACTGGGGATAGTCAATTATTTCAGGTCATCAATTATACCTTTGATGATATCAGCGCCAATAGATTATTTGCAACAGGTACATCCAGTGATCATGAGCGTTTTCAGGATGACCATTACCTCCTGGCAGACACCTCAGCCCACATGGGGGAAGGTTGTGTTACCACGACTTGGCTTCAATTCAATACACAGCTTTTTTCAATTACAGGCGATCTAAAATATTACAATGAAATTGAAAAAACCATATACAACCACCTGCTCGGTGCCGAAAACCCGCAGACCGGCTGTGTAAGTTATTATACACCTCTTATTGGCCAAAAACCTTACCGCTGTAATATTACCTGCTGCCTGAGCAGTGTTCCACGAGGAATAGCACTTATCCCCTACTTGAATTTTGGTATGCTCAACAATATCCCAACATTATTGCTGTATGAGCCGGCACAGATCAAGGAGAATATCAAGACTTCATCTCAAAAGACCATACCGTTGGAACTTACCCTAACAAGTGAATTTCCAAGACAGGGTACGGCGACTGTACAAATTCACATTCCAGGCTCGGCACAATTTCCACTTCAATTGCGCGTTCCAGAATGGGCTAAAAACTATACCGCAACAGTCAATGGCAAAAGCTATAAAGCTGGTCCCGATCAATTGTTAAAAATCGAGCGGCAATGGAAAGACAAGGATAAAATCACCGTTTCCTTTGCTATAGAAACTAAAATTATCAATGGCGGAAAAACTTATCCCAATAGCTTTACACTAAAAAGGGGCCCGCAGGTCTTTGCCTTGGATCAATCACTGAATCCACAGCTCCAGCTGGATAAAACAACATTTGTTTACCCGATTCAGGACAATATCCAGCTGACCGATGCAAAGGACAAGCTACCGAAAGGCTGGGTTGGAACATTGGCTTATACCACCGAAATCAAAACCACAGATCATGGACAGCAGTCGCTGGTATTTGTGCCTTATGCCGATGCCAGTCAAACTGGAGGTTTTTCGACCCTCTGGGTTCCCGCTGTAAGTCGATAATGGTACCCCTTCACTCAACTACTAACAGAATCAACAAGAAGACATGTTTATCGTAACAAGCTATACCCAAGCCATCATCTTCTGCATCATTACGATGATCTGCTGGGGTTCTTGGGCAAATACCCAAAAACTAGCCAACAAAAGCTGGCGCTATGAACTTTTCTACTGGGATTATGTCCTCGGCATTTTTCTCCTTTCGTTATTGTTTGCCTTTACACTTGGTAGTCATGGCGAGCTCGGCAGACCATTTGTCGCCGATCTGCAACAAGCAGAGGGAAGTAATATCTGCAATGCCTTACTTGGTGGGATTATTTTCAATGCTGCAAATATTCTGCTCTCTTCGGCGATTTCCCTAGCGGGTATGGCCGTTGCATTTCCGGTTGGTATCGGTACGGCATTGATTTTAGGGGTCCTCATCAACTATATTGCGGCAATGCAAGGTAATCCATCACTCTTATTTGCTGGAGTAGCCTGTATCGCGGTAGCCATTGTTATCAATGCTTTTGCCTATAACAGAATGATGAAAAATCAGCAGAAACTTTCCTCAAAAGGCATTTTTCTTAGCCTCCTTGCAGGGCTGTTGATGTCGTTATTTTATCGATTTATCGCATCCGCCATGGACCTGAATAATTTTGAGTCGCCAGCAATCGGAAAAATGACACCCTATACGGCCGTATTTATCTTTTCAAGCGGTATCTTATTGAGCAATTTCATTTTCAACACCTTACTCATGAAAAGGCCATTAGCGGGGCCACCACTTCGCTATAGCGATTATTTTAAAGGTAATTTCAGTGTACACCTTGTCGGTATTCTCGGCGGTATCATTTGGGGGGTCGGCAATTCCCTTAACCTAATCGCTGCCGGCAAAGCCGGGCCAGCAATATCCTATGGATTAGGCCAGGGTGCAACATTGGTTGCAGCCCTATGGGGGGTGTTTATCTGGCGCGAATTCAAAGGCGCCAGCAAACAGACGATGCTGTGGCTCGGATTTATGTTTTGCTTATTTATCCTCGGATTGCTGCTGCTCATTGAAGCAGGGAAATAGTCCATTTAGATTCATCCTACTATGCAAAAAATCAACAAATTCCTATTCTTAACCTTGCTTTTGTTCTGTGCAGTAAGCAGTAAAGGGCAAACCGAAAAGTTAGACATACAGATTAATACAAACGACGATAACTGGCTCGCAAAACCCGGCGACCAAGTTAGTTTTGATATTCAGGTCAATGCGGGTGGACAAGCCTTCCATAGCGATAGTGTGTATTACGAAATAGGTCCCGAAATGACCAGCCCTTTTGTCAGTGCACAGATTCCTTCCTTTCAGGGGCATTTTAAAAGTCCTCCTTTCACGCTGAAGAAACCAGGCTTTCTGCGTTGCACTGTTATTGTAACTAAAAACGGAAAGCAGACCAAAAAGCTCTGTACAATCGGTTTTTCACCTGAAAAAATTATTGCCACACAACAAAATCCAGCGGACTTTGATTCTTTTTGGGCTAAGGCTATCCAAACACTTCAGACTGTTCCCATCGAGGCCAGTAAAACTTTACTTCCGGACAAAAGCACCGTAGAAGTCGACGTCTATCGTGTATCATTTAACAACGTTGGAAATAGCAAAATATACGGTATTTTAAGCATGCCTTCAGACCCGGGTAAATATCCAGCTGTATTGCGTGTTCCCGGTGCTGGTGTACGCCCTTATGGGCCTGAAATTGAATTGGCCGCCAAAGGAATGATTGTCTTAAGTATTGGCATACATGGCATTCCGGTCGACCTAGACTCCGTGGTCTACAAAGATCTAGCTGCAGGAGCGCTGAGGGCATATTATAACTATAATCTGCAGGATAAAGATCAGTTTTATTATAAACGCGTCTACTTAGGTTGTCTGCGCGCCAACGACTACCTCGCTTCACTACCTGAATGGGATGGAAAAAACCTCGTTGTTATGGGGGGTAGTCAGGGCGGCGCGTTGAGTATCGTTACCACAGCATTGGATAAGCGTGTGACCGCAGTTGCGGCGCTCTATCCTGCCCTGTCGGACGTGTCGGGCTACCTGCATCAACGGGCTGGCGGATGGCCGCATTATTTTGCTCCGGCCAATTACAGTGCCTTAAAAGGCATACGTGATCTCGAAACAACATTATCGTATTACGATGTAGTCAACTTTGCCAAACGCATTACAGTACCGGGATTCTATTCATGGGGATTCAATGATGTGATTTGCCCACCTACCTCTATGTATGCCAGCTACAATGGCATCACCGCACCAAAAATATTGCGCATCTACAAGGAAACAGGACACTGGACCCATCTGGATCAAAAGAACGAATGGTTCAACTGGATAAAACAACAAACAGAGAAATAGCGCGCTTATTGAGGGCCAATATTGTCTATAGGAATCTGTTGTTCTAGGGCTTTCGTCCCTAGAACAACTTTGAGTTCCTTTAAATTCATGGTCTGAAAATCGCGTCGGAAATCCGGTAGAAAGCCTTCCCGGTTACTTTGATCCCAGGCAAGCCATTTTCTTTTGCCCTTTAAAATGCGCTTACAATTGTAAAACCGATTATCTTGGAATACATTTCCGGTAGGTTTTCCATTTCGACTGAACTGCAATGCCAATTCGGGATAGGCCTCACGATAAGGGCTTATCAGATAATTGACGCCAACCAAACGGTCATAAAACAGATGCCCCGATCGGTACACATTCAGGTTTTTAAGCCAATTTTCTAAACGATTGTCCACACGTACTGCCCACCTTCCGGCACCTACAAATAGGTTATTCACATACCAATTGTCAGATCCTCCACCAATAAATGCAGACCGCTCACCAGCATTAACGAAAATATTGCCGAATACTTTGGTACCACTTGATGCATCATCGTGATATATACCAGAAGTCCTTAATGTTTTCGGAATATTTGCGAGTAGGTTATATTGAATCAGATTGTGCCGCTCTGAAGGATCCCGTCCGATGTAAATCGCCCCCTGATCATCAACTTCCTGTGCAACCTTGTGAATGTAATTATATTCAATTTTATGCCCATTGCCATGAATGAGAATAGCCATACTCGGCAAATCTGATATCTCACAATTTTTGACTGTATTGCCCACACCATAAAGTGCTATCGCCGGACGGTAGGACCGCTCCAAGCGGTTTAGATCAAAAAAGATACAGCCCTCAATGCGATTATTGCCTTTCGTCAATTTGATGCGGTCCCCTCCCGACAACGAAACCCCGCCGGCTCCCAAATGAGAAAAATGACAATGGCGAATGACATTCTGTTCACCTCCTTTCTGATCAAATGTCGGATGACTATACAGATGCTGATGCAGATCGCCAATACTGTTGTCGAGCACTTCTCCCGTACCTTCGTGCTGCAAACGCTCAAAAGGTTTTATTCCATACCCAACCGCAACACCCAGGCTCCCCAAATTACTAAACCTACACGCATCAATCTCGACGGCATAGGTATCCCGCAGGTAAATCCCCATTCCTCTGGATTCTTCAAACTCAATGCCCCTAATCTGTGTATACTGCGTACCGATCAGACTAAAAAATGGTTCTTCCAATACGGAATAGCTCAATGTCTTTATGGGCTTATCAACAGCAAATGACAGTACACCATGTTTTCTATCGAGATAAAATTCACCTACAGTATCCAATTCCACCAATAGATTTATACCCCGCCACTGCCTGTATTTTTTCTTATAGTCAAAGCCGTATAATGTGGGTTCCTTTGTTGTTATTGTTTTTTTGTTTGGATCAATGGTTTTGACACGCACCATATCATCGGCATAACCCCATTTGAAATAACCCGCGATCCAGGGGTCATCTTCCTTTGCCCAGGCATCGATACGTGCTTCTTTATACTGAAAAACACCGCCCCGATTACTTGAATCCCGATTCCGTGGAATGGAACCTGTATCGATCACTTTTCCCATAGGCACCATGCCCTGATTGGGCCAACGCGCCAGATGAAAAGCTATGCCATCCACAAATAATTCGCCCGGAGCATTGCCACTGGCTCTTGAAAAACCAACCTGGCGCAATTGTCCCAGGTCCTTGACACCATGTTCCGGTAAATTCAGTTGGTAGAAATTAACAGATCCATTCTTGCCTGTATGGAGCAAACTTGGTATTGAAAGTGGAATGGAACCTTTAAAAATAACCCTTTCATTGCCATAGGCCTGAATGATGGTGTGACTGTCTCTTTCATCCAATGAAATCCCCGAGTCAAAGAAATAAGTTCCACCACGAAGAAGCACAAAGGCTGTACGCTCTGGTTTCTCACCTCGCTGTGCCCGTAACAACGTTAGCGCTTGAGCGACCGACGCCAGGGGATGCGCTAGTGTACCGTCTCCATGGTCACTTCCGTCAGGTGAAACAACCAATTGCAGTTGACCATAGCTACAAAATGGAATGAAATACAACAAACTATAACAGAAAATCTTCCGTGCTAAGGTCAACGTTCTTCTAAGATGCTTCATATCGAAAAATTTAACAGACTATAGTCCCCAATTAAATGGTGCCAATAAAATCAATCATGAGTCTTACATATTCATTAAACCGCGTAAAGGGCAACGTTTCGTATCGATCGTAAATATCATGATAGGCATCAATTCCACCCAGGGTGTAGATGAAAAATGAAGGCACTCCTTTTTCGTAAAAAGGATAGTGATCGCTCCGGTTCATTGGTCCACGCACTTTCACCTGAGGTAGGTATTTCTTTTCCGTATTGATTGCCGTTAGTCGTTCGAATTGTTCTTTAAATATCGTGCCGTTCACCACTTGAATGCCATCATCGCCTGTGCCTGCCATATCAAAATTAAGCAGGAATTTAATTTTTTTGAGGTCAATAAGTGGATTCTTAGCAAAGAAACTTGAGCCTAGTAAACCGCTTTCCTCGCCCGAAAAGGCCAAGAAAACCATGTTATAGCGCGGCGGATGTTGCTGATAATAGCGTGCCAGATAGAGCATGAGCGCAGTACCGCTGGCATTGTCATTGGCACCGGTAAAAACAATATGTCTACCGATCGCCCCGACATGATCATAATGCGCCGTGATGACAATCGTAGAGTCCGATGCACTGGTTCCCTTCAGCATACCGCAGACATTATTTGTCGTATAGTCTGGCTGAAAGCGGGCATGGATTGCCAGATTGATCTGCTTCCCCTCCAGCGCTACAGCAGCATTATTTTTCACATAAACAATGGGTCGATTGAGCTGGCTGGTAGCTCCCCGCCAAAGTAGCTTTTGCTTGGTTTGCACCAGAATCCCACGATAATGCCCCCCTTGGGCAAGGCGCAGCAAGGCAGACCGGAATTGGTCGGGCTTCATTGTTACCAAAGCCTTGCGCTCATCAAGTACCAGAAATGTATGTTGAAATGCAGTATTTTGCATCAGTTTATCCAAAGTATCCGTATTAGAAGAGATCATGACCTCCGTCAGTCCAAATTTCCCCTTGAGGGACGGACTGGATGCTTCGATCAATACCTGTTCACCCATACGGAGTTTTTGGCCATCTATCGTAATTTTAACATCCTTAGGAAACACGTTTGCGGGCATCAAAAAAGGTTGATAATAATGATCGCTCAAGGGCATTAGTCCGCTCTTTTTAAACTCCTTGGCAATAAAAGCGGCGGCCTTTCGATCACCATCAAATACATATCCACGACCTGCATAGCCCTTTGATGCCAGCTCCTTTACAACAGCTCGCGCATAGTCAACCTGCGCCCGAAGCGAAAAGCTGGAAATAAAGAAAAGAACAAAACAATAACAATACTTAATTTTCATGAGACGTAACAATAGGTAATGAAATAAAAGAAGCATATTGCCCCTGACAATAGATCCGATGTTCCTGCGTCTTGAAGTCCTTATCGGTAGCTTCATAAATGTTCATAAACTGCTGCGGATTTCGATCGACCAAAGGAAACCAGGAGCTTTGTATCTGCACCATAATCTTATGCCCTTTTTTAAATGCGTGCGCAGCATCCTGCATATCGAAACGTACTTCCTCAACCCTGTTGGGTTTCATCGCTTCTGGATGAGCAAAGCTTTTTCGATATTTGGCCCGCATAACCTCCCCACGAATCAGACATTGACAATCCGAAAGTTTATCCCCTTTTTTGTAGGGATGCACATCGATCAGTTTCACGACAAAATCGGCATCGCTACCAGTGCTGCTGACAAACAGGTTCGCCTGTATATTCCCCATCAACTTCACATCCTGTTCTAAGACTTCAGTTTCAAAGACAAGGACGTCAGGTCGCTGTGCGGCAAAAAATTGATCTTCATACATGTATTTATAGCCGCGCAAAACCGTCTTTTCTCGAGTATAGGGAACAGGTTTGCTGGGGTCAGAAATATAGGAGACATAGGGAGGTGCCGATTTGGGGGCTGGCGTCAAACTCAACTTTCGATCTGCTGTAAAAAACAAGGGTTGTGACCGTACCTCTTCCACAGGCCATGTCCGGTGCGAAGACCAGCTGTTTTCGCCTGTTACAAAAACTGTAGCTGCGGCAAGTCCGTCTTTACCCTGCCCTTTGAGATGGCTCACAAAGAAAGGAAGTTCAATCTCTTTCCGATAATAGCTGGCTGTATTTTGACCAAAATCCAGGCTATCCAGTTGACGACCACTTCCCCTAGACCAGGAACCATGATACCAAGGGCCCATTACTAATTTTACACGGTCAGGCGCAATTTTTTGTAGTGCCTGGTAGGTCTTCAACGGTCCATATAAGTCTTCCTGGTCAAACCATCCACCGACAACAAGCACCTGCGGTTTAAGCTCCCGTATATGGGAAAGATAGGCTCGCGACCTCCAGTAGTCATCATAATTTGGATGAGACATCATTTCGTTCCAAAGAATACTTTCGCCCTTTAAATACTGCTTATTGAGATTGGATAGTGCTCCTGCTTTCAGAAAAAAGGAATACGTTTGATCTGTTTCATAATTGGAAAATCCTGCTGGTCCTTTGCTGCTGATAGAATCCCGCTTTTTACCAAACGAGGATAGAAACGAAAAACTCCCCATCAACATAAAAGCCCCGTTGTGATGGCGATCATCCCCTAGAAACCAATCCGTTACCGGTGCCTGCGGAGATACGGCCCGCAATGCAGGATGTGAATCAATCAGTGACATCGATGCGTACATCCCAGGAGACGAAATACCCCATATTCCCACTTTACCATTCGATTTTAAATGTTTCACGAGCCAATCAATTGTGTCGTAGGTATCTGTTGATTCATTGACCGCTCCTAGCCTATCTGTAAAGGGACGATTGGCTATAAACTCCCCTTCAGACTTATATTTTCCCCTAACATCCTGATAAACGAAAATGAATTTTTCCTGCACAAATTCCATGCTTGGACCGATCGGAATTCGAAAATTCTGTTCCCCATAAGGTGCAATACTGTAGGGGGTCCGCATCATCATAATCGGGTAACTCTTTGCCGTATCTCGCGGGATGTAAATTGCTGTATAGAGCTTGTTTCCATCCCGCATGGGAATATAAATTTCCTGTTTTGTGTAATGTGCATAAACATAAACAGAATCCTGCGCTGTATTTTGGGCACGTAATCCCAGGGAGAGCATCAAGCCTGCCAAGGCCAACAACAGGTGTAATCGCATAACATTCAATTTAACAGGTTATATCTTGGTCAACAAGTTACGTATTTCCTTTAAGGTTTAATTTTTTTTGATCCCTGTGCAACCAGCTCTTTCTTCCCTTTCGCTCCCGTCTGCTTTACCCTCAACAGGGAATATCCATTGACATCATCCAGTACCAGCATCGGTCTATAATCCTGCTCCCTCAATTTGAGGACTACCCCTTCAAAATGTATGTTTTCTGCATGTCGAATATAAAAGCCCCATGCTGGAAGCTCTTTAAATTGGGAAAATTCAGGATAAGATGCTTCCATTTCGGGAATACTGTCGAGATCGGTTCTGCTCGTACCCCGATAAGCATAGTGTTGATTCGATCCACCCGGGTAGCTGATTTCTATATTCCGAAAGGTTACATTTCGGATAGGTGCGTTTTTCAGTCCTACAATGCTCGAGGGTGATGGATTGCGCGGATTATCTTCAATAGGCCCTTCGTAAGAATAACCGCGGTCTGGTTTCTCTTTTGCTACCTCAACTTTTACGTTCTGAATCACAACATTATTCATGGAGCCGATGCGCCCCTTATTCCAACGTGCGCCAATACGCAAATAAAAAGGGTTCCCTGTGTTAAATGCCGTCAGACTATCGACAAGAATATCTTCTACTATGCCGCCATCGGGAGTTGCAATCGTCAAAGCCGAACGAAAGGTATCATAGACTTTATTGTTGATGATACGAATGCGTTTATAACCACCAGCGGAAACAGTACCGAATTTAATACCATTGGCACTCGACCGTGCTGTACAATTGCGGATCTCAACATCTTCACAGCTCTTCGTTGCATCATGCGACTTTAGGCATATGGCATCGTCTGAAGCATCGATAAAAGAGTTGAGCAACTTAAAGTTACGACAATCGACAATGTCGATACCATCATTGTTCCAAAAAGCCTTGCTATCAACTGTGATGCTATCTACGACCGTATTGACACATTGATCATAGACCTGAACCCAGTCGGCTGAATTTTTGATGGTGACACCATGAATACGGACATTTTCACAAGAACGCATATAAATGGCCTTTGGCCTTCTATTTCGTGGGCGATCATAGTCTAAGGGATCTTTGAGCACGCCGCTCTGGATCTGTGCAAGCAAATTATAAGCAACTTCACGCCCTTGCCCATCAATAACGCCCTTCCCTTTAATGGTGATATTTTTAGCGTCCTTTGCATAAATCAAAGCACAATTCGGGACATCGATATTATAGTCATAAATATTGGTTGAGCCGACTAGGATTGCGCCTTCTTCGAGTTGAATATGCACATTCTCTTTGAGCACGACGGTCCCCGTCAGATAACGTCCAACGTAGAATCGTAACGTCCCCCCACCCTGCTCATGAATAAAATCAATTGCTCTTTGTATAGAAGTGGTATTTAATGTTGTTCCGTTCGATTTAATGCCGAAAAGAGAAGCATTGTATTCTTTCGCCTGTAATGTCAGTATACCACCATAAAGGAAGATCATGACAAGAATAAGTTTGATTTTCATAAACATCCGATTTATAATGTTTTACCATTAGCCAAGCGGCTATTTTCTTTGACTACCTGCTGACTTCCCTCCGATTCAACCAGAGCCTTGCCAATTGCCTGAAAGAAAACATTGGACAGGCGCACCGTTTTGGAATTGCTAACATACAAGCCAATGCTGCCCGGGCTATTTATATCCAATGCGCTAAGGGTAACATCTGCACATTGATCAATAAAATGTGCAGCTCCGAGCAGGTTCAATTCCATTATGCCGTTGATCTGGATATTTCTAGAAGCTTTCAAATAAATTAGGCTAATGTCTTCCGCTTTTTCAGATAGATCAATGTTTCCTTTCTGTCTTAGCGCTGCGACCTGGCTACGCAATAAAGACTGCTGCCCATCAATGACACCTTTCCCACCAATCTGAATGTTGGATTGACCGACCGCAACAATCAGTGCTCTTTTGCCATCCTGAAGGCTGTAATCAAAGATGTTGCTGCTGCCGACCAGTACAGCGCCCTCATGCAGTTCGATGGATACATTGGATTTTAAACTAAATGTTCCCGTCAGATAACGTCCGACATAAAAATGTAGTTTACCGCCGCCTTTTTTGGCAATATAATCAATGGCATATTGTATAGATCCCATATTATTGGTTACACCATCGGACTTACAACCGAAAAGCGATGCGTTATAGTCCTGAGCGAACAGCTTGAAGCAGCTCGCCCATAACACGATCAAAAATAGATACTTCTTCATGTTAGGCTGTCTAATTAATTTTGACATCTTTTGTTTGATATAAGTGGAAACTGTCCTTTAGCCGATCTCCATCCAAATAGGATTTAAAATCCCAGGCTCCCCCAGTAAGGTCATCGGCAACAATCGTTGGCCTGTAGTCTGCACCTTTAATACGGAAAGTCACATTTTTTAAATTGATCTGTTTGGCATGCCGAATATATAATCCCCACGCTGGCAACTCTTTAAACTGTGAAAACTCCGGATAAGCATTGGCCATTTCGGGAATGCCATCCAATGACTTGGGATCAGTCCCGCGGTAAGCATATAATGGATTTCCACCTCCGGGATAAACAATCTCTATATTCTCCAGCGTAACATTTTCGATCTTATGATCAGGTAAGCCGATGATGCTTGCCGGAGAAATATTTCGGGGCATATCTTCTACGGGTCCCTCATAACTATATCCCAAATCCGGTTTATTGGCAGGTACCTCAGCATATACATTGCGAATCGTTATATCTTTCATAAAGGGTTTCTTTCCCTTGCTCCAACGATCGCCGATACGCAAGAAAATGACATTACCGGTATTGATACTTTTGACACCGTCCACAAGTATATTTTCAACGAACCCACCATCTACAGCAGCAAAAGTGATTGCCGATCGATAGGTATCATAGACCACCAGATTTCTGACAACAAAATTTCGGAAACCACCACGGGATACTGTCCCAAACTTGAGGGCACTGGCACTGGAGCGCGCTGTACAGTTTTCGACCAGCACATTCTCACAGACTGCATTTGCATCGTGTGACTTGAAGCAGATGGCATCATCAGCCGCATCAAAATAGCAATTCCGGATCACCACATTCTTGCAGTCTACCACATCGATGCCGTCATTATTCCAATAGGACTTACTGTCTACATAAATGCCTTCCACATGGAGGTCTTCACATTGGTCGTAGGTCTGATTCCAACTACCGGGGTCACGCAAGGTAATATCCTTAATCAGTACATTTTTACACTCCCGGAAGTAAATGTTTTCGGGACGGTTCCATTCCCGCAGTCGATCTAATTTAAGTTCATCCTGCACTATTCCCTTATGCACATTTTGAATGGCATTCATTGCTGTCTGAAAACCGCGACCATTGATTGTTCCTTTTCCGATAATACCAATGTTCTGTTGTCGAATTGCGTAGATCATCGACTGCCAGTTGACTACGGTATCTTTATGATAATCAAAAGGATTGTTGGACCCCAAAAGATTTGCCCCCTGATCCAGTTGTAAGGTCACGTTGGACTTCAGATAAAACGATCCCGTGATGTAGTTGCCTGGGGTAAAGACAAGCTTTCCGCCGCCCTTGGCTGTAATATAATCAATTGCGGCCTGGATAGACCGTGTATTCAGTGCTTCACCATCACCGCGAATACCAAAATCTACGGCTTGGTAATCCTGCGCTGCGACCAGCCTGACTGTTAAAGCCTGGATGATGAAAAGAAAAATAGGTAATATTTTCATGATTTAGCTTGTATATAAAGTGACTGGACCGATCAGGCCCATAGATTGTATTTCCTGCTCCCGACCTTTTCTGTTGACCCAATATTGCGCATTTTCATTATCCTTCAATGTTTTCAAATAATTTCCCATGGTGGTCGTAATACGCACTTCGATCTGGTTCTCCCCATTTTTTAACACGGCAGCGAGGTCGTAAATCCGCCTTCCATACCATTTTACGCCAAGTGATTGGCCATTGACAAAAACCTCAGAAACACCCGCTACCTTTCCAAGATTCAACAGGCATTGCCCTGCTGCAGACCAGTTAAATGAACGCTGATAGATTGCTGTTCCTGAAAACCACATCAATTGTTCATCCTCTTTAAAGTCTATCAGCCGCGGTAGTACCAGTTGTTGGGATGTACCTTCCTGTTTATGTTTTAATTCCACTTTCCATTGGGTACTCAAATCCAGCACATGGTTTCCAGTTGTTGCCAAAGGCTGCCAAACCGTACCTTCCCGATGGTTGTCAAATACAAAAAGAAAAGCATCTGTAGGCCCCATATCCAGTAACAAACTGTTTTCACGATCCAAGATTACCCGAGAACGTCTGCCCGTATCCAGATCCCATAGCCAACATGTTTTCTTTCTAATTTCGGGCGCAATAAATGAGATGTTTAGTCTTGCACTATTCGCACGGTGCGCGTTCTGGATGAAATAGCATTCACTACCATCATCCCGAATAGATCGCATCTGCATCACATAGCGATTAGGCTGATCGATATGCAGGTAATGGGGTAAACTGAACCGCTGCATGGCCAAATGGTACCAGTCCATAAAGTTATTGTCCTCAGGCTTAGGTGTGGCAATAAATCGATCTGGATAGGATTGCAGCTTACGCAGTAAAGCTTGTACCTCGGCATCATTTTTCACCTGATCTTGCAATCCTAGGCTCATCTGTGGTAACGTTTCAATCGCCACGATACGCCCACCAGATTGAACAAACTCTACGAGACGAGCCATGGACTTCGGCGACATCCGCTTAATACCGGGCAAAAAAAGCACACTATATTTTCTTTTACCATAACATAGCTTTCCCTTCTCTACCTTACAATCCTGCAGTATCATCTCCGTTATATAATCTGCATTCCCGCCATTTTTGCTGATAGCTTCCCAGAGCAGGGAGGTATAGGGTACATTCAATTTCTCAGGAAAAGGATCCGTTTGCACGCCATTCTCCGTCCAGAGATCATAATTGGCGGGTAAAATGGCCATATCTGCGAAATAATCGCCCTGCTGAAGCTGTGATGAAAGGCGGGCTTTGTAATTATTTAAATAGTTAAAATAGGGCCACCAGTTGTTGCGTTCGTTATAAAAAGAGCCGTATTGAATCCATCCAGGAAAAGGAGCTTCCAAGGGCGAATAATTAAATCCATGCCAAACAGAATGTGTAATCCCGGTCATTGCACTCTGATCCGATCCCAGCTTTAACAATTCGAGCTGCGTATTAAAAACAAGGTAAGTATTGGTCATCTCCTCGCAGCTGACAAGTCGTTTTCCTTTCAGGTGTGCTGCGGAGGAGACGTATTTGTCGATCATGGTATAACCACGGCCCCGACGATAGTCTTCATCAGGCATCTCTTCCCCCAGCTTATGGCGCAAATAATTTGTTGTCCACGATTCCCCTTCCGGAATATCGTAGTCCAAGCTGCTTTCCAATGGAAAAAAACCCCTTCCATAGGCCTGTGCGCGCGATTTCACCCCTAACGAACGACACCAGTTGACATAGGTATCCGTAAAACGTTCCTTCAATAAACAGGCTTTTGTATATTCATAATCAAAGCGCACACGATTTAGAATCTCAGTAAGTTCCGTTCCTTTTTTTGCACCGTAATTTTCGTCGACCACAGCCCCCAAGCGCCCCACCTTAAATAAGATAAAAGGCAAATAAGGCATAATATCATAACCGCGACGGCGCTGAAACTCAACAGCAAAGTCGTCACACCAATTACAACCTTCGAGCTCCATGCTGTCGGTGAACAATGCCCGTACATAGATTTTTAAGGGTCCTATCTGCTGTTGCATTTGTGTAGACATACGCTCGAGGTAACGAGATACAGTTTCCTTATCCATGTGATTGAGTATGGATCCCGCTGCGCCCGGGGCGCCATTGATGACAGAGGCAAAAGCTTTAAATTTCACCAGGAAATAGAGGATATGCTTTCCTGGAGGAACAGGGATTTCAATTTTATCTTTGCCGATTTCTGCCGCATAATCAACCGCATCATCGATAGACTGCATCGGATCTTTGACCAATTTGATGGCAAGGATCTCGGGACTGCGCAATGGGTTTTTATCCGTTACAGCGGGGTCTATCATATTAAAAACATGGTAGGGCCGGACAACATAGGTTGTAGGTCCCTCGATGGGTTCACAATGCACCAGTATAACCTGGGCGGTTTCTTCCTCCCGAAGATCTTCCGAACCAAAAGGCCAACCGGATCCAACGATGAGATCGGTGGTCATACCCATCTTTTTTGCTTCATTGGCTGTATACTGCACCATGTCTACCCATTCCTTGCTCAGCCATTTTAATGCGGGTATGCCCATATCATCGGTACGCTTCGGAAAGGAAATGGGATTGATTTCCACTCCACCTATTCCGGCATCCTTTAAAAGCTTCAGTTCGCGGAGCAGTTCATTTTTATTGATTTTATTTCCATTCCACCACCAGCGCACAAAAGGTCTTTGTGTAGTCGACGGATTTTGAAACAGTGTATAATAGCTTTCCATATCCACCGATTCCTTGCCTAATGCTTTCAAATGCCCGGCAAACAAGAAGGAGGCTCCCAATAAACTGCTTTGCTGTAAAAATATTCTTCGCTTCATCATGCTGAAATTAGGTTATAAGGTGCCTTGATAGGTAGTTTTTCATCCATAAGTTTTGCTTCCATTGGCGCTCACAAT
>JAIRVH010000119.1 GCA_031253985.1 Sphingobacterium sp.
AGAATTTCGATTTTTTTATGTTAGGTTTGTTTTCAGTAATAATTTGCAAATAACAAAAAAATGAACACTATATTTTCAATTGTATCGAAAGTTTCCTTTGGCCTTTTATTGGTTGGAACAATTGCATCATGTAACCAAGGTGCGAAAACATCAAACGAACCTGCTAAAAACGATTCCAATGCGGTAAGTAAAGAGAGTCAGGGAAGTAGCAAAGATAAAATCGTCTATTTAAACTCGGATTCCCTTTCAGAAAAATACCAATATTTTAAGGATATTAAATCAAAGCTTGAAAACAAGGTTAAAAAAGCACAAGCGGATCTGCAATCAAAAAGTACGGCTTTCCAACGTGAAGTTGCCGAATATCAAAAAAATGCAGCTACCATGTCTGCCACTGATAGACAAGCTACTGAACAGAAGCTAGCACGTAAACAAGATGAACTTGCGCGTTTAGACCAAACAGCTTCTTCCTCTATTGCAAAAGACGAGTCCGAAGAATTCAATAATGTTTATAATAAAATTACTGAATTCCTGAAAAAACATGCCGCAGAAAATGGTTACAAGTTGGTATTGACTTATTCGAAAACCAACCCTACCGTATTATATGCTGATCCGTCTTTGGAAATTACCAACGAGGTAATCAAACAATTAAACGAAGAATATAAAACTTCAAACAAATAGAAGATCATAAAAATTCAGAAAAGCCATCAGCTCCGTTGATGGCTTTTTTTATTTTCTTTCTTATCTTGCCCTTGCTAAAATTAGATTTATGGTCAGAACGATTGTTGAAAAAGAAATCGCAAACTACGAATGGATAGATATCTCTGAGCCGACTTCAGAAGATTTCACTTTCATCAAAGAGCGCTACAATTTAAATGAAGCTTCTATCAAGGACTCCAAAGAACCTGAGCACCTACCTAAAATCGAAGAATTTGAAAACTATACGTTCGTTATTCTTCGTGTCATGTCAGACAATTTCAAAGAAAATTCGGACAGCATCGGCGAGATTACAGACCGCCTGACCATCTTCTATGGAAACGATTTTGTCATTACGGTACACAAACGTAGAATCGAATTCTTAGAAAAGCTTAAGAACATTGAATTCACATCCATCAAAACAAAAAATAGCCGTAAACTAGCTGTATTTATCACGACAGCGGCCGTATTCACCTTTAGCCAAACTTTGGAACAGCTTTCAACACGGATCGACGCATACGAGGAATTGATATTTCTGAAACGGATGAAACAGCAGCCAGTATTGAAAAACCTCTATTTTATCAAAAGGCAGATTGATGTAGCGCGAAAGGTAATCTTTCTCTACAGAGAGGTTGTCGAGCATTTTCATTCATCGTCCAAAAAGGATGTCTACACACGGGATTTAAAAGATCTTCAGGTCCGTACATCGACCTTATACGAAAATTTATCAGAGAATGTAGCACAACTGCTCAATGTATACTTTAATATATCGTCTAATCACACGAATGAGATCATGCGCATCCTCACAATTTTCTCGGTCTTTTTTATGCCAATCACTTTTGTTGCGGGAATTTATGGCATGAATTTTAAAAATATGCCCGAACTAGAATGGTACTATGGATACCCGGTTGCCATGGGGATCATGGTGGCCATATCGCTGGCTATTTATTTATGGTTTAAAAGAAAAGGTTGGCTATAATAAGCCAACCTTTTTCTTTGCTGTGGTAACCACAAAATCCTTGAGATAGAATGGCTCGAAGTAAGCAACATCCTCGAACTGTTTTTTCTGAAACTTATCAAATGCCAGCTGCGATAAAAAGGCGGCGGAATCCTGAAAGCCAGTCAGGATATGAACACGTTCTGTTGCGCCAAACAAATCTTCAAATTTATCGGCTCCCGAACCAAATAGATGAACACGGCTATAGCTTGACAACAATTCATTGAAATAATCCACATCGATAATTTCCGCTGAAGTTGCTTTTACTAAATCAGCATTATGGTCATAAACGGCCGTATATACTTCCATACGACGGGCGTCAAGCATGGGTAAATAAGCTTCCTGCTCCTTTAAACCAAACTGCTCTTTATACCCTAAAAATAACGCTTCCAACGTATTGATAGCAATCAACGGTATATCCAATGCGTAACAAAGACCTTTGGCCGTCGACACCCCTATACGTAAACCTGTATAAGAGCCTGGCCCCATGCTCACCGCCACAGCACTTAAATCCTGCATCGTCCGGTCTGTTTGTTTAAGGATTTCCGCGATTAAAATGGTCAATTTAGCGGCATGGGCATTAGGTTCATCAAGATCGATAACCGCTAGCGTTTCACCATTTTCACTTAAGGCAACCGAGCAAATCGTGGTTGAAGTATCAATTTGTAAAATTAAATTATTCATCGTCATTATTGAAATCATGGCACAGGATCATGTCCGTGCCCACCCCAGGGGTTGCAACGTGCAATTCGTTTTAAAGCCATCCAGCCACCTTTAAAAGGCCCATATTTCAGAATAGCCTCCTTTCCGTATTGAGAACAGGTCGGCGTGTATCTACAATTAGCACCCAAAAATGGTGAAATAAAAATTTGGTAAAACCGAATAATAGCCAAGAAAATAAAACTAAACAGGGGTTGAATCCCCTTTTTCCAAATAAGCTTCAGCACATTCATCCTGCAATTTTTTCAGCATTTTACTCATTGCGGCATTAAACACATCATACGTTAAGATCTGCTTACCTACATATTGAATAGCCAAATACAAAGTTACATTATGTTTCAACAAAAATGGAATCAAATCATTCGATTTTTGCGTACGGTAACTCTCGCGCATCATTCGCTTAATCGAATTGCGGTCAACTGCTCTTTTAAACCTACGTTTGGATACGGAAATGATAGACTGACTGGCGGGAGTATTGTCAGCTATATGGTTGTTCTCGAAAATGAAAACAACTCTAAACGGATACAAAACAAAAGAAGAACCGCTTTTAAAAAGCGTATCAATACGCCTTTTCGCACATAACCGTTCTTCTTTTGTAAATGTATTTTTCATACGATGACTTAATCTTATTAGAAAAAGTTCTTATAAGCGGCCACCGATCCTTGTCAAAGATTAACCTTTGTGACGGTATTCGTCAGACACTGTAAGACGTTTTCTACCTTTAGCTCTACGTGAAGCTAATACTCTTCTACCGTTTGCAGAGCTCATACGCTCTCTAAAACCGTGTTTGTTTCTTCTTTTTCTTTGCGATGGCTGAAATGTTCTTTTCATGACGCTATTATGCTAATTTGTTCTTACTTCAATTAATACAAAACTCCCCAAGAGGAATGCAAAAGTAAAGTTTATTTTAGACAAAAACAAACAATATTACGAACATTTAAAGTTAAT
>JAIRVH010000122.1 GCA_031253985.1 Sphingobacterium sp.
CCACGCTTCAATCTGATGATCACAGATTTAAATAAAAGGTCAACTGGTGCCATAGCTCAGCTGGTAGAGCAAAGGACTGAAAATCCTTGTGTCCCTGGTTCGAACCCAGGTGGCACCACAAAAAAACCGCTTTAAATAGTGTGTCAAAGTTAGGAAATATTCCTTTAGTGACGCACTTTTCGAAGCGGTTTATTTTTTATCCCTCCTTTTTCAAAAAAAATTGCTGTATCAATCTCTCTTCTCTTTCTTAAAAAATCTTACTTAGTGTATATGGAGTCCCTGTTATTGACGCACTTGTCTGACGCACTCTATAATAAACTTATTTCAAGGTATTTATATATCAATATCACCTCATTCGAAAAATTATCATAAGATCACTTGGATTATTTATATAATATAAAACAAAAGTGAGCTGGGATAATATCGATGCGTAATCCATCGGGTAATATCCCCTATTCTATTAGAAAGTGTTTCGTTACCCAAATCCCCTCTAAGATATTAAGCCAGTTCTTTTGCTCGCCGTCCTGCGAGTTGAACGAAGGTCGTTGAAGAAAAGTGCGAAGCACGATTCAAAGATATCTATGAAATAGACGAAGCTTCTTGGCGGTATTTTTGAAAAAAGGGGCTTGTGACCTGGGCTTATCAAAATAGTGACAAGAGCGAAGCCTGAGAGAACAGCAGGCGAGCCAGACTCTAAAAGCGGTTGGATTTTGAATGTGCATGCAATGCTTGTTCAAAAGACAAAGGAGTTTTTATTAAGTGGAGGAATTACTAAGGCATCAAGTATGACAAACTGCAACGCATTAAAAACGAATTTGGATGTAGTCCGATTTCGTTTTTAATTTAGTTTGGCATATCTTTATGCTAGTGATTCCGAAACGGAATGCCATATAACCATTATGAATTCTTAAACACACTATTGTGTAGTTTTTTATTTATTTTAATATCAATATCTTTCATTCCATATCTTTAATGTTGAATATATTAACATTAAAAGAAAAGTTAAAGGGTGTTTATGAAAAGATGTTTATTAATTATATTTTTCATTGTGTCTATCATAGCATGTAAAAATGATCATCAAGATTTGACCAGTGGAGAAAATAAAATTGATTTGTTAAGAGCTGAGTTTGAAAAACAAACAGGATATGATCAATCTCAGGTACATTTACTCACACCGACATTCAGATCTGAAGTCGACTGGTCAAAGACTATTTATAAAGGCGAAGATACAGTTTTGGTCACGGTTAGACTATTGGATACAGTGATCTATCCAATAAATGGCTTAGAAATAAATCTAAAGGATAATGTGATTTTGAAAGCTGTTCGTAATAAAAAGTTAGAATGGAGTTTTACCACCGTGATTTTTGTTCCAACAAGTTTAACAGGTGGATATTCAGGATTAATTTTATCACGGCCTCTGTCTGATAAAGCTGAAAGGATTCGTTATTATAATAAAGGCTGGGTTATTAATAGTAATGATGTGATAAGAATAAAGTTTGCTAATACTAAAGGTAAATCCCAGTCAGGGTCAAAACTTCGTGCTGGATGTACTTATGCCTATGTAAATGGCATATTAAATCAGGTAACTTGTACACCGCCCGAAAAGGGAGAACGAGAGGATGATCCAGGCTTTGGTGAGCCAGGGGATTATTTCCCTCCTGGACATGGTGGTGGATCTGGAGGAGGGACAAGCTCTCCTAGCGCAGAGGATAAAGAAATCATCGATTCTTTACAGGGATATCCTTGTGCACAACAAATACTAGCAATGTTGCCTTATTTAAAAAGTGATATATCAGATTTAATAGATCAAACTTTTAATGGAAGCACTGAGAATGGCTTTAAAAATTTAAAATTTTCAGCGGTTAATGCGAATATTATTGGTCAAAAAGTTGACGGTGATGCAGGAGGAAATATTTTAAGCCCGACAATTAGGTTGAACAAATATGTCTTGGAAAATAGTTCCCAGGAATATGTTGTCGCAACAATGATTCATGAAGCGCTTCATGCTTACCTAAATTTTTCAAAGCAATCTTTAGGAAGCGAAGCTTTTCAACAACAATTTCCATCCGTGACCGAATATTATGATGCTAACAGTAATCGAACATTGTATTTAATAAATCAAAGCCACTCTAGTTATGGCCCATTTGTCAATGCAATTAAAAATGCTATTTTAAATTATAATCCACAATTTGATCCGCAAAAGGCTTATGCCTTAGCTTTGATGGGTGTCGTTACTAGATCTTCTATGTCCGAACAAGAAATCAGAATTAATGATCAAGAGAGAAATAGAAAAACAAACCCATTAGGCAGTGGTACACTCTGTGATCCAACTAAATTATAATATTATGTATACTAGAACTCTTTTAATAATATGCTTGTTAACATTTTTCCTCAAAGGATACTCTCAAGATTTTCGCTATATCATATTGGATAATTTGAGGGATAAGAGTAAAATTACCAACTATACACTTCGAGTTAGGGATCTGTATGATTATGATGGATCAATAGAGCTGTTTAATATTCGACCAAACCCAATCGCTTCTTTACCCAAGACATATTCTGATGTCCTTATTCTTTGTTCAGTATTGCCTGATTTTGAATCCAGTGAAAATTGGTCTTCAATTGATTCGACAGATCTTAAAACAAATATAATTTCCTTTCAAGAACTTCTTGAGGATGTAACTTCTAGTTTGAATATTCTTGATATGCAAATAAAAAAGGATACAAAATTTTTACACAAATATCAGGTTGTAAAGAAAGTTGGTGATCAGTATCTCGTCAGTAAAAAGTGTCTTGTAGAATTTTATGCAATCAGAGAATATCCTAGTAATTATAACATTCCCTATGCGACTATTGATACAACCCAAAAGAAAGTAAGTATAAGGGATATGAAGAATGTTTTTGAAGGCCTTCTTCAAGAAAAAAAAGTATTTCCTCTGGACATTCACGAATTGCCAACTTATTTAGATGATAATTTAAGAGTAAGGCGAGAATACCTAACATCTATTTTTAAACTAAAGGATGATACGGCATATAAATTTTGGACGTTTACAGATTGGAGTATTACCGATGGCTGGAATGTTGATAGAGGGATAGATCGTTTTATTTACATTCCTAATAAGGGGATTGTTGGTGGATCTTATGATTTTTATTTTCATTTCTTAAATAGGATTCACGATAGCAATAAATGGTTCAAAAATATATTGAATGAGAATGTGATGATCGCAGAGGAATTTAAATGATGTTGAGAGACTTAATCAATAAGTAAATCCCACTCACAAAACTCTCCAAGTTTCAATTGAGTGGGATCACTAAGTAGATGTAGGTTCCAATTTGAGGCTTTTAGCGAAGCAAGTTTTCCTTTTTCTTGGTAATAGAACAGTTTGGAATTCTTTATCCAGGCATAATACCCACTGAGATTGGAAATCAAACAAGATTTGTATTGGAATATTCAGCCTATGGTACTTTGCTTGAGGATTTAAAAAAGGCAATAAAAAGTTTTAACCCAAATATAAGCGATTACGATGCAATGGCTCTTGCAAAAGGTGGAGTTATTAAAGATTTAAATTCAGTTGAATTATCAGTCAATTATGCACATAAAAAAGGAACTTCAGGGACAAAATGCAATTAAGATTTTGTTTCTTTTCATACTGCTAATAGTATGCCTTGATAAAACTCAGGCACAGACAAAATATTTTCTTTTAGAGGATACTTCTGAGAATTATAAAGTTCATCAAGTTACGATGTTTGCCAAGGAGTTATATGGAATTGATGCAAAGGTCGAATGCTTCAATATATTGTATGATGGATATGCTTTAGATAAGAAAGCATTCAAAAAAGGTTATGATCAAAATCTGATCCTATTTTCGGTTCTCCCTGATCTGGAAGGCAAGGAAAGCTGGAAAGAAATAGCATTGGATTCTATTCAAAAGTGTATAATCAAATTTGGTACCTTAAACAATTTATTTGAATCACATACATATTCATTATTCTTTAATAAATATGGTAGTAAGACAAAATTTCTAAATGAATATAAAATTATTGTAAACAGAAAGGGTAAATTTTACGCACCAACAACTTGTTTATTACAGTTCTATGCGATAAGGAACCGAGCAGAAATATTTACCAATCCGTTTGGTACTATAAACACTGATTTACATGAGATTTCAATAAAAGAGGTGGAAAAGATATATATGGACAGGTATCCCTATAGCGAATTTCCATTATATGGCATAGGTGAATCTCCTTACAGAATTATATCTTTTGACCGGCTTAGGGACAGACGAGAATACCTTTCAAAAAAGATTAATTTGAAAACGGGTGAAATTGGATATCAGTTTTGGACATTTACAGATTGGTACGAGCACCCTCATAATTACGAATTAGAGCGGGGCATTGATCGTTTTCTATATGCACCCGGAAAAGGAATTATTGGCGGTTCATTCGACTTCTATTTTTATTTCAATAGAAAAAAATTGCCAATAAAATATACGGACTTCTTAAATAATATTAAAGAGGAAAAGGTTATGATAGCTGATGATTTTAAATAAGAAATGAATCCCACTCACAAACCCCTCCAAGTTTCAAGTGAGTGGGATGATTATATTTATTTTTGAGTATTTGAGTTTTAGAAGTTTTACTTTGGAGTTCTTAATATCATATAGATACACGCTATGGGTACAGCAATAAGGATAGCAAAAAATAGAAATAAAAGATTTTAAGATAACATTTAGAGTAGATGCGAACTTAGCGGGAACAAATGAGGATGCCAACCATACATCTTCAGGAACCATATATAGTCAGAAACACATAATAAGTATGAATCCAGATATTCTTAGTAATTCTTCCAAAGAATATATAGCAGCAACAATGTTCCATGAAGCTTTGCATGGGTTTCTGAATTTCGAATTTGCCAGATTAGCAACTGAAAACAAAAGTGAACAATTTGGCATATTATATTCCGGTTGGTTACCACAGAATGTAGGAAGTCAAAGGAAATTCGTAAAAAATCATGCAAGTTTTGGAACACAATTAGATGAACTTGCTGCAGCAATTCAATCTTTTAATCCGAATATGAGTCCATATGATGCAATGGCGCTAGCTAAGGGAGGAGTGGTAAATATCGATGGAGTCGAAACTTCTGTCAACAAAAGTCACCGATCAGGTAATGCTGGAACATTATGTAAGTAAAAATTTAACAATGCAGATTTATTATGCTAATATAAAATGAAAAATAATGTATACATTAAAAATAGACTGAGAGTAGTTGTTATTCTTACGTTTTTAATCTTATGCTTTCATAGTGAAGCTCAGGTAAAGTACTTCATTTTGGACGATAGTTTTCAAGCAGCTGATGTCACGAAATACAAGTTGAATACGAATTCATTATATAGAATTGATAGAGAAATTAGTTTGTTCAACCTCATTACATCAGCAAGTACAAATATTGGTCATGATGGAAGATTAAATATCCTACAAGATTACGATATTATGTTGTTTGCGGTACTTCCAGATCTATCTGGGGATGAGGATTGGGTCAAAATAAATCCTGATACAATTCAAAAGGCTATTGTAAATTTTGAAAACTTAAAGCAACTCCGCAACAAAAATATCCTTTCGTTTCAACATAATGTTGTTAATGAAAAGACAAAATTCTTTAATAGTTATAAGATTGTAATAAAACAAGGGGACACTTACTATGCATCAAAAAATTGTCTTTTACAGTTTTATAGTGTCCGTAATCGCTCTGATTTCTTTGCAAATATATATGGTCGAATCAATACAGTAGGGCTTGCGTGCAGTATTCTTCAATTTGAAAAAATATTTAAGAGTACATACCCTAATTATGAATTTCCATTATATAGATTAGGTGAAGGCACACATTCTTTTTTGGACTGGGCGACGGATAGACGAGAATATTTCTCTAAAACGTTAAAATTGAAAAATAATTCGGATGGCTATCAATTTTGGACCTATATGGATTGGACAATGCCCGACTCAAGTTATGATATTGAAAGAGGAATTGATCGTTTTGTCTATTTGCCAGGCAAAGGGATCATAGGTGGATCCTTCGATTTCTATTTTTATTTCAATAGAAAAAAATTGCCAATAAAATATACGGACTTCTTGAATAATATTAAAGAAGAAAAGGTTATGATAGCTGATGATTTTAAATAAGAAATAAATTCCTTTCAGTCTGTCCCAAAGTG
This sequence comes from Sphingobacterium sp., assembly GCA_031253985.1. Taxonomy (GTDB): domain Bacteria; phylum Bacteroidota; class Bacteroidia; order Sphingobacteriales; family Sphingobacteriaceae; genus Sphingobacterium. The sequence continues at coordinate 6,210 of JAIRVH010000122.1, forward strand.
TATTAAAGTAACCGACATTGAATTTTCTGTTTGCCAGTGTAAAAAGATTGGTATTATCTTTTTTCATTAAGGGAATTCGATCTTGTATAGCTTCACGCACGTATTCGGGAACATTAACTTTCCTAATCTTACCGCTCTTATTTTCATTTCCTCCAAGAGTAATAATCGAAAAATCCTCATTAAAATTACCTCGAGTTAATGACAGTATTTCGGTGTGAGGTCGTAACAAACATCCATACATAATCAAACCCATTACATATAAATCGTTGTTGTTCTCCTGTAGAAATCTTAGAAGATTCTTAAATTCCCTATCTGTATAGACATCATTCAATACCACTTTTTGTTTTTGCTTTCTAGTTTTCTTCAACGGATTTTCGAGAAGATATCCTCTTTCAATAATACAATTGAATAAGACCGAAAGCATTCGTCGTTTATTGTTATAATTTGTGGCAGAAGAATTAAATGAATCTAAAAATTCAACAATCCGATCAGAACTCAATTCTGATATATTATTATCCTTTTCAGCTTTCGTTAGAAAATTCAAAAAGTTATTGACAAGATAAGTTAAATCGTTCTTATAACTATTCGAAATTCCCGATGAAGTCTTTGATTCTAGTATAGATTTAAAAACAGAACTGACGCATTTTTCATTTTTTTCTTCTAAAAGTGCGTCACTGGCAATATAATTTCCTTCCTCTGGATTCCAACCATCCTCAAGTGCCTGCATTGTTTTAAACCTCAATAATTCTATTGACGCACTAATTTTTTTCTGCGTCAATTCTCCCTTATTGGGCTGAATCCCTAAGCCTAGATGCTTACCGTTATAAAATCGATATCTCTTACCATTATAGTAAAAAATAATATAACTTCTTCCACCTTTTTTGGCGTCTATTACGCCTCTAACTTCAATAAACATAGTATATAAATTTGTTTCAAAAACACCTTTAGATACTATTTAAAGCAGATTTATATATTTGATTTACTCAGTAGAAGCAATCTTAAGAATCGCTCTTAAATCGCTAATTGACCCACGCTTCAATCTGATGATCACAGATTTAAATAAAAGGTCAACTGGTGCCATAGCTCAGCTGGTAGAGCAAAGGACTGAAAATCCTTGTGTCCCTGGTTCGAACCCAGGTGGCACCAC
>JAIRVH010000182.1 GCA_031253985.1 Sphingobacterium sp.
TTGCGGGGTGGAGCAGTTGGTAGCTCGTCGGGCTCATAACCCGAAGGTCACTAGTTCGAGTCTGGTCCCCGCTACTAAAAGAAAAAAGCCGAGGTGAATATCTTGGCTTTTTTTGTGCCATACTTTCTATACAATACCATTTGCTTTCAGAATCACTTTTTTCTTATCCTCTAAATTTCTCTTTATCGATTGTCGTGAAGTTGTTAAAAATCTGTCTTTTGATGTTATTTAATCGTTCTAATTTTTTATAATGAACCGGGCTGTAAAATGCATGTTTATGCAATCGTTTGTCTAATTAGCGCAATCGATTTCGTTGTTTTCATATTTTGATATACTCCTATCTTCTTCTAGTTTTAGCTTTCATTTACCTAAATTTTGATTAGAACGCTAATCAATTTTTAAACTAACTATTAGATATGATCATTTCAAAGATTCTTTGTAATCAAAAATTGAGCTTATTGTCTTTAGCCTTACTCGTTGGGAGTACAAATAACTTGGCTAATGCGAGCAGTCTCAATTTCTCGGAAAACGGCGCTTTGTTCAACAATGTGCTATTTCAACAGAAAGTAACAGGTAAAATTTCAGCTACAGACGGCCCCAAAGCAGGTGTCACCATTCGTGTTAAAGGGACTGCTAAGTCCACGTCATCTGACGGCGATGGACAATTTAGTATTGATGCTAAAAATGGAGACGTTCTATTAATCAATAGCATCGGTTATAAATCACAGGAAATCACCGTTACGAGTTCGGTTGTAAATATCAATTTGGTGTCTGATAATGAGACGCTGGAGGAGGTTGTTGTTGTCGCATACGGAACACAAAAGAAAGTGAATATGACAGGTTCTGTAGCTACAATTACACCAAAACAATTGGCAGAACGTCCCGTTACCTCCCTTCAAAATGCGTTACAGGGAATTAGTCCCGGTGTTACTGTGTTGAGCCGTCCTGCAGAAGTAGGGAGGAGTTCTTCTGGTGCATCGTCTAATGCAGGATCGATAACTGTACGTGGTAGATCAAATTTAGGATCTCCATCGCCCATGTTTATTATTGATGGTATTCCAGCTACGAGTGCTGAATTTTCAGCGTTGAGCCCCAATGATATCTCGAGTATGTCTGTATTGAAAGATGCGGCTTCAGCTTCACTGTACGGGTCTCGGGCAGCAAATGGCGTTATCTTAGTGACAACAAAACGTGGCGGCGGAGAACGTGCTGTTATAGGGTTTAATGCAAATTATGGGTTTCAGCGTGCGACGTTTTTACCTGAATATGCAGATGCAGTATCTTATGCTGAACTGTATAATAAAGCGATGCTCAATGTGGGCAAAACGGCAACTTTTACTCCTGAGGTTATCGAAAAATTTAAAAATCAATCTGAACCAGATCTTTATCCCAACAATAATTGGTACGATGAAGTGCTAAAACATACTGCTCCACAGCGCGAACTCGGCCTCAATGTTAATGCACCCGGAAAAATAACGAATTACTATTTAGGTTTAAATTATTTCGATCAACAATCACTCGTGCCGGGCCGGAAGCAGGATCGTGTTAATATGAAGTTGAATACGAATACAACTGTCATTAAGGACCTATTGACTTTTAATACCAACATGTCGTTCCTTAAGCAGGATTTTGATCGTACGGGCAGTGCTATTAGCTGGGTTGAAATGGGAAGGGCTTTACCGTTTACGGCAATACGTCAATCTGATGGTTCATGGGGTTCTATTTCAAATGGAAAACCAAATGCAACAATCGCAAAAAATAATCAGCTGCGGGCCATTACCGAAGGCGGTAGAGGGAACAACAGAGATAATTATCTACAATTGGCTGCAAATGCGTCCTTGACACCACTTGAAGGCTTGTCAATAGATGGGTCAATGTCCTTAAAGTATACAAATACCAACTCCTTTGATTTTATTAACCGTACTGATCCTGTCATAAATTTTATTACGAAGGAACCAATGCCTTCTACCGTAAATGCGATTAATGAACTGAAAGAATACTGGGGAAAACGTCAGGAACTCCTACTGCAAGGTACGGTTAATTATGAACGAACGTTTGGAGATCATTTTGGGAAAGTTACAGTTGGCGCATCGCAGGAATCAAATGTGTATCGTGAAGCATTTTTGGGTAGGAAAAATTTTGTGACCAATGATGCATCAACAATTATCAATGGTGACTCAGGAATGCCGAGTTCGGATGATACAGGATTAGCAAATCGTACGACGCAAGACGAATGGGCATTACGTTCTGTATTTGGACGATTTAATTACTCCTATAAAGATAAATATCTGTTTGAGGCAAACTTGCGTATGGACAACTCATCGCGCTTCGCACCTGAGGTTAGAAAGGCTACGTTCCCTTCCTTTTCTGCTGGCTGGAATGTCAATAAGGAATCTTTTATGGAAAATGTGAAATGGATTGACTTGTTGAAACTTCGGGGATCCTACGGTTCATTGGGTAATCAAGATGCTGTTCCAATCGGAAATTATTATAACCTGTTGGATCGTTTCTCTGCTTATAGTTTCGATGGAACTGCGGTGGACGGATTGGAGCAACTTTACGGAGCCAATCGTTTAGCTTTATGGGAAAAAGTAACGATGAGTAATGTCGGTATTGACGCAACGTTTCTGGGCGGGAAATTCAATTTAGTGGCTGATTATTTTGTAAAGAAAACAGATGATATTTTATTGCAGTCAGCACCATTATTTATTGGTGGATTTGATAAAAAACATTCTCCATTTTACAATCAGGGTGCTACCCAAAATAAGGGGATAGAGATCTCATTGACATATAATGGTAAAATAGGCGATGAATTTACGTATTCATTGTCGGGTAATATCTCAAAGATCAAGAATAAAATTATCTCCTTGGGCGAAGTGAATGAAATTGTTGATAGCTATTATATTAATCGTGTAGGTGGATCTGTAGGTGATTATTATGGCTATAAGACAGCAGGATTATTTACGTCCCAAAGTGAAATAGATGAGCATGCAGATCAGAGCAGTTTAGGAGGTGCGACTAAAGTTGGGGATATTAAATATGTCGATATCAATGGGGATAAAATCGTTGATGCTAAAGATCGGACTATTTTGGGGAATGATGTGCCTTGGTTCAATTATGGATTTAATGTTCGTGCGGCCTACAAGAATTTTGATTTGGATGTGCTGACTTACGGCGTCGGTGGGGTAAAAACCTATTTGGAGAATGAAGCTTCTCAGCCGTTTTTCAATGGCGCAAATATCAAAAGAAGTTGGGTTGACGGCTGGTCAGAAGAAAACAATAAAGCCGATGCGCCATTTCCACGTATTACATTGACAGGAGATGCTCCTCAGAACTACAAAACTTCCGATTTCTGGTTGTTTAGTGGTAACTACTTTAGAATACGTGCAATCACGGTTGGTTATACATTCCCTAAAGAAGTATTGAGTCATATGAAGATGTCTCAGCTGCGTTTATTTGCATCTTCAACAAATCCATTCACATTTATGGCTGATAAACGCCTTGGGGATTATGATCCTGAGACTGGTTCCGGAAGAGCAAGTTATCCAGGTATTAAGACGATTTCCATAGGTCTGACAGCTAAGTTTTAATTTTTAAGATAAGAGAAATGAAAAGAAGTATAGTATATTCACTAATGTCCACAGCACTTTTATTTGGAAGTTGCTCAAAAGATTTTTTGGACCGTACGCCTGTAAATAAAATTGCTGAGGATGACTATTGGAAGACTGAAAGCGATGTGAAGCTAGCCGCGAATGCGATTTATGCCAAGCTTTCAGATGCGATGTATATGGATGGCGCATCGGATTTGGTTCATGCACAGTATCCTTGGGAAAGTACGGCAACCAATATCTCGTCTGGAGCTGTGGCAACGGATTTAGATGCAGGTTGGGATTATATTGCCATTCGTAGTTGTAACTATTTTTTGGAAAATGTAGATAAGGCGAAGATGGGCGAGGACTTAAGGGAGCGTTATAAGGCTGAGGTGCGCTTTATCAGGGCATATTTATATGTTCCAATGGTCGAGAAGTTCGGCGACATCCCTTTAGTTACAAAGGTATTGTCTAAAAATGAGGCGAATGTACCGCGTAATAAGAAGAGTGAAGTATTAGAGTTTTTATACAGTGAATTACAGGATATATCAACAAAATTACCTGCTTCCTATGCGTCTGAAAAAGGTAGAATCACAAAAGGAGCAGCTCTTGCGTTGAAAGCCCGTCTTTATTTATACGAAAACAATTGGGAGAAAGCAGCTTCAACAGCAAAAGAAGTTATGGGCTTAGGTTATTCTTTGTTTAAAGTAAGTAGCGAATCCGAAAGAGATAAAAAAGACAACTATAGCCAATATGTTGATTTTAGTAGTGCCGCTGACGAATCTAGATTCAGACTAGGATTAAGAAGTTATGAAGGCCTATTTGAAGTCGAAAACGAAGGGAATAGTGAAGTCATTCTAGACAGACAATATATTCCTGTGACACAGACACAGCTCAACAATACCCTTTTAATGGAAGGAAGTGTTGGTGGATGGAGTTCCCTAACACCTACGCAAAATCTAATTGATTTGTATCCAAGTTATAAAACAGGTAAACCAGTGGAAAAAATTACCGCTGCTATTCGGGCTGTAAATTATGCGAAAGCGGATAAATCAGATTTTGTAAAAGAGTTTAAAAACAGAGATCCGCGTTTTTATGCTTCTGTTTTGTTTGAAACAGCACCATGGAATGCATTGACAGAAGAAGGTGGGTATGTATTTACTTGGCAAAGTGGCAAATCTAATATGTCGCAGACGGGGTATAATTTTAGGAAATTGGTTGATCCGACATCAAATAGAGCACAAGTGGATTCCTATGCAAATATTATTCTGATCCGTTATGCCGAAATATTGCTCACCTATGCTGAGGCAAAGAATGAGCTATCCGGTCCTGATGCCTCTGTTTACGATGCTTTAGATGAAATTCGTGTTAGAGCAGGTATGCCAAAAGTCGATCGAACAGTATATGCCTCACAAGCAAAATTGCGAGAGCTAATACGTAATGAGCGTGCAGTAGAACTTGTTTTGGAAGGATCTCGTTATTATGATATTCGCCGCTGGAAAACTGCTCCAGATGTTATGAAGAATATTTACAATGTGTCCAATGGTTTGGCGCAGGAACGTGTTTGGAATGATAAGTTATATTTGATGCCGATTCCTCAAGGACAAATCGATTTATCGTATGGTGTGTTGACTCAAAATAAAGGTTATTAGTGTTCCAGTAACTTGAAGTTAAAACGGGCTCCTTCATGATTGAAGGGGCCCGTTTAATGTAATCATTTTTGGGGGTATAATTAGTTTATACACTATAAATTACATCCTATGGCGATCGGTTATTTAATTATTGCTATTGCATGTTTATGCAATCGTTTGTCTAATTAGCGCAATCGATTTCGTTGCTCCAAAATTTTGATATACTGTCGTCTTCCTTTAGTTTTAGCATTCATGTACCTAAATTTTGATTAGCAAGCTAATCAATTTTTAAACTAACTATTAAATATTATGATTTCAAAGATTCTCGACAATCACAAGTTGAGTCTGTTATCATTAGCTTTACTCATTATAAGTACACACAACTCGGCTAATGCTAATGGTCTTACATTTACAGGCGACAACATATTGTTGAATAGCGCTGTTTATCAACAGAAAGTGAGCGGAACAGTGCGGTCTGCAGACGGACCCTTGGCTGGAGCAACCATTAGTGTTAAGGGGAGCGCTAAATCGACATCCGCAGGAGCAGATGGACGATTTACAATAGATGCTAAAAATGGCGATGCATTAGTCATTACAAGTGTTGGTTATAAAGCGCAAGAAGTGACAGTGACCGGGCCAGTTATTAACATTAACCTCGAGTCCAATAGCGAGGCACTCCAGGAAGTGGTCATTGTTGGTTATGGAGCGCAACAGAAAAAAGAAAGTTTGACTGGTGCCCTTCAGGCTGTCAAAGGTGACAAATTGCGTGACGTGACAACGCCATCGGTTGAAAATATGTTGAATGGTAAAGCCGCCGGTGTATATGTCGCACCAGGAGCTGGTAAACCGGGATCAAATGGTGGTGTAGTGATTCGTGGCCAGGCAACATTAAGTGGTACAACGAGCCCATTGTGGGTTATTGACGGCGTTATTGTTGGCTCAAGTCCAGGTGATATCAATCCCAACGATATTGAATCCTTAACGATATTAAAGGATGCTGCCTCAACATCTATTTATGGATCTCAAGGTGCAAATGGTGTTGTTGTCGTGACAACAAAAAATCCTTCAGCCTCCAAGACCAGTATTAGTTTCTCTACCAAAATGGGGGCTAACCAACTTTCTAATGGGCACATGAAGATGATGGATGGAGCTGAACTTTATGATTACTTTGCTTCATTCTCAAATCCAGCTGATATCAAATTTCCGCGTTGGAATTCGGACTTGCGCAATAGTAATTTCGACTGGTGGAAGCTGGCTACCAAAACTGGATTTGTACAGAATCATAATCTTTCTATTCAAGGTGGTACAGATAAATTACAATCTTATTTGTCTGTGGGTTATTATAATGAAGCTGGAGCAGTAAAAGGGTACGACTATGATCGTTATAACTTTAGGTTGCGTACCAATTATAAACCTTTTGACTGGTTGACCATTAAACCGTCAATTGTTGGGTCTAAACGCTCTGTTGATGATCGTCAATACGATGTCAATGCGATGTATGGTAATCTACCATGGGATAGTCCTTACGATGCTAATGGAAATTTAGTGCCTCACCGTTACAGTGGCTGGGTCAATAATGCAAGTACAAACTACTTGTACGACTTGCAATGGAATCATAGTGCTAATACCAATTATGAATTTATGGGTAACTTAGATTTCGATATCAAATTAACAGATTGGTTGACTTTCTCCTCTGTCAACAATTATCGTTACAATAGTTATTCCGACAGTGGTTATCAAGATCCACGCTCAAACAGTGGTGAAAGTGTAATTGGTCGTGTAACGGATTATCGCATGGAGTTTGCGCGTCGTTATACGAACCAAATCTTGCGTTTCAACAAAACTTGGGATAAACATAGCCTGAGTGGATTGGCAGCGTACGAATTTAACGACTACTGGACAAAAACCTTAGATGCGTACGGTACGGGTATTGTAAATGGTTTCGAGGTATTGGATGTTGTTGCAAAACCAGAACGTACTAGAGGTGGAATTTCAGAATGGGCAGTACAGTCATTCTTGTCGAATGCAAACTATGCATACGATAATAAATATCTGGCACAGGTATCTTTCCGTCGTGATGGAGCATCCAATTTTGGTACCAATGCAAAGTATGGTAACTTCTTTTCAATCAGTGGCGGCTGGAATATCAATAAAGAAGAGTGGTTCAAGGCTGATTGGGTAGATAATTTGAAATTACGGGCAGCTTATGGATCGGTAGGTAATAGACCAAGCTCATTATATCCGCAATATAGCCTTTATTCAGTATCCGCATCATCAAGTTATAATGGTATACCGGGGGCATTGATTAGCCAAATCGGTAATAAAGATCTGACTTGGGAAAAAACATACACAACAGGATTTGGGGTGGATGCAGCTTTGTTTAAGAATAGGCTAAGATTTAATGTTGATTATTACGATAAGAAGACTGATAATGTGCTTTATCAAGTGCCAATCAGTGGTCTGACCGGCGTTACTTCTATCTGGAAAAATATTGGTAAGATGCAAAACCGAGGGATTGAATTGACCATCGGTGGTGATATCGTTCGAAATGACAATGTACATTGGAGCTTGGATGTTAATTTAAGTCACAACGTAAATAAATTGACCGAGCTTTTTGCGACAAAAGATGCCAATGGTAATCTTGTGTCCAAGCCAATTATAGCAGGTGACGGTTCAGGTATCGCTGGATCTGCGCAACGCTTGCTTCAGCCTGGTTATCCAGTAGATACCTATTATTTAAAAGAATGGGCTGGCGTGAATGTAGATAATGGGGCACCTATGTGGTATAAATATACGACAGATGCCGATGGTAATGAAACACGAACAACTACATCTAATTATTCAGATGCAACCTTCCGTAATGCCGGAAAAGGAAATGCAGATCTCTTTGGGGGGTTCAGTACGTCCTTGAGTTATAAGCAGTTTGATCTAAATGCCGTGTTCGGATTCTCCCTTGGTGGTAAGTTGTATAATTATTCACGTCAGGAATTTGATTCGGACGGAACATATACAGATCGTAATCAGATGAAATTACAAGATGGATGGAGTCGTTGGGAAAAACCGGGCGATGTAGCTACTCATCCAATAGCGAAATATGATAACCAAGATAAAGGTAATTCGCCGTCAACACGTTTCTTGGAAAGTAACAATTTCTTAAAGATGAGATCGTTGACTTTGGGTTACAACTTTGATCTGAAAAAGTATAATATCAAAAATCTACGTGTATTCTTAGCAGGAGAAAACTTGTTTACGATTACAAACTACTCGAGTGTTGATCCGGAGCTTCCTTTGACTGAGCCAGATGGTAAGGGCGGGGGCGGTCAAATGATCAGATCTACAGGTGTTTCTGTATATCCTATGGTTCGCAAATATATGTTCGGTGCAAGCGTAACATTTTAATTTTAACGTTTAGAAAATCAACAATGAAAAAGATCTTAATCGGACTTTTGGTCGCAGCGTCAGTATCCTCCTGCGATATAGATCGTCTTCCTTATACTTCAATGGACGAAGAGAATATTGTAAGTAATCCTGATGCGATGGTAACAGGTGCTTATGCACAGTTAAAAGCTTGGTCTGATCCGATGCACCGCCTCGGTGAATATGCAGGTGATAATATGATGATCCGCGGTTCATCGACAGATGCGTTTTACGAATTTATCTCCTATGCGAGAACGCCTAATAATTACCGTTTACAGGACTTTTGGGACAGCGGCTATAAAGCTATTGCACAGTCTTCGAACATTATCAAGATGTTTGCTGAGGGGCAGAGTACAGAAATGGACAACAAACTGGGGGAGTGTTATTACATCCGTGGAATGATGTATTTTTACCTTTGTCGAGCATTCGGAAAACCTTACTACCAGAGTCCAGAAACAAACTTAGGCGTTCCAATTGTGAATGGTACACCTGATGACGTTTTCAATGATTTGAACTTACCGGACCGTGCGTCTGTAAAAGATACCTATGCGCAGGCAATCAGCGATCTGAAAAAAGCAGAAGCTTTATTGACGCTCGATAAAGGAGCGGTATATGCTTCCAAGGGAGCGGCACAAGCAATGCTTTCCCGTATTTACCTCTATATGAGTGGTACGTATAAAAATCCAAATGCGGAATATGCGCGTCTTTCTGTAGAATATGCTGATAAGGTGATTAATTCAGGTAAATATGTCCTGTTGGCCCGTGAGCAATTCATGAAATACAATACATTTAGACCAGAAGATAACAAAGAGACCATCTTTGCAGTGAAACGTGTCGCTTCTGAATTTTCAGGTGATGACCACTACTATGGGATTGGTGGTATGTACTCCAATATCGGCGGTATGGGTTGGGGCGAGATGTATTCAAGCGCCAAATATATTGATCTATTAAATGAGACTGGCCGTAATGACTGGAGACCTGATCATTATACGATTGTCGATGCACGTGCAGCCTTTATTGAGCCTACCTATTCAAAAGATGATGCAGGGAAATACTCAACTGTGTTTCGATTTATCAAACAAGATGTAGCTGCGAAAGCTGGTGATCCCAAAACGACGAGCTATGTACAAATTCCAGCTACTATTAACGGAAATACGGTAATTGCGAAGGAAGTCAAAAAGGTAGGTGATAAAGAGGTTGTTAAAGAATATACATTGAAAGCAATTAATGCTAATCAGCAGATCTATTCAATTACTTATGAAGACGGCAATACCTATTCCGGTTTGATTGATTACTATATTTCCTTAAATCGTGCTTATCCACAGTTCTATATTGTGAAATGTTCACGTGAAGGAGAGGAGTCGCAATTACATTCACCGGTAATTAGCCGTTTAGGTGAAATTTATTTAAATCGGGCAGAGGCTAATGCAAAATTAGGTAACTATGGCGCTGCTTTAAATGATTTGAATACCATCAGAAATCGTTCTATTGTCAACGGAGGATATACTTCAATTGATGCTACTAATGCAAGTAAACTGATCGACAAAGAGCGTCAGTTGGAATTGGCTTATCAGGCTGAACGCAGTTATGATGTATTCCGTAATGGAGATCCTTTAAATCGTACCTATCCAGGACCACAAAAACAATTTGAAGATATTCTACCAACAGATTTTAGAGTGACTTATTTTATTCCACAGGATGCAATAAATTCTTATCCAGGTAAATTGACACAGAATCCAACGTCTAATTAGACGAATATTTATAATTTAAAACCCAATAAATGGCTTTACTTCACGGTAAAGCCATTTTTGTTTTTGTGTCTCGATAATCCCTTTCGAATCCGTATCTTTGTTCCCTTAAGTATATTTTTAGCATAAAAGTGCCATCTGCTGTGATAGTGGGTGGATCAAATAAAATAAATATGGCAAATATTGTTGCAATTGTTGGTCGTCCAAATGTTGGTAAATCTACCTTATTCAATCGTCTTACGGAAAGTAGAAAAGCGATTGTTGATGACTTTAGCGGAGTGACGCGCGACCGTCATTATGAAACAGCCGAGTGGATCGGAAAGAAATTTACAGTAATTGATACAGGTGGTTTTGTACATGGTTCGGATGACGTCTTTGAAGAGGCGATTCGTGATCAGGTCTATATCGCTATTGAAGAAGCTTCAGTCGTTATATTCATGGTGGATGTTACTACAGGAATCACGGACCTGGATGACGAAATCGCTGATATTCTCAGAAGAAGCTCCAAACCTGTTTATGTGGTGGCTAATAAAGTCGATCACGCGAAATTGCACCATGAATCAGCCGAGTTTTATGCCTTTGGTTTAGGTGAGGTCTTCAATATCTCATCGGCGACAGGATCTGGTACAGGTGAATTGTTGGATGCTGTTGTTTCACATTTCGAAGAGGAGCAGGAAGAAGAAGAATCCTTGCCTAAATATACGATCGTGGGACGTCCAAATGTGGGTAAATCCTCGTTGACAAATGCTTTGATCGGTAAAGATCGCAATATTGTAACGCCAATGGCTGGAACAACACGTGATTCGATCCGTATACATTACAATCAATATGGACATAATTTTTTATTGATTGATACTGCCGGTCTTCGCCGTAAATCTAAAGTAAATGAAGATATTGAGTTTTATTCGGTGATGCGTACTATCAAAGCATTGGAGGATTCTGATGTAACGATTTTAATGCTCGATGCGCAAGATGGATTGGAAGCGCAAGACGTGAATATCTTCAACTTAGCGGAGAAAAACCGTAAAGGTATCGTAATTGTTGTCAACAAATGGGATCTGATCGAAAAGGACAATAAAACAATGAAGGCCTTTGAAGATCGCATTAAAGAGAAAATAGCACCGTTTACAGATGTGCCTATTATCTTTACCTCTGTAACCGAAAAACAACGTGTTCTTAAGGTATTGGAAGTTGCTGATAAGGTGTACGCTAACAAAACAAAGAAAATCCCTACCTCCAAATTGAATGAGGTGATGTTGGATATTATCGAAAACTATCCACCGCCATCCTTAAAGGGTAAATATATCAAAATCAAATATGCAACGCAGTTGCCTGGACGGACGCCGATGTTTGCATTCTTCTGTAATCTGCCACAATATATCAAAGATCCATATAAGCGATTTATAGAGAATAAATTGCGTGAAAACTTTGACTTTACAGGTGTGCCAATTCAAATATATTTTAGACAGAAATAGATTTTCAAGCAGCGATTAAACATGGACCATAATCTCTTTTTATACAACACGCTTTCACGAACAAAAGAAAAATTCGAGCCTATTCATCCCAATCTTGTCGGTATGTACGTCTGTGGACCTACGGTATACAGCGATGTACATTTGGGAAACTGCCGGACGTTTGTATCTTTTGATCTGATTTTTAGATACCTGAGCCATCTTGGTTATAAAGTGCGTTATGTGCGCAATATTACAGATGCGGGCCATTTAGAAGGCGATCGTGATGAGGGGGATGACAAATTTGCGAAAAAAGCAAAATTGGAACAATTGGAGCCTATGGAAATTGTTCAGAAATATACAATAGGTTTCCACGATGTATTGCGGCTTTTCAATACGTTGCCTCCAAGTATAGAGCCTACAGCAACGGGACATATTTCCGAGCAGATCGAAATGATTGAACAGATTATGGAGAATGGCTACGCTTATGAAAGGAACGGTACCGTTTATTTTGATGTTGAGAAGTATGTTGAGCAATACGACTATACCATATTGACCAATCGAAAATTGGAAGATATGCTCAACAACACCCGCGAATTGAGTGGTCAGGACGAGAAAAAAGGCCGTTTGGATTTTGCTTTATGGATTAAAGCAAAACCTGAAACGATTATGCGTTGGCCAGCTCCATGGAGTATTGGATTTCCGGGATGGCATATTGAATGTTCGGCCATGAGCAGAAAATACTTAGGCGATCAATTTGACATTCACGGTGGTGGAATGGATTTGGCGGCTACACATCATACCAATGAAATTGCACAGTCCGAGGCATGTAACCATACAAGTCCTGCCAAATACTGGATGCATACCAATATGTTGACTGTAAACAGTGCGCGGATGTCCAAATCCGCAGGAAATGGATTTTTGCCAGGAGAGCTTTTTACAGGAAATCATCCGCTATTGAATAGAGGTTATTCGCCGATGGCCGTACGTTTCTTTATGCTACAAGCACATTATAGAAGTACGTTGGATTTCTCCAATGAGGCATTGGATGCGGCTGATAAGGGGTATAAACGCCTTATGACAGCCGTCAGTCTTTTGGATAAATTGAAGGTGTCGAAAGGTGCTGATTCATTCAATTTAGCTGAAATCCGACGCAAATGTTATGCTGCGATGGATGATGATTTCAATAGTCCTGTACTCATTGCCGAATTGTTTGAAATTGTACGCATCATCAATTCAATTTATGATGGTAAGGCGAAAGTAACGCAAGAGGGATTAGCAGGCCTTAAAATATTCTTGAAAGAATTTGTCGAGGATATCCTAGGGCTCAGAAATGATCAGACATCCGCATCTGATGATATCGATGACGTGATGAACCTAGTTATTAAATTACGTAATGAAGCGAAAGCGAATAAAGACTTCGTGACTTCAGATCGTATTCGTGATGAGCTTAATTCTATTGGAATTCAGTTGAAAGATAGCAAAGAAGGAACACTTTGGAATAAGATTTGATAGATAAGAAAATCGAATTTATAAAAAGAGGAAAGAAAGATCATTTGCATATGAATTTTTGGAATAGGCTATCCGTCGTCGCATTGATGAGTGTCGCTGGTACGACACTATATGCGCAGATACCTGAGAAAGTTGGAAGCCTATTACAGGCAGATAAGGACGCCGCGGCATTGTCGAAAGCGTCTACGCCGCATCAGGCATTTCTATCGATCATTGATAAGGAATCTACTTTTTATGTTCCATCGGCAGTAAATGCTTACAACTATCTCAATAATAGGCCAAATATTCCCGATGTTCTGAATTGGCAGCCTACGTTTGCACTGATCGCAAAGAGTCAAGAATTTGGTGTTACCTCGGGTTCCATGGATTTTCAAAAAGTAGGTGCTCGGTTGCGCCATGGAGAATATCTGACTGTATGGAAACGGAATAAAAAGGGCAAGTGGTTGGTTGATATTCGTGCAGAAGTGGAAAACAATGGAAAGGACGGGGAGTTTGATCTCGAATATATCGAACCTACCGATTCCTGGTATTTAAAGCATCGCTCTAAAGTTCGTTTAAATCAGCGTGAGGATATTGTCTTAGAGACGGACAAGTTGATGTCAACAGTATTAAAAGCAGACAACCCTACAGCGTACAAGGAGTTTTTGAGTGACGATGTACGGTTTTTATTTCCTTGGACCAGTCCGATGGAAGGAAAGGCTACAATGATGGCTTATCTCAAAAAACAACGGATGACCATAGAAACGGTGCCCGAAGAAGTAAAACGTTCCTACAGTGGTGATTTTGCATATACAAAAGGAACGGCGACAGTGAGGCAGAAGGACAAAGTTGTGAAGTATAATTACATCCGTATCTGGCAACTGAGCGAATTGGCGAAGGATGATGTGAAGAAAGCCAATTGGAACATCCTGATCGAGATGATGTTTGAGAAATAATAATAACGACTACAAAATAAGAAGGGCTTGAATTTAATATTCAAGCCCTTCTTATTTTGCAAATACCGTATACTTATTGTTGCTTTTTCCATTTTTTCAATTCGTCACATGAACCAAACTCATCACTGATATTGATAAATGTTGTTTTCGATTTGTCATCGAACCATTTACTTAGATTGCGATTGATCTTATCTTGTTTGGCAGCTTCTTTGATTTTGGTGAAGTCCTCGTCCAAATTTGCTTTATGCGGAGGGATGCGTGTTTTCAGGTAATTGAAGCGGTAGCCAACATCGCCCATTTTGTCTGTAAATTGCTCTGGTTTGGAATACTCGCCAGGCTTTAGCTTGTCAATTGCTGTAAATACCGATTTCTCCAATCCATCCATAGGAATCACAGTGGTACGGCTTGAACCCTCTTGATTTAGGATCATACCTCCATTGAACTTACTTTCTTCCGCATCCGAATAATTGGTAGCGGCATGATAAAAATCCAATTTTTTGTCAACCACCAATTTATAGATACTGTCCAGTTTGTTTTTCGTGCGTTCCAATGCGGCAGCACCGGGATTGATTTTCATAAGGATATGGCGTGAGTGTACCTCTTCACCACGTCTTTCGAGCACCTGAATAATATGGAAGCCATATTTGGACTCCACAATAGGTGAAAGTTCACCAGGTTTTAATTTAAAGGCCATCGCAGAGAATTCTTTTACATAATTGTCACGTGTGCCAAAACCTAAATCACCACCATAAGGAGCGGATCCCGGATCCTGAGAATATAAGCGAGCCATTGTACCAAAGTCTGAGCCATCTACAATCTGTTTACGAATACCTTCGATTTTCTCCCGCTGTTCCTTTTTCTCAGCATCCGTCAATTTGGGCATCATGACAATCTCACCAATTTCTACCTCGGTATTAAAATAAGGAAGACTGTCTTGGTTTAGACCTTCAAAATAACGTTTGACCTCCAATGGTGTTACATCGACTTTTTGAACAATATTTTGTTGCATTTTATTTGCTTTCAACTGTTCAAATACACTGGGACGCATTTCTTCCTTATATTGTAAAAGCGAGCGGTTGAGGAATTTCTCAAGACGTTCTTGCCCACCTGCCTGTTGGGACATGTGACGTAAACGTGCATTGAGGTTGTCATCAACCTCGGTTTCGGTTACATCAATGGAGTCAATTACTGCCTGTTGGGAAAGCAGTTTCTGAATAATTAATTGCTCCAGTACGCCACATTTAAATTTTTCGTTAGGTTTGTTTCCTTGCGCTAACCATTGTGAATATTGCATATCCACATCGGACTGTAAGATAATACCTGATCCAACCGTTGCTACAACGCGATCAATAACCTGACGTTGCGCAAAACTAGCCTGAATTGATGCAAACAACAATAAAAACAATATATAAATGTTTTTTTTCATCCGTTTAAATTATTTATGATATTAATGAGTGCTCATCATTTTTTTAAATGAACTCGTTTGCTCATTAAATTAGTATGCTAAGGTACTCCTGAGCTGACCTTGTTCGGCTCCCCCATTTTTTTATGATTCATTCATGATTAAAGGCGCAAGCCTTTGCCGATGTGAGTCATAATTCTGTCCAATATATACTTTTTTGAACAACAGCACAAAATTATCAGATTATATGAATTATTCGTACTTTTATTTAACAATATTTTTGTACTCGCAATATTTAAAATCGGCGATTTTAGAATTGTTAAAATTGATGCGCTAAAATACGCATTTGCCTATTAGAAAGGGTGGTTTTAACCAAATTTAACAAGTCTATTGACGATATTTGCGCTTATAAAATGGTTAGGGTTTTCAGATCTTCTTAAGGAGAAATACATAGACAAATTTAAGATAGATCTCGTTTAATTTAGAAACAAAGTTGATGTAAAGGTCTCATTAAACAAATGGGCATCAATATTTATAAAATAATTTCAATGAAAAAAGCATTTATTTATTTGATGACAATTTTTCCACTCGCTAGTTTTGCTCAGCAGATTCCTATGTTTGTAGGAACGTATACAAGTAAAACTGAAAGCAAAGGCATCTATATTTTTAATTTCGATGTTAAAACAGGTGAAACAACCTTGTCGAGTACACAGGAGAGTAAGGACCCTTCATTTTTGGCGCGAAATAATAACTTTATTTATGCCGTCAATGAGGTTCCAAATCAGGAGGGAAGTATTTCAGCTTATTCTTTTAAGGACGGTCAATTGACATTTCTGAACTCGCTTCCCTCTGGTGGAGAGTCACCTTGTTTTGTGGAAGTGCATCCGAAAGGAAGTCTGCTTGCTGTGGCGAATTATACGGGTGGGTCAGCAGCTTTGTTTGATTTAGAAAGTAACGGTGTTTTGAGTAAGAGAGCACGATTAATACAACATGAAGGCAAGGGAGTTGATCCGAAGCGTCAGGAAAAGCCACATGTACATTCAACTTTTTTTTCCAATAAAGGAGATAAGTTGTATGTTCAAGATCTTGGCTTGGATGAGATCTCCATATTTCCGGTGAACAAAAACGGGAATGCCTATAATCTTGCTGAGGAATCGGAAGATATATTTACCCCTGCTGGTGGAGGTCCACGACATATTGTATTTGATAAGAAAGAAAAATTCCTGTATGTCGTATTGGAAATGACCGGTCAAATAGCATCGTATAAGAAAGATGGTGATGCGTGGATGTACCAGAGTACTTTTGAGATCAATCCAGAGGGTTTTAAGGGGAATAACGGTGGAGCAGATATTAAAATATCTGCTGATGGGAAATTTCTGTATGCGACCAATCGCGGAGATGCAAATACAATAGCGACTTTTTCGGTTGAGAAGGATGGGGATCTCAAGAAAATATCCAATCTTTCAGTGAAAGGTAAAGGACCTCGTAATTTCAATCTTTCTCCCGACGGAAAATATCTTTTGGTCGCCAATCAATATACCAATAATATTGTTTTGTTTAGCCGGGACGCCAAAACTGGTTTACTGACAGATACTGGGAAAGAAATTTCGGTACCAGCACCTGTTTGTATCATATTCTAACCAAGACAAGAAGTTCAAATAAAACAGAGAGATTTTTAAGAAAAACAGAGCTGTTTTTCTTAAAAATCTTCTTTTCGACAATCCAGTTTGCCTTCGTTCTCAAGATCATTTAAGGTAGTTCCCTTCCATGTTTTAACCCGTTGGATATAGGCAGCTCTTCCGATCATGTGTGCTGCAACCGGAGCCGTTAGGATCAGGAAAAATCCAATCGCGATGGCTTTGGTCGTTACGGATACATCCGGGAAGGTCATGGCTGCACAGATCAGTAAAAGTCCAACCCCCAATGTTGCCGCCTTTACGGTGACCGAAAGACGTAAATAAAAATCGGGCATCCGCAAAATACCAATAGATGCAAATAGTATGGCCAATGCTCCAATGGTACTGAGTATGGCTAAAGTAATATCAATCATCTTTGCTTTGTTTTTCTAAATAAAATGAAAAGGCTATAGTACCTAGAAACGCGATGAGAGCCAAGATCATGGCGATATCTAGAAACACTTCTTGCGAAGTCCGTATACTATAGACGGTAATAATTCCAATTCCGGTGGTAATAATGAGATCCAGGGCGATTACACGATCAAATATCTGGGGACCTTTATACAGCCGAATAAAAGCCAGTATGACTGAAATAGTCAGGATCGGGAGGATCACATAATCGAAATAGCTATTTAAAGTCATCTTAAAAGTTCTAAAAGTCTTCGTTCAACATTATTTTTAAGGGTAGAAACAAACTGTTCCTTGCTCTTCATATACATCACATGGATAAAGAGTGTCTTTTTGTCTTCACTTACATCTAGAATAAGTGTACCGGGAGTCAAAGAGATAAATGTTGAAAGCAGGTTGATTTCTAAATCCGTTTTTGCATCCATGGGATATTTGACAATCGCGGGTTTGATAAAAAACTTAGGTGTTATCACGTCATAAGCGACCTGTACATTAGCGACGATCATTTCCCAAAGGAAAAAAAGAATAAAACTAAATGTTTTTGGTACCCGATAAAAGTATCGCTGGTCAACCTCATTCCTGTTCATCAACCAAAGGATGCCAAATCCCAGCATAAAGCCAAAGAGAAAGTTGGTGTAATACATCGATCCCGTCAATGCGACCCAAATAAAGGATAGCATAAGGTTCATTAAAAACTGTTTTATCATATCAATTCTGCCCTCCTAATACAGCATTTATATAAGGTGATGTGTCCAATAATTGTGTCGCAATCTGATCTGCCACATGGATGATCGCTTCGGCGTTTAGCCCGATATACAAAGATGCAGATGCCAAAATAACGACAGGAAGTATCAGCATTGTTCTTTTATACCCGATCATACTTGAAAATTTATCCTCAATGATTTCGGGATCGGGTGCATCTTTCCAGAAAACCTGTGCCCACATTTTGGCAATGACAAACAGAGTGATAAAACTACCAATAATCAGAGCACCTGCGAAAGCATACTTTTCCAATTGGAAAGCATCTTTGAATAGATAGATCTTAGGCCAGAATCCCGAGAGCGGGGGGATACCTACAAGTGAAAAAAGAACGATGGCGAAAAGTAAGGAGATCTTCGGATATTGGGCATAAAGTCCCCCCAGTTTGGTCATGTCCATGGTTCCGCGGAGCTGCCTTATAACACCTGCCATCAGGAATAAATTTGTTTTGACCATAATATCATGGATCAGGTAGAATACGGCCCCCAATAAAGCCCATTTACTATACAAGCCCAGCCCTCCAATCATAAAACCAATATGACAAACAATCAAATAAGAAAACAACCTGCGGATATTGGTTTTGATCAATGCGCCAAAGGCACCGGTCAGAATCGTTAATATAGCTAGAACGATAAGGAGCTCTTTGGTAAAATGATTGGGGATAAACAACAATGAAAATACCCTAAATAAGGCGTAAATTCCAACTTTGGTCAATAATCCTCCGAATGTCGCTGCTACTGCCGAAGGCGGAGTGTGATAAGAGGAGGGTAACCAGAAATAGAGTGGAAATACGGCTGATTTAATGCCAAAACCGATCAGGAAAAATGTTGCTGTAATTTCTACCAATGCCTGATTTTGTATTTTAGGGATACGCAGGGCAAGGTCGGCCATGTTTAATGAGCCCGAAATACCATAGAGTATTCCGATACCTGTTAAGAAAAATGTCGAAGCCAGGATATTCATGGCCATATATTTTACAGCACCTTCCAATTGGGATTTTCTTCCACCTAGGGTCATGAGCACAAAAGAAGAGATAATAATAACTTCAAACCATACATATAGGTTGAAGATATCGCCTGTTAGAAAGGCGCCATTGAGTCCCATCATCAAAAAGTGAAAGATCGGAAAATAACCATAAAGGATACGCTGGCGTCCTACGCCTACACAGGAAAAGATGGAGACCGCCAGACCTGCGATAGAAGTCAGGAGAACAAGGGTACTGCTGAATAGATCGGCAACAAAAACGATCCCAAAAGGAGCTTTCCAGTTGGCTGCATTCATGGTCAAAATACCACCATCATAAACCTTGAAGAAGAGTTTAAAGGCAAGAATGAATGCGAGCAAGCTTCCGCCAACGCTCAGGAAACGTTGTGCAGTAGATTTGCGCCACAACATCAGTTGGACAATAGCAATAAATAAATGCACGATAATCGTGGCAATAATGTGGTTGTCTATCATATATCTTCTTCCTCAGGCGTGTTCAAATCATCCAGATCA
>JAIRVH010000192.1 GCA_031253985.1 Sphingobacterium sp.
TAACAACTCTTTTCCGAAATCTTGAAACAATGTCCCAAATCTTGCAACACTGTCCGAAAAGTAACTATTACTCGACCCTTTGAATTTCCCGAACGTATTCGTTAAAGTGTCGTGTTAGAAATACCCATCCCGCCTGTATTTTATAACCTATTGAACCACATGAACTACCTAAATTCGCTTGCCTGCACCTAAATCTGCATTAAAATTGCATGATCTTCTATGACATCAATATAAATCAGTTATGAAAACAAGCAATAAAATCGTCATTGAAAAGAACAGACAAACCATTCGGAAGTATTATGAAAAATATAGCTGGTATAAGCTGGACCGAGAGGAGCTCACACAAGAATTACTCATCCGTGGCGGGTTTCTAGCCATTCTTACTTGGCTGCTGTGGTAGGTTGAAAACTACCGGGAGGGGATATCTGTTCACAATATTCAAACCATTTGCAAAGTTGTGTTGTCCTATCTGTAAACTTAAATCAACAACACATTGAATAGATTTGCCCGAATTGCTTTAAAAACAATCTTGTGGATTATTGGCGGAATAATCGCGCTTTTTATATTAATTGTTTTTCTACTCCGCCTGCCCTCCATACAGAATTATATCGCCGGAAAAGTGACCCATTACGTTGAAGGCAAGATCGGCACCCCGGTTAAAATCGGCTACATCAATATTGATTTTCCCAAAAAACTGGTACTCGAGGATATCTATCTCGAAGATCAAAGCAAGGATACCCTGGTTGCAGGAAAAAGTATTGCGGTCGATATCAATATGCTGAAACTATTAAAAAATACAGTGGAAATCCAAAGCTTGGAAGCCGATGGCATTACCGCTAAAATACGCCGTACCTTACCCGACAGTACCTTTAACTTTGATTATATCGTAAAAGCCTTTGCTTCTGAAAAAGAAAGTGCGCCTACCGCCGACAGTACCTCTGCACTTTTGTTTAACCTCGATAAGGTCAAGTTTTCGAAAATACATGCCGTATACGCCGATGAGGTCATCGGTACCAGTGCAGATGTATACCTCGGCAGCCTGAATACCAACATCAAGAAATTTGAGCTAACCAAAAACATGGCTTTTGATCTACCAAAAATCAACATTGACGGGTTAAATGCCACTGTAAAGCAATGGAAACCGGCAGCAGATGGTACGGGTCCGTCAGTAGAAGATTTTGGCATTACCGACAAAACTGCACAGACAACTTCCCTGCTTCCCGATGTCGGGATCCATATCGTTGATCTACGCAATATGCTGGTTCGCTATGAAGACCAGTCGAGTTCGCTTAAATCCCAATTTATCCTAAAAAGTCTCTATGCCGATATCAATAAGATCGATCTAAACAAAGAAGTTGTCGACATCCAAAAGCTTGATCTCGACGGCTCAGAAAATAACGTCCTGCTGGGAAAAATTCAAAACGCTGCCGCCAACACGACGACAGTCCAGGAAGCAAAAAACAAGGAAGAAAAGACCAACACTGCCAAAGCAGATACCAGTGCGGCCACAAAGATGAACTGGGTCGTTTCGGCAAAAGATATCAACATCAATAATACCAGCATACGTTTTAAAGACGACAATCAGCCACGCATCAAAGGATTTGACTATTTTAACATCCACATGCCGGGACTTAAAACGCAGCTGACAGATCTATATTATAGCGCCGATTCCGTCAGCGGATCATTGAAAGAGCTCGTCGCAGCTGACCACTCGGGCTTCGCCATCAAACAGCTGAAGGCCGACTTCAATTATACCGGTACAGGTGCTGAGATCAAGAATCTTTACGCGGAAACGCCCCGCACACTGATCCGCGATTATTTTAAGATAAGCTATCCTTCTCTGGAGGTCATCACCAAGCACCCCGAACTGGTCACTGTCAATGCCAATCTTACAAAAAGCCATATCGATATGCACGATATCCGTTTTTTTGCACCTTTTCTGGATACGATGGAGGTGATGAAGCCGCTGCTAGATAAGAAGTTTTATATAGATACCCGCATTGCCGGCCGAGTTGATGATCTGCATATTCCAACTATTGATTTCCGGACGCTTTCCAATACCCGGCTGATCGCCAGCCTAGGTCTGAAAGGACTGCCGGATATGAATAAACTGTCGGTAGATCTCAACCTAAAAAAGTTAACTACAGGCCGTTCGGATATCGAAAAACTGGTTTCCAAATCGATGCTGCCAGCCGGGATCGAATTACCCAATACCATCGGCCTGAGCGGAACTTTTAAAGGTGGAATAACTTCTTTCAATACCAGACTTGCCCTGGTGACCGAAAAAGGGACGGCCAGAGTAGATGGAAAGGTCCAAATGGCCCGTCGAGATACCAGCTACGATGCAGCAGTCAGTGTCCGTGACCTCGACATCGGTCAAATTATGAAGATGGACAGTACTTTGGGAATCCTTTCTTTTGAAGGAAAAATCAAAGGCAGAGGCACTGATCCTAAAAAACTAATCGCCAATTTTGACGGCAAAGTGAACCGGATGGATGCCATGGGTTACAGCTACCATGATATCGATATGAATCTCTCGGCAGACAAAGGCGCCATGAAAGCATCACTCCTCAGTCCCGACCCGAATATCAAGCTGAAACTGGATGCCACTGCACAGCTAGATGCAACCTATCCCAAAATTGCGTTTGAACTGATGGCCGACAGCATCAACCTCCAAAAGTTAAACCTGGTACAAGATGCCATCAGCTACCGCGGTAAGCTCAGTGGCAATTTTAGCACTGCTGATCCGAACTTCCTCAACGGTGAAGCGCATATAACCAATTCGCTGATCCGATACAACAGCGACCGATATGCGTTAGATACTGTATCGCTTTTGGCAAAAGCCGATAGCAGCCGTAATCAGCTGCAGCTGCGCTCCGATTTCCTGTATGCCCACCTGGTTGGCAAGTACAAAATTTTGGAACTGCCAAGTGCCATACAGGATCTCCTCCAGGTATATTATAAACCCGAAAAGCCTGTCGAGATTCCGCCCTATTCGCCGCAGCTCATTGAATTTTCGGCTCAGCTGACCCGCAACAGACTGATTCAGGATTTTCTACCGGAGCTGACGGAAATGAAAGCTATTAGTCTGGACGGTCTCTTCAACAGTACCACCAAAAACCTCTCAGCCAAACTGGATGCCCCGCGAATCGTGTATGCTGGTACGGCTATCGACAATGTCACCCTAGATATCAACAGTCTGGATAGTGCCCTTTATTATTCGGCCTTAATCAACAAGGTTAAAGTCAGCAGTATTGAGTTGACCAACACCATTTTCAGTGGAAAGGTTGCCCAGAACAAAGTCAATATGGGGCTTTGGATTAAGGATAAACAGGATAAAGAACAATATCACCTCGGCGCCGACATGGAGGCCAAAAATGGCCTATTTGAATTCAGCCTACTGCAGGATGGCCTGATGCTCAACTACGATAAGTGGAATGTAGCGCCCAACAATCGCTTAAAATTTGGCAGCGCCGGCATACAGGCCAACAATTTTGTCCTGAGCAACCAGGGACAGGAACTGCGCATCGCTTCGCAGGACAGCATCCTCAATTCACCGCTTGATGTGGCTTTTAAAAATTTCCGTATAGAGACCCTGAGCAAGATGGTCATGAGTGACAGTCTGGATGTCGGCGGTGGCATCAATGGGCAGACTACGCTCTCCCGATTGGAAAGCAGCCCAGTGTTTGTGGCCGATCTCGTCGTCGACAAGTTTTACTTCGGAAAAGATACAGTGGGCAATGTCAATATCAAGGTCAACAATGAACGTGAAAACACCTATAACGCAAATGTAAGTATTACCGAAAACGGTAATAACCTGATCCTTAGCGGTGATTTTATCAATCCCCCGCAAGGCGATGCAACACTGGACTTCACACTCGATATTGCGCCGCTGACGATGAAGACCGTACAGGCTTTCAGCATGGGGAATCTCAAAGATTCCAAGGGAAACCTCGAAGGACAGCTAAAAATAGCAGGCTCTCCATCGAAACCTCAGATCAGAGGTGACCTTAATTTTAGAGAGGCAGAATTCAATGTTGCCATGCTCAATGCTCTTTTCAAAGCAAAAGATGAACAGATCCGTTTTGACCAAAATGGTATTTCGTTTCCCAAATTTGAACTTGAAGACAGCAAAGGCAATATTGCCCAGGTCAGCGGTTCTATCAAGACACAGACCTACACCGATTTTGAATTTGACCTCGGCATCGCCATGGACAATTTTGAAGTGCTCAATTCCACACAGGCAGACAACGATCTATTTTATGGAAAAATGTTTCTGGGCACCGATCTGCAAATTGGCGGAAATCTGGACAAACCGGTTGTGGACGGTACCATCAAGGTACTCGACAGTACCGATTTTACGATGGTGATGCCCAACAACGATCCCGGTATGGCCGATCGCAAGGGCGTAGTCGAATTTGTGGACAAACGCGATACTGCCACCGCAAATGCGCTCGCCAGACTGGATTCGATGACCGTCACCAAACTTACAGGAATAGACGTCGATCTGAATCTGCAGACTGATAAGGACGCCAAATTTAAGATACTCCTTGACGCCGGTTCGCAGGATGCGCTAAACATTCAGGGTGAGGCTGAGCTGAACGCAGGCATGGATGCCAGCGGCAAAATAACGATGTCGGGAACTTTTACCGTCGAGCGGGGAAGTTATTCTTTCAGCTTTGGGCCTGTGAAAAAAGACTTTACCTTTCAGAAAGGAAGTACGATCACCTGGAATGGAGATCCATTGGACGCACAGCTCAATATTACGGCAGTGTACACCTTAAAGGCTCCTACCCTTGAACTTGTCGCTCCGCAGCTCGGTACGCAAAATGCAAACCTGTATAAGCAAAAGATCCCATTCGATGTGCTGCTAAAAATCTCGGACCAGCTGTTTCAACCACAGCTCAATTTTGACATCGACCTCAATGCCAACAATGCCGTTGTTTCCCAGGATGTCATCAGCAAGGTTGACAATGCACTGACGACCCTGCGTGAAAACCCTTCCGACCTCAACAAACAAGTCTTTTCACTGATTGTACTTGGACGCTTTATGTCGGCCAATCCATTTGAGAGCCTTTCCGGAGGTGGCGGTACAGAAGCGCTTGTGCGAAATAGCGTCAGTTCGTTTTTAAGCTCGCAGCTGAACAGGCTGGCCTCAGATTTAATTACAGGTGTCGAGCTTGATTTCAACCTGACATCCGAAGATGATTACAGCACCGGAACGGCCCAGACACGGACCGACTTGAATATCGGCGTATCCAAAATGCTGCTCAACGACCGTCTAAAAGTCAACATCGGATCGAATTTTGAAGTAGAAGGAAATTCGCGTCCCGGTGAGGCTGCCAATAATATCGCCGGCGACATACAGCTGGATTATCAGCTTTCGCAGGACGGGCGTTACTTTGCGCGCTTCTACCGCAAAAATCAATATCAGGTCACGTTGCAGGGACAATTTGTCGAAACCGGAATCGGCTTTATCATTACCATGGACTACAACCGGTTTAAGGAGATTTTTATGCGCTCCAAAAAGCTCAAGGAGTATTACAATACCGGCAGCAAGAAGTTCAGGAAACGTTTTGATGTAGACCGCATGGAGCAAGATTCAGCCTACCGGGACAGTGTCCGCACGGTGATCCGCGACAGCCTGATGCTCCATAGCCCAGAATATCGAAAACAATTAGAGGACAGGGAAAAAGAGCAGCAACGCCGCCAACAGCTGGACAGCACTGCAAACAGCAGGCAAAAAAATAATATGCCGACACATTTAGATACCATCAAAACCACAGCGATTAAAAATGAAGATGAGGAAAGGGCTTACCATGCAAATTAAACTAAAATGGCTTATTGGCCTATTGACGATAGGTGGACTGATCGCCTCTTGCTCTTCGACCAAAAACCTGCCCGAAGGCGAGAGCCTGTACGTAAAAGGAAATGTGAAGATAGCATCCGATACTATTTCAAAGAAGAACAAAGAAAAGCTGGCTACTTATCTAGCCGAATCACTACGACCAAAACCCAATAAGCGCGTTTTGGGAATGCCCTATAAGCTTTATTTTAACAATATGGCCGGCGATACGTCAAATAGCAATTTTATCAAGCGCTTTTTCAAAAAGATAGGTGAAGAACCCGTTCTGCTTAGCGATGTAAACCGCGAATATAATGAAAATCTGCTGCGCAACAGGCTTGAAAACATCGGTTTTTTCAATGCGGAAGTGACCTCAGATACCATCGTCGAAAATAAAAAAGCAACGGTAGACTATACCGCCAAACCCAATCTGATCTACCGGATAAAATCCGTCACTTTTGATGTCGACAGCAGCACGCAGCTGGGGCGCGACATCCGCGCAACGTCGGCCCGTAGCCTGCTGCAGGTGGGCAAAAACTACAGTCTTGATGTCGTGCTCAATGAGCGCGACCGCATCGACAACGTGCTTAAGAATAAGGGCTATTATTATTTTAGCCCAGATTATATCCTGGTACAGGTCGACAGCACCATCGGTGACCATAAAGTCAACCTCTATGTGACCGTAAAAAAGGAAACGCCCGAGCAGGCAAGGACAGCATCCAAAATCAATAAGATCTATATCTACCCCAACTATACCGAGACCGGGGCTGGTTACCAGCTGTCGCCGCGGAATGCCGAGCTGTTTGACAGCAGTTATTATTTTATCGATCCCCATCATAGCTTTCGAAAACCTGTCATCGCCAACCACATCTTTTTCAAAGAGGGTGATCTGTATAACCGCGATGCCCACAACAGGACTATCAGCCACCTGGTGAATCTCAACAGCTGGAAATTTGTCAAAAATAACTTTGTGGACAGCAAGGAAGTACCCAATGCGCTCGACGTTTACTATTACCTCACTCCGTTGCCCAAGAAGTCCATCCGTGTAGAGCTGCTGGGAAAAATGGCTTCCGTTTACAACGGTACCGAAGTTAATGTCAACTGGACTCTCCGAAATGCCTTTAAAGGCGCCGAGAAACTCAATATCAACGTATTTGGCGGCTACGAAATACAAACGGGGGGCAACGCGGATCTAAACTCCAGTTATTTCCGCTACGGTACCGAAGCGACCTTAACCTTTCCGCGAATATTGACCCCATTTGGCACCATCAATCCTTCCCGTCAATATATTCCGAATACCTATATAAAGGCACGTTACGAGTTTCTGAACCGCCGCAAAGCTTATACGCTCAATTCCATTGCACTGAGCTACGGCTATACCTGGCAGGAGAGCGAAGAGAAACAGCATGATCTGGCACTTATGGAAATCACCTATGTGCAGCCTAAGGGAATTTCAGAAAGCTACAAACAACAGATGGATACCATTCCGGCCCTGCGCCATGTGCTTGACCCCCAATTTACGATCGGTCCAAATTATAATTTCACCTTCCAGAATACCATGAAAAAGCACCTGCAAAATACGTTTTATTTTAAGGGAAATCTGGACCTATCAGGAAATATTCTGGGACTGATCAAGGGTGCAGACTTCAATAAAGGGAAAACCTTCAAACTATTTGACGCCTACTTCTCTCAATATATCAAAGCCAGCGTTGACGGCAGGCATTATTTCAAGCTCAGCGAAAACTCACAGATCGCATCACGGGTGAGCATCGGGATGAGTTACTCGTACGGAAATTCGCGTTCCCTTCCCTATCTGAAACAATACTATGTAGGTGGACCGAATAGTATCCGTGCCTTTGGCGCACGCGCGATCGGGCCGGGCACCGTAGCTCCCGAAAGGTTGGGCAATGGACTTTTTTATGCCGATCAGACTGGCGATATCAAACTGGAGCTGAATACAGAATATCGGGCAAAAATTGCCGGTCCGGTGCACTGGGCCGCCTTTATCGATGCGGGCAATGTCTGGTTGCAGCGTGACGACGCGACCAAGCCGGGTGGAAAATTCAGCAAGGATTTCCTTCAGGAACTTGCCGTGGGCGGGGGACTGGGATTACGGTTTGACTTTACCTTTCTGATCCTTCGCACAGACTTTTCCATACCATTCCGCATCCCCTATCTGCCAAAAGGCGAACGCTGGGTGTTTAAGGATATTGACTTTGGAAGTTCGAGATGGCGAAAAGACAATCTGATGTTTAATCTCGCGATCGGTTATCCATTTTAATCTGGACATATCAACGTAATGATTACATAAAACCGACGTCCTTATGATCAACGAAAATATTCTGGGTATTGTTGCGGGTATCCTCACCTCTATTTCCATGCTGCCGCAGCTCATCAAAGTGCTCAAGGAAAAGAATGTAGATGATCTTTCTCCTGTTATGCTGCTAACGTTGATCCTAGGACTTTCCCTATGGGTGTGGTACGGGATAATGAAAAGTGAGGCGCCCATTATCTATTCAAATGCATTTGCTGTTCTTGTGAACCTGTGCCTATTCGGCAGTTATCTAATTTACCGAAAACAGACATAAAAAAAAGGCGGATAACATTGCTGCTATCCGCCTTTGACATGAAAACACTATTCTACAAACCGTTCAACCAGCTATTCACCTCATCTTGTGTTTTACCTGTTTTCTTTTGAAGTTTACCTACCAACTCATCTTCTTTGCCCTCTGCATATAGTAAATCATCATCTGTAAGGTCTGCATATTGCTGTTTTACCTTACCTTTAATCTCATTCCAACGACCTTTCCATGTTAATTCACTCATAATATTTTTCCTTTCTTTTTTTATTAATAGAACATCCTACAGCGGGAATCGTTTAAAAAAAAATGTTATCAAATGTTAAAAAATATCCGCCCCTGTTTTACTCTGTTGTATCAATCGTCGTTTCATCGGGGTCAAGCGGTGCGGGCGGTATTTCATCGACATTCCGTTCGATTTCCTGCGTCTCCACATGGACTGCAAATTCAGAAGGTTCGATCGGTATGGCCATTTCTGTCGCATACTCTCGGGTAAAAATCGCACCGAAATAAAGAATCGCCGCGGTATAATACACCCAGAGCAGAACAAGCACAAAGGAGCCTGCCGCACCGTAGGTGTCTTGTGTAGCCGAACGCTCTAAATAGAGCCCGATCAGGTAGCGGCCGATTACAAAAAGAATGGCTGTAAACAATGCCCCGGCGCGAACAGTCTTCCATTGAATATTGACATCCGGCAGCGTTTTAAAAATTACCCCAAAGAGGATCACAATAACTACAAAGGAAATAGCGAAATTGATCAGGTTCATGAGTACGACGGTGATATCCGGAAAATAACGCTGAAGCTGCCCCGTCAGGGCCAGAATAATGCCATTGATAATTAAAGTCACCACCAATAAAAAGCCCAGTCCGATGACAAGCGACGAGGAAAGCAAGCGGTCCTGGATCATCTTGAGCCATCCTTTTTTGGGTTTGGGACGCACATGCCAGATCTTATTGATTGAATTCTGCATATCACCAAATACTGTCGTTGCACCGATTATGAGGGTCACCACACTGATCACCAGCGCCATATTTGATTTGCCCGACAACTGGAGATTTTGAATAACCTCTTCGATCTGCCTGGCCGCATTGCTTCCGACGAGGCCTTTGAGTTCGGCAAAAACCTTTCCCTCAATGGCTTCAGCACCGTAGAAAATGCCGGCCAACGAAATGATCAGCACCAATATCGGTCCAATAGAAAAAACAGTATAGTAAGATAAGGAGGCACTGTATTTCATGGAGTCTTCATTCATAAATCCTGATACTGTATTTTTCAGTATCGTCCAATAAGTCTGCAGCTTGCTTGAGTTTTTCTTTTTTACTTCCATTGTCGTTCTGGTTTTTAAGAAAGAAACTCTTAGAAAGGGCAGAACGTTTGTTTTTTAAGAAAATTTAAGCTACGATTAAGGGATTCAGCTTGCTTAAAAACCGAACATACAACATAAAAATCATGCACAGAAACCTTAAAATCAAGCAGTAAGCCAAAAGGAATTATCATAAAAGAAATAAAGACAAACTAATGATTAAACGCTATTGTTCCTATTAAAAAAACACTATAAAACGAGCGTACAACAGGATGAAAAGTATTCAAAACGACCCCAATATTTTAAATGATCTTATTAAAATAAACAACGACCGCATCGCGGGATATATGCTGGCGATCGATCTGGCCAATGAGCAGGGCGAAGGTGCCCGTGAAGCGGTATTTAAGCAATTAATTGAGCAGTCTGAACAGTTTATCGAAGAGCTCAGGCCCCAGGTGGAGCTTGCCGGTCAATATGCTTCCGACCGGACGAAATTAAGCGGCGAACTCTTCCGGCTGTGGATGGTGATCAAATCAAAAATTTCAGGCGGCAATATGCAAGATCTGCTGGAGAACTGTGAGCGGGGCGAGGCTGCCTTCCGGGAGGTGTACAACAAAGCACTTGATGAGGGCGATAAGCTATCCATTGGTGTCAAAAATCTGATCCAGATTCAGCTCAGCCAGCAGCGCGAAGCCCATGAAAATATTAAAATTATGTGTGGTATTTAAGTTTTTCGATTGATGAGTCAATCAAAAGAATATTAAGAATAAAAAATAGGCTAGGAAACCAACTCCTAGCCTATAAAAAATACAATAATCTAACTTGTCTAAGGTATTCAGGAAACCGCTATCAACGCAATAATGTTTTTAAAAAAAATCTGAATTTCCAGGCAATAGTAACTGCTGCCAATACAAATCCGACCAGCCATAGATTTGGGACTTGCCAAGCGCTGCGTTTATCTGACCTGAGTTTATACTTCGTCTGCTGGCGATTATCGCTGCTGTTTGTAGAGAGTTCATTTTTGGCGCTTGTCTTTACCTTTGATTCCAGCATCGCCAGCTGACCGCCTTGTCCAATCAAACCACTATCGGGATGAAAGCGAAAGCCGCCATCCGTCCAGAAGTACCAATACCGCGACTGGCTGTCCTTAAGTCTTCGGTATAGAACATCGGCTTGCTGATGGTAATTTGACCGAATTTGCTCTTCCTGCCGAGCTTCCATACGCCTGTTTTGATAAAGTTTACATCCATGTAGAAACAAGAAGACTATTAAAAAAAGTAACCGGTTGTAAATATACCTTTCCATATCCCCTCCCCTCAATCCAACCAATTTGAAAACGCATAAATAGCAGATATAGGACGCCGTTTGCACAGCACCCGATTATCCGCATTCCCTTCCACAGTCACGATCCAATTGTCCTCCTTTTTCCGCACAATACCCACATGGTCAATACGTCGAAGTTTTTGATTGTAGATCGCAAATAGATCTGCCTGCAGGACAGTCCCCTGCCCCATCTGCTGTGCCGTATAACGTCGGGCCAACGGAAAAAGTGCTGGGCTCCAGGCATTGCGCGGTACCGAACGGCCGGCCTGGCCATAACACCAGGATGCAAAAGCCGCACACCAGGCATATCCTTTTCCAAGCCCCACATAGCCTAAATACTCTTCCACCCGCTTTCCATCATTATTACCTGTGTCCTCCCGCACACCGATCTCCTGTACAGCGATATTGGTAATACGTTCACGCATACCCGATCCACTGTAATATTTCAAAGATGCTGCATCGCCATGTGCCGCGACAGGACCGGTACGTCGGGGTTGGGCATAATTGTCTAAGGGTTTCCGGTCGATTACAGCAGCATCGCCAGTACCGCCAAGAAAGAGAACTGTGACAGAAAGAATACCGAAAAATAAATAATGCATTGTTGCCATGATGTCAATTGATTAAAGTGAAAACTAAATTCCTGCCTGAAAAACTTAAAAGGCTGCCATAGCAACTCCTGAAGCCAAAAGCAGCAGTATATAGACGCTAAGCCCGCGAGTATGGCAAAGAGCAGCAGGGAGAGGATACCAAGATCCAATACTCCTGCTGTGGGATCTATCGCTTGTAGCAAAAGCCCCGATAAAATAAAAAATATAAGGAGACAGGCCAGTACGATGCTGAGCACCTGCCTACCTGTTAAAGGCCAATAGATATCCTCGATATCCTGGACCAGTTGTTTTTGTATAAATTCCATATTGGATGTTTAGATTTTAAAAGAAAACTGTTTCCTGATCAATGGAAGCTACTCCAGCCGGAGCAGCCTTCCATGATCTGACCAGAACTAGGTCAGCACAAATTCACCCAGATACTGACTGCTCGATGTAATGCCACCATCCCGATGTATTGTAAATGCCCAGCCAACCACGGTCTTGCCCGAATAACTTGCCGGCAACGCAATTTCCAGGGTACTATCGTTTCTGGTTGCACCTTCATAGGCATAAAAGAGATTCTCAACCGGTTCATACAGGATTGCGAGTACCTGATCGTCTGAATAAGCATTGAATTTATTGATCGTAGGATCCCAGCCCAATGTGAGTACGCTCGGTGACGACTCCACGGTCTCTAGGCTCATTAAGATAGCCAAACTGCCACTGGCGATTTTTACTGCAGCATAATCAATACTAAAATTAGGGTAGTTACCGACAATCGCCTTATCGATAAAATGCTGAAAAGCGACGTTGTATCCAGTCTTTCCCCGTTGTTTGCTATCGGAGTACCCCAGCATCAGTACATCCTTGATGGATTTGAGAAAACTAGTTGTCATTCCAAACTTTATGCGCTGTGCCACCTGCTTGTCAGAAGCCGGCTTTGAACTTTTCTTGGGCAATGAGCGGACATAGTCAATTCCGCGCCATGATGAGCCCACGATGTTGCCCACTTTACCCGTGTAGGCACCATGTATACCTTTATTAAATCTTGCCATGTTATTAATTTTTAAAATGTTTAAAACGATGTGGCGCTGCAGGCAGCCACCTATATCGATATCATGGCACTAAGGTAAATCAGTAACGGGATGAAGGTTGCTAAATGCCGCCATCTGACGTCACTTGTCCAGAAATGCCCGTTTCGACGCCATGCATTAAGGGAATAACAATGCCTTTGAATTGGGCTTAGAAAACTTATGGAAGGCAGCAAAAAGACTTCTAAGAGCCAACAAGTCCGCCTATTGGAGACTATTTCGATGTGTTTCTGTGGTCCCACTACCAACAAAACAGCGATAAAATAGCAGAGAAACAGCAACGGAATACCGACAAACAGGCAAACAAAGGGTCACGAAAGCCCAACGCAGCCCCGAAGGAAGAGCAAAGAATAGGCAAACAAATGGCAACCAATAAGCAGCGAAACAGCAACAAAAAGGCAAGCCAATTGAAGGCGATAAACAGGTATCTTTCATCATAAAAGAGGCCAACCTTTTTCGTGAAAGATCGGCCTTTGAAACAACCTTTAGATCTTCCCGCGGTTGATGCTGCGCCTGATTGCATCTTGCAGATCTGCTTCGCGGTAGTAATGTTTGTTGCCCAGGCAAATGGGTTTGAGAATACCCGATTTTACCCAGCGGTTGTACGTGCGTTCGGAGATCCCCAGCCGTGATACCACAGCCATGCGGGTCATCAGTTCGTCCACATTCCAGACCGCTGTGTGCTCACTTTTAGCAAGCAGGTGGTGGGCGGTGCAGGCCAATCTTTCGTTGATCTGCCGCAGCAATTGCACGATTTCATCCAATTGTGACATATAAAATTTCAATGGTAGACTCCATGAAATGAGGGCAGCCATACCCTTTTATCTATTATGCAGCCATTTATTTGCTGTTTTGCCGGAAAGCATCAAAGCGATGTTTAAAATTGGCCCGATAGGTACGCGAAATCGTAATAGGCTTACCATCTAGCGGTTTTATCAAATAGAGCTCCCCGGAGCGTACCAGATCGACCATGGCCAGATTGACCAACGTATTGCGGCGCGGCCTGGCAAATTTCAGTGCAGACAGTTTTGACGACAGTTCCTGCAGCGTTCCGTTAAATCGATGGTTTTCGTCTTTCAGAAAAATATGCAGCTTACCATCGTCCACGCAAGCATAATAGATCTGTTGGACTTCAATCAGGACCTTTTCATTCTGCAGGTTTTTCATCGTGAGGCTCTTTATATTCCTGCTCTGCAGTTCGGCTTTTCGGTCGGCCATCCCCACCATTTCCTCCATGACGGTTTTGAGGACCTTAAAACTAGTTGTCTTGCTCAGATAAGCGGCTATACCCGCCTCATTGGCTTCAAAGACATAGCTGGGATAGGCCGAACAGGCCACCATGACCGGCGGATTGGGAATCAGGCGTGCCAATTTGGTCCCATCCATGTCAGTCTGCCCCAGGTCCATATCCAGCATCAGGATATCCACTTCATTCTCCTTTAAATGGGCAATTGCCTGCGCAGGACTGCTGACGATGCTGATCTCTTCATGGATAAAGGGAAGCTCGCGTAGCGACGGCAGAATATATTCCAACGTAGTGGGATCGTCGTCGACGATCAATAATCGATAATTCAGTTTGTTCATATTCGCTTATCAAAATCAAGTTTAATCTGTACGGTAAAAATATCGTCCCGCAGCAGCTTTTCTACCGAAGACTTATAATCGACCTGCCTTAGCTTAGCTTCGAGCAGGGTAAATCCCGTTTCTGAACTGATGCCAGCATGCCTAGGCGACCAGCAGTTTTTACAGCAGAGGTTGATGCCCGATCCGTCGGCAGTGAGCTGCAGCTCGACCGGATTATCCGGATTTATCTTGCCATGTTTGAGGCAGTTTTCGAGCGGGAAGAAAAGAACACCTGCAGGTATAGTCCAATCATGCTGCCCCGCTATCCTTTCCTGATAGCAAACAGCATTTTCACCATAGTGAAAGCGCAGCAAGCGGATAAAACAATGCAGTTCATCCAGTTCCAGATCCAATGGTTGTGGCTGCCCCATCCCTTCGATCCGCATCAGGTATGCCAAAAACTGCATGACATCCCTTTTGATACGCTGATTTTTCGGCGTCCCAGCGATCATCATTTTACCAAAGCTGGTGACAAAGACGGACCTTAAAAAATGCGAGGTATATTGCATATCCAGCAGTCTTGCCCGAAAGATCTCCAGGTCACGGTTCAGTTGATTGTTGTGCCGCTTGGTCAAGCCAGCATAACGCCACCAGAAAGACAGACCTGCCAGCAGGTTGGCCACCAGATAGCGGACGGCCATATGGAAATGAAACAGTGGCAGCTCCACAGGCTGCGTACGCCGCGAAAAGTGGATACCGATCAGCGGAAGCAACACATAGATCAAGCTGCG
The DNA here is from genome assembly GCA_031253985.1 of Sphingobacterium sp. Classification (GTDB taxonomy): domain Bacteria; phylum Bacteroidota; class Bacteroidia; order Sphingobacteriales; family Sphingobacteriaceae; genus Sphingobacterium. The sequence goes on from JAIRVH010000192.1 coordinate 15,084, forward strand.
CATAAAAAAGAACAGTGTGAGCGTGAGCAAGAGATACAAGCCGACACTCAGCAGCTTCTGAAAGCCAGTTCCATCCCAGAACAGCAGGATCAACCGAAAGATTATATAGCTGTATAGGGTATACAGTCCTGCTGCTATGAGGATCTGCAGCGGTGGAATGACCACACTGCGCCACAACTGGTTGGCACACCATATCATAAACAGCATGAAGACGAAAATAAAAAAATACTGGGGGATCGAGCCTACTAGCCGCCTCATAATTACGCATTGGTTTATTCAAATTAAATTTAAAAATATTTTCGTTCAAATAAGTAACAAAAATATTCCCTATTAAAGACCCCGATCTGATCGGTCAGCCAAATCTCGATATTAGCTTCATCGGCCATGTCCAAATCGATCCATTTATGCGGAAGGATCTTGTAACAGTTGAGTACATGCAGATAGCCCCAGCATTCCCAGCGCCAAGGCTCTTCAGCAATCTGCTCTGCCAGAAAATCATACAACAACTGCATGCTACGCTGGATATAATCGTCCCGGATTTCATCGACTTGCTGCCCGATTGCTGCCGCGATGATCAATTGCAGTTTATCGCCGTCCATCTGATGTGAAATCGGAAGGATGGGTGTCCGCAGCAAAGCGCTAAGTAAACCGATCCCCTTACGGACATAGAGATCAGCTGCCAGAAAGCTGATCTTTACTTTCCTGTCGATCAGGTCGGAGGTACCGCTGTTGCCATCGGCAAATACCAACAGATGGCGGCCAGCCCGAATAGCCGAACGGGCTTTGAGCAAGACCTGCGGATCGTCGCTCATCAAAAAGCGGTAGCAGGCCCCCTGCTCCGCCTTGGTTGTCTGCAGGCTCGCCAAAAGCGTCTGGTACTGGACAAATACCCTCCGATCCAGCAAAAGGTCAAACTGGATGCCCTGTTCGGCCAGAAACTGCGGGATCTGGGCATGCATGCCTAGGTGAAACAGCGCAAGAATCTGGGGCGGGCCAACCCGCAGACTTTCAAGCGAGGCCATATCCCATTGCAGCGTCGACTCAAAAGGCCTGGGCTGATGATGGCTTTTCCAGTGTTGATAAAGCGTGGGATGCTCTCCCCAAGGCAATGCTGGGCAGTAACGGTGTATATGTGCCGAGAACAGCGCAAAGGACCAGGAATTAGTATTATCGGTATTCATCATTTATTTCGGTTAAAAAAAGGAAGAGCAAGGCCCAGTCCGGACCTGCCCTGCCCAAAAGGTTGGCTGCAAAAAATTAGAAAGCTAAGATGGGGCAGCTGTCCGCATCATCGTCATCACTTCCCATGATGTAAGGTAAAAGCTCCATCCACTGGAGAACTACCGGGTCTTGGGCTGTCTGATCCATGCCATTGAATACCTGTTCTTTCAAAATTTTCATTTCATAAGGTCTAAAATTAATAATCGGCCTTTGTGCAGGCTGTACCTTCCTGCGCTCGGGCACATAAATACTCCTAGTTGGTTCCAACGATGACAAATATGTTTGAACAGTTAAATAATTTCAAAAAAAAATTGCACATAACAAGGACGTTGTCAGTTGGCCTTCAGTTAGCGCTGTCATGTGCCGATCAGTTGACAAGAAATACCGGTTTTGACCAAAAGATGTCAGTTGGCTACAAAAACAGGTCAGTTAGTATTTTATTTGGTATTCAACAATTAATCCCCTAACATCATCTTCTTAACTAATTATAAATAAAAGATGATAAAATCCTATACTTTCAGCCTGGGTCTCGGCTATAGTTTAGTTTCTTGCCCCAAACAAGCATTGACTTTCCCTATACGCCATGCCCAGCCGCAGCATTGGGAATCCCCACACAACCAAGTGAGCGAGCAGACCTTTGACGGGCGCTTTGCCTACCTCTACTATTACGAATACTGGATCAGGGAAGCACTGGATATCCCGATCGAGATCATCCTGGAAGACCTGCACCTGGTCTACCCCCTGTTCAGCCAGCAGACCATCTTTGCTAAGCAGGCCGACGAGGATTTTATGATCGAGATACCCCCGGGCCATGGCAGTTACTTTTACCTGGCGCGGGGGCAGTACAGTCTTCACCTGCCCGTGGGACATCATATCCTCGTTGGCTTTGTGGTCGATGCCGGCATGTTCAGGCCCCCGGCCCTGCAACATTTCACATTCCTGATCCCGCTTATCCGGGCTAAAAAGGAGCGCGCGACCTATCCAATCAAGGGCGTCAGTTTTCGCGTGGGCAGTGGCACGGTCGATTACCTCCGGCTTATCTTTAGCCGGCTTAATCCCCATATCCTCGACAACGAGCATATCCTGCTCAAGCACCTTATATTTCTGATCAACCTGAGCCGTTTCAAACTGCTGGAACAATCGTCCAATCTTCCACTGCCCGAGCAGGCGCGGCAGCTGCTCGAACTGCTTATCGCCCACGAAGGCGCCAAGGTACGGCTGATGGAAATTACCAGGTTACTACGTACGGACCATGCGTCACTGAGCCGAAAATACCATTCTTACCATGGCATCAGCATGCGCGATGACCGCAACAGGCTGCTATTGCAGCATATCGGTCTATTGTTGGCCGAAAATGAAAAGCAGGCAGCAGCGGCCGAGCAGGCCGGATTTAGTGGTATCAGCGAGATGAACCGGTTTATCCGCCGGATGAGCGGCATGACTACGGGCCAATATAAAAGATACATCCAACAGCAGTCCCACCAATAAACCTTCAATCAATAGATAAACAACGTATATGAAATTTTACAACAACAAAAAGCTCGAACGCGCCTGTCTGTACAATATCCTTCAAGACTGCTACGATATGATCCCGCGGCTGATGAAGACCATCACCCCCGAGGGTTGGGAGAGCGGACTTACACACCAAGAGCTGCTCATTCACCGACAAGAACTCTATGATGCCTTTCTGGACAACATTCAGCCAGAAGATTATATCAGTTTTGATCAGTATTTCAGCAGCAGCTTTCCACCGGCACAGCATAGCGAGCTGGAGCTCTTTTACCTACTGGCCATTATCCTGTCTGAGATTACCCTTGCTTCGACCATCTATCGGCCGGAAGATCCTGAATTCTATTATATTAACCCGGATGATATGATTGCGATGGTCTTTCAGGTGGCGGCCAAGCGCCGGCAGCTCGACAGGGGTAAGAACCGCAACAGCTATAAGCTGCTTCCCCCCTGCCCCGTTCGGCTGCTGGAAGATATGGAGCTACAGCATTGCATGGAAGCCCTCTTTGCGATCCTGCGGAGCCATGGCTTTAAGCTGGATTATTGGGACGTGGAGCTGCTGGAGATCGCTGAACTGCAGGATGCACACAGTGCAATCTTTTACAGCGGCCTTGATCCCGCTGAAAAAGAAAAGCAACAGGCAGAGCTGGAACTGCAGATTATTGAGATTATCAGCCCATACACCGAGCAGGTCGACAATCCATTTGATCTGCCCGCTGTGGTCAAGCTGTTTAATCGGTACAAGATCTGTCCCATTGTATTGGGCTATCTGCATAGCTATGATGAATTTCCAAAAGGCTATCCCTATCGGCTGGAAGATTACTGTGAGTAATAGTGTAGGACGAATAGCAAAAACGGCCTATCGCATAGTCATCTCCGGCCTAACGGCAGGACACTATGCTGCCGTAACTTAGCCTTATAAAATTTGGTAAGCAATTAATCAGAAAGACAATGGAACATAGTCGAAAATATATACAGCATGATGGGGCTGCGGCAGCACATACCGTTAAAAGAGATGGCGGCTATAGTTGGCTGAGACGCAAATTTACTGGGGCGATTTCCTATACCAGGAAGCATCCCCAAGAATTTGTCTTGCAGGTATTGACCTTCGCCTTGCTCTGTCTATGGATCTATGTCGGATCGAAAAAGGTATTTACCTATGCCGAATTCCGTGCTTCGATGATCCGACAACCCTTTGAAGATCAGTATGGCTTTGTGCTGTCGGATATCCTGCCAGCCGTAGAATTGGCCACAGGTATCCTCTTTATTTTTGAAAGGACAAAAAGATTGGGATTTTGGCTCACGCTCCTGCTGATGCTTGTTTTTTCAGCTTATGTAATCCTTGCCTTGCAGGATACCTGGGGCAGCATCCCCTGTGATTGCATACTCGAATTTCCGATCAGCTGGAAGGCACATCTTTGGATCAATGGCCTGGTCTCGATTGCATGTATTGCAGGTTTATTGCTTGATTGGAATATAAGAAAGCCCAGTAGAACGACACGAAACCCCATATTAGGTTTACCAAGAAATTAGCACCAATTGCCACAACGGAAGCTGAATCCCAGGCTGGTTCGGCAGAAGGGCGCGTCTGCAAAAAGAAAGTGGACTTCTCGTCCTTGAGTCACATCAACCGCGGCTCAGAAAGAGAAAAGAACACAATTATAAATTATAGAAATACGCTAAACGTATGAAAAAAATGAAATTTAATGCAAAAGCCGCAGTAGCTGTGGCCGTTGCGATGGCATCCTTTATCGGATTGAACAGTTTTAAAAATGCTGAGAAAAAAGCAGATGATCTACATTGGTATTCGCGTGATAACGTAGGTAATTATACCTACATAGGTCAAAGTGCAACACAGCCCTCTAGCCCGGCCTGTCAGGCACCTGTTACAGATACCGAAATCTGTATGAAAGGTCTGAGCACTAATCCAAATGCGGCATTCGTGGATGATTCGACACCAGCCGTTCAAACAATTGAGCGCGAACCGTTGGACAATTGATGAACAAGTAGCACAAAACAAAAGGCTCCGAATCTAATTGGAGCCTTTTGCATTTATCTTGGATTTTGAGCCATATCCGGATTATAACCCATAATCAAACTTGGAATCAGAAAAGCATATCGTTTATCATTCGGGTTGAGTGTATAAATATCAGCTCCCAACATACGATGAATGATTAACGACTCCCCTTCCATGTTATATCTCCTGAGATCTGTCCATCTCAGTCCCCTAAAAATCAACTCCCGCCGGCGTTCATCGCGCACAAATTTCAGCAATGATTGCTGATCTAAGGCAATAGACGCAGGTACTTTATACAGATCCGAATTCGCCGCGAATCGATTTTTTCTTAGTTTCTCAATAGTTTCCACAGCATCCGATACTTTTCCGAGCTTTGCCTGACATTCGGCTTTTATCAGATAAACCTCATCTGTGGCCAGCCCTACAAAAAAAGCCGTGCTGGCATAAAAACTTCCTTTGTACCGAAAACCACTGGGCGTTGCCGTTCTAAAAAATACTCCTTTCCGCAAATCTTCCTTCACATAGCTTTGATATAAGTTGGAATCTATTTTAGCGATAAAAATACTCAGCGGACTTGTGATTCCCGAGCGGGTCACGAATGTACTTTTAAACAGCACTTCCGTATTCATGATCCCCGACCCTTGAAAAGGGTAATTAGCCGATGCCGATAGCTTATTATAGTTTAGTAATCCATCAACGATAGCCAAGCTGGCATTTGCCGCAGCCAAAGCCTTATCATAATCGCGCATAGAAAGATACACTCTCGCCAACAGTGCATAGCAAGCAGCCTTTGATGGCCTTTCTTTGTAAGAAGAAGTTGGTGGCAGCGACTCAACAGCATCCTCCAGATCTTTGGTAATCTGCGCATAAGTTTCGGGTACTGTGCTACGTTTTATCTTTTCGGAGACATCGGCGTTCAACCGAAGCGGAATACCGTATGGCTCCATATCAGCCGAACCAAAAGGATAAGCAAAAACCTGCGCAAGCTGAAAAAAGGCATGCGCGCGGTAGAATAATGCCGCAGCCCGTATCTCCTTCCACCGGGCCAAATCATAGTTTCCTGCTTTCATCTGTGATAGACCGTCCAACACAATATTGGCCATAAAAACACAATTGTAGCCTCTATCCCAATCGTTGAGGTTATCACCCGAATTCGCATCTTTTGACCAGGTATAAAAGTCGCGATAGAGACTTGTCAGACGATTTTGATACAAGTCGGTCGTCAGATAGTAATCATCCGATCCAATCTCCCCGAGTTCGGAGACCAAGCCCAATCCATTAGGCACACCGTTCATATCAAAATCATTATCCAGTATAGCCTGAAAATCTTCCAGTGAGGATGGTACCACCAAGCTCTGATCAGGCTTCGCATCCAAAAATTCTGTTTTAGAACATCCATAAAACAGCCCTATAAATAATAAAAAAGTAAGCATTAAATTTTTCATAATCACTGCAACTTAAAATGTAAAACTTATACCGAAAACATAAGTAGGTCGAGACTTTGGCACATTATTGAAATAGGGATCAACACCCATGTTATTGCCTATCCAGGCCCAATTAGGGCTCTGCACCTGCGCAAAAAAACGAGCATTTTGAATACCCCATCGGCGCGTAGTTTCAGGCAGCAAGGAATAATAGAGCAATATATCTTCAACCCGAATATTATCCGATTTTTGAACCAGTATGGCCGAAGATTTATAAAACTGATCGCGATCTGAATTTCTCGTTAAATCGAGTGAGGGAACATCTGTCTTCAATTCATCCCCTGCAGCTTGCCATCTTTTGGCATAATCGGCATGGCCGCTAAACCCGGCCAACAAAGTTGAACTAAAGAACGATGAGGTACGGAAGTAACCGCCAAATTTGAAACTGAGATTGACTGAAAGACCTACATTTTTATAAGTCCATTCATTACGCAAAGAGCCGTACCAAGGTGATTGCATCGGACCGTTATATACCATATCCTCAATGCGTGTATTGTTCAATATACTTTTATAATCTTCTGATACCTCACCGTTAGCGATTCCTTGTGGATTACCATTTGTAGGATCCAAACCCTTCCATGGATAACTGAAAACTGCATACAGCGGTTTCCCCTCCAAGGGGCTAATTCCTGAATTTCTTAGATATGGCATCGGTGATACGCTCTTGGGCATCAGATACTTTTTCACCTTACTGTTTGTATAACTCAGATTGAGGAATGTAATCCATGTCACTACAGATTCCAAATTTCGCGACTGCAGCGTTAAGTCCAAGCCGTGACCATCCATTGAAGCGACATTTCCGAAGAAAGAAGTTATCCCCAATGTAGGATCCATAGGAGCCTGTGAGAGCAGGTCACGGCCATTTTTCAGGTAGTAATCCAATGAGCCCGATAAGCGGTTTTTAAAAACCGAGAAGTCGGCACCAAAATTAGCTGTATTGATCTTTTCCCAGCGCAGGCTTTTGTTTGGCGGTGAGTTGAGCGTGGCAGCAGGTAGTCCCGAAATCGTATAGGAAATATATTGTATCGTCGTCATTGCGGTAGCCATTCGCGATATATTCCCATTGACACCATAAGAAGCCCTTAGCGCCAACCGACCCAACAGTCCCGTCTCATAGCGCAGTCCTGCAGACCAGAAAGGTGTCCCCTTGGCATTCGTCTCCACACCAAATAGATTTGCCTCGTCTTTGCGCACACTACCCGAAATATAAATCTGATCCTTATAAGAGACTACTGCATTTCCAAACCAAGACAAGAAGTTATCTGTCCGCTTATTTACCCCCGATACAGCGGGAACTTTAGCTAATACCCCATTGCTCAGCAAAGTGAAATTCGTTATATAATCCACGTCCCTCACTACAGACATACGGTCATCGACATAGCCATAGTAGCGTCCATATTTGCCCTGTTCGATTTTCGACCGGATTTCGTATCCGGCAATAGCGTCCAGGCGCATATCCGCATTGATTCTTTTGTTGTAATCAAGCTGTAAACGTCCCTGATGCGACTGTAGCGTACTTTCATTGAAGTCCAATATCCCGCCTTCGGGAATAGCACTCGTCCAGTTTCCATTCTTTTTGTAGGCATACTGATTGGAAAGTCTTCTGACAAGGTATGAATCGCTTTTGTAGTGATTGTCGTTACCATCAGAGCCGATCTGATATTGATACCGCAGGCTGACCGATAGATCCGTGATTGGCTTGACGGCAAGTGCAATGTTATCCGTCAGATTGGAACCAGCGACCTTGTTATCTACAGTATTGAGGTCGCGTACCGGATTAAAAGACCAATCCTTTAAATGCCCTGCTCCCACCGTATCCAAGTAAGCTTTGGGGTGGTTCAGATAAACATTTTTTGGGCTACCATCCGAACCGACAAGTGAGGCGTATGGATAGATTTCGCGATTGTCCATGATCAGATAGCCCGGATTCGCATTAGCCTGTTGTTTTGTATGCGTATACTGCAGATTGTGCGAAAGCTCGATTATGGGTGAAAGTCGAAATGTATTGTTGGTCCTTATCGTCAGCCTATTATCCGCTGTACCACGCAAATTGGAAAGTTCCTTAAAATAGCCCACCGAAGTCATATGAGAAACCTGCTTCGACCTTCCTGAAATCGCCACATGATATTGCCGCCGAAAGCGCTGCCGGTACAGGTACTGCGCCATATCCTTCCGCACATCATTAATTTTCATTTGTTCAATTTGGGCATCTATCGTCGCGTCATTGGGATTATTCCTTTTTTGAAATAGCAGCTCTACCACAGGTGTGATGGGCGTGAGGTAGTAAGGTCCATTTAGTAGATTATCGTAGGCACCTTGCGCAAACCGCAGTTTTTCAAACTCGATCATATCCGCTGACCTGATCCAGTTTAAATTGTTCAGATCAGGCTTATTCTGCAGGGTAAAGTCAGACTTAAAATCAATCTTCAATTTATCGCTCAGTCCCTGTTTGGTTTTAATGACGATCACACCATTTCCTGCCCGAGCACCCCAGATACTTGCCGACGCTGCATCCTTCAAAATAGACACCGAGGCCACGTCACTGGGATTGATCTGACTGATATCCCCCTCGTAGGGAAAATCATCTACCACAATGAGCGGTTTAGCCTCTGCTGAAATCGTACTGCGTCCCCGGATCAAAAATGCATCAGTCTCGGCAGCATCCCCTTTATTAAACTGGATACCCGGCGAAAGCCCTTCGATCCGCGATAAAATATTTGTACCAGTCGTTCTATTGAGCATCTTTTCAGAGATCACATCCACTGATCCCGTGATCTGATCCTTGCGTAGGCGCTGAAACCCCGTATGTACCACCTCCACATCTTCGAGCATGACGATCTTGCTCGCCAAGCGGATTATTCCGTCCGCAGGCCAATCCTTTGTAGCCATTGTTTGAGGTTCATAGCCTAAGATCATGATACGAATAGAGTCTTTCGGATTTGCTGCGATGGAAAACTTTCCATCACTATCTGTAGACGTCGCGCTATTGGAAGTTAGATTTCTGACCGTCGTGTGAAGCAGAGCTTGCCCCTTAATATTGGTCACACGGCCATTTAAGATTTTCTGCGCGTAAGCTTGGGAAACCATACCAAGCATTGCGATTATAATGTAAACTAATATTTTCATCGCGCAGATTCATTTTTAGGATCAATAACAAGCATTTCCAAAGATTCAATGGTATGGCTCAACGTCAGGCCATTCAGCGTTAAGAATTCAGCCAATCGCGCTTTATCCTTGGCTAGCGTAGGAATAGGTTCATTGGCATATAATACCGTTCCTAAAGCCAAATCTGTTGTATAGATCGGCATATTTGCTTTCCATTTGAAGTGGGCATTCAGCAAGGCGAGTAAGGATCGTAGATCTGTATGATACTTTAATTTTTCAAGCTTCTGTGCTGCGCTATTTTCTTGCTTCAGGATCCTCATCACCTTCATATCCCGCCATTGCTTAACCACATCGCAATTAAAGGAAGTTTTTAAATCCACTAGAAACCAAGCTTTCATCTGATCATCGGGCGTTGCTTCAGGCGCGATCAGCTGGTAACAGCCCTGCTGGTTTATGAAACTGGTATTAGACCGTTTTACCGTATCTATCCATATTCTATTGAGCGGCATATCAGTCGCATAGGCTAGCATACTCAATACCCACGCGTTATTATAATACAACAGCTTCTGACCGTTGGCTTGCATTATTCCATTATTACCGCCTATACCCTTTATATAACCCGTCAATATAGATTTCTTATAAATAGGAATATTAACACGCTTGGCAAATTCATCCAATGGCTTGGTCAGGCTAAAGTCCATAAATTCGGCTTTGACTTCCATTTGAGGAAGATGTCCATCGAGTGCGAGTGCAATATTTTTTTCATTGGCATCTACAGCTGCGCCGATATGGACAACCTTATTGTCCATAATCCAGACCTGATGCGGAATACTTCGATGTGGAAAATACTGGAGCAGTTGCGGATCCGAATACACGCTAAACGGATGAAAGCTGAGCTTTGCCATTTGCCGCTGTAACAGGTCAAGCTTCTCATAGGTAACCGGTATAAGAGCAAACCTGTCGGCATACTTCTTTTCAATAATTTGAAGTTTTTTTATCGACGCAATACATGGCGCACACCAAGTCGCCCAAAAGTCAATAATCATGAGTTTTTTTGACTGAAAATCTTTGAGCTGTATATGTTCCTTTTGCTGCGGATCATGCATGACTGGCAATACCGTATTCCAAAGTTTATCTGGAATGCGATCGCCTATATTCAGTGGGTGAATACTTGTGTCTTTCTTGACATCAATTGAAAGTGATAGTGATTGAGCGGACAAGTTTAACATAGTTATTAGGCCATATAGGATCACTAATATTGTAATCCTTATTATTTGAATATGCAACAGTGCGCTGCTATTGGATTGTAGTTTAAGTTTTTTCATTATTTTACGAATTGGTATTGGATGGGGATACACGTTGAAAGAAATCGTAAATGATCTTGGAAGACTCGATCACTTCTCGGTTTATATCCAGTGAAATAGATATCTTACCAAGGTCCATTTTATGGGTATGGATTATCAAATAGGCTATTAACGTGCGGAGAAGTTCGACGGAAAATTCAGTCAATTTTGGATTCCCCTTTTCCTTATCACTCGTGTCGGGCTGTAGGGCAATAATATAGTCCTGAATTGTGCTTAAGGGATATTTACCCCAAAAGTCTTGCACATTCCCAACAGGATCATATCCTGATCGATGTGTCTCATAAATAACCAGATCAAGGAGGAGTAGATGAGCATAATTAGATTTCATTTTTTAGATTTTTAATCGCAAGCTTAGGGCATAGTTATTCCTGTCCGACTGAATCGGATAGTTTTTAGGGCATTCGCCGCGTATAATAAAACTGATTAATTGGGAAAAGCTAGAGGACGTTTGAGTGACATCTACAAGGCATATAATATTGGTATTACGCTCTCCATAGCTAAGATGACCAGACCATTGCTGGCTGAATCGCACCGAGCTACTCGGGTGACTTAAAGATGTTTTTTGTGGATTGTTTTTTCTTTTTCATTACTCACTCTTTTTAATATATAAAAGTGAGCTTCATAGGTGGGGGTATAAAGTATCTATAACAGGCTCCCACCTACCGCGCTGCAGGCTTCCGACGGCCAAACGGAACGGATTTACAGTAGGAGCCCAAGAAGTTATAGAATACCAAAGGTACACAAAATATCCGCTTGGGCATTAAACCTACCTCTTCGTCCGTTGCAATTTGTCGGAATTTGCAGCCGAAGCTCTTAAGTCTAACGCTCAATATATCAGTAGATCATTTCTCACTGATAATCAACAATACAAATATAATAAAATGAATTATAAAAAAGAAATCAATTTCCCTTTTATAATTCATTTTAAAAATTCTTTTGTATATATGAAAATATACGATTCACAAATTGCAAAAGAGAACATTCTCAACTTCTTTAAAAAAAGTGGTATTACTATAGAAAATTTTGCCAATATCCTTGGAACTTCGGATCGCTGGATCAAATACGTTCAGGCTAACGAAAAATACACATTCGATGTAGAGATAGTAAAAAAAGCTAGTGCTTTCTTTGCTGTAGAATACAATAAAATATCTTCTATCATTCTCACTCCACCAAATAACTTACGACAGGTTCTTCGGAAAAAACATTCTAAAAACCCTGAATATAGTAAAATATTAAATGACACCCCTACAATATCATTTATTATCGAAAATATTTTAGCTATCGATGAAGATTTTAAAAATTCAAATGGATTTGAATTGAAATATGTAAAAAATATTATCAAGAAATATTACCCTAATATGAAGCTGACAACTCTTTCTTCTGAGTTGCAAAAATCAACAGTGATTGAATCGTCGAAGAGTCCAACCAAAATCAACACAAATCTTTATAAACCTAAATAAATATTAGTAAAATCTAAAGAGCATTTAAATCTGGATAAGGTAACTTTGATAACATTAAGGAATCATGGATATATCAAATACTTCAAATGGCAAATTTAAAAATTGCCAAAGCTATTCATAATAGAGAACGCTCTGAAATCACCGTTTATCATTTTTTCATAAATATGGAGCAATAAATTTAAATCTAATCGAGTTATACAAGAAATCATTTTTGCTCAGATTCTTTAAAAAGAAATGCATTCTTTCCTAATTCTATACCGTTAATTTTAAAGTCAATCTCCATTCCTAAAGGAGTCATTGAAGAAAAGTCCACAAAATTCCAGAGATAATCCTTTCTTAGCCCAATGAAAGTATTCCAAAAGAAGGTTATTTCCTCTTCAAGTAGAAATTGTTTTTCATCCAGCTTGCTGAAGGGCACGATAAAAATCATGAGAATATCAGCATACCTAAACTCACCAATTAAATCGGGAAATTTTAAATCCTTAGTATGTCTTTTATACTTAACTAAATAAGGATGCTCTGTATAGAAATTAGATTTCTGTAAGCAAGCCACCTTCGGCAAATCGCCACCCTCTGTATTAAATATCCAGTCGATAGTCTCAGAATAATTGACCATTTCTTCTTTTGGCATAACAGCCAAAAGAAACTTCACTAAACAACGATATAAATCCGCATAGACAAAGGTTTGTTTTAACCTGAGAGGAATTCTAATATTCTCCTTCGACAAGTCATCTATAGATCCAGAAAATTGAATATTAAATCCATCCTCAGCATCTAGCTCGAAATCATCCCCAACTAACTTCTTTTTCCCCCCCTTGCCAGGTATTCCATATAGACTTCTATAGGGTGCAAAATAATTAACAATAGAAGGTTCTATAGTTCTACTAAAGTATTCATTACAGGAATCACATTCGTCCAAGGAAATCAATCTTTTATTACCTAATGCTTCAGAAATTAAATGTGCTTTTTTTCCAAACGTAACTAAATTTCCTTTTGAATTATATTCTCCATCTTTTCCACTACAAAATCTACAGATTTTTATCTCAGATTTTTTAAACTGTCCGAAAGACTTTCTTTCTGTCCCATAAAAATCAATATTATGATTTAAAACAGTTGTACCCCAGTGGTAATAATTATTATCGAAAGATGTATTTATCGTTTTTGCATTTATTTGTCCTAATTTACACCATAAATCAAGAAGTTCGCTTGTACTCCGTTGTGCGTGATTTAAAACAAAAAAACATTCCCCATCAACTAAATTATTGAAAAAATCATATAGCAGTTTCTTAATTGGACTTCCTTGTTCATTAAAAGACTCAATATAGGACTGAATTCTTTCTGTAAGCTCCGGTTCCTTTTGTCTTAATGTAATCCAATTAACTTCATTACCTACAATAAACGCATCAGAATCAAATACCCTTATCAAATCGACAAAACCTTTGGCTGGCAAATTACAGGTTAAAACAAAATTTCTTTTGTGCGAAATAAAATCTAGTCCAAAAGTGGGATATACAGATTTATTTGTCTCTCCATTCATATATATGCTAATTAATATGGTATTGTCTATGATCTTGTGGAATTGCAACTCTTTTTTTCATATTGAACATTTTATAATGACCGATTAGAACGACTTAAATTGAAAATAGTTAAATAGAGATCCGAGCCTCATTATCAAATAACCACCAAATAAAATCACACTGAAAATCAAGCTATTAAAAGTATAGAATATCAACTCATCAAATGACCATCAAATAAAAGTGAAGTGATTCACTTTAAGGTTTATGCCTAAAAAGGAGAAAATCTTCGCTTTCATTATTATTAGATAAAAGGTCGTCAATATGGCTCTAGCTATTTATTATAGATAACAAATAGCTGTTTTATAAAAGAGGGTAAGTCCCTAATTAATAGAGGACCAAATTTACGTACAAATTCTAATGTTTCAAATTATCACTAAGTTGTTTAATCTGCTATTCGGGATAAATAAGCGGTAAAAGTTCTAGAAGCGACCATTTCGGCTTTCGTCCAAGGGGAGCATTCATTTCAGGTGATATATCCTCATACAAATATTCATATATCCCTTCATTTTTTGCTATTCGATCTAAAGTTGTCAACTTATTAACAAGTTTCTCCATAAACAAATTAGACCGCGTATGCCCATTAACCAACTGATCAAGATCTTTACGCAGGGAATTCAATTCATAAGTTTCTATTAGCTTTCTCATTAAATTAATACAAGCATCAGCTTCATAGTTCATTCCTAAAAAGTGTAAGATTTCAAACCGTAATACTAGACAATGAAACTGATTTCTACGATGTTGTAATTTATCATAAGTCTCTAAAATCGGATCTAGATCCTCCAATAGCAGAAGTAAAAAATCACGATCCTCTATTCTTATATCATGGTTAATCGAGAGAGTCTCTTTATTCCAATTACTGAACGAATGAAAATAATAGGTTTTCGTAAACTCCCACTCTATTTTTGCACTCAAAAGATTGCATACTGCCAGAAAATTGCGGTTCTCCTTCGCAAACTTCACTAGCTCTTTCAATTGATCGTTATATTGTCCATCGAGCTTCAACCATTCTGCAATGAGTAAGTCACGATAGACATCGACTTTTCGTCCAATTGTAGTTAAGTAATTCCCAACGAGTTCGTACAATAATAATTTCGCTTCGGCTTTTAGCACATGAGCATAGGCTACAATCCGCATATCTGAAAAGTGCGGATTATTATCTAGAATTTTCATGACACCATCATAATACCTCTTTATCTGTTCTGCTCTAAATTCATTTCCTTCAAAACATTTGTTATAGAGATTTTCAAACTGTAAAAACGTTCCTACATTTTCGTTCTCAACAATCCTTTCAATCTCTTCACTAAATTGTTCTTTCCTTATAATACCGAGTAAATACTTCGCTTGGATTAGCGTATATGTGACGGTAGCTTGATCTTCTGGATGCAAACTATTTAAATCACTATAAGCCAATTTAAGGAAATTAATAGCTTTCAATAAATTATGTTGATGATAGTATGCTATTCCACATACCATATTGAATGTTGCTGAAACATGATCTCTCGGATGGGAAAGGTCTTCTATTTCAATGATCCTGGAGAATTCATGTTGATTCAACAACTCATAGCCATAATTTTCAATAAACGCTATGTTTTGATCGATACTATACACCTCTTGAATATTATTTATAACAATACCTTTTAATTTTGCTCCTTCATTGTTATTTAATCGAAGATGCATCCCAACATTTCTCTGTACACTTCCGAAATCGAAAGCTTCCTTAAAAATCATATTGATCTTTTCTTGACCAAGAGTTTGCCTGAATTTGACTTTGTAAGTTTTGGGAGTTTTTTTTGAATTATACTTCTCAGAAAAACAGCGGTATACCTCTCCTACCGATTCTATATAAAACTGATTTGCGGGATAATCATATAGAATATAATAGGAAGGGATTCCAAAATTCACTAAATAGTTCAAATTACTTACTTCAATTGGATAGGTTATTGAGCCATCTTTTAACTTTTTACTAGACTCAGTAGATTTCAGCTGTATGGTAAAACGAAAATTGGTGTACACACCATTCTGTTTAATTTCACCTATAAAGTCAATCCCTTTGTCTCGTTGACTCTCAGAACGAAGTTCAAATAATGACGGATCAAATTTTAACAGCAACTGATTTCTAGAAATAGTTTCTAGCTCTTCCTGTCGACTTGATTTAGGTAATGCAATATTATGGCTCATTCTTAAATTTAATGATTATCTGCCGAGAAATCAAAAATGCAATTATAGCATCAGAATCTTATAATACTCTACGGGATACCGTAAATGTGACATCTATTCTAATTGTATTTTAGATAAAAGCATTTTTTATATGGAAACAATTAAAGCAATTAAACCGGGACCAAAGCCTAAGAAACAAGATGGCACCCCCGACAGAAGACAACGCGTAACACCCGACACCAAGCCGAGGCATCCGGATTTGAAACCGCACAAGCACAAACCTGGGGATTCGAAATAGGGTATTATTTAACAAAAATGATGAAGGTGTCTCTGAGTACGCCTTCATCATTCTATTTAACTCGACAATAATCTTCCATTAATTAGCCAAA
Source organism: Sphingobacterium sp. (assembly GCA_031253985.1). Lineage (GTDB taxonomy): Bacteria > Bacteroidota > Bacteroidia > Sphingobacteriales > Sphingobacteriaceae > Sphingobacterium. The sequence continues at coordinate 31,367 of JAIRVH010000192.1, forward strand.
ATTCCTGCTGTTCTTAACTTCACTTTTAGATCCCTAAGTTCGGTCAATATTCCTTGGACCTCTGACTGCGTATAACCTACTCCCGGGAAAATTGCTGAATCTGGTGAGAATGCCGCTTGATTTACTAAGCCCTTCGCTGCCACGGAAGCGGGTTCTTTTGTGTCAACCCACCCTGTTCCTGACCACTCGATTTTTCTGCCTATTGTAGTATCGATATAAACAAAACCAATATCAGTACTTTTCATATTTGCAGTAGGCCTTTGAGCTGTCGTACCTTGCAATCTCTGCCCTTGAAAGTAGGTTTGACCAACAATATCTGACAGATACCAAATTCCGTCATCTTTTAATGTAAATTTTATTTTTCCTCCGGGCGGCACTGCTATAGCCCTTGTACCATCGAAATCTTTATATGAAATTGTACTATCTGCTGGACATGTTACAAAAACCTCATTGTTTGAAGTAGCGTTATATATCGTAATACTATACCCCTTCATATTCACTGGAGGTAATGTCACAAGTTTTCGTTGAGTAACATAAAAATCATAATCTCGATAGCCCTTTAATTCGATATTAAGAAAAGAAGTATCTACAAACTTCTTATAGGTTGTTGTACGAATACTTTCCGTTGTACGACCGGCAAATAACCATTGTCCTATATCCATGTAAGTGGACGAATACCTATTAAAATTAACATTATTAAGAGTTACATTTTCAAAAGGGATAGCCATCAATGTCTCAAAATGGATAGGAAGAAACATTTTGGGGACACTTCGATTGTCAAAAATGTTAAGATTATTAAATTCCATATGCGCATAAGACAATTGTATATCTTGTGTGTTTTGAAAAGATAAACCACTACCGCTTACAATACCTGTTTGCCCACTATCATTAGCGTTCTGAATAGTCATGTCATTAACAATTAACCTGAGTCCCATATCATTGAACCTAACTATTTGTGCTCCTATGAACCAGGCTTTATTAATTACAATATTTGATAAATTTATAAATCCATCTACCTTTAATGATTGATCTATATTTGGAAGAGTAAAACTAGCCCCAGAAAGTCGAAATGCTCCTCGAATATAGTTATCACTGTTATAATTATCACAATCCGAGTACCATCCATCTACAATAACTTTCATGACTCGATGGGATTGCTCGTGCCTTTTATCTTGAAGATATGCTGGTACGATTAGTAAACCACCTCCATAATTATAACTAGTTTTTAAATTAGTTATAACGCCATCAACCCTTTCGTCATTAACCTGATTTGGCTCTATATCTATTCCATATCCAGGAGCAACAAACTTCTTTTGTCCTGTATAACTAAGATCGCAATCACTAATATTATATCTTATTGCTCCCATAACAGATATTCCTTGCCGCCTATTATAATACGCTTTACATTTTTGTATTGTCACATTGCTGGAAGGTAATGCATTAGGTAGCCATCCGGTTCCAATACTTATACCATCTCCCCAAAAATCGTTTACTGTTGCATTTTCAATAGTAATATTATCTGCGGATTGGATTATAATACCATGCCCCCATTCACCTGTAGTACCTGTATGTGTTTCTACATCCCCTACTAGATTTGCATTTATAACCGTTACATTCACAACATCCGTAATATTTATGATGGAATAGATATCTGTTGAAGTAGTAATCTTTTGTAACTGTCCATTTTCTGTGAAAGTTAATATCTGATTATTTGAGAGCTTCAGGCCTCCGTACTCAAAAGATGAATCGGGCAGCCTATATCCATCTCCATTGATTAGATACTTGTCTGATATTACAGGATTCGAACATTTATTTAGGCAAATTTGGATTTTTTCTGTTGCATCGGTCAAAGGTACTGCTCCAAAATATTTTACGTCCGCAGCTCCTGTAAATTTATGCTCTAACTTAAAAGCTCCAACCTCAATAACGCTCCCACCATTATCAACTTCCGAGGTATTAGAAATATAGTATTTTATTGGATTAGGGGTATCCCCCTTCTCATAATACCCCAATAATTCTACGCCTGAATAGCATCCACTTTCCAACGCGACGACTTCACAGGCAGATAGATTTCGCATATCCGCCATCGTGTTCTTAATTAAAAATTGATTTGTTATCATCTTTTTGCTTTTTATATGTAAAGCAAATGTAAGCGGGCTTGAACCGCTAACTGCGGAAAAGAAGTGGTATGTAAGCGGTAAAAGGGAGATACCGAAAAGTCAGAGTTTTCTTTCATAATACAATAAGGGAAACAGCGAAATTTGCAGAATACTCCTAATAAGATCTGCCCCAAATAATTTGGTATGATGAACTATTACAGTTATATTAGTATAGCCGGTTAAATAAATAGCATTTAGCCAAGCGTCCTAATTTAATTGGGGCGCTTTATTTTTTTTTAGCCCCTGTATAAATTCAAGACCATAAATATCTAAGCCTATAACAGACAATGAATTTTTAACTGTCGAGGTTTCAACGGCCATGAAAACGTATAAAATTGGGATAAATACTTATCAGAATCATGGGACATATTGAGAAAAAATCCAAATTCAATCTCTGGAAATTTCTCAGCTTGAAAAAATAACACTTCTTTGATCAATTTATATGATCAAGAGCTCCGAAATCTTGAGTCCTTGGCGATCTACGCTTTTTTCCCTAAAAACCATCATTAAATATTCGGTTTAGGCAGCAAGAAATTCAATCATCTTTGCTGCTTAAACCAAACTCACGTTATATTACATTTTTGTGATTAGAGGAAGTTAAATAAAAGGACACCTATAATTTCTACTAAATGGCCTTTCATAGATTTCTATAGACAACTGACTATCGATTAGTTTTGCAAATTCGGGTTATTATTCAATTCGTTTAAAGGGATTGGAAATAAAAAATATTTGCTATTTGGAGATAAGCTGGATCCATCCGGAAATTTGAGAATATAGTGTCCCATTACAGCTACAGTCTTGCCGGCATCATCAACGAAGGTCTCATTGGCTTCGCGACGTACAGGCGCCGTCTGCGTCCGAAGAATATCGTAAAGACGGAAACCTTCACCCCATAGTTCTTTACGGCGCTCCAATAAAACTTCCTGTACCGCCTTTGCCTTATCAAAATTTGCAGCATCAAGATCTTGCAAGGTCCGTTTACGTCTTAATTCGTTTAAGAGGTCTATAGCACCTTTTACATCGTCGAGGCGAGCTCGACTCTCGGCTTCAATAAGCAGCTGTTCCGATGATCGCATTAGAACGATATGTCCATCTCGGTTAGGGTGTTTATTTCTAAACTTACGGTAACGATAGGAGCGATAGATCGCCTCAGCAGGTTGCTTGGCAATCTCAAAAAGCGATTTACGCACATCACCAGCTGTAAATAAGCTGATAAAATTTGGATCGGGAATAATGCTATTATAACCAAAATATAGGTTTACACCTTTGGCATCTGTTGCATAGGGAGTTGTTTCAATATAGGCTAAGTAAGAAGCTCCACCCAAATTTTGGGTAGCGGTCTGCGGATGTCCCCAGATCCACTCCGGATTACTGACATCGTTGAATCCTTCCTTATACTGCTCTGCCGTCATAATCGGATAACCAGTACGTGCTTTCGCTGCATAATCACGTGCTTGGGCCCAATTTTCCTGTGTCAAATATGTTCTGGCCAGTAGACCATAAACGACATTAAGGTCGAGTCTGTTCTTCACTTTTCGCTTGAAACCTACCAATAATTTTTCGGCTTCTTTCAAATCGGAAATGACCTGTTCATAAACTTCTTTTACTGTTGCCAGGGGTTTAGGAACGGTCGTTGGTGTCGTCGGTTCGATATAAATCGGTATTGCCTTGGCATTTGGGTCTTTCACATAGGTAAACTGGTACTGACGTACGAGATTGAGATAATTCAGCCCCCTCAAAGCATAAGCTTGCCCCTTGAGGTATTTTAGGGTTTCTTTACTGTTATCGTCAATTTTTATATTGGCAATCAGATTATTGGCATGGTCGATAGATTTATATTGCAAGGTCCAAAAGAAAAGCGCCCGGCGGGTGGTATTGTCAAATGGGTCTTTATAGGGATATGAGTCCCGAAAACCATAGCGGCCATCCCGTGCTATAGCGTCTTCTCCCATCACTTCATGCGTGAGGAAGATGGTTGGGAGGCCAGGATTGTCTTGAGAAGTGCTATTTTCCATTAAAAAACGGATTGATCCGTTGATAAATGCATCGATATTATTCTCGGAAGAAAATACCTCGGGAGTCGTAATCTGGGTTGCGGGAGCAGTCTCGAAGAAACTGTCACGGCAGGATGAAAGTGCCAATAAAGGGAAAATAATGGTGATATATTTTAATTTCATGGTAAATCAAATAGGAGTGTTAAAAGGAAACATTTAAGACGAGGGCGTATGACTTCTGTGCCGGGTAGCGATAGTAGGTAACCCCTCCTACCGTTTGCTCTGGGTCTAGGCCCTGAGTTCCATAGAAGGTCAATAGGTTTTCACCTACAAAACGTATCCGGACATCGGAAAGAGACCATTTTGAAACGAGATTACGCGGAATCGTATAGCTTAAGCTCAAATTCTTTAGGCGTCCATAGCTCGCACTCCGTAGAAAACGTGTGGATGGGATACTATTCCAGGAATCGGTCACGTAAGACAACCGGGGGAAATCGGTCTCTCTATTTTCGGGTGTCCATCTATTGAGAGCCTCCTTGGACCAGCTTCGTCCCGGTGCTGAGCCCACATGCATAATCATGGGTTGATCACCATCAAAGATTTTCCCTCCCAAACTATAGGAAAATAAGAAAGATAAATCTACTCCTTTATAACTAAAGCTGTTACTAATACCCCCATAGAGATCAGGCAATGAACTTCCTTCAAAATAAAACGACGCCTCATTTTGATTCGTTGTCGTCGTGCGCCCGGTTATATTTCCTGTTGCATCTTTTACGTCCTTATACCAGGTCGCCTTGCCAGTCTCAGGATCTACTCCAGCCCATTCCTTAATATAAAAATCATAGATGGAACCTCCTTCAACCATTTTTTTTGTATTACCATACTGCCCAATGGATCCAGTGAGAATTTCCTTTTGTGGTAGTTTGGTGATTTTATTTTTGTAGTGCCCCACATTTGCCGTAATAGACCATCTAAAATCTTTGTTCCGAATAGGTACACCCGTAATCTGCGCATCAATTCCACGGTTGCTCAGCGAACCAATATTGGCATCTATCCCGCTATAACCCGTAGACGGTGAAAGAGGCTTTTGGAAAAGAAGATCTTTTGACTGCCGATCATAGAGATCAATCTGTGCTACCAACCGGTTGTTGAATAAAGCGATATCAGCACCGATGTTGAGATTGAGATTTGTCTCCCATTTTAAGTCAGGTGTGGGCAAATCGGAAGGCAGAAGCCCTAGATTGTCCAAACTGTTATAAATAGAATAAAACCCTCCGTAGGCATAATTACCAACTTTATCATTTCCCTGAGCTCCATAACTAGCCCGTAGATTCAGGTTGTTAATCGTACTGATTTCTTTCAGGAAAGATTCCTTTTTTACGTTCCAGGCTGCACCGACAGACCAGAAATTGCCCCATCGTGATTGCTTACTGAACCGGGATGAACCATCTCTACGGTAGCTCGTCGAAAAATGGTAGCGGTCCAGATAATCGTAATTTACCTGCCCCAACCAGCTAGCGAGTTTGTAATCGGAAGAAGTCCCGTTAAAAACACCACTCAGCGTTCCTGCGGAAGGCTCCGTTTTACCGAGCACCTGGAAGCCTGTACGGCTACCCGATAGCGAAGAAGCTCCCTCCACATACATTTCGGGACCGACCAAAGCACTAATGTTATGCTTATTACCAAAGGTCGTCGCATAGTTCAGAAAACTATTGACTGTATAGTTGAGTGTACGACTCGAACTTCGGCTCGCGGATCCCGCCCCATCTGTAAGAACACCTGTACTATAGTATGAATGCGAATAGGTATGTGAGCTTGTGTTTCGGTAGTCGATATTGGCCGAGGTCTTCAGAAATAAATTGTTAGTAAATGATATTTTGATATTGGTACCTAACAAAACGGATTCATTATTGGTACCGGAAATTGCATTTTCTGCGCTGCCTAAAATATTTGAACCACTCGCAGCTGTAGTTGGGCGCCATAACCCATAGTCCCAAAGCTTATTGCCCTGTTCATCCAGCACATAACTCCCATCAGGATTGCGCTGATAGACAGGATACAGATCGGAAACCAAGCGCTGAAAGTTAGCGAAGTTGCCTGTATTGCTGTCGCTCTGTGTAGGTGCACGTTGAAAGCCGGATGACAGGGCAACATTCCCACCAACTTCAAACCAATTGTTGACCTTTGACTGTATATTTGTCCGGAAATTATACCGCTTGAAATCAGCCGTACGAATCCAGCCCTGTTCGTTGAGGTAACCGGCAGAAAGATAATAACGTGTACTTGCCCCACCACCGCTCAGACTAAGGTCATATTGCTGGCGAATCCCCCTTCGGGAAATTGCTTTTCCCCAGTTATCGTTCCAGAGTGGCGTTGCTCCAGCAACCAGCTTTCCATCGAGCCCCACAGGCTTTGGATAGTTTGGCCCAAAGATGTTTACTTTAAGCGCTCCGTCCACTAGATAATCTGTAGCATACTGTGCAGCATCCCCTGCTGATTTTCCTTGATCGAGCTGTGTATTTCGGATCGCTTCCCATTGCAGTTCGTAGTACTCCTGCTGGGTTAGGTATTCATAATCTTTCACTGCCCTGCCTGTATAACCGTAGTTGGCCGAAAAATTAACTGTAGTCTTACTGTTCAGTTCCCCAGATTTTGTCGTGATCACGATAACGCCATTTGCACCACGCGAGCCATATAGTGCGCTTGCTGTTGCATCTTTTAAGACCGAAATAGAAAGGATATCCTTTGGATTGAGACTATTGGGATTGGCTCCCGGCGTACCATCTACAACATAAAGTGGCGCTGTTGATGCGTTTACAGAGCCTACCCCCCTGACAAATAGTTCGGCGTCACTCCCGGGTTGACCTGCCGCCGCAATGGACTGTAATCCGGGTACTGTCCCCTGCAATGCTTTCCCGATCGTCGTAATCTGTAAATTGTCCAATTCTTTACCACTTACCGTAGCGACAGACCCCGTGTAACTTGATTTTTTAGCGGTAGTATAACCAACAACAACGGTCTCTTCAAGTGTATGATCCACAGGTTCAAGTTTAATAACTACTGGTGAGTGATCTATGACCAAGGTCTGACTCGCATACCCCACGAAGGAAATCGTAACCGTAAAGGGCAATTTTTGTCCGGTTACAAATTGAAATTTTCCAAATTTATCAGTGGTTACATGATGGGTTACATCCTTTAGACTTAAGGTTGCACCAGAAAGAGGCTTTCCGCTGACAGCGTCCTGTACAACACCACTGAGTACAGCATTTATAATCGATTTTGTTTGCTCCTGTGCGAAGGAAGGTACCACAACGCCACTCCCTGCAAATGAAAGAAGCAAATAAAACAAGCTTGATTTTTTCATTGTTTTTCTGTTTGATATATTTTGTTATTTCTTTACTCGCCGTAGATTTCCTTTAATTTCTGCAATAGGGCATCACCTTTAATATTTCGGGCCACAATAGTACCATGCTCATCGATAAGAAGATTACTTGGGATAAAGCGGACACCATACAAAGCTGCAGCTTCCGTATCCCAGAATGAAAGATCAGAAACCTGAGTCCATTCCAATCCATCGTCTTTAATGGCTTTTAGCCAGTCTGCTTTTTTCTTGTCCAGTGATACACCAAATACGCTAAATCCACGGCCTTTATATTTCTGGAAAGCCGCAACGATATTGGGATTTTCCCGGCGGCAGGGACCACACCAGGCCGCCCAAAAATCAAGCAGCACATATCCTTTACCAAGATGCTCACTGAATCGTATTTTATTTCCATCGGGACCGGTCGACACAAAATCTAAGGCTTTGTTACCCGGCAAAACGGCACGCTGTTTTAAGACCAAATCGTTCAAGATCCGCACATATTGTGTCTGTTGTAATGATGTATCCAGCAATTTTATATGCTCTTCAAGTTCATCCGGCGACAGATTATAAGAATAGTTGCGGAACAATGCATATGCAGCTACAATTGATTTGGGATCCGCTTCAATAAACTGCTTGGCGGTATACTTACGTTGCTCTTTATTTGCACGCTCAAAATAAGCTTGGGCTTTTGATCCTTTCACCGTAGCATGACCGGCATTTTCTCCAGACTGGATGAGTACTTCAATTGGAGCATCTTCCAAAAAAAGCTGGACAGGGTAGCTTTCTTCCCTCAACTTTAGGCCATAGAGTTCGGGCAACTGCACTTTAGTTCCGAAACTAAAGTGACCGTTATTTATTGAAGCTGAATCAATTGTCCTAAATATTTTATTATCATATTGTTGCAGATATATTTTACCTTCCTTAAATCCTGCTATTTTTCCTGTTAAACGTAGTGTTGCTACTTTTTGGGCCGATGCCTGTGTGATAAGAAACAGCATCGAAACGGTAAATAATGTTAGTTTACTTTTCATCTATTTAAATTTTTTAGAAGTTTTCATTTTCATCGATATAAATGAGATCGTTTATCGTCTTATCCCGGATTGGAGAACCTGCCCAAGCAAGACGGCATTAAAAAAGCTGCGTGCATTGCCAAAGGAAATACCCCGGAATAAGGGATCGTCAACAAAATAAACAATGCGTCCATTCCCGCTATTTTCGACGAGAATGCTGGCTGTACCTGCAATTTTCTTCTGGTTTTCAGCCGATGCGTAACCATTTAATAAGGGAGAATTACTATAAATTGCAACATTATTGTAGGCCTGGTCACCCAGCTCAACAAAAAGAGTATGGTTGCGGTAAACAGGCTTTGTTTTCTGGGTGTAACCGTAACCGATGGGATGGGTTCTGTCAATTTCAGTGTTAAAATAGGTTCCACCAATACGTTTTGTTCCCTCCCTACCTTGGGCGGTTGCATAATCAAAGCGTTCCTTTGTTTTCGCGGATTTTTGCTCTTTCGGTGCGGCACTACCGCTCCTCCCGTCAAGAAATTTAAAAGAAGCAATTTTCTGTTCTGCAAGCCATTGTCCGGTACGTCCAAAAGCAATTAATGTCCCTCCATTTTTTACCCAGGTTCGGATGCGCTCAATAGCTACCGAATTCAATCCATTATACTCACCGCTGACCAAAACAAGTACTTGATATTCCTCGAGGTTTACACGACTAAATTGATCCGTATTTAACCGTAAAATAGGCTGTTCCAATTGGCGCTCAAATGTATACCAGGCTTCTCCGGCCTCATAAGCACTGACCCCATTTCCGGTCAAAAGCAATGCATTTTGAGGTGCGAGGCTTTTAAATCCACTACTTCCGAGATCTATTCCCTTCCCATTGTATCCAGTAGAAGCAGATGTAATAGTGATATTTACTCTTTTATTCAATTTCTGCAAGAAATCAAATAATTCATCCGCCGAGATGGACTGGCCCTGTATGGGAATCAACAGACTACCATAATCAAACCCGGTTGTGCTGCCCTGAACAGACAGTTCAAAAGGACTGCTAGCAGACTTCACAAGGATGCCGCGCTGTAGCAATTGAGATAATAACCAAGGTGCTTCCTCCTGCCGCCAGTCTACGACATAGGCATAATTACTTCTTGTCAATGCAACAGCGGATGTATTGGTGGCTGAGATCTGATCAGTCTCTCCGTTGTCTAAGGTTTGTTTTAGACCTACATAGGAGAAACCATAGAGATAGGCAATGGAATTGCCCGAGCCATCATAAAAAACGCTATCCACATACGTTTTTGTTTCGTCAAAGATGACTTTGACCAGCCGATAGTTTGCCTGTGCAGTCGGAATAATGATTGAAGTACCTTTTTCAAAATCTTTACCATCTACCTTACGGTCACGATTGTTCGTTATGTAATGGATCTGATGCCTGGCAAGAAGTTCTTTGAAATGTGCCGCTGTGCTATTATGATACTTTAGGTCCACCAAATAACCTTTGACCGGATCTTTTTGGGCCAATTCGAAAGCGGAATGGAAGAATTTTAATTGATTTTCCAAAAGCGCAGCGCGATGATCAATAGATGCACTAATGCTCGCCAAAGCTATTCTGAAATGATTTCGGATAGCAAAGGGATAAGTTAGATCGCCATTGTTTGTCCGCTGAAAGAGACCCCGCGGACTTGCCTGCTCAAAGAGAATTCCCAGGCTTCCGGCATGATCAGGATAGGTAGATCCATAAGTTGGATTGATATTATCAAATTGTTCTTTGGTGAAATAAAAAGATCCAATTTCATCCAAAGCATTCGCATAGTAAGCGGCGAATTTTTGATTTAGCAGATAGGTACTTTTAGGAACTAAGGGAGATTCTTGAGCATCTGGCTTTGTGGGCTCGAAAAAGAAAGAAGATGCTGCCAGAATGGATTCCCGACTCGGTAAAACATAAATTTATTCAAGAGGTAAATGATGTACGTCCAAAAGCTCGGACGACACGCCGTATCCGAGAATTCGCCAAAGCAGATAAACTAGCGAAAAAAGAAATTAGACAGCGTTTCGTTCTCAACTATAAGGTATCCGATAACGGCAATAGGGTCATATTGAGAGGAATCGATGAAAATCGTGATTCGCTTTACGTGGTGCTGGAGAAGGTTATAAAAGATTATAAGGTTACCCCAGGTAAATTAGTTGCTGGACAATATGACTAAACACGGAGCGGTATATTTCGTGATCGGCATTGCTTTAATCCTGCTTATCTGTTGCGACGCCGCTGACAAGGTCGAACCTTCCGCGGGGCGGCGGCAAGGGGAAACAGATTGGTCAGACGGGCTTGTAACGTATCAGGAAACGTGGCCGGATAAGTTCGGGATAGGACGGCACGCGGATAAAAGTTTTATTGCCAAATGGGATATTGATGTCCGGCCTGACGGAAAAGGCTTGCCAGATGGCGAGGGGTCTGCGAAGAATGGGGCAGTAATATACCGGCAGAAATGTGCCAGTTGCCATGGAGCCAATGGATATGAAGGGCCCGAAGATAAGCTGGTCACAGATTCGACAGGAAGCAATACCATTGGCAATTACTGGCCCTATGCGACAACAATCTTTGATTACGTGCGTCGTTCCATGCCATTTAACGCCCCGGGTTCGCTAACGGATCAGGAGGTTTATGATATTACAGCCTATCTGCTGTACTTGAACGGAATCATAAAAGAGGAGTATAAAATTACGGCAACAACTTTACCTCAAATAGAGATGCCCGCAAAGAAACGATACATTTCCGATGATCGTCGTGGAGGTCCAGAGGTTAGATAGAATAATATGTCCGAAGGAAAAGAATATTTAAAAGAGATACGCCTACTTGTCCGCTGGTTGGCGGTAACAGTAGCTATTTTTTTAGCGCTTGCGGTAGGTCTTGTGATTTATCAGCATACATCCAATCATGTTGTAGAACCTGATTTCGATTCTAAAATTACTGTCGACCCCAGCAAAGTACAGGGGAAGCCGTCGTCTGAAGTGGGGTATCGTTCTAAATTCGATAGCCCCAAGCGAATAGCTACCTACGCCACGGCTTCCCGGACGCCTCTGGAAGACCTGCAGGGTACGATTACTCCCTCAGATCTCCATTTTGAGCGACATCATGCAGGTATACCCGAAATCAACCCTGAGCAGCATGAACTACTTATCCATGGATTAGTCGAAAAACCTATTCGATTAAAGCTTTCAGATCTCAAGAAATATCCTTCCGTGTCGCGAATTTGCTTCATCGAATGTTCTGGCAATTTTCGTTATGGAAAACGGGAAATGACGCCGGGAGAAGTCTGTGGTCTAACCAGCCAAAGCGAATGGACAGGTGTATTGCTTTCTACCATCTTGCGGGATCTCGGCGTTAAACCCGAAGCCAAATGGTTGCTGGCAGAAGGCGCTGATGGCGCTTTGATGGCACGCAGTGTACCCTTGCAAGAAGCTCTGACGGAGGCCATCATTGCCTATGGTCAGAATGGGGAAGCTATTCGGCCTCAGCAAGGTTATCCGATGCGGCTCGTCATTCCCGGATTTGAAGGGAATACACAAATCAAATGGTTGCGGCGTATTGAAGTGACAGATAAACCGGTGATGACGCGGGAAGAAACATCAAAGTACACGGAGAAAGTTAAAGATGGGAAGATTCGAATGTTTAGTTTGGTAATGGATGCTAGATCCATTATTACTTATCCTGCTTATCCGAAGAAAATCGAAAAAGGCTGGCAAGAACTCCGTGGCATAGCGTGGAGCGGGCGTGGAAAGGTAGCAAAAGTACTGGTCAGTACAGATAATGGCAAAACATGGAAAGAAGCCCATTTACAGGGGCCGGTATTGGAAAAAGCACATACCGCCTTTAAATTCATGTGGAACTGGGATGGAAAACCGACACGTGTCCTTAGTAAAGCAATTGATGAAACGGGTTACGTGCAACCAACATATAATCAACTGGTCAGAGCGAGAGAATCGAAAGCAGGTTATCATTTCAATCCAGTCGTAGGCTGGGATATTGAGAAAACAGGGGAAGTATACCTTGCGGATGTCGAGGGCATTTGATCTTAGCATTAAGTTAGGCAGCTATTTTAAAACGCATTTGATATGAAGAGAAAAATTATACTTGCCGGTGGAACTGGTCATTTGGGCACAGCCTTAAAGAAGAAGTTTTTAGAATTGGGATGGGACCTTGTGATTTTATCCCGACAACGGCCTAAGAAAGAGGCCGGAGTCAGTTACATGTTTTGGGACGGGGAACACTTGGGCCCTTGGGTCAATGCCCTAGAGCGTGCAGACACCGTGATCAATTTGAGCGGACAAAGTATACGATGCCGCTTTACGCTAAAAAATAGAGTAACTCTCGAGGGTTCACGCCTTTTACCCACGAATGCCCTGGGAAGAGCAATAGCCACTTGTGATAAGCCTCCGAGGCTCTGGATAAACTTTTCTGGCATATCCATGTTTTCGGGGTTAAACGAATTGCAAGATGAGACTAGTATAACGACGGGCAACGGTTATCTAGCTCAGCTGACTAAAAACTGGGAAGCTGCTTTTTCATTATTTGACCTGCCCGACACGCTTAAAGTGATACTCCGTGTCAGTCCTGTGTTGTCAAAACAGCACGGCATGCTGGCTGAATTACTTCCACTGGCTAAATGGGGATTGGGCGGTAAAGTCTCAAATGGATGCCAATGTGTAAGTTGGATTCATGAGCGGGATTTTGTCAGATTGGTAGCATGGATGATTGAACAGACACAACCGCGGCAGATTTATCATGCATGCAGTCCTTACCCGATTACCAATGCTACATTTATGAAGGCGCTTAGAGATAGTGTGGGGACATCTTTTGGCTTACCTATTCCTCGGATTTTAGCTCATATTGGGGCGTTTTTGAAAGCTGTTGATTCGGATATTCTTCTCCAGCCTATTTCAGGGACAACTAAATTCGTCCTTGAAGATGGATTCGATTTCGAATTTGGGGAAATTAAATGCGCATTGAACAATTTACTAAGATAACAAGAATACGTTATCAGTCATTTTAAAAAAACTCAACTATATATTATTATGTCATCTTCCAAATCAACAGCCACTATTAGCGAAGACTGGGTCGTGGTCATCCTAGGATTAGCTATAATCTTTTCAGCACTTTTTGGTATCATCATACCTAGCCCAAGTTTTTCATGGAATTCAGCAGCGGAACTTTCCACACAAGTCCTATCTCCGGATAATCTTTTGGTAATCGGCGCACAATTTTTATTGATCTTCGGTACAGCCCTTGTTGGGGGTTTATTGTTAAGAAAATCGTTAAGATCGTTTTTAGTCGTTTTCCCTTTCATTTTTATTTTAACGATATTCGCCTTAGTTTTAGCAGGCAATAGAACAATACAGGCGTATAATCTGGAGGCGGTAATTTTCAGCTTGTGTATCGGTTTATTGATCAGTAATATTTTCAAATTACCTTCCTGGTTTAAAGAAGCACTTTCTACAGAACTGTACGTAAAAATCGGCTTAGTGCTGTTAGGAACAAACGTTATCTTTAGTGACATATTGAAAGCGGGATCTTTAGGGCTGGTTCAGGCTTTAGTCGTTGTACTGTCAGTATGGTATTTTGCATTCTGGCTTTGTAAGAAACTGAAAGTGGATCAGGAAATGGCGATGATGCTTTCTTCGGCCGTTTCGATCTGTGGTGTGTCGGCGGCTATTGCTACATCAGGAGCCATTAAGGGAGATCCTAAAAAGCTATCTTATGTTGTTTCACTGGTATTGATTACCGCAATCCCGATGATGATTTTTATGCCCTACCTTGCAGCATGGATGGGCCTATCTCAGGAAGTCACTGGCGCTTGGCTCGGAGGGAGTATCGATACGACAGGGGCTGTTGTCGCATCCGGTTCTTTAGTCGGTGAGGAAGCACTAAAAATCAGTACTATTGTTAAATTTTCTCAGAATGTCCTACTTGGCATTGCCGCCTTTGCTATCAGTATTTATTGGACATATTCGCATTCTAAAAGTGCAGCCCATGCGGAGAAACCAACCCTAAAAATTATCTGGGATCGCTTTCCGAAATTTGTCATAGGTTTTGTTTTCGCTTCTCTTCTATTTTCTTTTATAATTAGTCCTGATCAAGTCAATAGCGTAAAAACTGAATTAAAAAGTATACAAGGTCTGTGGTTTGCATTAGCTTTTACATCAATAGGTTTGGAAACAAATTTTAAAGAATTATTTGTCCAAAACAATAAGAAACCTTTGTATGCATTTCTGATCGCACAAGCTTTTAATATTGTCTTAACGTTGATCATCGCCATGCTGTTATTTGAACGAAATATACAGTAAATATGAAAGTGTATTTTTAGTATTGACTTATACTGCAGAAGTTCATCCAGAATTTTTATATTTAAAAGAGAAAGATATTTTTATTACAGGAATTCTTTCCCTAGTTATTACTTTCCTTCTTTTGCCCTACTTCATCAAACAACTATCAAAAAAAACACACTGTAAACCAAATAATTAAAAATAAAAAAGATCAAATCATCAAATAACAATCAAATAAAAATAGAGTTATCCACATTTAACAATGACACACAAAAAGGAACATAATTGACTATGCGCCAACTAAGTTTGTCGAACATCCATCAATATCTTCCTCAAACTCGTTGTAATACCTAAACTGTTCATCTTCATTGAATAAAAATGATCTCTCATAACCGAGATCCCGTAATTCAGCTATAGATTTATTTTCATCATTTAAGACATCTATATTTTTGACAGCCAATAAATCTCTAGCTTCATCAAACCATTCTACAATTTCAATAATATCCCACATTTGCTTTCATAAATCGTAACAGTCAGAAAGTTTTCATAAGAGCTGTTATCCTAAAAATATCGGTCTCGTTATAGAGGAACCAATATTTATCAACTCCACAAAGACTACATCAACTACATCAGAATTTATTCAAGAAGTTCTCTGCCTTATCACTGGCAGGAGAATTATTGTAATTTTCTATATCCGTATAGGCCCCACCTAAATCCTGTCCTAACCTTTTTTTTAAATGGGGGTTTTCGGAAAAATCCAATTACCCAAAAAACTTAGATAAATGGCATTTTGAACCCGCTTATCAACTAAAGGCAAATTCTTCGTTATAAAATTTACCATAGCATCAAACTTATCCCCTTCATTTTTAGCTATCGCTTCCTGCATAAATCGCTTGAAACTGCCCATTTGAAAGGTAATAGACGCCCTGAAATCTTCATCTAAAAGCTCCTCTTCCAAACTACGATGATAAAATTAGTGGTTAATATAATCCCTATATTCTTCCTGAATCATTCCCGTGGAAATATATCTATGAGAAGATGCTTTATAGCTGAATGTGGCAAATTCTAACGCATCAACGATTGAAGGAAAAGTATGAATTACGCCAAAAGGTTCATCAGGATCAATCAATGAAAACGCATAGATATCCATGAAATCTTCATTCCCCTCATCAAAGCATTCAAAATAGGCTACAGAGAAACTTTCATCGTTTTCCTTATCAATACTTAACCATTTAAGAATGGTATAATCATCTTCCTGGACATCATCCAGCCACTGCTCTACAGATTTTCCCAGTCTAAGCCTTGTTCTGATTTGATCGTCTGTTAAATACTGTATCATAAATAGAAACGTGATGTATGAATTTAGTAAATTGTCCTATGGAAAAGAAATCATTTCGGCATCATCTTTTAAACCATTTTATTGATTTATGAAAGTACGCTTTTTTAATCCCATTCTTATTTTTCATCATAGCATGTCAAGGCAATGATCAAAAACAGGTGCCTGTCAAAATCCAAAAACAAGCATTTGTATCATTGGACTACGTATGCGGAGCACTTTGCGGTCAGGGTTATGATTTTATCCTGGAAAAAATTAATGATTATATTTACTCAAAAGAGTTCGCAACCTTGGCTAAATTTCGGTCGGTTTAGAGCACGATATCCAATAGTTCTATTCACAATATTGCTGTAGTCATATCTAACCAAAGATTAGGTTGATTGAAAAAAATTACTAGATTTGGATGAAATTTTATCTACTTAAACTGAAAAACAAAACATCTCAAATTTATAAATGAACTCTGATCAACAGATTTGGAAAATGTTTCAAGTTGGACATGAACCTTCGTTCAAAATACTTTTTGAACGCTATAACAAACTGTTGTTCAATTACGGATTCAAATTTACCCAGAACGAAGAAATTATCGAAGACAGTATTCAAGAGCTTTTTGTCAAACTTTGGTGCAACAAAGATTCTTTAAGTTCAGATGTCGCTGTAAAAAACTATCTTTTTAAGGCTTTTCGGCGGACGCTGATCAAGAAAATAGAACAATCATTACGAAGAGCCGATGTCACAAACTCTTCTGCCGATTATTTGCCGTTTACCATCGAGCTCCCTCATGATCTCAGCATGATACGACATGAACGTGCCCTGGAGATAAAAAGTAAGCTTGATCAAGCACTTATGCAGATGACAGCACGTCAACGAGAAATTATTCACCTGCGTTTTTTTGAAGAATTGTCGTATGATGAAATCGCCGGGATCATGGCGCTCTCTACAAAAGATACGTACAAATTATACTACCGTGCATTGGATAGTTTGAGAAAACATTTCGGAACATTTGGTCTATTGGTACTATTTTATATACTGAACCAGCTCCGTTACAATTAGATCTTGCGCCTATCGGCCAATTTTCTCTAATAAATATAACCAGTATTCGTTCATCTTGTTCAGTTATACGCTGTCTTTTGATGATTTTATTGGTGCGACCTATTTTTCAAAAAAAAATAAAATTTATTGGGGTAAAATTCTGTTGAGGGGTGTAACCTATATAAAACAGTATGAACTCTCGATTATCAAAATATAAAGATTACAAGGCAGCAGATTTTTTTGCGGATGAGGATTTTGTGCTGACGGCTTTAATGCCGGAAGCTACCTCAAACGATTTTTGGTCTGAACTTCACCTTCATTATCCACATTTATTGGACGAAATGGCTCTTGCCAAAACATGGATCTTGTTGATCCAAAATCAGACGACTGCACAAAGTATCTTAAGTAGTGAGGAGCGCTGGAACAGAATTCAAGCTCAAATTCCAATCTACGAAAGCAAAAAACAACGTAGTCGTATCTTACGCACTTTATTAAGGTGGACAGCATCCGCAGCAGCAATCTTACTATTTATTATGGTGGCATATGATGTTAGCCAATTTGGGACTAAAGAAACCAATACGGCCTTCGGTGAACAACGTCTACTTTCACTTCCGGATTCTTCTATCATCAGACTAAATAGCAATTCTCACATTACCTACGTCCGAAGTTGGAAAACGGACAAACCGCGCGAAGTTTGGCTTGAAGGAGAAGGCATGTTTGAGGTAAAACATACTGCCGTTAAAAATCGTCTGCGCGAAAGCGACTTCTTTGTTGTGCACGTAGGGGATCTTTCATTGACTGTGTTGGGGACAAAGTTTAATGTGAAAGACCGTCGTGGACGTATCGAAGTAGCTCTATTTGAGGGAAGCGTCCGTATTCAGGGACAAAATGGTGAAGATCGTATACTAAAACCAGGAGAGACTTTCGTCTATGATACATCAGCAAAAGCAAATCAGGTTGTTCAGGTTGTTACTAACGATGCTAATAGGGTGCTGTCCTGGACGCGCGGTGAACTCAGTATTGAACATAACAGCTTAGCAAATATTGTAGATGTATTGGAAGATAACTATGGCTATCAAGTCGTAGTAGAAGATCCAACATTGCTCAATAAGCGATTTACAGGTGTTATACCGGTCAAAAAAGTAGATGACATCCTCTTTGTTATCAAACATACCATGAATGTAAACATCGAAATGAAAAACAAACAAATAATAATAAAGCCTAATTAAAAAAACGAACACTAATCAATCGAAATTTATGAAAACCAAATTACTTGTGCCTATAGTCTGCCTGTTGAGTACCACAGGTAGTTTTGCGCAAAAAAGAGCTAGTCTCAGTCAGGCTCTTAGCGAAGTTACCCGGATCTACGGAACTAAATTTTCCTATGAAGAGGGGTTGATCCGGGATGCATTTGTCAATAGTGAGCATATTCCGAAAAACAAAAGGCTTCCTGTGGAGACAGTGTTAAAAGAACTTCTTTATCCAAACAACTTCTTGTTTCTTTATGTACAGAACAATTACTTCACGATTATAAAAGATTCGCGGGGTAAACGAGACAATGATGGAGACGACCGCTTCTGGAAAGTCATTACGGGTAAGGTTAAAGACAATAATGGGATAGCACTTGCTGGTGTTACCGTCATACCGGATGGCTACGCCGTGCGGTCGGGTGTAACCACTAGTAGTGATGGAAGCTATACCCTGCGCCTGAAGGATCCAGCAGAGGCAATCATTTTTTCTTATGTTGGTATGGAGCCTACCCGAAAGGTCATCGGCAGCGATACACAGATCAATGTCACCATGGGCTCGATTAACAATCAACTGGATGAGGTTGAAGTTGTGTCGACAGGATACCAAAAAATCGCAAAAGATCGTGCAACTGGGGCGTTTGGCCAAATTACCGCTAAACAGTTGAAGGAGGTGCCATCCATTAATCTTTTGGATCGCATTGCAGGCATGATTCCTGGCGTACAGGTTGACCCAGTGAATAATTCAATTACAGTCAGAGGAATAAATACCTTCAATACAGACGGCGATTCTAAGCGTCCGCTTATTGTCATAGACGGTTTTCCTGCGATCGATCAGGACTTGGTGAAAAATACCACGCAATTTGCCAACAATTCCATATTAAGTCGTTTAAATCCGGCAGATATCGAAAGTATTACCGTACTTAAAGATGCAGCAGCAGCTTCCATATGGGGAGCACAGGCCGCAAATGGTGTTATCGTCATTGAAACAAAAAAAGGAAGAATAGGCGACCCCGTCATTTCCTATAATACCAGCCTTAGTATTTCTGCTCCAGCTGATCTCAATAGCCTGGATCGGATGACCACTGCGCAGTATATTGATTTCGAAAAGGAAATGTTTGATTATGGCTGGATTGCTGATCCGGAAGTTTGGAATTCGTCATGGCAACCCTTTAATACCAACAAGCCTGCCAGTGAAGCGGTTCAATGGATGTATAAAAATAAAAAGGGATTGATCAGCGATGATGAATTAGCGAAACAGCTCGATCGTTTAGGTCAAATTGATAATTCCAGTCAAATAAGAAAATACCTGCTTCAGAATGCAGTGACCCAACAGCATAACCTTTCCATATCGGGTGGCAATGGAAGAACAACTTATTCAGTTTCGGGTAATTACTCAAAGGATGTTCCTGTGTTTCGATCCAATCAGGCACAGTCTTTTTTCGTAAATTCAAATTTATCGACAAACTTTTTAAATCAACGATTGCGCCTGACGACCGGATTGAATTATAATTATACAAATACTGTTTCCAACCAAGTGGCAGCAAATGCCATTGGTAATTCGATTGAGGGTTTAAGGCCATATGAATTATTGATTAACCCAGATGGTAGTAGAAATCGACGATCATTGCGTTTCATAGAATCCGTAGCATCAAATTTAAAGGATATTGGATTATATGATTGGACCTATAGTCCAATAGATGAACTTGGATACAACAAATATACAACGGCAGACAATCGAATAAGGATAGATGCGGGTCTCGATGCTAAAGTGAACAGCTGGGCTAATATCAGCCTTTCGGGTATGCTTCAACGTACCATTGCAAACAGTCGAAATCTTGACGAATTGAAAAGTTATTCGATGCGTGATTTTTTAAATTACTATTCGACTGTTAATTTCCAAACTAATACGTTCACCAGAAATTTCGTACAAGGCGGAAGAATGGCGCTGCGAAATCAAAATGCGACTCAGTATAATATTCGATTGCAAGGTAATGTCAACAAGTCATGGGGGGACTTCGTTAATTTAAATCTTCTGGCAGGAGCAGAGATTAGTTCTCAAACAGGCTTTAGCTCATCACAAACGGGATATGGCTTTAATGAAGATACCTATTCAATAGCTCCGTTTAATCAACTTGGTAGCTTTATGGGGATAGAGGGCTGGCAGCAGGCGATTGGCAGTTCAGATGGTATTAGCAGAGCTAACCTACGCAAGATGTCTTATTATTCAAATGGAGCATTATCATTTCTTAAAGATAAGTATATTTTGTCCGCAAGTGCACGTTTTGACGATCTTACGTTGGTTGGTATTTCAAGATCGAAGCGAGCTAAACCAATCTGGTCAGCTGGTGCCAAATGGAATATCAAGTCCGAGCGTTTTATGCAAGAAGTCGATTGGCTGAATGCGCTGAATCTACGTATTACCTATGGTGTCGGTGGTACAGTTCCACAGGGTGGATCCAATGTCACCATCATCAACGTCGAAGGGGCTGATTATGCAACAGGTGAAATACCGGCATCAATATCGCAGCCGCGAAATCCCGAGGTTGGATGGGAAAAAGTGTATACGCAAAATTACGGACTTGATGTCAGTTTGATCAATAACAGATTAAACATAGCATTTGATCTTTATAAAAAACACACGCGTGATATCCTCTACACGTTTCCTTATAATGCGACATATGGATGGACAGACCTCCAATTTAATGGCGGAACAATGCAATCCAACGGGATCGATCTGGGTATACAGGGACTTATCATTCGCAAGAAAGACTTTTCATGGAGCTCCACCCTTAACTTTTCCTACAACACCAACAAAGTTACGGATTCACGTTTAATAGCAACAGATATTAGTAACTACATCAATGGTTCGATTTTAGAAGGGATGCCTTTGGATTATCTATACGCCTATAAGTGGGCAGGCCTTGATGAGACGGGACAGTCACAAATCGCCAAAGCCAACGGTGAAATCGTAAAAAGTACGCAAGGGGGACGCAATGTATTTGTCCGTGAAGATCTCGTGTATATGGGACGTAAAACTGCACCGTATTTTGGTGGTTTTATGAATACATTTTCATATAAAGGTATTAATCTTGGCTTTCGCATATCCTACGATCTGGGAAATGTCAAACGCCTGGAAACATTTGGTAATTATCCACAATTCCAAGGTGTTTTCACAGGAGTGCTTAATACAAACAAGATGCAGACAGAGCGTTGGCGAAATCCGGGTGATGAAGCAACAACAAATGTTCCAGGCTTAAAAAATATAAATACAAATAGCTTCAATAGGTTTAGGGATTCCGATCCGATGGTCATTGATGCTAGCCATATACGCTTGCAACAAATATCGTTAGGGTATAAAGTACCATCAACGCACCTTAAGCGGACGCCGTTTAAATCTGTCGGTGTAAACGCTGCTGTACGAAATTTAGGTATTCTCTGGAAAGCAAATAAGCTAGGAATTGATCCACTCTATGCGCGTGCTAAAACCTATAATAATTTGCCGCCTACCAAGAATTTTTTCTTAACAATTGACGCCACCTTTTAAAAAAAACAGCATGAAAACCAAATATATTTTTTTCGCATCGATTTTTGCGCTGACAGCCGTTATGCAGGGCTGCCGTAAATATGTGGAAGTCGAACAGTATAACCGTAGGGAATTAAAGTATACTACAGATTATGCTTATCTCTTAAATAATTCAACGGTATTTTCGCCTACTTTTAGTACACCGATGTTATCTAGTGACGATATCACTTTTGCTAACCTGACATATCAGCAACAACAAATTGAAAGTGTCGCGTGGCCCTATATTTGGTCCTCGCAACTTGTACCGGATAATACAGAAGATCTCAACTGGTCAAGACCTTACAAACAAATTTATACGACCAATGAAGTCATTGTTGGAGTGATGCAAAGCGAGGATGGTTCAGAGAAGGAGAAGCGTGCGCTCTTGGCAGAAGCGAAAATCCAAAGAGCTTATGCTTATTTTGTGTTGGCTAATCTTTATGGAGACATTTATGACCCACAGACTGCCGGAAACGCAATGGGAGTACCACTGCTTTTACAACCTGATTTATTTGCTTCGCTAAAGCGGGCACCGCTCGCTCAGGTGTATGCGCAGATACTTCAGGATTTAGACGAAGCATTAGTTGATATTCCGACAACGGCAAGCAATAAGAGACATCCCAATAAAGCTGCTGTAGAAGCTTTGTTGGCCATTGTACATCTTCATATGCGTAATTTCGATTTAGCAGCGACGCATGCAGATGCAGCCCTTCAATACAATGCAACACTTTTAGATTTACAACAGTTCGCCACATCGGCATCTGGATACCCTCTTCCGTTCAATCATCCTGAAACCTATTTTTTAAAACAGCTTGGACAAATGATTGATCAACAATTAGATCCCGAACTAGTTTCTCTTTTTGATACTAAGGATCTTCGACGCACAGTTTATATGCAAGCCGGAACAAGTCAAATGCCTAGTGGCGCATTGCGCTCAAAAAAAATGAGCGTGATGGTGGGTGCTCCTAATGCTGGACCTTCTGTTCCAGAGATGTTACTTATCAAAGCGGAAGTTGAGGCGCGAAAAGGAAATATAGCGACCGCAATGGAATTTGTCAACAAGCTGCGCGCAAAGCGATTCAAGCAACAGGATTTTACACCTTTATCGGCGACCTCAGCAGACCAGGCTTTACGAATCATCGTGGATGAGCGCCGACGCGAGTTTTTCGGAACAGGTTTACGCTGGCTGGATATGCGTCGGTTCAATCTTGATGCTAAATTGGCGAAAGAATTTAAAAGACAATTTATAAATCAAGAGTATACACTCAAAATTAATAGTGCTAGCTATGTATATCCAGTAGCAAATAAATATTTACAGCTCAATCCAGAAATAGGTCAAAGACCAATGTAAAATAATATAAGATGAAAAAAGAATTTATTTTTTTAGTACTGTTGTTTGTTCAGGCTGTGTCATATGCACAGCCTCGATTTGACAGCAGTGTTTTTAAACCAGCCAAACCTAGAACATCTGAACCTGTTCAAGTGCTATACGATGCCAAGGATAAAGATCTTGAATTTAGCGATGCAATAAATGCGGCCTGTTTTCTCTTCGAAGATTTTTCATGGAGGCAAATTAGTCTTCCCATGCGAAAAAATTCAGCAGGACTATGGACAGTAGTGCTACCTGTCAAATCGACAACTGCTTTTATTGCTGTAAAATTCTATCAGGGCGAATTTGATCATCCCGACGTAATAGATAACAATCAGGATCGAGGCTATGCAGTAGCTTTAGGTGATGCAAAAGGAAAAGCGGTACCGGGAGCCTTTCTTGGGGAGGCTGCCTTCCAACAGCCCACTATAGCAGCAGGTGGAATTTTCACTTATTATGGTAATCAGCCCGCAGCGATGCCTGCAGAATACCTCAAAAACCTGGCTGATAAGGAGTTTTCCTTGTCCGGAAAGCAATACCTCCGCTATTTTCAGTCTTTTATGAACTTACAAAAATTGGCTTTAGGTGATGCTTTTAATGCTTACGCTAAGAAACTCATCATGACTCAATTGGCACAAAAAGACCTTACGGATGATGTACTTGGTCAGCTCTATTCTTTTGGTAGCGCAGGTTTACAAGATAAGGAATTAACGCAGTTAATTGAGCAGCGCGTAAATGCTGATTATCCGAAGGGAGCAACGGCGCGATTCATCGCTTATCGTAATACGATGGTCGGCAATCCCACTAACGATGAGTTAATCGATATATATGAAAATTTTTTGAAGGATTTCCCCCTTCAGCAATGGAGACAAAGTCCCAATGGTCAGGGATTTATCTATTATGCGGTTTACCGAGGGTTAGGTTCGGCTTATTTCGATACTAAGCGGCTAGACAAATTTGCTAAGCTTTACGATGATATCGATTTCCGCACAGGTAATGAGTTGATGCGATGGAATATTATGCGTGCTTACATGTTTAAGACAGTAGGAAAAGATAGCCTTTATCAAGTTTCCGAAGCTGTTTTTCCCAAATTGATCGCTCGACGAAGCGACAATTCTTATCAGGTTGACTTTGAAAATCAGGTACAGGCAGATTCCAATGTGGTTAAAAACTTAAATGACCGTCTCTTTACCCATATCTCCTTGTTAAATGATCTCAAAAAATATACGGAAGCACGGAAATACTTTACGCTGCTCTCCGAAGATGCTAAATACAATAATGCCGAACTGAATGAAATTAATCTTCAGGTTTTAGAAGGGCTTGGCGATGATAAGCAAATCCTGCCTTTACTGGAAATGAGCGCGCGATACAATGCAATGACGCCGCGGATGTTTGACAAACTTAAATCAATTTACTTGAAAGGACACCTCAATGATGAAAGTGGCTATCAAACTTATCTGGCGGGATTAAAATCTGATAAAGAAAAAGCCGCAATGCAAGCCTATGTAGACCATAATTGGGTCAATCACCCGATGCCTAATTTTCGTTTAGAAACCGCTGAAGGTCTATTTGTTACGCCAGAAGACTGGAAAGACAAAATTGTGGTCGTGGATTTCTGGGCGACTTGGTGTCGGCCATGTATCATGGCATTCCCAGGAATGCAGCTTTTAGTCGATAAATATGCACAGGACAAACAGGTTGCAATATATATGCTGGGTACCATGCAGACCGGAAATTATAAAGATAAGTCAGTTAACTATGTTCGTAGTGAAGGTTTCCGTTTCAATCTCTTACACGATTCCGTTAATCCAGTAACTAAAGAACAAGATGTACTATTTAGACAATTGGTTCCATTGTTCGGCGACTCTTCCATTCCACGCAAGATCATTGTTAAAAACGGTCGTGTGCGCTATTGTTCAGGAGGTTATTCGGGAAGTCCGAGTAAATTGATGGATGAACTATCCCTTGCTATTGAAATCCTTAAAAACGAGAAATAGACTATTAAACCAAGATACACTATGAATAGTAAAGCAACAAGCTTACTCGTCGGAATGCTCGGTCTGGGGCTATCTTTGCAGGCTCAGATGAACCCAAAATATAAATTTGAGGAGGCCCTGAAGCTTATTCAGCAGAATTATGTCGACCAGGTAAATGAAGAACATTTGGTAGATGCCGCGATCAAGGCAATGATATCGGATTTGGATCCTCATTCACGTTATACCAGTCGTGAGGAAGCCGAGCAAATGCGTGTGGTCATGAGTGGAAGTTTTGCCGGAATCGGCATTCAGTTTCTGAAAAATAATGAACAGACCTTCGTCACAAAAGTTAACCCAGATGGTCCGGCCATGCGTGCAGGAATCCGTGTTGGTGACCAAATACTCGGCATTGATGGCGATAGCATTGTTGATGAAAAATGGGGAAACCGTGAGATTATGGAAAAATTGCGCGGTGAAAAAGATGTACCGGTTGTGTTGACAATTGTGTCACCGGGAAGCACTGACAGCAAAAATATAAGCATTATACGCGAAAATATACTGGAGAAATCCGTTCGTGAAAGCTATATGGTCGACAAGGAAATCGGCTATATTGCACTTTCCATTTTCAATCAAACTACGCGTCAGGAAATAGACGCTGCTTTAAAGAGCCTCAAGAGCCAGGGGATGAAAAAATTGATCCTGGACCTGCAGAGTAACGGTGGCGGCTATGTGCAATCCGCTATTGGTGTCGCAGATGAATTTTTGCCCAAAGAAAAAATCGTTTTTTATTCCGTACCTAACCAAGGCGGAAAAGATTACTACTTCACCGGCGGTTATGGTCAATTTTACGAGGGGGAATTGGTCGTCCTAATTGACGAATCCACGGCTTCAGCCAGTGAAATCGTGACAGGAGCACTTCAGGACTGGGATCGCGCCGTAGTCATCGGTCGGCGCAGTTTCGGAAAAGGCCTCATGCAGAAACCCGTTCCGTTGTCTGACGGTTCAGAAATGCATCTAACAGGAGCCCGCTACTATACTCCATCCGGACGGTCAATTCAGAAACCCTATACCAAAGGAAAGGAAGATTATTTCCAGGATTTTAATCGCCGTATGGCATCTAAGGAATTATTGGAAGCAGGACATATTTTTTTTCCAGATTCTTTAAAGTACAGCACATTGACTAATAAAAGAACCGTGTATGGCGGCGGAGGCATCATGCCAGACCGATTTGTGCCCATCGACACAAATCTATATAGCACCTGGATGGCACAGTTCATGAACAATGGGATTGTTGCCAAAGGTGGATTTGAATTTGTACAGCAAAATCGTCGCGCGTTACTGAATGCTTATCCAGACTTTACCGCATTTAATTCTCGATTTAATGTGCCTAAAGAAGTGCATAGACAGCTGATTTCAGCAGCACGTAAGCAGTCTATTGCTATACCTCCAGAAGATCATCAAAGTGCCCATACTGCCATCGACATAGAATTTAAAGCGCAGGTTGCCTCACTACTTTATACCGGTGGCGATTATATGGCGCGCATCAGAAATGAATCTAACAAGAGTTTTCAAGATGCCCTACTTGTCCTTCGTGACGAAAAGCTTTATAAACAATTATTACAAACAGGCATTGTTGGGCAAACCTTAAAAAAAGGTACTGAAAACGTGTCAAAATAAATTTTAAATAGTAGAATAAATACCGAATGAATATGAGAAATATAAAATGGACCCTCGCATTGGCCTGTATATTGCCAGCGTTGGGATATGCGCAGCAAAATTATACACTGCAAGGTACAGTGGGCAAGTTAGATAGACCTGCAAAAGCCTACCTTCGTCTGAGCTACGAGGGAAAAGAACGGATTGATTCTGTTGAAATGAAAAATGGAAAATTTGAATTTAAAGGAACTATTCCGTCACCGATGGAAGCGCATTTACGTATCATTCACGATAATGCACCTTTCGATCCAGCGAAACCACCAAAGCAAGATATATTACCTTTTTTGATAGAAGGAACAACGATCAAATTCGCGGCGGCAGATTCAATACGACATGCAAAGATAACTGGATCTCCTTTGAATGCAGAAAATGATCGGGTAAATGCTATGCTAAAGCCGATTTACGACCAGTATCAAGTATTGGAAAATGAATATAAGTCCAAATCGCTTGCAGATCAGCAAGACTCCAAATACATTAAAACATTGGAAGATCGTGCTAATGTGATACAGCAACAGACAATCGATGCAAAGCTGGACTATGTTTCCAAGAATCCGAAAAGCTATATGGCCTTGATGGCATTTAACTCAACATTACCACCCGAGTTTGATGCTGTCAAAGCCGAAAAAATATTTAGCACATTAGATCCGAGCTTACAAAACTCTATTCTTGGGAAAGACCTTGCTAAGCGTATTGCTCTGGTCAAAAAAACGAGCGAAGGAGTAGAAGCGCAAGATTTTACACAGCCCGATGTTGACGGTAAACCGGTCAAACTATCAGACTACCGTGGAAAGTACGTCCTTATTGATTTTTGGGCATCTTGGTGTGCCCCTTGCCGTCGTGAAAATCCAAATTTAGTAAAAGCCTATGCGAAATACCAGAAACAAGGCTTTGAAATTCTAGGAGTTTCCATGGATAAAGCCGCGGATAAAGCGAAATGGTTAAAAGCTATTCAAGATGATGGACTGACTTGGAAACAGGTGGGGGATCTTAAGGGTTGGGAAAATGAAGCTGGGGCCATGTATGATGTCAAAGCTATTCCCATGAATTTCCTGGTTGATCCAAATGGAAAAATCATTGCTAAATATTTGCGTGGTGAAGAGTTAGATAAAAAACTAGCTGAAATTTTTAGCAAATAGTTTTAACCTGCACTGGTAGGCCTTGATCAGTGCAGTCATATGTTTAGTTAGTGGAGACGGTTGCCCCCTCAAGGCAGCCGTACCTCCTTTTCTGCAATCAGCCTTCCATTCACTCTGCAAATTGGAAGTATACTAACACTGCCTTAGGATACCTGTCTCGCTGACGATCAAAGTTTTCAAGTTCATCAACAAGTTTTTCAATCCAAAGAAATCCCCAATCAAGCTGCTCATTAGTTTTATTTGAAATCTCTTCGACGATTACTAAAGCTTACTTTGGAAGTTTAATTGAACTCACAGAGGTACTAAGCTACCATCAGCAAATTTTATTCTTCACTGCAATCCAACTTTTCAATTTTATTGTAAATGATCATATAAAATTTTTAAATAACAGATAAAAAATAAAGATCATGAAAATTAAATCAATCTTATGGGTGGTTGCTACCGCATCATCATTATTGGGAAGCACTTACATGCGTCAGGCCCAAACAAAGGAAAACACGGTCATGGTAAGTGGTGCACCATAACCATTGTTATCTCTGGTAATAGGACTATCGATATAGAGGCCTTCTATTCTTTCCTCTGCTTTAGAATTTGGCTCGATATCGATACCAGCCATCGGATAGGTACCTTTGGCTCCCTCACAGACCGGTCGGATAAGTTTAAGATTTATGCCATTGATACAGGATACCCCATTCCTCCGGGCATTGTCAGTTTTGACATCGATCAATGAAATATTGGTCGGTCTATTCGTTGAAGTACTTCCGATATAGAATCCGTCCCCACCTCCGCCGATGGCTTTGAGACCTTTTATCGTTACGTTTTTACCAGTGTCTATCTGAATAATATGATTATCTTCACCAGTAATTTTTACCGGTGACTGGAAAAAAGCGCCATAAGCATCAATATGAACAGTATCAGCACCGATACCTACAAGCTTTTCATTTAATCCCATATCGGTGCGACCAAGGAGACAAGAACCTGGCGCTAACACCAAGGATACGTTGTCGACATCAATTCGAAAAGCAGAAGTAGAATACTTACCGTTAATATGCCCTGTCGTTCTGCTCCTGGAAACATAATTGATAAAGTGAATGATCTGCTGTTTATTGTCCGTCCCCGTAAAAGAAACTTCATCACCATCATCAATGGCTCCGAAATGCCGGAGGTCCAGATCTTGCTCCATAACCATCAGCTTGATCGCTCCACTTACGATAAAACTACCACCATCATCTGACAGACTTTGCTGAGAAACAATGTACTGTACTGGGTATGGGGTATCTCCTTTCTCGTAATAACCCAATAATTCTACGCCTGAATAGCATCCGCTTTCCAATGCGACAACTTCACAGGCGGATAGATTGCGCATATCCGCCATGCTGTTCTTAATTAAAAATTGATTTATTATCATCTTTTTGCTTTTTATATGTAAAGCAAATGTAAGCGGGCTTGAACCGCTAACTGCGGAAAAGAAGTGGTATGTAAGCGGTAGCGAGGAGATACCGAAAAGTCAGCCAATTATTCCGTCTAGTTTTCTCAAATTGACAAAGAATAATTTATCAAATCTAAATGTATGGCAAAGAATAAAAAGATAAATGTACAGGGAAAGGAAATAACAATCATCCTCGACAATGGCAAAGAGTTTATTTCACTTACTGATATGCTAAAGGCTAAAGATGGAGACTTTTTCATTTCTGACTGGCTTCGAAACAGAAACACAGTTGAATCTCTGGGTATTTGGGAAAGCATTTATAACCCTCTTTCTAATTATGGCGAATTCGCCATAATTAGAAAGAGGGCCGGACTTAACAGTTATAAAATCAGTGTTAAAGATTGGGTTGAGAAGACAAATGCTATCGGCTTAAAAGCGACGGCAGGAAGATATGGGGGGACATATGCGCATCCTGATATAGCTTTTGAATTCGGCATGTGGATTAGTCCTCATTTTAAAATTTACTTAATCAAAGAATTTCAGCGTCTAAAAGATGAAGAAAATGATCGTTTGAAATTGAACTGGGACTTACAAAGGACACTAGCCAAAGTAAATTATCACATTCACACTGATGCAATAAAGGAAAACCTCATTCCAGCAGAAATTACCAAGCAGCAAGCGAATTCCGTTTATGCTAGCGAAGCCGATATACTGAATGTCGCACTATTTGGTATGACAGACAAACAATGGAGAGATACTAATCCTGACAAAAAGGGCAATATTCGAGACTACGCAATTATAGAACAGTTGGTCGTGCTAAGCAACATGGAAAGTATAAATGCGTTGCTGATCCAACAAGGCCTACCACAAAATGAAAGACTTATACAACTGAACAAAGTAGCGGTAACCCAAATGAAGTCGCTCGTAGAAAATAAGGCTGTTAAAAAATTGAAATAGAAAATCACACGTATTTTTAGAGAAAGTTTCTACAATTACTAGACAGAAATGCTGACTTTAAATTCTATGAATCCAAAAATATGACAACATTTACGACGCGCCAGTGGATCGAAGAAAGCAAGCCCATATTGCGCGTTGTCCATGATAATGATGGTGACTGGCAGTTTTTGACCAGCAAATGGAAGGTTGTTAAATATGAGGATACTTGGATAGTTAAGACCAATAGCAATATTGGGTGATCACTAACACAACTATTCACAAAAATCTGTAAAAAGCAGAACCACTCTATATTCTAAGGATAAAATTAAAGGATATAGAGTGGAACACTTGCATTAATCTATTCGTTTTAAATCCAGATCTTGGAAGTCGAAACTAAAATCAATGGAAGGTGATATTCCTTTCATTTTAAATGATTGGGCTTTACCTTTTTTATTATAAGAAAACAGTACAAAAGCGTCACAATTCATATCTAGATAATCCCATTTCACGGCAAATGTATTTTTGTCATAAAAGAACATGCGACCATTTAATTTTGGCGAGCGCAAACTCCTGATCCTAAGCTCACCATTCTTCTCATAAATCTCTATGCGTCCAAACCATTTATCGTTATACATACCGATTAAATTCTGACGATTGTATTTGATATTGCTTACAGAATCTACCTGTGCCCAAGCTTTTTTTGTTACCGCATCTGTTGCACTTATATTGCGCGAGAGATTTCGGGCTCTATTGTCGATCCACTCTGCATCATCCAAGCCGAAATAACTGTCAACAATTGCTCTAGTAACAGCAAATGCCAGCCCCCCGCCCCCGCTTTCAGTATTGGTTAAAACAACAATCCCTAACTTCATATCTGGTACTAACATCACCTGTGACAACATTCCGGGTAATCCGCCGGTATGCATAGCAGTAAGATGGCCTCTCATATCATTTAACAACCAACCTAATCCATATCCGTTAAATTGCGTGTGATATCTTTCTGATATATAGTTGGGAAGAACCGTTTGAATCGTCCACATTTTTCCGCTGCTGGCGGAACTAAATAATAATGATTTTGGATCATCACCATAGCGCCCCTTATTAAGCAGTGTTAACATCCATTTTGACATGTCTGACACATTTGAATATATTCCGCCGGCTGGTCCAATCATCCCAATATTGAAACGGCCTATCTTTTTTAATTCACCAGTTGCCGCAGAATGCGGTGCTGCCAGATTCTTGATATACTGAATATTTGAATCCCCGACAAATGAAGAATTCATCTGCAAAGGACTGAAAATTCGCTTTTGAATAAATTCTTCATAACTCATCTTGCTCACCCTTGCGATAATTTCTCCAGCAATGATGTATAGTAAATTGTCATAATTATATTCTGTCCGGAATGAAGAAACTGGTTTGAAATGTTGGAAAATAACAAACAGATCTTTCACTGTGAAGTCAGCTCCATCGGGAATAAATGTTAAATCTCCTGCCCCAAGTCCAAGACCGCTACGATGAGTCAGTAAATCAACGATATTAAAATTATCGGTTACGTACTCATTATACATTTTAAACTCGGGAATATGATCTTTTACTTTATCCTCCCATGTTATCTTTCCTTCATCTACTAATATTGCGAGCGCAGCAGCAGTGAAAGCTTTAGTGTTGGATGCAATCTGGAAGTTGGTATATTCTGTTACTTTTTCCTTCGTGCTAATTGAAGCAACACCATAACCTTTTTGGTGTATCACCTGCCCATCTTTCACAACTGCAATCGAGGCTCCGGCGACATTCAATTTAACCAAAGCTTCTTCCATAAGGGAGTCTATCTTTTGAGAAGATAACTGGGAGAAAAGTGGAAGTGCAATCAATAACAACACTATTATTAATGCAAACTCAGATATTCTTTTTTTCATGGTTTATATGATCAAAATGTAGCTTAAAATAACAATGAAAAAAACATTAAAAATTGTAAAAATGTTACCAACTATATGAAACGCCAAATATTCTTTATTTCGATATCTACATTTTTAAAGAAAGAATTCGGGCTCGATTTAGTAAGGGCCTTAAAGTCTTTTACAAAATGGGGCTGATCGTAGAATTCATTTTTATAGGACAATTCTGTTAAATTTCTAACTTCTCCTTTGTTATCTATTGCATTCCTAAACCTAAATATTTTTCGGTAATCCATGGGCGACTTTCCGAGATATTTGTAAACCATCTTGTAAAGATGCTTTCTTGAAATATTATTCTTTTGGGCAATGTCTGCAATCTTCATATTAGATTCAAGATCAACTATAATATCTTCGATTTTACTCAAATCTTTGACTGTAAACTTCGACATCCAATAAGCTTCTAATTTGTTTCGCTGCTGTTGTCTATCGGTAATGTTAAAAATACGCTTCATTTCCACTTCAAAATCGTCAAAATGAGATACAAATTCCACTGGCTGCATTGAGGAAAACATGGTCTCCAAGTTGTCCACAAAACGATTTATTCCCAACGGCTTAAAATAAATAGTTATCTCTCTGATAGGCCGCTCGTAATGTATTGTTATTGGCGTTGTATAATTATAAATCAAGCTGGCATAGATATTTTTTTTTGCTGAAGGGACAATCGAGATCTGATTTTCACTAAATGTAACGTTTGAATCAGAATTTATTGAAACGATGGCGTAGTTATTAGGGAAGGTAAAATATTCTTCAACTTCTTCCGACTCATCATCAGCAATGAAATAGTAGCCCTCAATGTATTTCCTTAATGTTTCATTTTCTGGAATATAAAACTGTAGTTTCAATCGTCGTTTTGTTTAGTAATAACAAATAGTAGGTTAGTTTTCTGCCACGTTGTATGGAGAACGTCCCAAATATTGTATATATCGCCAATTGGTTTTTCCATCATGGTGATCCTTGATACGTTGCTCAACATGGATAACCGTATAAATCTACAATAAAATACGTTCTTAATTTAATCGGTATATTAATTATTTAATTTCAGTGTTTAATAAAATTAGACAGTTCGCATAAGAGGTGTTATCCTAAAAATATCGGTTTCGTTATACAAAGACCAATAATTTATCAACTCCACAAAATGTATCCTATCCTTTGCTAACATCGCCTTAATGGCTTCCCATCTGTAATCTCTCTCTACGTTGTTCTCATTTAAAAAATCATCATAAGACGCAATAATCGGGGACATTAAAGCCCCCCTTTCCTCAAAAGCTAAATCATATTGATGATACAAATCAATAAATTCATTGATGCGACTGGAGTCTGCCATCTCGATATCCCAGTCCTGCTCCGTACCCTTATAAGGCAACGATAACTTCTTACTGAGCGCTGCGATAGTTTCTTTTTTGGGTATCATTTATATCTATCAAGTGTATCCCTCTAATATTTACTTATAGCAAGAACATCAAAATTTATTCAAGAAGTTCTGCCTTATCACTGGCAGCAAAATTATTGTATTTTTCTATATCCGTATAGGCCTTACCTAAATCCTGTCCTAACCGTTTTTTAAAATTGGGGTTTTCGGAAAAATTCAATTTACCCAAAAAACTTAGATAAATGGCATTTTGAACCCGCTTTTCAACTAAAGGCAAATTCTTCATTAAAAAAATCTACCATAGCATCATATTTTACCTCACTATTATTTTAACACTTGCTTTCTTCAATCCCTTTCCCTCTACCTCAGCTATAATATCCCCCGCAGACTCTCTGCTCTCAACAAGAAAGACCAATTGACCGTTAAAGCACTTCATGACGGGTTTCTGAAATGATTCCAAACTTGTTGGATCTCCATTCGCCACAGCCTTAAATGCCCCCTGCCCTTTTACCTTGAATTTTAATTCCCGGTCTTCGCTTGTCACGATATTCCCCTGTTTATCAACGAGCGTAGCTGTGATAAAAGCAATGTCTTTTCCATTTGCTTTTAATTGTTTCCGGTCCACTTCTAAACGTATAGTATATAGCTTACCCGCAGTCTTTATACTATCTCTTGCAGCTATATTCCCTAAAGAATCATAGGCAACTACTGAAACCGTGCCCGATTCGTATTTAGTATCCATCCACATCAAACGGTAGCGCTTCTGGCGCATAAAATCATTTTGTGCTTTTTTATCCTTAGAATTTTCCAAGGTAACATCAAAATCTTTCCTTTTAACTCCTTGACTTTTTCCATTGATAAAAATTTCCGCTGCAGGATAATCTGTATAAACGAAAATTGGAGTTTTCTGTCCTTCACGTCCCTTCCAGTTCCAATGGGGAAGAATATGAAGTGTATGCGATTCCTGGTTCCAATGGCTACGATAAAGATAATATCGATCTTTAGGAATACCGGCAAGATCTACAATACCGAACAAAGAACTATGACTTGGCCAATCTGTATAGTAGGGAGTCGGTTCGCCCAAATAATCGAACCCTGTCCAGACAAATTCACCTATTGCGTAAGGTAAATCATCATGCTGGATAAAGTTATCTTCAGGCAAATCTGACCATGAACAATGCTCTACATCATAACTCGAGGCCTGATGGTCGTCATATTTTGCCATTGATTTTCGTTCAACAGGAAATTTATAAACACCTCTAGAGCTTAAAGTAGACGCTGTTTCAGTACCAAGAATTAACTGCTGTTGCAACTTTTTATAGGCTTCGGGGTATTTAAATGGACGATAATTAAAGCCTGCCACATCCATCGTTGAGGCAAAGCTACTATTTATGACCGCATCAGGGTTGTCCATCCCCTGAGTAACAGGGCGAGATGGATCCTCACGATGGCAAATATCTTGCAGATACCGCGCGACCTTAGACCCATCAGGACTTCCTTGTTCGGGTACTTCATTTCCAATACACCACATCACAACACTTGGATTATTGCGGTAATGCCGTATCAGATTGACAAGATCTTTTTCGGCCCAATCGTTAAAATATTGATTGTACCCATTCTTCATTTTGGGAATTTTCCATTCATCAAAACTTTCCGCCATGAGCATAATTCCCATTTCGTCACAGGCTTGCACCAGTTCCGGCGCCGGCATATTATGAGAAGTGCGAATGGCATTAACGCCCATATCTTTCATTATTCCTAACTGCCGCCTAATAGCGGCCTCATTCACAGCTGCTCCCAACGGCCCCAAATCATGATGCAAACACACTCCTTTAAATACGGTCAACTTTCCATTCAAATAAAAGCCCTTATTTGGTACCATAGCAATGCTTCTGATTCCAAATACTGTTTGATATTTATCGATTAATTTGCCGTTATGATAGAGCTTGCTGACGGCCTTATATAAATTGGGGGATTGCAATTCCCATAATTGTGGTTTCTCAACGAACAATTCCTGTTGCATCTGCTGGATCTGGTAGTTGCCTATTTGATCATTCTTCTTCGCCACGATGCGTCCATGGCTGTCTATAAGAATGGTTTCTAAGGAAAGAGAATCTTGCGACAGATCTATACCGACTAAATCAGTCCGAACCTGAATTCGAGCGAAATCCTTTGTGATCTCAGGTGTCGTAATATAGGTACCCCAATGTGCAATACTTGTTTTTTCAGTGATCTCCAATCGAACATTTCGATATAATCCTGCGCCAGGATACCATCGGGATGACTCAGACTTATTTTCTAACCTTACCGCGACCAAATTTTGACCCGGACTCACATACTCGGAAACATCAAAATAAAAACTATTATAGCCATAAGGCCAATTGCCTACCTTTTTCCCATTAACAAAAACGACAGCATTACTCATAGCACCATCAAACTGTAAAACCGTGCGCTTATTTTGAACATTTTGTGGTAATTCAAATTCTTTACGATACCAGCCAACGCCAACAAACGGAAGTCCACCAGTCCGACCTGCATGTTCCAATGCTTCCTTTTGTCCATCTTGGGCAATAGCCATATGCTGCTTATCATTGTTGGCACTAAACGGGCCATAAATTGCCCAATCATGCGGAACTCGAACAGTCTGCCATTCGCTTGTAATCAATCCGAGATCAGAAAAGTTTGGCTGATCATTTTTTGTAAATTTCCATCCATCCTCGAGCAAGGTTACTATTCGTTCCTGTCCAAATAAAGTATTTGACCCAATAGATATTATTACACAAAGTATAAATTTCACACCTCGAGTTGAAAAAAAGGATAAATAAGATTTAGATTCTTTTTGCATCTATAGCATTTTAAGGTTGAGTTTGTTCATAAAAACAAATGAAGATCCGAAAATACAACTTATGTATAACATAATAAAATTATTCCGATCTTTTGTGATTGGAATTAAAACTGAAATCATGATGTGTTATTCAAATACTCCTCTTTCATTGAAATAGAGTCCCAGCTGTTCTATCTGCGGATTTAGACGAGATTGTAAAATGTTGATTCTTATCTTCTGGGCACTAACTGTTGGAAAAGACAATAGACGTTTGTTACCGATCGTAGTTCCTTTCGACACTTCTTGCCAGACTCCATCCTTCCAGACCTCCAAATTAAATCGCTCGACACGTTGCCCTAAAGCAATGGTTTCCTGTAAGGAAAGAACGTTGAAAACGGTTGCTTTAGGTAGGATATATTCAAAAGTTGCAGTGCTGATTTTTTCATCTTTCGTCGTCCAGAATGGCATTTTTTTCCATTTCTTCAAAACGAGGCCTGCAGTCTGGAGTTTGGCTTTGCTTAAAAGATTTTTCGAAAACAATGCTGTGCGCCAGTCATTCCACTTTTTTAAATTTGCAGCATCTACCGAATGAATCAAGCCTGCAGCTGTTGGTGGAATATTAAGCAACAAGACACCATTTTTCCCCACCGAATTAAAATAAATATCCATCAACTTACCCGGGCTTTTGACTTTGTTATCCTCCTCCTCGTGATAGAACCATCCCGGGCGTATAGAAACATCAGTTTCCGCCGGGTACCATACCAGCCCTTTTGCTTCTTTGATCCTTTCTCGGCTCCCAAGATCTTTATGACGCATATCTCCGGCCGGTTTAATATTCATCTGCTGTTGCGATCCTGCAGCGATATGATTTTGTGCTAGATTACTAGCGGGTACAACTGACCATTCTGTGTCCCGTCCATACCCTGTTTCTGTACCGACCCATCTTACATCGGGTCCCATAACTGCGATAACAGCCTCAGGTTGTTTTTCACGTATAACCTGATAATAACGATTCCAATCGTATTCCTGCTTTTTACCGTTAGGTCCCTCTCCATTAGCACCATCAAACCAAACTTCATCAATCTGACCATATCGGGTCAGTAATTCGCTCAATTGGGCAACAAAAAAATCATTATAAGCTTCTGACCCATAAGAAGCTTCATGTCGATCCCAAGGGGAAAGATATACGCCCAGCTTCATACCATATTTTTTACAGGCCACAGCAAGTTCGCCAAAAACATCTCCTTTTCCCTTTTTGTAAGGAGAATTTTTAACCGAGTAGTCTGTTGTATTCGTTTGCCAGAGGCAGAAGCCATCGTGATGCTTCGCGGTAAGAATCAAAAGTTTGATTCCACCTTCCTTTGCTGTCCTAACCCATTGTTCTGCATCTAATTGTGTCGGGTTAAATAATTTTGGATCGTCTTTCCCTTCACCCCATTCCTTATTTGTGAAGGTATTGATCCCGAAATGGAGAAATCCGGTCACTTCCAGCTTTTGCCAATCAAGCTGTCTTTGGGTGGGTATCACGTTGGCTGCCTTGGTTACAAGAGCAGATTCTGATTCTCCGGGTTGTAAAGCAATCATATTTTGAGCCGAAGCGTCAAATACCGCTGCCGATAATAGTAAAGTAATGATATTAATTTTCTTCATTTTATATCTATATGACAAAAATAAGATAGCGGGAATAATCCCCGAACTATCTTATCTTCAAAATTTTCGTAAAGGTTCCGACCAATTATTGATTAGCCCCCTGATTGGCAACTAAAGGCCAATTCGGGTTTTGATAGATAATTGAACCAGCAGGGCTACCATCTGTCGAAGTAATGCTCAAATGACTTATTGCTATAGGAGACAAATAATGGGCGCTGGTCCAACTATAACCTTTTAAGACAAGATTATTAGTCGAAAGGTTAATCCGATAGGGTCTTAAATATTGACTTTCCTGTGGTGAAGACACATTTGCGGTTTTTCCTGCTGTGCCGGGTACGATTAAAGTCGAGATGCCCTTATCTTTGTACCAGTCTTGCATAGGCCCCCAAAGCCTCATCCCTTCAATAATGTATGGATTGCTTGCCAGCTGATCAAGAGCCCGCCAACGCCTAAGATCATTAAATCTAAATCCCTCGGCGACGAGTTCCAAACGGCGCTCCCTTCTAATATTGTAAAGTATTTTGTCGGATAGTAACTGCCCTGAAGAATATGCTGCAAAGTCACCTTGAGCTTCCTTTTGCATGTCCGTCGCATTTACGGTTGCCATAAAATCTGTATTCACACCTGCTCTTTCTCTGATTTTTGTCCAGTAACTATTCGCTTTTGCATCGATCACGCCCTTTGCAAGATAACTTGCTTCAATATAATTTAAATAAGCCTCAACGGCACGAAATATAATTGAGCCTGTGGTACCAGTCTGCCCCTCAGCTTGAGCAAAAAGATAACTCATTCCTTTTTTCACGGCATAACCTGTCACGTACCTTGTTTCGGCTAGTCCGATAATATCTGGTCTCGGCTCTGTCTGTACATCACCTGTCGAAGAAGTCTGGTTGGTATAACTCAATTCACCAGGTGCTTTCATAAAGAGCTGTAACCGATTATCCCGATTTTTTTTGACTAGGCTGATGGAATCGTCACCGGCATACCCAGCGTTAGAAGCATAAATAGGCAGTCCATTTTTCATGGTGAAATTTTCCACAAGACCTCTTGAATATCCAGAATTTCCGCCATTGCGGTTCATATAGTGATTTACAGCATGCGTAATTCCTAAAGGCATGGAATAACTCCGCCATAAAAGGACTTCACTGTAACCGTTTAGATTTTCATCACCAAACATTTTAAAATAGGGATTTGAAGATGAATTATAGCCATCATCCTTTGTATTTCCGACAAGTTCCACAGCATCGGCTACCTGAGCAGCTGCTGTCATCGACTGCTCTAAGAAATAATTGATCTCATTATCGATATTGATCGAAAAATTTGGATGCGATTTTGCACCCGGCCAGCCGTTTCCGCCAGGTACAAAAGCTGTTCCTTTGTGGTATTTCAGCCAAGAGCCTTCAAATAGCCCTACACGTGATTTAAAAAGTAGTGCAGCCTTTTTTGAAATACGGTTTTTCCCGTCCGGAGCAACATCGTTGAGCAGTGTAATTGCTGAATCCAAATCAGAAAGAATAAATCTAACCACCATATTTCTAGGTTGCCGAACAGAAGCAGCAGTCAGCTCCTCCATATTATCTTTGAGTGTATTTTTAACAATCGGAAAATCACCCAGCGCCTGTACTTTATTAAAATATTCATACGCTCTCAAAAAATAGGCTTCACCCACATAATGGGTTATATTTCCAGAATTTCCTGCTACCTTACCATTCTTCCATTTTGGAAGTACTTGTTCAAGAAAGTAGTTCAACTGTCTAATCTGTGTAAAATCCCATTCACCTCCGGAACTCGGCACACGCCATTCTCCCGGAACCCAGCGTGTCGAATAACTTGAAGTCACCTGGTTATCGGTACCGTTATCGTTGGCAAATGTTCCAAGCCCCCAGCCAGAATGGGATGGAAAGGCATAACGCCCAATGGTATATGCAGCTAAGTCTGCTTCTGTATTTAAATATTCTTGTGGTGTTACATTGGATAAAGGTTCTCTATCCAAATACTTATTGCAGGAGTGCAAAGTGAACAGCACGGTCATCGATAACAACCAAGAAATTGTGGAGAAATAATATGTTGTTTTCATATCTATCTGTTTAAAAATTCAAGTTAAGTCCAAAAGAATAAGTCGTCGAAAATGGATATGTTTTTCCATCGTTCCACCCTCCAAGTCCAACGGTTTCCGGATCAAAAACCTTCGCCATTTTGGTAAAAGTCAACAAATTCTCACCTGATGCATAAATTCGAATTTTGGTAAATCCTATTTTGTTCAATAGCTGTGGAGAAAACGTATATCCAAACTGAGCATTCTTTAAACGTAAATAAGCGGCGCTCTGCAAATATCTCGTTTGCGTTTGCTGATTTTTTGAGGTATTAAAATAAGGTCTGGGTAGATAGGAATCTTTATTAACACCTAGTACACCGTTCTGTACCATAGTGGAATTCTCATCGCGGTAGAAGTCCATATTCTCAACAAATCCAGCAGACTGCCACATCCCACCATTCGCCCCCCAAAAATAGGGGCCATTAGGCATATAATCGCGTTTTCCAACACCTTGTAAGAAAATCCCCAAATCGAACCCGCTATAATTGAAATTTAAATCAAAACTGTAACGATAGCGTGGGGCCGAATTTCCTATAATGGTCAGATCCCCTGGGTTAGCCAACGTATTGGCTCCATTATTAACCTGACCGTCTCCGTTGAGATCAGCATACATAATGTCGCCAGCTTGCCAGTTTGTCCCAAAAGATTGCTTAGCATTAGCGAGGTGTGCAGCCATTTCTTCTGCGCTCTGTGCTATTCCTAAAGTTTGATATCCCCAGATCTCCCCATTCTTCCGGCCATCATACCAGGTACTCAACGTGCCTGTGGGATTAGGATATTTGGTGACTGTCTGACGGTCGTCGGAAAGTACTGCTCGTGCGCTATAATTCAGTTTTCCGATATGATCTTTCCAGTTTAACTCAATTTCAAATCCTTTGGAATTCATCTCGGCATTGTTTAAACGTGGTACAGCCGTGCCCAAAATAACGGGAAGTTCTGGTGCTGGTCCTATCATATCAAATGTATTCCGACGATAGACTTCAAGAGATAAACCTAAACGATTGGAAAGTGCCCGCAAATCCATCCCCACATTCCAGCTTGATACACGCTCCCAGGTCAATGTAGAAGCAATAAGCCCAGGTGCACTGGCTGTATTTGTTTTTTGTCCATTCAAAAGCCAGGTACCATTCGCGATACTTACTGGCATTGTTGCATAAAAAGGATACCAATTGTCCGTATATTGGTTTCCCAACTCGCCATAGGAACCACGTAACTTAAACATGGAAACATACTCCTTAATAGGCCAAAATGACTCATTCGCTATGTTCCATCCAACTGAAACAGAGGGAAAAAGATTCCAGCGCAAGTCTCTTGGAAAACGTGAAGAACCGTCGTATCGTCCGTTAGCCTCAAAAAGATACCTATCTTTGTAGCTATAGTTTAATCGTCCAAAAAAACCAGCGGTAGCCCAATGTTGGTAGCCCCCAGAAGCCCTTGGATTGGTGGTGGCAGTATTCAATGTTGGTACATTATCTGTGATCAGATCGCTCATGCTTCCATTAAGATCTCTATACTTATTGAGCTCTGAATTGAAACCAGCCAAAATCTTGAAATGATGATCATCGTTGATGTCAAAGGAATAATCTGAAAAGAAATTTGTACTGAAATATTCGTCTTTGCGATTGTATTCAGACACATTGGTATACCCCGCAGCATTGTATCCTACTGCAAGGAGGAACGGGTTTCCTTTTGCATCATTTGAATAAGCTTTTAAAATTTCGGCATGGTCATTTTGACTCGTAATGCGATAATTGACATTTCCTGTTATATTCAAGTTTTTGATTGGCTGATAATGTAATTGCAGCTGTTGGTAGAGAAAATCTTTCTGAAATTTTGAACGTCCTCCTTGCTGCAGCTGCAAGATTTCACTTGGTTCGGAATAATTTCCATTTGGGTCGTACAAAGGTATCGTAGGCCATCTTCTCGCTATATTATGATAATATAGATCATTCATATGGCTCGCTTTTTCGTAATCTTCACGTACAAAACGCGTATTGTACATGAGGTCCACCTTATCGCTAATCTTTGCATTGATTTTCGTAGCGATCGAATATCGCTGAAAATTGTCATTGGCAAATCTGTTCAACCCGTTTTGATCCATGTAATTTGCAGAACTATAAAAATTTAGCTTTTCAGTACCCCCATTCAAACTGAGTGTATGCTCATGGGAAGTTGTAAAGTCGCGATAAAACTCCTTAAACCAGTTTGTATTCCCATTAGATCCTGTATAGTATTGAAATCTGTCACTAGCATTTGGGGTAGTCGTCGTTTCAATTTCTCCTTTCTGATAAGCATCAATTCGTTCCAATACCTCCTGCGAAAATTTTGCTCCCTCACCATCGTTTGCTGCGACTTCATTGAAATAATAAGCAAATGTTTTGGAATCTAACATCGTGGGTAGCCCTCTCGGCTTGCCCAGTCTTATATTATTGTTATAATTTGCAGTTATCTTCCCCGATTTCCCAGATTTTGTTGTAATGAGAATAACTCCAAAAGGTGCCCTGGACCCGTAAATAGCAGAAGCAGCTGCATCTTTAAGTACGGTGATATTTTCAATATCCTGAGGATTCAAAGCATTCATATTACCCTCCATCCCATCAATTAAAACCAAAACTGATGAACTTGATCCTACGCCTATCGTTCCTGCACCACGAATATTGACGCTTAAATTTTGATTTAGCTCACCGCCCAGTCCAGTTGTCTGTAAATTCAACCCAGGGATCATGCCCTGCAGGGCCTGTCCAACATTCTGCACAGGTCTTGACTCTAACTCTTTACCGTCAAGAGAAGAAACCGCACCAGTCAAATTTGCCTTCTTTTGAGTTCCGTACCCCACTACGACAACTTCTTCCAAGGCTTTATCTTGACTGGCCATTGTCAACAGCATGGGGGTGCGACTCGCATTTTCACTTAAAGAAGTATACCCCACATAGGAAAAATCCAAAATGGATTTTTCATTTGCTACTTTTAAAGTGAATGTTCCATCTTCTGCTGTCAATACAGTATTTGAGGTACCTCTTTCTGTCACAGTCACACCCGCAATTGGTTTTCCCGATGCATTTAACACTGTACCTTTAATTTCTATCTTTTCTGATTTTTGATTTGGGCTATCTTTTAAACTGGTCCTTTCCTGTGGTTTAACAATAATAGTCTTGCCTTCAATCACAAAATCTAGATTCTGCTCTGTCAGCGCTTTTTTCAACACTAACCGCAAATCCAATTTGGAACCAGAATAAGAGATTAATTTTTTGTTTTGCAAAATATCCGAATCATAAATTATCTGATACCCCGTTTGTTTACGTATCTCTTTAAGGACTTCTGTTAAGGTGGCATTTTTTAGATTGAGGTTTAATTCTTGTGCCTTGGCTAAGGGAAGGCTTTGGAGAGCTATTAAACCAAGGATAGTCCCTATTCTCGACGATCGCTTTAGAAAAGTTAAAGCAGATTTGTCCCGAACAAACCAAAATTTGTTGTTTCTCAGGTGAAATTCTTTATTCATATTTTTAGGTTTTATTGTAAAAGGGGTATTATCCCCATTCTTACAATAAAGAGTCCCCCAAACGCTATTACCCTAAAAACTTTTTTAAAAAATTAATTCATGATCTTTTAACGTGATGTTCAAATTGCCTGATTTTTTTATGAGATCCAAAATCTCGGAAAAAGAGCGATCTCTTTTAAGAAAAAGTGTAAAATTCCGATTAGGAACTTTATTGGGATCAAAATGAATTGGATAGATATTAGCAAGGTCTGAGAGAATAT
Organism: Sphingobacterium sp.; assembly: GCA_031253985.1. Taxonomy (GTDB): domain Bacteria; phylum Bacteroidota; class Bacteroidia; order Sphingobacteriales; family Sphingobacteriaceae; genus Sphingobacterium. The sequence goes on from JAIRVH010000192.1 coordinate 75,600, forward strand.
AGCGCAAGCTTTTATTTTCATAATACAAATTACCATCTTTCCACGACGTAAAATCTTCGGTTATAGCAATTGTTTTATCAATAGATCCTTGATTATCCAGCATGGCCATCTCTCCAGGAATAAGCAACTTGTTTTTTCCTGATTTAATACTTTTTAAAGCTATACTTCCTTCTGTTAATAAAGTCTGCTCGGCTCCTTCACGAGACAAAACATTAAACTTTGTTCCTAAAACAGCTATCCGCTGTTTATCTGTCAGAACAATAAACTCCTGTTTCATACCAGCCTGCTCTCTCTTAGCAACCTCAAAAAAGGCTTCCCCTTTTAAAGTTAAAATCCGATTTTTTAAAAAATCGCCTTTGTAACTCAGCTCAGAATTAGAATTAAGAAATACTATACTTCCATCTTTTAACAAAACCTTATACAATCCACCAACCCCAACGCGCAGAACAACATCATCAAATTCGGAGGTTGATGATTCTGTCTGCTCAATAATCAACATATCTTTCTTTTTACTGACTTTGAAAGATTTGTTTTTATTATTCTCCCATTCAGCAAGGGACATGGGCCTTGACCCTGAGATTGTGATATCGCCAGCTGTAATATCCGCATAAATATGCTCAGATTTTTTGGGGGAGATATGAATGGAACGAGAATAAAAAATGTATAAGCTAGCAGAACAAATAGATAAAACAAAAAATAGGATAGTCCCATTCAACAAACGCTTTTTACGTTTCTTTCTACTAATCGTTGTTAGAATACGATCAAAGGTCTTTTTTTTTATATCTTCTCTATCGTTTAGGGGCATATGCTTATAATACGGATTGAATTTGAAAGATTTTAATTTGTTAATATGACAAAATAACGAAAAGGTGAATATAATTATAAGGCTTTTCGTAATTTATTCAAGACTTTTGATATATGATATTCGACAGATTTAATACTAAGGTTCATTTTTTTGGCAATTTGTTTGTAGGATAAATCATCTTCGCGACTCATGATAAATATTGCTCTTGTTTTGATAGGAAGTTTAGCTAGTAACCCATCAAGCTGATCAGAAAGCTCTTTATACGAAAGCTCATCATGCTCAATCGCTATGTCTAACAATAGGTGTTCCTCTACTTCATTTAACCTACGTAATTTCCCAAGCAGCTTAAAACATCTGTTTTTTGTACAAATGAATAAATAATCTTTTAATGATGACTGGATGTTTAATCGTTTATGACGGGCCCACAACTCGGTAAAGACATCATGTAAAACATCTTGTGCTAGCGATTCTTCCTTCATTAATCGTAAGGCAAAGTTATAGAGGCCATCCCAGTAAAAATTATAAACTAAGGAAAAGGCTTGCATATCTCCGTCTTTTAGACAGCGCAATATTTTGTACTCTACTTGACTTTCCACTTGATTCGATTCCATATCGGTAATTAAAATGTTCTTCAATGGTTAGCAGATGTTTAAGATTAATTGGTTAAATTAAGAAAATGCCAACAATATTATGTATTACATAAATACAATATTAATATTTTTTTATAAATGTATAAAATGATATATAAAATTTTTAATAAAAAAACCAGTCCAAATCTTGCGTTGGCTCGTAATTACAAAGCTCTTTTGATTAACTTAACACTATATTATCTTTACTTGGTTGAAGAATATTCGGAATGAGCTAAGGAAACAATTAATCATAGATTGACAATTGGTAGACTTTAACATCTTGCATTATTTTTATATAAAGAAACCCTGAAAAGGTTTCTAACAAATTAGATGACTAGATACTTTTACCGATTTGAAACCGACAACAATAACCAACCTCCTAGTCTCATTTCCGTCATTTGGAAAGGCCTGCTTTTAATAAGGAGGAAGCTAGCATTCAAAGGCAAAATCTTCGTTAAAAAATCTACCATAGCATCAAACCTATCCCATCATTTTAGCTATCGCGGTAAGACTGTAGAAGATAAATCGGGATCGCTTGGAGGAAATTGTTTACTCGCGTTAAGCGAGTTCTCTTCTTATTCTACTCAAGGACTGCGGCGTAATCTTGAGATAGGAAGCGATATATTGCTGTGGAACTTGCTGAACGATCGCTGGGTAACGTCGCAAAAGTTCCAGGTATTTCGTTTTCGCATCGCCATAATTCAAAAAATCATTATCTTTTATTTTTTGAAGCAATGAAGCCTCACTAAGGGTTTTAAAATAAACATATAAATTTGGAATGCTCTGAAAATAACGTTCAAACGCTGAAAAAGCTATTGTATAGATTTTGCTAGCAATAACCGTCTGAATAGCCTCTGTCGCCGGCTGCTTGGTATAATAACTTTCAAGATTTGCAAAAAATTGATGTTCCTTGATAAAATGCTTTGTGATGTCGTTGCCCGATGCATCTACACCTACACCGCTTTCAACAAAGAGAATCTCAGAGGCTACTTCATGCAGTTCTTCGATATAGGTCCCTGCTTTTACCTCACGTAATTTAAAACTTGCAGCAAGCAAATCAATATCGCTTGCCGCAAGTAATCCTCCAAAAGAAAGTGCAGCCTTGAGCTTTTCCATTATTTTATGATTTGTAGTTCCAAAAGACTTTTAGCACAAGAGATGATTGCTTCATTGACCGAAATGGGCTTCCATCCCAGTTCTTTCTGCGCTTTACTGAGATCTGTTTTTCTCCTGATCATCTCCAACAAAACCGGTTTGAGCTCGGGGCGAAATTGCGCCAGCATCCTTGTTATAAAGTTAGGAAATTCTGCCGTAGGAATTTTACGTCCCGGAAAATGATCCTTAAGGATGAGCGCAACAGCCTTGAGCGTTAAATACCCTGTGGCAGCGATATACCTATTACCCGCCGCTACAGGGCTTTCCATAGCCAAAATAAGGAGATCGGCAACAGAACGGACATCGACAAGATCGAAACCGATCTTTGGCAAAGCGGGATAACTGCCGTTCATCAAGGCGACAACGATCTCTGCAGAAGTACCATAATCTCTTTCGATCACCGGCCCCAAAATAGCCCCTGGACATACTGTAACCAATTCTAGCGGGCTAGCGTCTTGTCTGATAAAATCCCAGGCGGCCTTCTCGGCGATGGTTTTACTTTTATAATATGGCGTCAGATCGCTCTTGCTGCTTATATCCGTCCAATCGTTTTCCGTTAAAATATTATTGGGTTCTTTATTTGGCCTACCATAGGCTATAGCGGCTAAAGAAGAGGTCATCACAACCCGCTTAACATTGTTGTCTACGGCGGCACTCAAAATATTTAACGTACCGTTTTTTGCCGGTAAGATTAATTCATTTTCATTCTTGGGCAGTGTCGCCGGAAAAGGTGATGCAACATGCTGGATAAAGTCCATTCCCTTTGCAAGATCCCTCCAAACGCTGGCATCACTTAAATCTGCGATAGCAAAGTGTAGACGGTCCAACTGATCGGTATGCCGTCCAATCACCTCTCTTATCGATGGGATGCGATCTTTGGCCCTTAGCGTACCGATCACCTCATAACCTTTATTGAGCAATTGAATGGCCGTATGTGCACCTAAAAAACCGGTCACTCCGGTCAACAATACTTGTTTATTTTTCATATTCTTTTATTTATAAAGTTCGTATGATCTCAGCAAGCTGCCATTACCATTTGTTAAAAAATACGGCCTTTTGCATCTTCTGTGATTAGCTGTGCTACCTTACCTGTCTCCGAGCAGATATAAACAGTTTTATCCATCTTTTCCAAGTAAAGCGCAAACTTATCGAGTATGTCAACGTCATCCCCGATAAGAACACCCTATTGATAAAACAAATCAATAAATTCACTAGTTTAGTTCAAAGAACTGTTTAAGTCTAATTACTTGAAATTTAAAACTATTTTAAGATTGCTTTGTCCAAATAATTTACGGAAAACTAAAATGAAAAATCCTGTCAAGAATATAATCACCATACAACATCCCGAATCTATGCATCATACTAACGGAATGATAGGCTCCTGGACAGATTGGGAATTGACTGAAAGAGGAAAGAAACAGGCAGCACAAATTGGCAGGAAACTAGCAGCAGAATTCGGTCAAAAAACTTTTGTGCTTTACTCCTCAACTTTAGCAAGAGCAAGTCAAACCGCAGAAATTATTTGTAAACATTTGAATATTGAACCGCAGTTTACTGAAAAATTAAAAGAAAGAAATTTAGGTGCAGCGGTAGGTAAATCTGTTCAATGGTTACGAGAGCATATTGAAACTGAAGAATACACGATTGATGATAAATGTTTCCACGACGCAGAGTCTCGCAGAGATGCCTGGAACAGATTAATTCCTTTTTATGAAGCAGTAGTAAACAGTGAAGCTGAAAACATCATTATTATTTCACACGGAGATACCTTGAGCATCTTTAATACAATGTGGCTGGGTTTACCTGTTGAATTCTTAAATTACGGTGATTTATACGGAGAATCAGGAGGAGTCTCTTTTTTAGCAAAAAATTCACAACGAAAACACGTAATCAAAAGATTAAGTGATATGTCATATATTATTTGAGATTTTCATAGATATAGGTTCTAAGCTTCCACCCAATAGACACTTCCCCATTAAGACCAACACCTTAAATGTGCCTGGTGATCGGATTTCATAACAATACTTACTTTGGAAGTTTAATCGAAACTTACAGAGGGCACTAAGCTAAGATCAGCAAAATTTTATTCTTCACGGCAATCCAAACTTTGCATTTCATCGTAAATGATCATATAAAACTTTTAAATAACAGATAAAAAATAAAGATCATGAAAATTAAATCAATCTTATGGGTGGCTGCCACTGCAGCATCATTATTGGGAAGCACCTACATGGGTCAGGCTCAAACAAAGGAAAAAACCGTCATGGTAGGTGGCGCGCCAATGTATCCTTCCAAAAACATTATTGAAAATGCGGTCAATTCCAGAGATCACACTACGCTGGTCGCTGCAGTAAAAGCCGCTGGCCTTGTGGAAACCTTACAGGGCCCCGGTCCTTTTACGGTTTTGGCTCCTACTAATAACGCTTTTGCCAAAGTACCAAAAGACGCTCTGGATAATTTAATGCTTCCAAAAAACAAGGCTCAGTTAACCTCAATATTGACCTATCACGTGATTCCCGGAAAATGGAGTGCTGCCCAGATAACCAAAGCAATCAATGAAGGCAAGGGAACCTACGTAGCCAAATCAGTGCAGGGCGGCAATCTTACTTTTTGGTTGAAAGGGAAAGATGTATATGTAAAAGACGCACAAGGTAACAGCGCAAAAGTAACCGTGGCTGACGTCAATCAATCAAATGGGGTAATCCATGTGATAGATGCTGTATTGATGCCCTAAATATTGTTTCTGTAGAATCACCTATCTATTATCAGCTAAATTCATTGATGTTTTCTTATCACAGCAAAATAGTGTCAATAATGAAAAAACGAGCAATATGAATATTGCTCGTTTTATTCTTTGCATCCATACGGACCGTTTTCAATAATTTAATTTGTTCATTAAACCTATTATACTTCTTTTTTTAAAGTCGAAATAGTGCGCTCAATTTTGAGCGGAGTATCAATATACGTGCTGAAGACTTGCACGTATATTAAAAAGTCTTTTGCTTCATCTCCTATCCGAGTTCATCAAATAATCTCTTCATAGCCATATAGATTATCTTCTAATTCTACGTTTATTTCATTTCACCTAGCTACCTCTGTATGTTGCATATCCGAACGGGCTAACAGTGATCGGAACATGATAATGCTTATCGTCTTTTATCTCGAAAACGACTTCAATGAATGGGTAAAATGTTTCGATTTTTTGGGAAAGGAAATAGCTTTCCGTATAGAACTTAAGTTTATATATCCCTTTATTATCTACTTTACCGGTTTCCAGGAAATTACCGATGCGACCACTATTATCCGTTTTTTCACTGGCCACAGTTACCCATTGCTTGTTCGGCATCAATTTATCCAAATCAACTTTAACATCGGGTGAAGGGCTTCCCTTTGATATATCCAAAATGTGAGTTGATAATTGATATTTACTGTTCTGGCTATATGCCGTCAATCCAAACAGCATACATAACAACATGATCATGTACTTTTTTTTATTCATCATCGCTATACTCATTTTTTATTTTCATTAAATAATTCATTTAAGATCAGCGTTTTTTCAAGTTTGCCTGTTTAATTCAACAGACTGATTTACTGTCACCGCTATTATTTCTCCTTAGGTTATTTATCAAATACCATTTTTTAATCACTTAAAAGGACATCATACGGAATTAATAGACTACAAATATCCTAAATTATTCTAAAAAAAATCAAATTAAGTATAAATATAAACTAAAACAAATATATTTCCAAGTTATAACTTGGGGGTGTAGGTTTATGCAAACCTTATGGAAGAACTATAGACAGCGATTTAAATAATAATTATCTATTTGTGCAGGATCATAAAATTCAGTAGCCTTTGCACTGATTTATTTTTTCACTTGAGAAATCCATTTCGGAGCACGATCAATTGTCTGTCGAAGGTACAAATTCAATTGTGCAACATGATGCTGAATATGCCGCATGTTATACAATAGAATCTCAAGGAAAGAAAAGTTTTTAGATTCGTTGATCCAACGCGCATTCATAGTCTCCGGAGTGAGCTTTTCAATATGCGTTCTAGCTTTTTGTCTGCAGTGCTCCAAATACGCAAGAATTTCTGATCTGGTATATGTCCGGTCCGGCTTTTTGCCCGTTGGATCAAATTCTGAAAATGTAAACGGTTTAGGCGGTTCAAATTTATCGGGTTCTACAGATAAATAATAATCTGTCCAAAAGGTACAATGGAAAGACAGATACCAAAAATCTAATGCGGTGTCCCATTGCTCATCAGGACACATTTGGATCGCATTTTCAAGCATGCCTAAACTAGCGCCAAACTGGATCCAAAGAGCATCTCTTATCATAATCGAATCTTGCATATTTGATTTTTTATTGGACAGAACAATACATATAACCACTATTAAGTCAATTGACCGAATTCCGACAGTAGATGAAATTAAATCCATTCCAAGAGAAGTGGCCTTAACGCTTATTTTCAATTTTGAATTTCACAATTTTTTCAAGACTTTGTTTAGTTCAATTACGCTTTCACGATATCTCGGATATTTTCGAATATTTCGAACACTATGATTTTGATTGTTTACGGTACCCACTTCACCGATTTCAAAAAAAAGCTCGTCGATTAAAAGTCCGTTTACTATACACTTAGAAATATATTCCGCACTTTGTTCAAACTTTGGTATTGTCTTTAAATGGTTGTATATAATCTGCTCCGCATTGTCTCTTTGATGTTGTTCGATTGCTGTCATTGGTAACATAAGGAGAAATAAATGTTCAAACTGCTGAAGTGATAAAAGTTCATCCCAAGTTAGAAACCATGCTTCAAAATGTCCTCCCAAATTCCCAAAGTAAATGTCATTAAGAAAAAATATAATTTCATGATCTTTAAATTCAATTAAGAAAGTTATATCTTCCTCTAATTTTCCCCCGATAAATTTTAAAGATTCTCCACCTTTGTCAATCGAAAAAAATTGTTCTTTCCATTCAGCTAATTTTTCTTCGGCAATTCCGATAACTTCTAGTGCTTCGTCAATGTTGATCTCGTTGATGTCATCGTATCCATTGAACCATTTAATATAGCTATACCAAAAGAACGTATTGTCTTTTAAGTTGTTTTGTGTAATTTGTCTATCCATATTTAGTTACTGATATAAAATCGGTCTGACAAGCCAATTTATTTATATTACTTATTTCTTATCCTATTCCAAGTCGATCAAAGAACAAATCTGTTAGATTTGTAAGACTGCAAATGATCAAAATCCAAATTGCATGGAATAGCGGATTATCAATTGTGGGTTATACAACCATTGGTTTGACAGCAACGCTATAAACAATTTTCAAATATCGAAAATCCGACATATGTTTCCACGGCAGCTAACTTAGCAAAAAAGAATTTACTTTCACTTCATATATCCGTTACATTTTTAGTTATGCTTCCGCACAGTATGGGACTTTATTTGTTATTTATGCTCCTGTATTTGTGATATAATAACCCTATAAAATATCTTTGTAGACATGTTAACCCTTTTATGAAAGAATCATAATATCCTTTGGCTTGTATCGTTGTGTTTTTAGGTAACATCCGGAAATTAAAATTTCTGGTTCAGGTTGATCGGCTATTTTATAAAGAAAATTAGCCCGATCTTTTTATAAAAAGGCCGGGCTAATTTAATATTAAAGGTTTTTTTTATTGAACCTTTTTAATCAAAGGAAAAATAGTGCTTTCAACATGCGCTTTTTCGATCAGACGACGTAATTCAACTACTTTTTTGGGATTATCAGCAGCAATATTATTTTGCTCCTTTGGATCCTGCTTAAGATTAAAAAGTTCCATTGTCGGTGCGCCGCTCATAACTTTCTGCAAAATAAGTTTCCAATCCCCTTTACGGACAGCCTGACGTCCTCCGTCCTCATGGAATTCCCAGTAAAGATAGTCATGCTGCTTTTGCTTTTTACTGTTACCCAGCAATGTCGGAACAATAGAAATCCCATCGGTATATCTCGGCTTATCTGCTTTGGCTAATTCGACCATAGTTGGCATAATATCCCAAAAAGCGCCTAAATAATCTGATGTTTTTCCCGCTGCAATTTTACCTCGCCAGTAAGCAATAAAGGGTGTCTTTATCCCTCCTTCGTAAAGATCACGTTTTGTACCCCGCAATCCGCCCGAACTATTGAAAAAATTAGGATCTGCGCCACCCTCTTTATGTGCTCCATTATCACTGGTGAATATAATAATTGTATTATCCAGCAGGTTATTTTGACGTAATCTTTCAACGATCTGTCCTACATACGCATCCATCCGACTTACCATACTTGCATACATCGCATGGGGCTTTTCGACACTGTTATACCCCGGAACTGTTGCTTTGGAACCATAATCATTGCCTCGGTAAGGCTTCTCATCAAACTTATCAGCATATTGCCTGTAGTACTCGTCTGCAGGTCCTGCAAGTTCAGCATGAGGTAGCACAGTAGGAACAAAAAGAAAGAAGGGTTTATCTTTGTTGGCATCGATAAAAGCAAGGGTTCTTTCCTGAATCAATGCTGGTGCATACTGGCCCTGCGCCATCAAGCCATTGGCTTCAAGTTCAATACGTTGCTTATTATGCCAAAGATGGGTAGGATAATATCGATGTGATTGACGTTGACAATTGTACCCATAAAATTCGTCAAATCCTTTCTGGTCAGGTGCACCAGTTGTACCTACCATGCCCAACCCCCATTTACCAAAGGCTCCGGTGGCATAACCGGCCTTTTGCAGTAACATAGCGATGGTCTGCACTGAATCGGCCAATGGCTCTTGCCCCTCTGGTTCAATTTCCTTATTGCCCCTGACGTAAGTGTGTCCTGTATGTTGTCCTGTCATCAATGATGAACGCGATGGTGCACATACGGAAGTGCCTGCATAGAAATTGTCAAACTTCATCCCCGATTGGGCCAATGAATCGATATGTTTGGTTTCGATCTTCCCTTGACCATAGGCTCCCAAATCGCCGTAACCAAGATCATCGGCCATAATAAATACAATATTCGGTCTTTTGTTTCCACTTTGTGCGAAAATGCTGCTTGTAAACGTCACGATTAAGACAACTAGGAACGTTTTCTTTAGCGCGATCAATGTTAATGCTTTCATGTGTTATAAATTAATTTTACCAGCCTTCGTTCTGTTTTAAGTTTTTATTCTGTACCAATTCTGCTGCAGGTATCGGATATAAATAATAGTATTCAGGAAAAGGAGACGGTGCTTTACCTTCGTAAGAAATATAGCCTTTTGTTTGTCCATTTTCTATGGGAATAGGGGTATTGGAAGGTACATCTACTCCCTTGGTTATATATCGTCCTAATTTCGGGGCAATGGCATAATCCATTTTTTTCCATCGTCTGAGATCGTCAAAACGAAACCCTTCACCCATCAGTTCAACAGCACGCTCGCGACGTATTTCCCACAGCACTGGACTTACCTTCTCATCGCGTTTGGGATCGGGTGGAATTGCCGTTAACTCCAGCGAAGCCACTCCAGCGCGTGACCTTAATTTATTTATCGTTTGATCGATAATTTGCTGGTTGATCTCTCCCAATTCATATTTTGCTTCCGCATATCCGACCAACACTTCCCCCAGCCTAAATATAGGAGCATCGTTGATATCAACATTCTGAATCCTATTGATCTTATTACTGAATTTGTAAAACCGATATCCTGTATAACTCACACTATAAGGCTGTCCATTGGTGAAATCGACATAATGTGGTTCCTCTTTCAATATGAGACCTTCCCAGTTCATCCAGGGTAAAGTTTTATGTTTATCGTCTGATAGTGTGGCCATCAAATCGATATACTCCCGATCCTTCGGATCATCGGAATACTCCCAAAGCATATTTGTTTTCCCCATTTTAACTTTATAGGGAGGCGGAATGGTAAAGTATAGACGGGTATCACGGTTTCGGAATTCAGTATATGCACTTTCATCACCAGCAAATGTTGGACTCACCCATCGTGTTTTCCCATCTTTCATCAGATACATATCCACAGCTTTCTTGGTAAGATCCCACCTGCCCGAGGAATTACGCGCCAGAGATGCCAAACCATGTGTAATCTGATTCAAATCATACTGCTTATATAGAAAAACCTCGGGTACATTCGCCAATGATTCACTGTTGAACAGCAGATCATAATTGCTCAATAACGGTATGGTACCGGATAGAATTTTTTCGGCTGCTGCAGTTGACAATTTTAGGTATTTCTCGGCGTCTTTAAGTTGATGGTATTTCCTCCATGTCCCCTCTCTCAGGCCAAAGCGTGCTGTCAGTGCCAGGACAACCTTACGATTGATGGTATTGGGTCCATCCCCATTTTCTTTGATATTTTCTCCCGCGTAGCTAAGCATTTCAACGATGTGGGCGGCAATTTCATCACGAGTTCCAGGAAGACCGTACAGAACTTCGGTATCGCCGTCGCCAATGGTACGCTCTACCCAGATCGCCTGACCAAATTTGTTCAGGAGATCCATATATTGGTAAGCCTTGAAAAAGTAGCCAATGCTGCGAATATGCTTCTTTTCGACTTCAGCTAGCTGGCTTGCCTGCTCAATGTTATCCAAAAGAACATTGATAGAACGGATCTGAACAAATGGACTACTGTAATCGTTACTTGTTGATGGGACGACCATTCGCTGCCAAGCCCAATCAGAAGTGGCGTTTGCCTGAGCTTTGGCAAATAGGTCGCCGTTGACTTCAGCATCGGGCACAGCATTGCTATAGCCAGGAAACGTGCCATAGAATTGCCAAGCATAGGAAATAAAATTGTTATAGTTTGTGAAAGTACTTTGCTCTGTCAATGTACCTTCCGGATCGAGGTCCAGTAAATTGCTGCAGCTTGTTAACGATGTGGCTAGCCCCAGACAAAGGATATAGTGGATAAATTTCTTTTTCATAATATTCTGCGGTTTTTGAAGATTTAAAACGTAACATTAACGCCAAAACTGTACTTTTTCAGGAATGGATAAATACCTCCCGACCCTATGTTTTCACCATCGGCCTCCATCCCTTTTGGCATGTGATCAGCTTTAAATAAATTTTCGCCCGAAACAAATACCTTGATATTGTCGATCACTTTGCTCCGTAAAGTTTTTCTGTCGAGGGTATAGCCAAGTGTAATATTTCGCACCCGAAGATAGGAGCCGTCCGACAGGTATTTGGTCTGTGTTCTTCGGTTCGCTGAAGTATTTAAACCTGCGTTTGCATAGACACGCGCATAGGTCGCATCCGTATTGTTCGGTGTCCAATAATCTAGATTACCCTTATAGAGCGTACCGAATTCGTTATTGTATGGCCACATCAAGAAATTGCTCAACCAAAGATCCCGCTTTCCTACTCCCTGTATAAATACGCTCAAATCAATATTCTTGTAGGAGAAATTACTATTCAGACCGAACTGAAACCGCCTATTATTATTACCTATAACCTTCATATCACCGGGATCGGATACCGTACCAGTACCACCGAAGATGATACCATCACCATTTAAATCCGCATATTTAATATCTCCCGGATTCTGAGCAACACCTTTGAAATATGGAATCCCTTCTTTTAACTTCCCATTTAACAAACTGGCATTTAAACTATTTTCCTGAAAATCATCTACTGTATAATAACGGTCTGTAACATATCCCCAGATTTCACCGAGTTCTTTTCCTTTGTAGAAGCCATCGATTAAGCCAGCACTATTATTAATTTTGGTAATGAAACCTCTATTATCTGAAAGATTAAATGCAAATGAATATTTAAAATCTTTAATCTTGTCTTTCCAGGAAAGTTCCAGCTCCCATCCCTTTGATTCAAGATCCGTAATATTCTGGAATGGAGGCTGTGCTCCCAAAACTGCAGGTAAGTCGGCCCCCTGAAAAAGCATGCCTATCGTCTGACGTCTAAACCAGTCAAAACTTCCGTTTAATTTGCTATTGAACAAAGCGATGTCAACACCGAAATTTAAAGTACGCGCCTTCTCCCAGGAAAAAGTAGAACTGATTAAATTTGGTGGATTTATCGTCAGGTAGCGGATGCCAGTATTTGGATCGATCCAATTTGCATTGCCCGCCCCCATCTGCGGTATTGCAGGAAAATAAACTTGATTTTTATTGGTATCAAATACGACCTGGTTACCGATTTCCCCATAAGAAGCCCTGAACTTCAACATTGGGATACTATTTTTTAACCCGCTCATAAATCGTTCCTCAGCAACGTTCCAACCAGCAGAAACGGATGGAAAAAAGCCAAACCTGCTACCTTTGAGGAAACGGGAGGAGCCGTCCAGTCGACCGTTCAGTTCCAATAGATAACGATTCTTATAATCATAGTTAATTCTGCCAAAGTATCCTAGGATAGCATACTGACTAAAACTATCGGATGTATTTTGCGTTCCTGTACTTGTGCCCAAGGAGGGAGATTCAGGACTCAAAATTCCATATCTTGTTGCTGAAAATGATTCACTATAACTTTTCTCATAATTTGTTCCCACCAAAACTTTCAGATTATGATCATCCAATGCACGGCTATAACTCGTATAAAGATTTAAAGCATTATAGTCTGTCAGGGAATTAGAACGAGTATAAAAATCTTGATTGAACAGGTATTCCGTATTAAAATTATTTGGATTCATATACCTATTTCTGTTCTGCGCATTTTTATTGTTCAGATTATTCTTACTGAAAGTATATTCAGCAGTTATATTCCAGCCCGGCAAAGGATTATACTCCAGCTTACCAAAGAGCCTAAGATTCTCTTCATATCTGCGCGAAGGATCTTCATATTTTAAATAATTGTTGGGCGTACCGTATGGTATAGCTTTCCCATCGCCATCTATCGTCTCGCCGGGATTAAGGTATGAGCCGAATGTCAGAGCCCGATAAAACATTTCCCCCATATTGGCTGGGGTAAGGCGATTATCCTTTTTATAAAAGACATTAACACTTGCATTAAAATTCTTGAACAATTCGGCGTTTAGATAAGCATTGAAATTATATCTGCTATAGCTATCTTTTTTGGTAATCATAATACCATCTTCGTTGCTATACATACCAGAAAGCCTATACGCAATCTTTTCAGAACCACCTCTAATAGAAAGATTATGCAGGTGTTCAAATCCAGTCTGGAATACCTCATTGTATAAATCGTATTCCTTTAGGGGATATTTTGTGTTATTTACCACGGCTATTCCATCAGGATATTTTGTTGGGTCCGTTTTATAGTCGTTTAATAAATCAAGCCAGGTATCGACATTTTGTCCTGCCCAATTGGAAGTATTTCCAAAGTCTTTTAATGCCTGCACAAATTCAAGTGGACTCGCTTTTTCAGGGAGTGTTGAAGGACGGCTCCAAGTTAGATTGCTCGAATAATTGATGCTGGTCGGCTGATTTCTGGATCCTTTTTTTGTCGTGATCAGAATGACCCCAAAGGCTGCTCTAGCGCCATAAATAGAAGAAGCGGCAGCATCTTTCAATACGGTGACACTTAAGATATCCTTGGGGTTTATATCGTCCATATTCATAGGAACATTGTCGACCAATACCAAGGGGCTACCACCATTTATGGAAGTAACGCCACGAATATTTAGTTCTGTCGATGTGCCAGGACGTCCTCCACCGAAAGTAACCTGTAAACCAGGCAAAGCCCCTTGTAATGCTTGGGAGCTGCTACTTACGGGTCGATCTCCCAACACTTTTTCCATATCAACTGAAGCGACAGCCCCTGTGAGATTCGCTTTCCGTTGTGTACCATAACCAACAACAACAACTTCCTCCAAGGAGGTCAGATCTTCCTGGAGGACAACATTCATAAATGATTGGCTAACCGGAATCTCCTGGCTGATAAATCCTACATTACTGATGAATAAAATGGCATTTGGCCCGCTTACTTTTAGATTAAATTCGCCTTTATCGTTTGTACTTGTACCGCGATCCTTATCCTTTTCGACTACGGTGACACCCGATAAAGGTAAGCCCTGCCGATCTAAAACCTTTCCTTTGATATCGAGCCCTTGGACTTCTTTAGTGTTGACAGTGATCACATAGGTGTTTTCATTCATACTTTGCATCCGGAGCTGAAATCTATTCAGCAATGGCGCTAAAGCGTTGGTCCAATTTTGGTTCTCGACAGAAATAAGGGGAAGGCTTTTATTGGAGATGACATTGTCAAAATATATAAACTTGACTTTAGTCTGCTTCTCAATGGTTTTTAAAACAGTCTTGAGATCGGTGTTTTTTATTTTTAGGGATACCTTTTCCTGTGCTTTGGTACTTATTCCGAAGACCTTTACGGTAAATGCAAAAGTGAGCGCTAATGTTAATTTTGTCATTAATGCATATTTAATGGTGCTAGATTTTCGTGCAAAAAATACCTGACCATGTAAATTTTTTTTCATAGTTTTAAATTGATTATGGAACCATAGAGTGCTTTATCTTTCTCAGGGACTTCGCACTCTTATTTCATGAACATGAAGGATACATCATTGGGTGTATCCTTTTTTTGAAACTTTATGTATAATCTTTCATTATCGTTTATTTAGGGTTAATATAAAATAATTGATTCGTTTTCTTCTCTGATATGTAGCTTTGGATTGGCTAATAAAATAGTCTTTAAAACCATCTCCAGGCTATAATTCTCCATCGTCCCGGTAAAGGTGGTTTTCTCCAGTTCAGTATTATCGATGACGATATTTCTGTTATACCATTTACCTATTTTGGACGCAACAATATTCATCGGATCGGCCTCAAAGGAAAGTTTATTCTCAAGCCACAATGCTTCGGAGGGCATTTTTTCTCCGTCCTGAACAATAAGTGCTGTCCGTTTTATCGTATTTGTACTACTCTTATCACTGAATTTGGGTCCAATTAAATTGTGGGCTATGGTTAGTTTTTCTCCAGGTACCATCCTATACGTTTCGTCACTATTTTGGCTTTTCAATTCGATAGCCCCTTCCACAAGAGAAGTCTGTGTTTTATTCTCGTCCTGATACGCTCTGATATTGAATTTTGTTCCCAATACTTTTACCTCGGAATCCTTACAAGAGACAATAAATGGATGTTTTTTATCTTTGGCAACAGCAAAGAAGCCCTCTCCCACCAATTTCACCCGACGTTCTTTTTTATTGAAATCGGTAGCCAAATAGAGTTTGCTGTCACCATTTAACCAAACGGTACTCCCATCAGGCAGGCTAATTATCCGTTTCTCGCCCTTATTGCTGCTATAGCTCATCTTATACTCAACAACCTCTTGGTGGGACGAATACCTCCACATACCAACAAAAAAGAAGATCGCAATACTAGCAGCTACTAGATAAAAGAGATAACGTTTTTTTATCCGACTCCTTACTGGAATGTTTTCGGGGGTACTGTCTTCCAGTTTCTTCCATAGCTGATCAAATGCCATTTCAGTTTTTTCAATGGTTGATGACGGAATTCCTTGCCGATTTTTAATAAAATGATAAAGGAGTTGGTGATCTGGATTGTCAATGATCAATTTCTCAAACAGTAACTTCTCTTCGGGAGTGAGTTTACCCTGAATTTCTTTGTTTAATAATGTTAGAAATTGATCTTGATCCATCTTACTTTTGAGTCTTTAATATAAGAGCCAATTACAGACAAATCTCACCAATAGAAATTTAAAATAATTTTAAAACACTAATTTCTAGCTATTTATTTTTTTACAAGTAATAGAATCTCTTAAACGACGGAGAGCCAGTTGAATGTGTCGGTCAACGGTATTCGTAGAAATTTCCATAATGGCAGCTGTTTCATGATAGGTAAAACCAAGCTCCTTGACTAAAGTAAAAGCCATTTTGCACTTGGAAGGCAATTCATCAATGATCTGCTGTATAATTTTGAGGTTCTCATTGGAAATATATTCTTGCTCCACACTTGGATATTGATAGTTAAAGTCGATAATTTCTGAAATATCCACATGGGTATGTTGTCTTTCAAGGTATTTTATGGCATTGTTTCTTATAGACCTAAAAAGATAAGTTTTAATGTTTTCAATTTCCATTAATTTATCTTCCAATAGCCACAATTTCATGAAAATTTCTGAAATAATATCCTCAACTGGAACTGGTGACTTTATAATTGCGTAGCCAAAGTCATATAAATCGGGATAAAATTTTTTAAATAAAGTTTTAAATGCAAGCTGGTCTCGATCGAATACAATTGCATACCGCAATTCAGTCCATAAAAAGGGATCTTGATTCAACTTTTGCATTTAAATAAAAATATGAAATGGTCTATGAAAAATAAAGATATCAATTTTTGCAAGAATATAAGAATTTTAAAAAAAAGCATTATCTGCTCAATACTTGCTAATCACTATATTAAAGAATATTTAGAATTGGGTATCGACATCTAGATAAATCGGCTGAAAGGGATCTACATCCTTAGATCGGACTGGCATATCCTGAGTTCACACATAATAAATTGTGCGCTCAATACAAGGATTTATTTTATTTTTACCTTTCTAATGAACGTACATGATCAGCAAAACAATCTTAATAAAAGATAAGCTCGAGCCCAAGAAATTATTAAAGATTGCAGCATTTGACAATTCAAAAGCTGTAACCAAACCGCATAGACACAATGGATACCTAGAACTTGTGTTTTTATCAGCCACATCGGGAAGACATGTAATTGATGGCAATGAAAGCCCTATCAAAACGCCATGCATACTGATCATTCGAAAAGATTCTGTACACCATTGGGAGCTGGCTACCCCAATCGAGGGTTTTGTGCTCTTGGTAAAAAAATCATTTGTAGACCTGAGCTTAGATCTTGAAATCGCTAGAATGGTCGATGAGATCAGTAAATTAGACACCATATATCTTAAAGAAAATGGGATCATACCCACCCTCCTCCAACTATTAGAACAAGAAGAAAACAAAATATGCCAAGAAGGATTGTTTAGATCGTTATTGGCTAAGGTACTCGAAAGTATAGACAAAATCGAGCAACCCACATCGATATCCAACGACTTATATGTTAGATTTATTGAACTGTTAAATACGGATTCAAAAATCATAAACAATGTCGCTTACTATGCAAATCTACTCCATACAAGTCCTCAAAATCTGACTGCTGCCTGCAAGAAAAACATAAATAACACAGCTTCGCAAATACTGGCAACCTATATTATCAAAGAGGCAAAGCGACTTATTTTCTATACCAACAAGTCAATAGCCGAAATTGCTTTTTCATTGGGTTTCACCGATAAATCAAACTTCTCAAAATACTTCAAAAGATTTACAGGCTTTACCCCTTCAGAATTCAAGAAGCAATATGACTAAAACTCCTTCTCGCCAAATTCACTCTTTGGTAGTTTCGAGGATTGACTTAACTTGTGAATATTAAAACTGAGGTTAAGCATCAGTATATTTTTTTCATAAATATAGTTGGTAGTCGTAAAAAAATCAGTGGAGGATGTTGTAATACGTTGTTCATTGACTCCCCAATTGCCTAGTTCAATAAACTGCCATTGAAGCTGTGCTTTGATCGCCCCTTGTAAAAAAGCCTTACTTAGATTAAAGTGAGGGGTAAAAAATCTCGAATCTCTTCCTTGTACCGTAGGCCTTGCCGAGAGATAGTTGACTTGTAAACCCGTACTCCAATCCTTAGCAAAATCTGCTTGAACCCCAGCATTTATGGAATACACCCAATCACTATTGCTATTTATCATGTTATAAGTCAATACTTGTCCTGAAATTTGATAACGATACAGGTTCAATCCGCCATTTACACGTAACCAGGGAAGGATCTTTCCCTCTCCTCCTATTTCTGCCCCCCACCGGGTGGCATAATCTGCATTGGTAAATACCCGATTGAGGATAGTATCTGCATACACAGAATTAACGCGTTGGATTGGGTTTTTCGTATGTTGGTAGTATGTATTTAAGAATATACTTCCCCTTTTTAACTTCTTTACGACACCTGTTTCAATATTGGTTGTAAACTCTGGCAACAAGGTGGGATCTCCTTGCTCCAAGGTCTCTGAGTGCTCACGTTCGGGTATAGGATTTAGCTCAAAATTGTTATTTCGTTGAACTCGCCGCGCAGCAGCAAACTTCCAGGACCACTCGTCGCTCAGGTTGTGGATCAAATTGAAAGAAGGATACAATTGGTGGACAGCATATGGATATTCCGCCCGAGTATTAACTAAAAGTACATCACGTTGATAATATTCATAACGAAGTCCAAGTGAAAACTGTGTCCTTACAAATTTATGATCATATTGGCTGAAAATAGCATGCACCCTATTCGTTGCATTTAATTTACCCGTAAATTCAGGAATAAGTGTCATAGCCCCACCCTGCTTTTCAGTGGCGAAATATTCAAAATTGCCTTTCTGCCTATCGTTTCTAAGTTGGTAACCACTGACAAACTCTCCATGTGGTAATTTCCATTGATGTTGGACAGTTATCCTTAGTCCGCGTAAAGGATTGGTATAATTGTTATTTGTCCATTGGACAGTATCAATTCCGCGTTCGATATTCGCATTCTTGGTCGATCCATAGATATTCGCATATTCATAAATTGCGGCTGCTTGCAAGACATGTGCGTCACTGAATTTATACTGATAATTGAAATCAATAAGATAGAACTCCCCTTGTTTATTCTGGAGATTAGAGTTAAAATAATTTAGTGTTGAAAGCTCCTTACCTGTTGAAGGTTGGATCGTTCGATTTGTATAATAGATATCCGCTAATCGGTCCTGGAATTTCCGGGATGCCAGCAAACCAATATTAAATTGCTGTTTGTTGGACAGCTCATATGAACCGTTCAGTCTGACACCAAAATTGTACTTGTCAAAACTACGTTCGCCTTTAGACGGGAAAAAAGTCTGCCTATCCCCAATAATGGTATGTACATCACCTTCTCGAAAACCTGCGTTGTCATTACGCAGATAATTGGCTGAGCCATTCAGTTCGAGTTTATTTTTTTTGAGCTGGAAAGAAATATCTCCACTAAATCGCTTTTGGCTCTTGTGATTCCCGTAGTTGTCTATACTGGGCAGTCCTCCTTGAAGATTGAATAGCCATGAAAATCCGTCTGATGTGGCTTTTTTTGTCTTGAGATTGATTATCCCTCCTTTACCGTCAGGATCAAATTGTGCCGATGGGCTAGTAATATACTCGACATCGGTCACATCGTTTGCTGCAACCTGGCTTAAAATTGTCGCTGGATCTAAAAAGGAAGGTTTACCATTGATAAGTACAATAATACCTGTATTCCCGCGCATACTTATATTGCCATTCCCATCTACAGCCGCTGAAGGTAGATTTTTTACAATATCCAAAGCTGTACCACCAACTGCATTTTTATACTGGCTTGCTAGATATAGCTGTCTATCAGCTGAGTGCTTCTGCGCGGCAAGCTCTCCGGTAATCTTGACCTCGTTCAACCTCTGGTCTGTACTCACCAGTGCTATCTCATTAAGAGTTACCTGACTTTTTCCATCAAAATCCACCGCGTGTTTTTTTTGATGATAACCGATAAATTTAAAAACAATAGTATATTGTCCTTTTTTCAGATTGAAGAAATGGAAACGCCCCACCGAATCTGCAACCATACCATCAACGACATGACCGCGCGTATCGAGGACAGCTATACTGGCAAACGAGATTGGCGAATTTGTAATAGAATCCCTGACACTTCCAGAAAGTATAACTTTTTGTGCATGCGCTGTTGTTATCGTAAATAAAAGGCAAAGTAGGATAAAGAATCTTTTCACTGATGTCTAAGTTTCCTCAAAAATAGAAAAGTTAATAACCATGCAGTACTTACCTGAAAATTATACCACAGTATTTTCAAATCGACCCCAATAATGATGCAGTTGCATTTCTTATCCTATGCCAAGTCGATCGGAGAACAAATCTGTTAGATTTGTAAGACTGCAAATGATCAAAATCCAGATAGCATGGAATAGCGGAATATCAATTGTGGGCTATACTGAAAAAAAAAAATAACAAAAAAATATAAAGCTATGCAAAAAATTATTCCAAACCTTTGGTTTGACAGCAACGCACAGGAAGCCGCAGCATATTACCTATCGGTTTTCAAAGATGGAAAAATAATCAATATTACTTATTACCCGAATTCAGAAGCCGAAGGACTAGCTGATTTCCAGAAGGATTTCGCTGGAAAAGTGCTTACAGTGGAATTTGAGATTTTGGGAATGCGCCTTATTGGGATCAATGCTGGACCTATATTCAAATTTAACGAGGCTATTTCGTTGATGATCCCTTGCAAAGACCAAACAGAAATAGACTACTATTGGGAAGCACTTACATCGGATGGAGGACAGGAGAGCGTTTGTGGCTGGCTAAAAGACAAATACGGATTGAGTTGGCAGGTTTGTCCCGAAAACTGGGAGGAACTCAACAAAAGACCAGGCGCGTTCAAAAAAATGATGGGAATGAAAAAAATCATCATTGCCGATTTCTAAACAAGGCAACGATCACTAGCTTCATCTTCAGGATGTTCTCGTGTATCAAAATGCCTAATTATTAAGCTTTGATAGAAAGTTATTATAAAGCCAGGAAGTCGCACTGGAAAACAAATAACTTTTTTATTTTGTTTGACAAAGTTATGGGATAGCTTTTACACAAGTTTATCCCATAACTTTAGATTCGGATAAACCGTATGTGCGACTCCAGCTCAATTTGCCTCTTTAAGCAGCAGCTCGAAATAACATTATTAGGTGCTTTCTGTAATGTTAAAGGTCTCTTCAAATACCAACGTCTGGCGCTCTGCAAAGTGACTCCCTGTATAGTTTTCATAGAGCTGCACTTTGACATACTGTACCCCTTTCGAAAGGTTATAATTTACCGCTTGTTCATAATTATAACCACGAATGTTGGCACTTTCCTTGCCTGGTATTTTCTCAATCTCAACAATGTATTTTAGGGTAATACGATTCTCGTCCAACTGGCCTTCTTCAAGACGTACTTTTCTAACTTTATTGATGCTCAATCCAGCAGATGAAATATTTCCTCGAATACTTAATTTTAAACTATTATGTTCTTTGCTTAAAATCTTAATTGCAGGAATCAAACGTTCTGCATGGTCACTATATGTAGTATAATGTTGTTTTTGATGCATCTCATTTTCCTTAACGATTCTTTTCGGATTGCCTTCGATAACGGTAATGTGTAGTGAATTTTCATGTGATACGCATCCCGATAACATCCATAAAATTGTTACGATTATCGTATTTCTCATTCTTTTAATCATTAAAATTTTATAAGATGAAAGGTAGCTAAAAGTACGAAGAGAAAATATCCCTGAAGGTAGTGGTTTTTCTAATTGTCCAAAAATGATACATCAACAAATCAATCCTATAGAAACTACCCCCGCAATAAAGCTAACAAGCAATAAAGCAAGAAGGATATAAAGCAAACAAGATATACAAAACTTAAAAAAATAATATAGTTGAAACTTCATTTATTGTAAAAATTTGACTTACTATTAGCTCATCTTTAATAAATTCTGCCTCGATAAATTCTTGCAAAATTGATCATCTTCTATAGCAGTGAAATAAAACTATGGGGAAAAATTAAACTGTAATCTGGCACTCCTGAAGTTAATTTCCGTCTAATTTTTACCGGTCTTCAAAGCAAGGAGATTTTCAAAAGTGGCAATAATAATTTTTGCGTATTCCTCCTGTGCATCCGGCCCAAGGAGATCTGCAGGCAGATCAATTTTTTCCGAGATTACAATTGCCATTTTATAGGCTATCGCAAAATATGCATATAAAGTGAAATTCGATTCTTCGACGGGAGTTGCGTAGCCTGTAACACCAATACCATAGTCGGTATTAAACAGATGCGAAGCCTGCAATGCCATGTCTTGTGCAATCTCGGGTGACACGCAATCACAACTTCTGCCTTCCTCCTCGTCGATTCCCAACAGATTGACCTTTTCTTCAAGCGTGTATGCCGTTAGGCCTCCTTTAAAATTGTCCGAAGCTTCTTTGATCTGGGACAACAAAAACTGAAGCTTTCCAGCTGTAACACTTTCAGCAGTCGCAACAGTTTCGGAAACTAGTAACCTGCCGATATTTTCTAATATGTCTTCGTTCGGATTCATTACCCTGCTCATTTATAAATTGTGGTACAAATAGAAGCAAACTGTACTTATCTTTTGCTTGATTACTGAATCAACAGTTGAAAATTCAAAATAGTTGTATAGTAAGTTATTTTAATGAAAATTTTTCATTCGATTTTCGAGGAAGACAAAGGGTGTTCTTCGATTATTAGTTTAATGCCGTCACCAATAATTGATGACCGGAAGTGACACGGCTGAAATCAAAATTGAGAATTTTAAAAACGATCTTCTCCTGACTCGTGTCCATCTCTAAAAAAAGAATTATGGCAAAATCGAATCAAAATCAGCAACAAATGCCTAATGAGCATTTACATGAGTTATTTGTAGACGAATTAAAAGATATTCTTGGCGCAGAGAAACAGCTCTTAAAAGGTTTAAAGAAAATGAGCAAAGCGGCAGAAGACGAACAATTGAAGCAAGCATTTGAAGAACATCACAGCCAAACTCAAGGGCAGATCGAGCGGCTTAAAGAGGTGTTTGGGGCGTTAGGCATTGCTGCCCGGGGTAAAAAATGCAAAGCAATGGAGGGCCTATTAGAGGAAGCTGACGAAATCATTGAAAATTTTGAAGATGATCCGGCTTTAGACGCAGCGCTCATTTCTGCTGCACAAAAAGTAGAACATTATGAGATCGCTAGCTACGGCTGTCTGGTTACATTTGCAAAACTGATGAACCATACTGAAGCAGAGCAATTGCTCCAGCAAACACTTGATGAGGAAAAGCAAACCGATATCCTACTCACAGAAATCGCTGTCTCGTCAGTAAACGAGTCAGCATCATAAATTCATAAATGCCCGGCAATCCGGGCATTTATTAGGTTATATCCTGTCAGAACATCCGTCGAGCTATCTCCAACCGGCTTCCGTTTTATAACTGCCTCATTATACTGCTTAAATAACTACCTTCCATCTCCAGCAACAATCACTATACCTTCTCCTAAACTCATTTATAACTTTCTTTAGCCTAATTGAAAAACAGGAAAAATACATTTTTTACCGTAGTTGTAACATAATCATCAATCGTTAAAACGATTGCCATAGTACTCGTCTTCCTGTAATGGGACAAACACAATTAAGAAATTAGCATGATGATAAATCCTGTCACTCCATGGACAGCAACGGTCCAAGCCGATCTTTCGGATTCTGCGCCTATTTTTGAAATAGACCTAAAAGCATATAAGCTCAAAATCCATGATGCGGGCGATTCGATATGGTTGGTGGCTATTTGGCCGACGGACGTAAGCATCGCCTTTAGACTGGCTTTCGGAATGAATAGCCGGTTTGAAAAAGTAACGATCTCTAAAGCTCCTGACGAGATTCTGATCACTGCCTCGACCAGGCTGGCCTATTATCGCACCATCCTCTTCTTTCCAGAAAGTCCGCAAGCCACCTTTCGTTATACCACTACCCTCCGGACAAAATTACCACTGCTTATCCCCTTTTGGCCACGGGATATTGTCCCTTTGACTAAAGATGGAAGTACCGAAAATACCGTAGGAAAAATACATGCTAAACAGGTCGGTAGCCGATCTGGACAGCTCTATTTCAGTATGACAAAGCCAAAAGCAGGTTCTGTGTTTTATTTTCAGAATCTTACAGCCATGTCACCCTACTGCCAGGAAACGGAAGTATCCCTCCGGGAAACAGTCGGCGGCGAATGGCCAGAGCTCGGATTCCAGTTTCCCGTCAATGCTGAAAAGCCGCTACCGGGCAACGAAGAATATATTATTTCGGATGCATTTGTTCAGCTTGATGAAAATATCCCCGAAAGTGATACGGAGATCGTTGAAAGTTACCTCAATTTACTCGCATCAATATATCTGCTCCTACCTAAGCCCGAAGCCAGCCAGCACAGCTGGCTACCGACAGCCGAGAAAATCCTGGATAATATTTCTAACAATAAAGGCTGTTGGACACAAACGGGAGGTAGTCCTTATCTGAATGCTTACGTAGGCGATTACAAAACTCCTGCCGAGATCATGGTACAGCTGGCCGTTATACTTCCATTGCATGAGTATCTATCCTGGACCGGAGAGAAGCATTCTATGCTGCAAGAACTGTCAGATGGACTCACCTCATTCTATGATAGTTCAATAAAAAGTTTAGTCAGGTGGCATCCGTCGCTAAAAAATGACTTAGACCATTCTGAGGAGCAAAAAAGTGAGATGGTCATGGACTCCTGGTATTTACATCATCCCTTGTTAAACCTCGCCCGGCTCGCATTGCGTGGAGACAGGATGGCTAAAAAACTGTTTTTGGATTCGATAGATTATGCGATAAAGGTTGCAAGGCATTTTAACTATAAATGGCCGGTCTTTTATAAAATGACCACCCTGGAGGTATTAAAAGCCGAAATGGCTCCAGGTAAGGGCGGTGAGAAAGATGTCCCGGGATCATATGCGCACGTTATGCTCCTGGCCTGGCAGCTGACAAAAGAAAAACGATTTCTTCTGGAAGCACACAGGGCACTTAAAAGTTTAGACGGTCTAGCCTTTGGTATATTTTATCAGGCCAATAACACCGCATTTGCTGCTGGTGCCTTTCTGGAAATGTATAAGGTGACCGACGATAAGCGTTATTTAGAGCTTAGCTACTGCTGCCTCGCCGGTTTATTCAAAAACTGCCAATTGTGGGACTGCAATTATGGTTATGGCAAAAATTTCCCCTATTTCTTTTCTGTCTTTCCTCTGAAAGATGCCCCTTATACAGCAGCATATGAAGAGCTGGAAGTATTTGCTGCCCTGCATCATTATCTTGAAGCGGCAGCAGGGATAGCTATTCTTCCTTCACTAAACATATTGATTCCCGAATTTATCAAGTATGCGACGGGCCGACTCGCCTACTATTATCCTCCGCTTCTGCCGGAGGAAATGATTGCCCAAAAGACTAAAACGGGTGAGATACAAAAGGACCTCTGGGTTCCACTTGAAGACATACATGATGGTTGGGAGAAAAGCGGTGAAGTTGGCCAGGAAGTATATGGGGCCGGACTCGCCTTTGGTATCATACCACGACAGTATTTCAAAGTGGGCAATCTGGGCGGAACGGTATTTATAAATTATCCGATTTCAAACTTCCGAGTAGGCAAAAATTCGATTACATTCCGATTGGAGGGCAGTGCGCTGCTCAGAGCCCAAATGCGGCTCTTGGACTTTTCAAAGGAAATATTAACCAAAATACGCGTACAACAAAAAGTCAATTCATCGTATAAACCTGTGAATGAACTAAGTATTGGTCTTTACGAATTAATTGGCGATGGGATAGTCAGAATTAAAATCTCTTAAAGAACTATGGGTGGCCAGAGAGCTAGAGTTATTCGGGTAAATTTCGACAACCGGGGCTATTGCAATAGCATCTTCTGAAAGCCAAACCGGACGAGATCTGCTGTATTTTTGGTCTTCGTCTTTTCCATCAGATGCTGGCGATGGCCCTCAACTGTACGTTTGCTCAGAAAGATCCTATCGGCAATTTCACCATTAGTAAATCCTTCTGAGATCAGCACCAATACTTCAAGTTCACGCTCAGTGATGTCATAGTGATGGAGGAGCGCAGCTTTGTCAACAGGTTCTGGCACAAAATTACGGTATACTTCCAAAATGTGAACACTGAGGAACGCGCTAATATATTTATTTCCTCCGGCTATATGAGCTATACCAAATAGGAGTTCCTGGAAATCGTTACTCTTTGATAAATACCCCTCAGCACCAGCATCAAAAGCTTCAGCCACTTTATCGATCTCATCTATCATAGATAGTACGGCTATCTTGATCTGCGGATAAATTTTCTTGACTATCCGAACCAAGGAAATTCCATCCATACCACTCATATTAATATCTGATAAAATAAGATCGGGCTTATCCTGCTGTTCTATAAATAAAAGAGCATCTTCTGCACTGCCTACTTCTCCAATAATGTAAAAACTGGGGTTGGATTCCAATAATAGGCTGATACCGTTGCGCACAACTTCATGGTCATCGACCAAAAGAATTTTAATCATTCACACTTTTTTAATATTATTAATAACAACGTTATAAATTAAATTTTATTTTATTAAAAACTTATATTATTTAAAAACAACACATGTTTAAACATTAAAAAAACACAATTATAACTAAAAGGAAACTTGGTTAGACAAAAAACTATTCCGATCAGATTTTTGTGGCATCCAGCATAAAATAGGTAGCAGATCCGATCACGATCAGTTCTGCTACAGCCCAAAGGGTTAATAATTTTTGAAGGCAACTATGTTGAAAAAAGGGCCTGATTTAACCAAATAATAATTGCGGTAGCCTGCTTATGCTAAGCTTTCTAAATAGATTAAGATGCTGATGTGGAGGAGATATTGTCAATAGATAATCATCATCTTTTATAGAAGAGTAGGCTTGCTAAATAGCATAGGCATCAACGATTTCCCTTTTCCATCCCTCTATAGTTTCTGCTGTTACACGGTCAGCACGGTCAAAGAAGAAATGGCGTTTCACATCGAGGCCACAATAAGTGTAGATACCTTTGTCGGAGGTCAGTTTTAGGGCATTATCCATTCCTATTTCCTGATATTCGATCTTGGATTTTCCATGTGAATTAATAATGTAAGCAGCCTTGCCGGCCAACAGTCCTTTCTGTACTCCGTTATCGTACCTATAGGCAAATCCGTAGCTGAATACCCGGTCGATATAACCTTTCAGAATGGCCGGCATACCTGTCCACCATATTGGATAGATAAACGTAACGGCTTCAGCCCATGCAATATATTCCTGTTCTCTTCTGATTGCCTCGCTGACGATACCTCTACGCTGCCCAGCCATATCTTCAAGGGACAGTACCGGGTCGAAATTAAGCTGGTACAGATCCCTGACTACAACTTCATGCTTTTGTCTCCGGAGTGTTTCTTCAATTGCTTGTTTGAATAGATGGTTTAAACTTTCCGCATTCGGATGGGCATAAATAATAAGATGTTTCATTTTTTTGTTTTTAAGTCATTGAACAAAACAAAAGTAGAATGAAAGCAAGCGAAAAAATTGTAAGAAAACGAAAAGGCTATTTATCGGAAGCTTGACAGATATCCTGCTGAAACCTCACAAAATTTCTGGGAGAAAGATTGATAAAATGCTTGAAATCCTTAATAAGCTGGCTTTGATCGTAATATCCACATTCTTCTATAATCTCAAACCAATCCACTTTTTTTGATGAGGAAAGAACATTCTGTATCAGTCCGATCGCTTTTACAAAACGCTGGTACCGGCTAAGTTCTTTGGAACTGTAACCAAAATGTTTTTTTTGCATCAACTGCACATTTCTTTCAGTCTGCCCAGTTTCTTCGGCAATAGATTTGATTGGGTTGCGTGTGTTATCTTTAAAATCTGCCAATAAAGCGGCAGTCGTATGCTGTAACTTTAAATAGGGTCTGCAAAAATCAAGAATGCAGTTTACTCTGTCTGATACACTTGGTATAGCCTTCAATTGATGCCACAGATAGGTAAAACAATTTTCTTCTACAGCTTCATCAGGATTCATCGGCAAATGATCGGAAAGAAATGCCTTTCCAAAAAAACGATAAAACGCATCATCTTTAAAATTAACAACTAAAATTTGCGCACCGGGGGAAAGGGTATATTCAAAGGCAGATTTTAGGGGACCGAGTACGATACACTTATCTACTTCGATTTCATTTTGGGCATTGGAAACCAACCGGGATTTTGTACCAAAATTGAACACCATAATAGTCTGAAAAGACGGAAGCAATGTTTTCGTTATGGCCTGTGCTGAATCGTTCTCTGCAAAATAAAAATGAGAAAACACAGCCTCAAATTCGCTTGCAACGGACAGTCTGTAACCGCGGTATGTCTGGTCGTCTGATTTCATGATTTGTGGTTTACTAATTTAAGAAAAAAAGGCCTCGGTAAGTTGTTTAAAAAAAACACAATGATCTTAATAGCTTTATGATTCCCAACCGCAAGCGATGCTATCAAAGAAACCTAATACGGGCAAAATCGCCAAGAAACACAAGCAGATTTCGGTTAGTTGAATAATAAGGAGTTAAGGAACATATTTGATAACACTATATTAACATCTAACAAATATTTTTGTAGAAATTTCTAAAGCCCTATGGTGTCAGCAAAAATTATAGATCGTCATATAACTATGTGGCTAAATGGCGATGAAGCAGCATTTAAATACATTTTTGATCATTATTATCCGCGTTTATTGTCTGCCACATTAAGACCGATCAAAAACCATCAGGATGCCGAAGAGCTTGTTATGAATACATTGTTAAAAATATGGCAGAACAAATATCGGATCGGTCAGATCAATGGGCATTTAACGGACTATCTGTTCGGAATACTGCGGCAGGAAATTGCGGGTTTGGCACGAAAGAAAGTCCTCTTGACAACAGATTATACCGATGTTCCACTGCAGTTGCTAGGCTCCAATGACCATCCCCAACTATCGATGAAGGAATTGCAGACCGGTTATCAGGCAGCATTAGACAAGTTAAGTACCAAACAGCGAGAAATCTTTTTGATGAGCCGCAGTCAATTATTGACGCAAAAAG
Organism: Sphingobacterium sp.; assembly: GCA_031253985.1. GTDB lineage: Bacteria > Bacteroidota > Bacteroidia > Sphingobacteriales > Sphingobacteriaceae > Sphingobacterium. The sequence goes on from JAIRVH010000192.1 coordinate 104,882, forward strand.
AAATTGCCGAGCAAACGGGTCTCTCGATCCACACCGTAAATAACCACATTAGTTCGGCTTTAAAAATCATTCGTCGGGAATTAAAGGAATACCCTCATTTCATTGTCTTCGCCTTTATAACCACACAATCTGTTACGGGGCTATTAAATTAACATGAATAGATTATTAAGTTTAAAATTCAACTAGTTATATCTGACCTATTGCGCATTCTTATATAAAAAGGCAACAATAATGCCTTCAGTATATGAGCATAGAACGACCATCACGCAAAGCGTTGATTACATATTTTGAGGGATCAAGTTCCCACGAAGAAGAAAAATTGGTTCTTCATTATTTATCGTTGGATATCGATGCGGACTATATCGCATCCTGCATGAAAGAAGCTTGGTCCAATCTAGATGGAGAATCTATGATTCTTTCTGAAAGTCAACAGATTCGTGCATGGAATAGTTTTCAGCTGCGTCAAAAAGATCTGATTCAATTTCCCGGCCAAAGAAAACATAACTGGTTTGTTTACGCTGCCTGTATCGCCTTTTTCATCTTGAGTACAATGTGCGTAATCTGGTACCAACAGTTTGCGAAGCAAGAAGCTACTCCTATCCTCTACCGTGCCGGATTCGGAAAACAGCAAAAAGTACACTTAAAGGACAGTAGTACGGTACTGCTATTTCCAGGAGCCACACTAAAAATTGCCGCTGATTTCAATCAAACAAATAGAAAAGTTTCGTTATCCGGACGTGCATATTTTAAAGTTACACACAACAGTCAAAAACCGTTTGAAGTACAAGCGGAATGTTTAACAACAAAAGTATTGGGAACAAGCTTTGAGGTAAATACAAATAGGTTAGACCATCAACAAACAATCACCCTACATACAGGGAAAGTAAATATTCGTGATAACAAACGCGCGCTAGCTAATCTGCGTCCGAACCAGCAGTTTATCTATGACCAAAAGAAGCTTCTTTATAAGGTCGTCCACGTGGATGCATCGCAGACGCTGTCATGGATCAATGGTGAGCTCAGTTATGACCTAGTTCCGCTCCAGCAAATCTGTCTCGATCTCGAGAAATGGTATAATGTCAAGATCGAAATCAAGGACCGTCAGCTAGCCTACAAAAAGATAAGTACAAGCTTTAAAGATACACCAATACAAGAAGTGCTGCATATTATTTCCCTTGCAACGGGAATGTCCTACACAATAAAAGGAAATCTTATCAAAATCTATTAAAAGAAAGGAGATGAACAGGAGAAACAAATAAAAAAACCGTCCTGTTGACGCAGAACGGTTAAATCTTAGGCTAAAGAAACTTCGCCTATTTAACTCAAAATCCGGGATTAAGGCCCATTGAATTTTAAATACAAATGAAAGCAATTTTATTAAAAAAAAGAAAGAAAAAACTGTATATCACTGTACAGCTGCTAGTTCTCACGTTCTGCCTATTTAGTTCATCATCTGTCATGTCCCAAATACTTGCAAAGAGAATTAGATTGTCTACGGGTGATATCAGCGGTTTACAAATTATTACTACCATAAAGGAACAGGTTCCCGACGTCCGATTTACTTTTGACGAACAGACAAATTCAAAATTACAAGGTCATATAAACAACTCCACTTCTTCTTTAACTCTAGAGGAACTGCTTCTAATGATCAAAAAGAAGTTCGGCATCAATTATAGAAACGAAGATGAGCACATCATCTTCAGCTTGCCTCCAACGCCCCAAAAACCTGTGCAACAGAAAGGCAATGGCGCTATCAAAGGCCGTATTGTGGAATTTGAGAGCTCACAACCTCTTCCGGGCGCAACGGTTTATATCAAAGAGTTAAAAAAAACAGTGCAAAGTGATCAACAGGGTTATTACCATTTCACAGATCTTCCCTTGGGAACGTATTCACTGCAGGCCTCCTTTATAGGCTTCAAGACCGAAGCAAGTACTGTAAGAATTTCGGCAACAAAGGAAGAGACTTATGACATCAGGCTTCAGGGAGCAAATGTCCTGGACGAAGTCGTCATTACCAATTCAAGAAAAATCAGGACCGCAGTCGCCCATACTTCGGAAAGACAACTACTCTCAGAAATTAAAAATGCGCAGACACTAACCAGTGGAATATCCAGTCAGGAGATCAGCAAATCAGCTGATCGCAATGCGGCCGAGGTCGTCAAAAAAATTGCTGGTGTAACAGTGAAAGACAACAAGTTTATTATTATCCGAGGGATGAACGAACGCTATAACCTGACTTATCTGAATGGCAATATCGCACCTTCCACCGAACTTTACTCGCGGGCATTTTCGTTGGACCTTATTCCAAGCCGTATCATAGACCGAATTTTGGTCTACAAATCACCAGCACCGGACCTGATGGCAGATATGACTGGCGGTGCTGTAAAAATATATACCAAGGATGCCCGAAACATCAAACATTTTGATCTGGAACTACAGCTGGGAGTCCGCCCCAATACAGCCTTTTCTTCGCAGTTTCTCACCTATCAGGGGAGTGGAACAGATTTTTTGGGATTTGACAATGGATTACGAAAATTGCCATCTGTAGTACCGGGATATGGAGATTTTACAAAAGCAACTTTGGACCAGAAGAGTTACGTCGAAAACTTCAGTCCATACCTGCAATATGGTTATAAACTTATGCTACCCATGATGCAATTGACAGCCAACTATTACGATTCATTTAAGCTTGGTTCAAAAAGAGTAAGCATGTTGAGTTCACTGAGTTATAAAAGTGAGGGGCAGCAGTATATGGTTAATCGTGCCAATAGCTTTTATGGAGGTGATCTCGACAGAACCCATGTGATCACACAAGAAAATCAAAGCACGGAAATGGCACAGCTGAATCTATTGCAGAACTTCACTTATGTGATCAAAGACAGTAGCACACTGATGTTTAAAAATTATTTTTTACAGCAAGGTCAAAGCGGCACTGTGGTAAGGACAAGCAAAAATGATCAATACCTGGTCAACGAACAATCAAATGATCTCGCCTATTTAACAGGACTGACCTGGAGAGACCGGAGCCCCGGCTTTGATCTACAGGAGCGAAATATCATCTTAAGCTATACGCAGCGGTCGCTATATTCGGGAAATTTCAGTGGCGATCATTATTTAGAAAAAGGAAGGCAGCGATTGGAATGGAACTTGGGTTACACCTACAGTATTCAACAAATCCCCGATCAGCGAGTAATCCGTTTTCAGAGGAACCGTCAAGATGGCGCCCGCGTCATACTGCCGGGCCCAGAAAACCTCAATTGGACTGCGGCTTATCGTTATGTTCCCGGACCTGATGATATTGAAAACAAAGACAATAGCCTGGACCGGGGAATGTTATCAAGATCCTGGTCGCAAAATACTGAAAATGTCTATAATGGCTCTGTTGATTACACGTACAAATTACAACCTTGGATTACCCTTAAAGCCGGTACATACCAACAATGGAAATCCAGAAAACTATTCCGACGGGTCTACACACTAAACGAAGGCGATTTGAACAGTGCCGGTTATCCGGGTAGCCCTGCTATTGGCGGCAATGGAAATTTTATGGATTTTAGTAAAGTGTTCTTTCAGGAGCAAGATCTGGGGAAAGTCTGGAGCGCAGACTATCTCAGGGATGATGGTAGCGCATTGAAGATATTCGACCGCACCAGTGGATCGGATGCCTACATCGCGACCGAGCAATTAAATGCTGGTTATGCCGCCATAAGCCTGCTCCCCTTCCACCAAAAATTGGACATCTATGGTGGTTTACGCGTAGAACACAACCGCCAGAAGGTAGCTGGTGCAATTCCACCAGAACATGTCGGTGATGTAAACAAGCCCGTTCTTGTCGATAACAAAAAGACAAACTATCTCCCCTCGCTCAATATAGGCTACCGACCTACCGAACAGACGGTGCTCAGGTTAGCCTATGGACAAACAGTAAATAGACCTGAATTCAGAGAATTATCACCCTATAGTGAACTTGATTATCTCAACAACCAAACCATTAAAGGTAATAATCTTTTAAGGCCTGCTGAAGTAAAAAACTACGACATGCGGATTGAATGGTATCCTAAAGATAATGAAAATGCCGAAGTACTTAGTGTGGGGGCATTTCATAAAAAGTTGAAATCGCCGATCGAACGGATGATTTATAGAAGTCTGTATTTCGGAGGGCCGGCTACCGTTAGTTTTGGAAACGCAGACCAAGCTACAGTAAATGGAATAGAACTTGAAATACGGAAAAACCTAGGATTTGTGCCCAGTAGATTCTTCAGAAATCTGTCGGTATCTGCCAATTTTACCTGGATTAAAAGTGAAGTCAAAAAAAGTATAGATACCACCTTAAATAAAAATGTAAATCCTGGTCTGAATCCGTATTATACACGCCAGTTGCAGGGACAATCTCCATATATCATTAATGCTGGCCTCTACTACGACAACGCCGGATCGGGTACAAAAATAGCGTTAAACTGGAATTTAACGGGCCCAAATATCTATGCCGCGGCCAATGGTTCTGCCTTTAACATAGATCGTCAGGGTACCGTACCCATTATCAATCAAGGTGAACAGGGAAGTCTAATTGAACTGAAAAGACAGCTGCTTGATTTTGCATTGACACAAAGGCTTTTAAAAAGTCTGCAATTTAAATTGAGCGTACAAAACATACTCAATCAACCGATACGGATCGCCGAAGACGAAAACTTCACCTACAAATATGAAAAGGCCGTCTACCAGGGAAAAGACAATGTTGATATCAGCGGAGATATGATCAGTAGCCAATACAAGACTGACCGTCATATCATTTGCTCCTTTATGTATTCTTTTTAAAACTGACCATGACATCAAGAAACAATAAACACATAAACTACAAAATAGGTGCACTGTTCTTTGGACTGTGTGCCGGGCTAGGCTCCTGCCAAAAAGTAGATAATTTTAAAAACACACTGGATGCCCTGCCGCAAGTTAACAATGAGGCAAAATATGCCTATAAAAGCAGTTACATTGTAGGGGATACGATGGTAATAATCGGACGCCTACAACCTAACAATGGATTAAAGATCCAAATCGGTCAGGCTGAAGCCGCAATCGTAGGAGCCGATACATTGCACTATCGTCCCAATAGCTCGGATTCTAGCCAAAGTGTATTGGACCGGATCAAAGTGATCATTGCAGAAAATATGGGCTCCGGACAAAACATCCCAGTTCGGATAACATCGGGTGGCTATCAACTCAACGCCGCTTCCATTAGTATTTTTTCACAATTCGGTTCAGACAGTTTTGACGCTTCCTTAAAAGTGGTAGACCATGCCAAACTGAGCGACCCTGCCAACGTGTTTTTGCATTGCGTTAATGGCAAAGGTGACTTATACTTCTATGAACCAGCCACTGGTGATCTGAAGGTGGTAAAGAAGGCGGGCACAATAGAAACCCTCCTAACTAGAGCACAGCTAAGCAACGCGGATTTTACCATAGACAACTTTGTCACTGGGGGTGTCAATCCACAAGGGACGAAGGCCTGGTTATCGATAAAAAGCAAGGAAGACTACCTATTTATCGAAGCGGATTTCGAATCAAAATCCATCAAAGAACTCAATCGAAGTAAAGCCTATCAGGCTCCTTATACCGGTGATATCAGCAAATTAAATCTTCAAGTCACCACGGGAATTTATCCGGATACAGAAGGCCACGTGTTTCTAATAACACCTGGATTGTTGTACGGGTGGCTTTATACCGCATCTGCTTCCGTAGCGATATACGATAGTAACAAGGGTAAACTGGATTACTTATTCCGAAGTGAAGCATCACCAAAGGAGGTGCCCGGCGTTACTTTCGAAGGGGTCAATCCAATTATTTTGCCGGATGATAATATGATGTATGTCCCTACCACAGCTGGGATCAAACTATATGATCTAAAAAGCAGAGTGCTGCTTAAGTCCGTCAATATTCCTCAAGAAAGTTATGGAGTCATTCCTAAGAATTATATCGGACCATTTGACGGGCTTAAGATAAATTTCGCTGCACCATTAGGAGACCGCAGCAAACCCGATATTGCTTTCGGTTTTTTACCCAAGCCTAATCGCAAACTTGTCTTCCTATTGTATCAGTATTTAGATGGGCAAATCATTGGAAGCCCTGGAAAAAATATTTCTTCGCTTGTCGATGGCCCCAAATGGATCGGCTTCGACTTTATAGAAGGTAGAAGTTATCAGTATGCCAAGGGCGCTGCGAACATCGATGGCTGTAACTTCGAACCTTATGTATCACCTGGAAAACCTTCCAGTATCTTTTCAGACGAAATCCTCAACTATGATGAGGCCGGACATTTATATATGACCGCAAATGGAAGAAAAAGTATTATAAAAACAGCAATACGATGATAAAAATTAGAAAAATAGCTCATTATATGGTATCTGTAGCTTGCTTGTTGGTCGCTATAACTGCTTGCAAAAAAGAGATAGATGCGGTGATCCCCGGTAATGGAGAAGCCCTCAAAATAAACTACATCGCAAATTCAGACGTCCTTAGACACTATAAAATCGGTGGAATAGGAATTTTTGTCGATACCATACCACATCGTAACACCGGAAACTTCCCTTTTTTCGATTTAACCTCAGTACCGCAAAAACTGGAGTATCCAAATTTCTTCAGTACAGTCTCCGGATTACTGTATGCGAATTACCTGTCTGGTCAACACCGTTTCAAATATAACTATATGATCCCCGATTCACTATCCGGTAGCTTCGGATCGAAACCTGATAAAATGCTTATTGACACAGCACTTATACTGGAAAAGGATGCTGGCTCATTGCTCTATCTCATCGATGGGCCCATCGCAAGAGAAAACGATACGCCGACCTTCAAAATAATGGTTATTCCGGCCAATCGGGCTCTCAAATTAGACAGCACACAGGTAGCAATCACCATTTCACATCAAAGTCCGGATACAGAAAACATTAGTTGTAGCCGGATAACCTCTAACGGAGAGCTTAGTCGTGAAAATTTACCACAAGATCTTGCTTACGGGCAATCGACACCTTATTTGATCTTTGCCGTAAAAGATGCCTCCAATGGTACCTTAGGACTACGGATTTACAGCAAAAGCAATGGTAAAGAACTGATCAACACGGGTATTCCTGCCAATGGCGGACATGCTTATGCGCTTGCAATATCGGGCTTTCAAAACGAACAAGAGAGGCTGTTGCCGCTAAAATTGAACAGCGACCACACTGTCCTATATGGCAAGGCGACTATCTTTCCAAATCTAAGGGCTTCAACCAGACAGATCTGGTAATCGTACCGATCTCAAACCATGAAACAAAAATATGAACAGAAATATCACCTTATTGACGCTATTAATTTTAACACTATTTGCTGGCTGTAAAAAAACGGAAGCTCCAGATCTTCGCCCCCTATTTTTGGGTACAAAGAACATTACGCTCCGGGAATTAAAAGCATTGAGTAGCAAAACGGAAATCACACTGCCGGCCGGGGATAAAGGTCTGCAGATCAATGGCGTTGTCATATCGGATTACACAACAAAAAATATTGACACTAAGACAATTATCCTACAAAGTGAAGAAACGAGTAATAACGCAGGAATCGTTATCCAATTTGACAGTATCCCTAGTTTTAAGCAGGGTGAGCGGCTCCAAGTTAATCTAGCTGGTCAAAAGCTGGTGAACAAGAATGGAGAGGTAACATTGGTAAATATACCGCTTTCAAATGCCAGATCCGGTGGAACAGGCTATGTAAATATTCGGACTACAACGATCGATAGCTTATTGAAGCATGCAGATCTGTGGAATGGTACACTAATTAGATTATATGACGGTATACTGTCTGGTGGAAATGGAAAATATACTGGAGAGCTATCCTTTAAGGAAACTGGAAAAAATGCTTCAATCAAATCACAGGTCATCCAAGGCGCTCTTTTTGAAAGCACAGTCTATCCTGCAGAAATAAATGAAATAATTGGGATACTACGCACAAATGGAACCGAACATTTTATCGATATCAGAAATACGAAGGATGTCGTTTCCGCCGCGATAACCCGCGTTGTCACGGATGATATACACGTAATAGGGATCGCCAATGATCCCTATAGCAGCAAATGGTCTAATCCAAACTTATTCTCTACGGATATGGAAACATCATTTTCAAAGTATGCGGTTGGCTATATCAGTGGTTATCAGCATCCCAACGCCATGGATATAGATTTTCTTGAAAAGGATCGTTCCTATTTTTATTTTTATACAATGGGAGGCCCTTACGATAGTTTTATATCCAATGCCCTTACCATTCCAAACCTATATACACTTCAATCTGTCAAAGAAATACGAATTACTTTTGCAGGAAGCAAAGCCAATGGGCTTATTGCCACGACAGCCAATGGAGACAGCTTAATTGTTAAGCCTTTTCAATCGGGAAAGGATGTGTTTAAATTAGGGCTGGAATTTTCAGACAATGGCTACCCGATAGATTATATTCCATCGCTGGAATCATCATCTTTTACAAAGACAGGAACTTTTTATACGGTAACATTTACCATTCCTAAAAGAACAGAACTTCTGAAATATGCCCCGGCAGATCCTGCTTCCGCTAACTATTTTTACACGAAAGTAGATGGCTGGCTGGCAAGTCCAGGGTTTAAAATCAAAAATCTTTCTACCCGCACCGCAGCCGATCCCTATTCATTTTCTGAGCTCTATGCTCCTATAATTATCTCGAAGATCGAATATGCTTATTAACAAAAAAGAGCCCTTTCGGCTCTTTTTTGTTAAAGTATTTTTTATGAAGTACAACATACAGCACAGTAAAACACTTATCGTGTCCAACATTGAACTTTTTTTAAATTACTGTATGCGCTTTTACGATAGACAGTTCATTACCAGAACACATATAACTACAGATATACTAATACGATTTGAAAATCTTCTGTATGATTATTTCAGATCAGGAAAATCTCAGGATCTGGTCTTGCCAACGGTCACGTATTGCGCTGAACAGTTATATCTGTCTCCAAATTATTTTGGGGATCTTATTAAAAAAGAAACAGGAACAACTGCCCTTGATTATATACAAACTAAACTTATAGAAGAGGCAAAGGAGAAGATATTTGTCTCTAATAAGTCTATTAGTGAGATTGCAGACGAACTTGGCTTTAAATACCAACAACATTTTACCCGCCTTTTTAAACAAAAAGTTGGTGCCACTCCAATTGAATTTAGGAATCAAAATTAGCCTGTTCATTATTCTTCATTCTATTTCAATAATTTCCTGATGAATTATACCTCCATACTGATCTCTTTCGAGGTATCGATATATCCCTTTTGGAAGGTTTAGCTGTATCATGTCTTTTTGCGAGAGTGACACATATATCGGAATCGCTGTATTATCCAGTTGAAATTCCTTATCATTATAGATATATATCGCGGAGGCTGTTCCTTTTGCCAAGTTCGTTCTTGCGATATTGTGTTTGCGATAAAAATCATTTCCCCCAATTACTATTTGATCGCTATTCAGGCAGTTTGCTAGATATAAGTCGTTATTGTACAGTCCGGTATTCTCCATCGTATATATAGAATCGTTCGTTTCCTGAGCAGAAGAAAATTTGACCTGATTAACAGTATAAGGGTCAATTTTACTGAGTTTCTTAAAATAATGGGCCATACTTTTATTTGCGCCGGTATCTCCTTCGTCTATATGTCCGCCACCTGCTAACACAATAACTTTAATATCACTTTTTGTGTTGATTTCAGTTTTACTAATAAGATTCTTTGCTTGAGAAAGATCTCTTTCCTCTGTATCTTCAAAATCCTCATAACTAATCACTTTTAAGCCTAACTTGGTGGCCGTCCGAACGAGATTGGCCATATTAGGATCCCTGGTATAAAATCCACTTTCGATATTTGGAAACCCCAATTTATTAATCCGCTCGTCATCTCCAGATAAGCCTTCTAAAGCAAGTACATTAAAGCCTTCTTTGTAAAGTTTTGGCAACAGCAGATTGACCAACAGCCGACATCTCGGAAGCAAGTGATTCTCGTTAAACATAATGATTCGATGCCCCTTGATTTTTTCAGCAATATCGTCTATCGAAATTACTGTTTTTTCCCCTGTAAATTGTTCCTGTTCGGGCGAGCTATCATACTGGACACTTTCCCCGAGAAATGAGCTATAAGTTTTAAACAGTTCACGTGCATATTTGCTACTTTTATTTTGTACCATAAGTTTTTGCAGCGTATCTCTTGGGTATATGTAGTTAGCATATCCTTTATCTTTAAAAGCAGACTCAGCTATAGTAAAATAATTGATTTCTTCGTCGAGATCTTCTTTATTAAAGTTTGCGCCATAAGCCAACGAACTGTAAGTGGCTTTTACGTGATTCAAGGCCTCCTTGACATTTTCATTCATATGACCGATCTCCGTCCAGATTTCGCTAATCAAAAGAAATAAATTCTTTGTATATGGAATAGCAACTCTAGTTATGATATTATTTTTATTTACCTGAATATTTCGATAATAAATAGAACCGTGCATTGAGCTATCTAAAGTGAACTTTGAAACATCTAAAAAAGTTTCTAAGCTGCCAACCATATACATAGGGTTTGTACTCGGTTCATAGGTTCCCCAAAAAATAATATTCTTTGACGGGAAATCTACTTGCCTCTTTTTAAAGACAGACTTCACATCTTTTAAATCTATATACTTAGATCCGAAATTTGCGTTTCCATAGAATCCAATCTTTAACCCCAAGGAATCATTTGTCAATTGATTCATAGCTCCTTGAGAAAATTTATTTAAGCTTGATATTTCTCGATTAACTGTCGTACAGCTAGAAATAAACAGAACAAATATTAAAAAAACAGCCTGTATATTTAGTTTAATATGTGGCATAATTGCAAGGTTTTGATTTAGGTTTCTGCAGACTTTACAACCTATAAAATACTCAGACAATTCTTTCAGCATATAAGTAATCCTTTAGAAGGATAACTAAAAAGAGATTGTATTGTTCTACTAAATTGGGATAGCCTCCTACGGCTGCGCAGCTTTATAGATTGACTGGAACTCGCGGTGCCATTAAGGACCGCTGTAAGTCATAATTTCTGTGCCATTAGATTTTCTGACAATTTCTTTTGTATTTCGAAGTATTAACGTATGGCTTCCAAGTTTGCTGTATGAAACAAATTCTCCATCCGGAGTTTGTTTGCAGATAATAAACATATGCCAGCCCGTGTCCGAAGGAAGTGAGATAATCACTTTTTTATCAGACTTCAATTCATTTTCTATAGTTTGAAAGAGACTGTCAATCGGAAAGTTTTCATCCCGGGGCAAAACAAATTTTTGAAAAAAAGTAATGCCATATAATTCTTTTTTGTCAAAATTACGGAAAGAACCGTCGGCTTTGTCTTTCCATTCATTCTGCAGATCGTAAAAATCAAAATCAACAACATTATAATACTTTAGTATAATTTCAATAGCTGAGGGGATACAGGACATTTGAAAGATTTGATTGTGGTTATTTACAACAGTATCAAAAAAATCACAGCTATCGACTTTTATTGTTTGAGCTTTCAGAAGAAAAATAGGTGATGTGGCTATTAACAAAACTAAACTAAAGAGAATCCTTTTCATAATTTAAGTTATTTATAGAAGTATTGACTTTTCGAAATCCAACAGCCGAATTAAAAAGATCATATTCTTGGTATAGAAGCTTATTGTATTCAATATGGTCTACATTGAGGGCGGAATATTGTATGTCATAATTTCAGTACCATTAGTTCTTCTTACAATTTCTTTTGTATTTCGAACTATTATTGTGTGGCTTCCAAATTTGTTGTACGAGACAAACTCTCCATCTGGAGTTTGTTTATAAATTACAAAAATAGACCAACCTGCATCAACCTGCAGTGAAATAATTACTTTTTTACCAGACTTCAATTCATGTTCTATTGTTTGAAAGAGACTGTCTAACGGAAAGTTTTCATCCCGCGCCAGCTTAAATTTTTGAGAAAAAGTGATTCCGAATAATTTTCTATCATCAAAGTCCCGAAAAGAACCGTCAGTTTTGTTTTGCCATTCATTCTGCAGGCCGTAAAAGTTAAAATTCACTACTTTACAATACTTTAAAATCATTTCTATAGCAGATGGAATACCTGAATACGGAAAGATCTGATTATGGCTATTTACGACTGTATCAAAAAAATCATAATTATTGTTTTTTTTTGTTTGAGCGCTAACCTCAAAAAGAGGAGATATAGATATTACCAAGATCAATGTAGAGAGAATCTTTTTCATAATTTAATTTATTTGCTGACAAAGACAGCGAAGCCTATAATCCTTGCTGCTGACTAATCGCATTTGAAACCGAAAGTCAACTGATCCGTCCCTAATATACGTAATAATCTGTTGTCTAAAAGCTTATTGTGTTTCTTCCCTCACCTTATAAGTGAATCACCTACCTTGATATTATCGGTTTCCCAATGCACGACCACACACGATCGTTAAAGTAGTGTTTTAACGAATAGAAAAAGGAATGAATACACAGAAAGACTCTGCCGATGCAAAACCACGATGTGAGTTTACCCGAAGATCCATTTCGATGCCTTCGGCATTATTTTATAAAAGGACGCAACAAATGCCCAAGAGATCAAGAAGACTATGGCTGCAGTAATAGGTATCTTTAGCGATATTGGGATAGCAAGTACATTAGCCAACCAATAGCCGAAACCAACAACGAAATAGTGTACGAGATAAATACCAAAACCACATTTAGTTATGTTTGAGAAAACTGTCATCCATTTTACCGAAGCAAGCTTAAACGTACGTACCAACAAAAAGATGGCTAAAGTCATCATAAGTACCTGAGGAGAACAATATAAAAAAAATAGTTCGATCTGTTCTTCACTAGAATCCGGATTGGCTGCCATCCATTTGAAACCACTATAGGTGATCGCATAGCCGATAATAAATAAGGGTATACTTACTAAAAGTGTTCTACGAAAAGACCATGCTTTCAGCCTATGGGTCAATACATACCCGAGCAGTAAATACCCATTGAATCCGGCAAAATAATAAAATGTACCAAAGGTATTCCATGCACTAAGACCAAACAGCTCTTTGTCGTAAAATGAATATGCATAAGGTAAAAAGAGCGTGCACAGCCAGATTCCAAAAAATACTTTTTGCTGTCCCAGAGTTGATTTTTCTACCCATGCGGAAAAAAATGGCATGTAAAGATATAGACCTATCAGCATATAGATATACCACATCGGCACAGTATAGACATTAAACTTGATTGGAATTAAAGAAATCTGAACAAGCGCATTTTCAAAAGTTTGGGGAGCGTCTTTCGGAGCATAGGCAAATACTTCCGATATGACCGTAGATGGTAGTCCGAGAACCCCTGTTATCCATGGAAAAAGATTGTAAAGTACAGACCATAATAAAAATGGAACTGTTATACGCAAAAGGCGCTTTCTGTAAAATTCGCCAATGCTCATTTTCACAGGAAGTAACAATAATCCAGTAATCATGACAAAAATAGGAACACATGGTCTGAGAACTGATCCGTAGATAGACCCCCAATAATTAAAATCCGGATTAGAACGTGCCTCAGCTGATACATTAAATGGGTCTGAACAATGAATGGCAATCACCATGAATATAGAGATAAAACGTAGCACATCGACCCAAGCGATTCTTGGCTGATCAACATTTGAAATGGAAGTTTGCATCTTTAAAACAGTTGAGTAAGCTACAAAAATAGAAAATCTGACTTCGACTAATTTTTAAGTAGTTAAAGAAAATAGAACTATTTCCGTAGAGCGCACAGTGTTACATGCGATATTCCAAGATAGGATGCTATGTATCCTAAATTTACCCTCTGCATCAATTTTGAGTGATTTGCCATAAAATCTTCATACCGTTTTTCTGCCGAAAGATAAAACCGATTGATCAACCGGCGCTCCATCTCAACAAAAGCTTTTTGATGGACATAACGCATCCAGTTGGCAATATCGGCATCACATCGGCACAACATTTCCAACTGATCTATTGCCATATAGTATAAGACCGAATCTTCGAGAATCTGTACTGTTTCAGTTTCATATCCCGACACAGGCCCGTGAAAACTTTTTGTTGAATAGAGCAAATCGCCCTCTTTGCTAAACCAGGATGTAACTTCTCTTCCATCGAGGATGGTGTAAGCACGGGCAATTCCTTTTTCTACAAAATAGATATTCTTGTCCGTCCTATCCGGCTGTATCAACTTCGTCTTCTTCGGTACATTCAGACGACTTAGATGGCTCACCAATATTTCCAAAGACTTGTCTTTTATATCAAAATGCGTACGTATAGATGCAATAACATTATCCATTGAAGGTTATATTCAATTGTTGGGTAAGTAATAAAACTAAAGAAAACAAATTTATAAAAATAGTATTGCATCTATATAATCTCTGAAAATGCGAGCAATAGCAGCGAGTTGATCTGTTCAGCGTCGGTGAATATGTTAAATTTTTGTTATTAACACTTTTTAACCTGATTATATGGTAGCTTAGCCGATATAATAATTTAGATCAACCACAATGCCCTTTTTAGATCATGTTCTACAAGTTCCTACCTACGGATGGAAAGACAACGATGGAAACCTCGTAAAACCTAGTAAAAAACAACTTCTTAATGAATTCTTCAAACGTCTAAATATCTTTAAAGACAAACGCAACTGGTTGCCATTTTTTAGCTGGCTAAAAGTGGCTTGCCTCATTCCTTTTTTTGTTTTATTCTTAGTATACCATTTCAACTGGTGGACAGTACTGGCTGCCTTTATTTACAGCATGATCGTCATGGGGACCCATGGAACGATATGGCATCATCGATTTGCCACGCACGGAGCCTTCAAATTTCGGAATGGATTCTGGCGTTTTTTCACACAAAATCTGACCATCAATGTAATTCCTGAAGAGATATATGTGATTTCGCATCATGTCCATCACGCAAAATCTGATAAACCAGGTGATCCCTATAATGCACAAGCTGGATTTTTGTACTGTTTTCTAGCGGATGTAAATCACCAGCCTATTGCAAAGGACCTTACCGAAAATTCTTATAACCGTGTAAAACTTCTTATGCGCCATACAGGTGTAGCAGCCAACAGCTATGGACAATATCAAAAGTGGGGCTCTTATGTAAATCCTACCCATGCAATAGCATCCTGGATACTGAACTGGGCTTTTTGGTATGCCATCTTTTATTTGATCGGCGGCCATGCACTAGCATGTACGCTCTTCGGCGCTGCTGGATTTTGGGCTGTGGGTGTAAGGACATTCAACTATGAAGGTCACGCGAAAGGAGAAGACAAACAACGTGAAGGCATTGACTTTAATGAAAATGACAAATCAATAAATCAACTATGGCCAGGAATTGTTGCGGGCGAATGGCACAACAATCATCATTTGTATCCAAAAAGTGCACGAAGCGGTTTTAAACCTTATCAAATTGATCTTGCTTGGTGCTATATTAAAATGATGCATAAATTAGGTGCAGTTAGCAGCTATCGCGATGACAAAAAAAGATTCAACGAACAATATCATATCCCCTATCTGAAATCAAAGGTTTAAAAGATGCATAAGCCTACATAGGACCTTTCTTCTTTATGCAAATAATCAGTGCTGCCAGTTCTCATGCTGTTTCATAGCCTGCGGATTTCACAGGAAGAAGATTTTCGAACGCGGAGATAATAATTGTAGCGTATTCTTCCTGTGCATCCGGTCGAGTAGCTCTGCCAGCAGCTCGATTTTTTCAAGATTACAATTCCATTTTATAGGCTATCGCAAAATATGCATATAAAGTGAAATTCAATTCCTCAATGGGGTCTGCGTAGCCCGTAATCCCATACCGTAGTCGGTATTAAACATCTATTTTCTTTTCGCCGATGACCACATCTCCGCGAAAAGATCTTAAGTATCCTTCAAATGCTATATTCAATCCTTCAATAATAAGTGTATCGTGTACATCGATGTCACCAATTACCCTCTTATCATCATAGCCATCACCGACGATCGCCAAGACACAGTTCTCGCTTCCTTTTGCGAAAAGTCCGACCCCTACTATTTCTTCGCCAAATTTCACAAACCAGGTTTCTTCCTTATGGTCATCAGTCGCGTTCGGTATGTGTATAGCCTGCTGCAGGTTTTCACATTTAACAAGATCAAAATTCATTTGCTTTACTAATATTCTAATATTACAGCTATAAGACAACGCTCAATAAACTATTGTTTTCATAGAAATGACTCTAAAATAACGAGTCCTCATGAGTGGGCGTTATGCCAAGACTGATCTATGACAAATATTCCCCAGTTTGATCTTTAATTTTCAGGAGACTTCGCGTATTGTATTTTAATCTCCGTTAAAAATATAAGATAAGACCTATCCCCGCTTACTGCATTTTTTTATATTTGGACTAAATGAAACTCATACCTTATCTACTTAGGCATATAAAATTGAACAATGCCGAATGCGAAGCTATAGACAACGCCTTTGCTACGGAAACTTTTGCAAAAGGTACTATACTGGCACAGCCTGAAAATCACCACCAAAATGTTTATTTCATTGAAAAAGGATTATTACGTGCTTTTTATAACTTAGATGGAAAAGATATTACTCATTATTTTTTTGATGAGAATAATTTCCTCGTATCCTTTGAAAGTATTTTCTTTAACCGTCCTCATCCATATGGCAAACAGGTGCTAGAAGAAACCTGTTTGCGTGTCATCCCCTACAGTAAACTCGATGCACTCTGTGATTTCATCCCTGCTTTTAAAGACTATCAACTGCAGGTATCGCTGCAAACGGTTAGTATGTTATCAGATAAAATTCTTGCGCTGCAATTTCAGACCGCCGAACAACGTTATAAAAATCTCCTCGACAAGTCTCCCGGTATTTTACTAAGAGCTCCTCTAGGACACATAGCGTCCTACTTAGGCATTACGCAGCAAACACTGAGCGTGATACGCGCAGGCAAGTAAGTGATTTCATTATTTAAGATATCTTAAAAACACTGCCGATTATTTTAATTTGCTTTGCAGTATCACATCTTAAATAATATCATATGAAGAAAGTACTCTCCTCTATTCTAATCATGTTCATGACGATGACTACCATTGCTCAGTCCGCCAATGATAACTTTGTAGGTAAATGGAAAAACTGAAGAAGGATTTATCATCACGATCACTAACAACAATGGAAAATTCTCTGGTGTTGATCCCAAAGGCCGTCCTACCCTCTATAATGTGCGTTTTGAAAAAAATGAATGGAAAGGGACCGTGGAAAACCATGATACTGGCCAGAAGGGGAATTGTGAAATGTACCTAATGGGGAAAAAACTGAAAATTGTGGCGCATAAAGGCATTTTTTCAAAAACTCTTTATTGGGCAAAACAATAAGCGAGGATGTATACTAAAAAGACCCCTGTAAGATATTTATAGGGATCTTTTTTAAACTTTTTTTCCGCTAGCTCGATTCGCTCGTAACGACTTTAGAGGTCGAAGCCAACAAAGATAGACCATAACCTACATCGGCACAAAACAATAGACTTTGAGTTCCGTTAATCTCTAAATTTTCCCACCCTAATGAACGATTGACTAATTCGAAGATAAAAAATCACATAAAACAGATGTCAAAATAAAAAAGTTTTAAATAAAAAAATATTTAATTATCTGATAAATTTCACATCAGTTTAGTTGTTCAAATGAAATAAATTATTTATTTTCAAAGTACTTTATAATTAAGGAATATTTATTGTCCAAACAATTATAACTAATATTATGCTTTAGCCATGAAAAATTATGGAATAGTCATCCCATGCTATAACGAAGAAAAGAGATTACCCTATAAGGAATTTATAGACTTCGCCCAAAAACACCAAGAGGTATTGCTGTGTTTTGTAAATGATGGGAGCAAAGACGATACGCACACGCTGTTAAAAACTTTGCAAACTGCTCAACCTGAAAATATAGATGTGCTTAATCTAGAACAGAACGGTGGAAAAGCTGAAGCGGTAAGGCAGGGGATGCTGCATATATTTAGAAACTCAAACGCTAAATTAATCGGTTTTTTGGACGCTGATCTTGCAACATCAGCTGAAGAATGGTTAGAAATGGCATTATATAAAGAAAAGCTTCCACAATACGGTGCCATAGTCGGAAGCAGGATACAGCGATTGGGAGCTAGTATCTTGCGAGATGATAACCGGTCCATGTTTAGTAAAATGGTCAAAAAATTTATCCGCGTTATTTTAAAAACGCCTTTTCAGGACACTCAATGCGGTGCCAAGATATTTACCCGCGATCTCGTTCCATTCTTGTTTAAAAATCCATTTATGACACCCTGGCTTTTTGACATCGAAATTTTTCTAAGGCTTCAAAAAAAATTTGGTAAAACCACCCTGCAGAAAGGCGTACTCGAATATCCGCTCATGAACTGGAAAGAGGTAGGTGACTCAAAACTAAAAATGAAACACGCTGTAAAAATCCCCATGCAACTTGCCAAACTATATTATCAGTACCATTTAAACGGAGACAAAAAAATATAAAATATTAGTACAGCATCAATACAATGACATTGGATAAATCTATCTGGGATGATTTTAGAGGAAAAAAACTCTTACTCACCGCAATGTCACTTGCGCTGCTGACCCATGGGGTAATTATTTATTATACACTGCCTCAAACTTATGATGCTTTCGTACATATATTTTTTGCCGACCATTATAGTCGATTTTGGTTTGAACCCTGGGATTACCGTTGGTATACCGGCTTTCTAACAATCAGTTATCCGCCACTGGTCCATCAGTTGATCGCGCTACTGAGTAAAATTTTCCCGCTGAAAGTTGCCTTTTGCATTTACGCTGTTGTGATATTGGAAATCTTACTTGTGGGTGTATACCGGTTTAGTAAACTGTTTTTTGACAAGACCACAGCAGGTGTAGCCGCTCTGCTCACCGTCATACTCAGTTCTATTGCCGAGACTCTCCATGTTTTTGGTCAAATGCCTACGCTGACAGGGCTTGCATTTCTGCTAAATGCACTACCATTCTTATACATGTACCTTGTCAGGGGCCGGCCTATTTTTCTAATTATGTCACTATGCTTTTTTGCTGTCGTCATCTGCTCCCATCATGTGACAGCCATATTTGGAATGGCATTTTTTGTAGCTCCGACAGTATTTATGGCGCTTACTGATATATTGCCCAGGAACAAATCCAAAACTAATTTTTTTCATTTTATTATCAATGTCGCGCTTACGGCTTTTAAAAAATATAAAGGTCTCATCATTTTCGGCACATGTATGATAATATTGGCGGCAGGACTGATTTTTCCGTATTGGTATTGGAGTAAAACCGATCCGATAACACAAGTATCGATTCCACATGGCTCAAGAGACAACTTTTTCAAAAAAACATCGTCTGGACTTGTCTTTTATATTATACCATTGACATTAATTTTTGCCTTCCTCCCTGCTATAACGCATTCGCTGCTTCGGAATAAAAGATTTCTGGGATGGGTGGTTTCATTTTTTCTCTGTTTATTATTAGGGAGCGGCGGCACCACCCCTCTTCCAAAAATGATATTGGGCAAGAATGCTTTCGAAATACTTACCTTAGACCGTTTCGGCTTTTGGGCATCGATTATTGCCATACCATTTATGGCACATTATATTTATTCTTTTTTGGCGGGGAATTCCAGAATATGGTGGATCAGCAGATTTGGATCAAGTACGCACTTTGCTCTTTCAGCAATAACCGGATTTACGTATTTCTTATTTTTAATATTTATTTTTCATCTCGCCAGCTTTAGACCACTGCAACCTCAACCGATTGCCATCGATCCGATCAAGAACTTTCTAAACCGGGATGAACATATGCGATGGCGTTATTTAACATTGGGATTTGGCGACCAAATGGCTTGGTTAAGTGCCAATTCATTAGCTGCAACGGTGGATGGAAATTACCACTCGGCAAGAAGACTTCCGGAATTGACAAGTCGTCCTGTCGAACGATTGGAAAACGCAAAATTCTCGGGTGGATTTGGGATTGCTTCGCTAGAAGATTTCCTGACCGAAGCTCCTAAATACAGTTTAAAATATATTTTCTGCAACGACAGGTATTATGACCCACTCTTATATTATACCGGTTGGAATAGAACAATCAGACTGGAAAATGGAATTATGGTATGGGAAAAAGGAAATATCCCCACCATAAAAATGACCCCTCATAAAGAGCTATCGCCCAAGTTAAAATACATGTGGGGAATTGTGCCTATATGTAGCCTGATCATTACATGTATGCTCACACTCTGGTACCTTCGAAAGTATAAAGAGGCAGATTATTTTGTCCTGGAAGAAAAATCTGCCGACAGTTACCCCAAACCAATTATTTTAATAACCGCCCTTCTTCCCCTCTCTTTCTTTTCGTTTTACATGATCAGACAGGTATCGGAACTTCTTTTTGTCAATGAACAGGCCAGTCCCGAATCGACTATACTAAACTATTACAACCATCTGGACTTTCAGCAATTCGAAGAAGCTCATCGGCTTTTTTTGCCAAATCCTACATATTCTCTAGATCAATACTTATTGGAAAAATCAGTTAATGATGGTGGGCTTTTACCGTCCTATGCAAAACTGGACAGTATTTCGATCGAAAAAGAACTGGTGACCTCCCTTCATGGAAAATATAATGTTAAAACGAGATGGATGACTTCCCTTGGCTATCAATTTAAATGCGAACCTCTTAGCTTGGTCAAAAAAGATCAAAACTGGTATATTGAACCCAGTCCATCCAAACAGACAATTCCAGAAACCCAATTGTTTGAACACAACTATCTCCTCTTTAAAAAGGCTGGCAAAAGATTGATAACAAGTTTTCCTTCAATACGGGAAGACCGCATGAATAAACCGCGTATACAAGTCAATCAAATCAATGTAATCAGATCATTAAAAAAAACTTTTTTAACCGGAGAACTGGTAAATGTAGATGATGTGCCTTCCAATATATCTTTAAAACTAACTGTAAAATACAGTAGCGGCAGCGAAAAAACATACTTTCCAAGAGAACTTTTCCAATACAATCTAGCACCAAAAGCATTGACCTCATTTCAGATTGATATTGAGAATAACAATATCATCGATTCTCTGAAATTGCAATCTTTGGTGCTAAATATAGAAACGGATGTGAGTGAAAAGGGCTATATACATGGCGGTGAGCTTAGTTATACGATCAAAGAAGTTGATTCTAACAACGTCGCGTTACAGGCGCGTTATAAAAATAACCTGACCACTCTCCTAACTATCCCTGGTTTTCTAATAACAGAAAAGGATAAAAGGGGCGTTATATGGCAGACACAGTTATTTACACACCCAACAGCCCTACGCAGCAGTAGCGAAACCTCCATCACGACAAAGGTTAAAAAGCTGCAACATATCGCAAAAAAAATTGAAGGTAATGAAGTTAGTATCTATATAAATGGTAATAAGCAGATCAATAGGATACCTCGAATTTTGCCGGATTATGAAAGTAATAAGGGAATACAGGTGATTCCACACAGTTTTATTGCCGAAGAATTTTATCTCCAATGAGAAAAGCTAAATATTATATATTCTTATCTTTCATTTTTTTGGGCTGCAGACAAGAAAATGAGGTTCCTCATTGGCCTTTATCTTCCAATGAAATGTTATTTCCAGCCAAAGAAATAACCTTTGACTGGAATCCTAAAGAGAAGTATCGGGCAATATTATATTCATTTTCTCAACCTATTGAACTGCCTGTATGCATCAGAAACGGAAAATTGGAAATTGACCTGACCCAGGTGACTGGCATTACCGAAGGTCCTGCTGAATTATTGCTTCTGGGACATCGGCCCTATTACTTTCCATTAGAAATAAAGAATAAAAAACCTGATCATTTCAACACCAAAACGTTCTATTCTCCTCGGGCGTTTGATCCAGACTCTAGTCTGATACAACAACGCTTGTTTGTAAATATCGATCCATACAGAAATTTATATCCATTCACTTCTACTGATTATTTTAAAGAAATAAACTATGTGGTATCTAGCAAAGTAGGTACATACTGTCCAGAAAAAAATAATCCTATATCCTGTTACTATGTTAATCCGGGAACATGTAGCTCTATACCCGTCAAAATCAATAAAGAATCAGATAGCCTACTTCAAGTGGAAGCGGGACCACTTGTGGATCGATACAATAATCTCATAGCAAATGGAACCTTAGCTCAATTTATTTTGACAGAAGACAATTACATCTCAATTGGAGAGGTTTTGGTCCAAAAAGGTTATGCACGAATGCGATATACCAAGAGAGGTGGCAGCAACAGAAAGGTTATCATAAAAATTGGAGATCGAAGCTCAAAAACAACGGCATTAAATACGGTATTATGAAACTGGCGTTCTACTTTACACTAATTGTCTTGCTCTTATTTGCTTACCTACAAATAAGACTGGCCCCTCCGTCGGAAAAATTACCCAGTTTTATAGCAAAAGACGATATTGTGGATGCAGAACCAAAAGCTAAGATCAATATTATTATCCGGTCAGCGGTTGTGCCACCAAAATCTTCTTTAAATCAGTTAGCATCGGATTATGGCAAAATTTGGGCACATTTAAACCATCTCTATCAAACAAATGATATATTGGCTGGAAAGGAATTCTATACAGAGGAATGGTTTAAGTATCTTTCGAAACGGCCTAAACCTTTAGCGAAAAGCATGATATCCAGAACAGACCTCGCCCACCATCTTATTATTCACAGTTGGTCGAATGACAACCTGATATGTATGGCAACAGATAGCGCATTGTTATTAAACTATGCTATGGAAGGAAAGTTTATGAAATCAGAACTTAACAAGGTAGCGGTAGTCCTTTTATTCCAGGGGGACAACTGGCGTCTAGATGCCTTAAAAGTAGTTGAAAATAAAATAGTCAATCCTTAAAAATACCTTTTATGAATATAGCATTTATATCACCTTATCCCCCAAGTCAGGTTACCCTTAATGAATACGGTTATCACTTGATAAGAAGCTTTATACAAAAGTATCCTGTGGAAAGAATTTATGTACTTTCTGATCATCTAGGAAACAACCTGGATTATCAACGTTACAAAATAGAAGGAATTGAAATTATACCTTGCTGGAAATTTAACAGCCTGTTATCATTCTGGCATATTTATAAAACGCTGAAAACACTGAAGGTTGACGCGATCATTTTCAACATGCAGTTTATGACATTCGGTGATCGCAAAATACCTGCAGCACTTGGACTTTTGACTCCCTGGCTCTGCAGAAAACTCGGGATTCCTTCTATTGTTTTACTTCATAATATTACAGAAACCGTAAAGCTCGATACAATAGGAATGGCAAAGGCCAAGTGGAAAGAAAATATCTTGTTGAAGATCGGAGAAATGCTTACCAAAATTATTTTAAAGGCAGACCTAGTAGGTGTAACCATATCACAGTACGTCGACATTCTAAGAAAAAAATACCATGCTGAACACGTTGTCCTTCTTCCTCACGGCAACTTTGAGCTCCCGGAAAGGACATATATAAACGAACCTCCAAACGTGATAAACTTAATGGCATTTGGAAAATTCGGAACTTATAAGAAGGTAGAAGTGCTTATAGAGGCTACACTGTTATTACGGGCTAAATATCCCGAATACAAGTTTATTGCGACCATAGCAGGAACTGACAATCCCAATGTCAAGGGCTATTTAAAATCAGTAGAGCAAAGATACAATGGTATTGAGGATCTTGTTTTTACCGGCTACATCGCCGAGGAAGATGTAGCCAAAATTTTTCAGGACAGTACTTTTGTTATTTTTCCATACACGACTACGACAGGCAGTTCTGGAATTCTTCATCAGGCTGGCAGCTATGCCCGTGCCTGTATATTACCAAAAATCGACGACCTGGA
The DNA here is from genome assembly GCA_031253985.1 of Sphingobacterium sp. Taxonomy (GTDB): domain Bacteria; phylum Bacteroidota; class Bacteroidia; order Sphingobacteriales; family Sphingobacteriaceae; genus Sphingobacterium. The sequence goes on from JAIRVH010000192.1 coordinate 128,857, forward strand.
GCGGGTCGTCGAAGAAGAAGGTTACAGCGGAGCATTTTTTGAAACAGACAACCCTGTGAGCATGGCTGAGGCCGTGACCTATCTTTTACAGAATCCGGAAGAACGTCGTAAAATTGAGGACCAAAACTATGCAGCGGCCAAAGGCTTACCTATGAATGAACTTGCTGAATGGTATATTTCGCATTTAAATGTATTAATAAAGGCTAAAAGGAATTGATTATGGCAAAGATTATCACTTTTTTTTTAAATCTCTTTTATAGGCTATTCCGGAAGTTTTTACCCTATCAACTATACGCTTATTTAGCCGTAGGTGCTCTGAATACTATTTTAAATATCGTGATTTTTGCTTTATGCTATCATTTTATTTTACCGAAAGCCGGTGTATCGATTATGGGCGTCCACTTCGAGTCCTATACGATTAGTTTGGTAATAGCCTTTTTAATAACTGTTCCAACAGGCTTTTGGCTTGCACGAACATTCGCTTTTGAAGTGGGGGTGACCGAAAAAACAGATAGTTCAAAAAAATTTATAAAATATTTTCTCGTTGTTCTACAAGGCCTTGGAACAGATTATCTGATTATGAAAACTCTTATTGTCGTGTTTCGCGTGGAGCCTACCCTTGCAAAAATTATATCTACAGTAATTGCGCTTTCGATTAATTACCTCTTGCAGAAGTATTTCACCTTTGTAAAAAAGAAATAAATTACCAGCGCCAAGCTAACCGTAATGTAAACCAGTTAAAACGATAACCTGTTCCCGTACTTGATGCAACATTACTTGTCTGATACCTGAAAGAAGATTCAAAATGGCGTAAACGGAACCCAATCTCCGGCTGTATCCGGAAAGCACTCTCCCAGGATTGCTTTTCGATCTGCTGCATACCAGCAGCTCCTTGTACCTGAAAATAAAAACTTGATATCAGCGGCAAAGGGGTGGTATAATCCAAAAATAATTCTGTGCTTAAATATCTATTTGGCGAAAAATAGTACTGAATACTATTATCCCTGTAGTGTAGCGCCGAAAAGTTAATACCTGCTTTGAAAGTAGGTTCAGTTCTGAAAAGATGATAAAAAGAACCGAAGAACTGCTGGCTCACATTATCATCTGTTAAAAATCCGATATTACCTTGGGAATAGAAGCCATATTTCCCTCCTAACATGATGTGGGTAACATATCCCAGATTGGTACTTCTAATTTTCTGTCCAAGCAGGGAAGCGGTGTAGTTTAAGATATCGGATCCTATAAATACCCCGATCATCTTTCGATCATGGGGCTGATATTGTATTGTTTGTTTCCCCGTAAGACCAAAATATCGTTCCCTGCCGGCAGGATCAATCCATTGGAAATGTACATCTGTGGTCCCCGACCAGGCTTTACTCCACCTCTCTGTAATATTTATATGGACAAATTGTAACTTGGTCTTTTCCACATTAGGTGATTCGACCGATCCTAAACCAGCCCGCAGACTTAACCTATATATACGCCCCTCGCCTTGCTGCCACCAGATGGCATTTTCGAGCCGGATATTGTCTCCGACATCTTTAAAATAACTGAATTCAGTGCCAGCGTTTTGTCTTCGCCATGCTTTATATTTATACATATATTCCCGAAGTTCCTTCGGTGAAAACAAGGCTGTATCTCTGGTCATGGAATGTAATGATTCTTTAAACTCCTTTTTACCCAATAGTACCTCTGCATATTCTTTGACATAGTGTTTATTTGGAAATTTTAAGGTCAGTGAGTCATAATGAGCCAATCCTTTTTTATAATCACCAGATGTCGTCAAAAGACGTGCCTTGAGTAACAGCCTTTGTTCTGCACTAAGTTTTGCCTCCTGTTCTGATAAAAAAGCAGCGGCGTCTTTCGTACGGATATTCCATAGCATCGCATTGAAATAATTGATAATAGCATTTTGACTGTTTTTATCCAGCTCCCAAGCCATCTTTGCAAACTTGATTGCCTTTGCTGGATGATGCTGCATAAATAATGCATAAGAGAGATTGATTCGGATGGTGACAGGTTCGTAATTTAAATCCAACAAAGATTCAAATGTCTTCACGGCATCTCCAAAAGCTCTTTGTTGTAGCTGCATATCACCTTTAAGAAGTAATGCTCCGGCATCTTTGGGCTCTAAAGTTAATATGCTATCTACAGTCTTGATTGCTTTTTCAAAATCTTCACCTTTCCTAAACATCAAAGCACGTTGAATAAACTTCTCCCGCTGTTCGCCGGTCAAACCAATTTTAGAGTACACATTTTGAGCGACAGAAAATTTTATTGAGGCAAACAGAAACAAAGCAAACAACAGCAAGTTTTTCATAATTATTTATTAACTTAATAAAAAAAAATATGGTAATGGACAACAATACAATATCTACAGATAATTCGCATTCAGGGTCCCATTTTATTACCTTGGATAAAAGCTTTACTTCGACAGAGACATCAACATTCCGGTCTAAAATTTCCGAAATATTAAATTCGTCAATTGAGTTAGTTTATATTGATGCGTCCAATGTTGCCGAGATAGACCTCTCGGGTATCAATGAAATTATTCATTCTAATTACACGCTTTCACTTGCGTCGAAAAGAATGAATCTGATTTATCAAAAGAACTCTCCGCTAGCAAATTGGGCCAGCATAACAGGATTTTCACGATTTATCACGAGCACCATTTCGACCTAAACATTTAAAGTACAGGAGTGTGGAAACTGAGATGATTGCATAAATTAGGGATCCCATAAGCCCCATAAAATTATCCCAAAAAGTAGTATAATTTGATAAAAGTAAAGACCTTATCACAAAAAACGACACCGAAAGTGCTCCTATTAAAGCCCAATACGTACTATTTCCCCCTTGAGGAACCGGGCGTTTAATTTTTGGCATTTTCCAGATACAACTACCTACAGCGATTAAACCCACGATGCTAAAAATAACCTGTAAAATTGCATACATTGGAAATGTATAATTAAAAAAAGACATTTGGACACTGAGGAAACGAATACGTTCAACAAAAAAACCGTCGTCATGTGTAAATGCATCCCAAAATAAATGTGTACCTATTCCCAAAGTAATAGAAGATACTATCACAAAAGTGTTCTTTATGGCATATTGATACCAATTAAACGATACATACTTTACCAGTCGTGCCTTTAAAAAAAAAGGCACATTGTAAAAAAGAGGGCGTTTGACAAATTCGTGAAAGATAAAACATAAGATTAATGCAAGTGGTATGTTTAGAAAAAAAGCTCCCGGAAAATGATGACCGATATTGGGCCCCGTTCTCATTTTAAAGAAAAATTCAAAGTCAGGTATCATACTGCCCATGACTAAACCTGTAAAAGAAACATACCGCTTTCCAATTTTTTGAAAAGGCAAAATTAACGCTGGATGTGAGAATGTAAATGGCATGATATCCCCTCCGTTTAATCTATTTCATCTAAAATTTTCTGTACCTCCTTTTTAGTAATATTCCTTTTTAGTAGAAATTCGACAGATCCCTGGGCTATTGATTGCATAGCTATACTTAGATCTTCCAATGCGGTCGTGAAAACAACAGCGCTTTTCGCTGTTATTTTTCTCAATTCCTGCAATACCTCCAAACCGTTCATTTTTTCCATTTGATAATCCAAGAAAATAATATCGGGTTTTTGGTCAAGCTGGGTTAGACATGACTCTCCGTCCGAAAAGACGGAAATATCTAGAAATCCAATATCCCGTAATATTTTGGACAACATCGCCGTCACCACAGGATCATCATCTACAATAAATATTTTTTTCATAATAGGCATTTAGATTAAGGAACTCTATTTAAAGCTTTTTTGTTTCAATAAATTTAATGATTTTCATAAAAAAAACACCAAAAATTAGCACTTAAATTAAAAAAGAATTAAAACCAATTAACTATTATAATTATTCACGATACAAATACACAAAAACAGTCTTGAACACCCATTTTATCATCATGCTTTTTGCTTTTTTGTATACCTAGAGTCATTGGCCGGATGGTGTAGTGTGGAGATATATACAACCAAAATCAAGCGTGACGAGAACCATTTTTAGCAAAAGGTACATCCGCTTTTCCGCTGATGTACCTTTTCCTTTTTAGCTAAAATGAATACCGTAGGCCCAGCTGTATCTGCGCCCGCGAATTAAAATAATCTATACTGTATGGAGTGCCAGGACTGCGGAATTCAAAGACCGGCCAGTTTCCTTCGTTCTGCTGCGGCGGAAACAGCGTCGGCGTCAGTCCGACCGAACTTGTCGAGTTGAATGTGTTCGGGGAGAAATACTGTACGCCCCATTTCCGATACAACAGGTTCGTCAGGTTCATCACATCAGCCGACAGGGTAAGGATATGCCCCTGTCTATTGACGGCAAGTTCGTGTGCCAGTCGCAGGTCTGCCTGCACATTCCAAGGTGTACGTGCTTTATTACGTTCGGTAAAATCGCCGCGACGTCCACTTAAATAGGCATTGGCATCAATGAAAGTATTGAAAGCCGCAGCCTGTTGCGCCGCTGTCTGTCCACCGGCAATATCTTTAAAATACCGGATTGCCTCCGACGCTGTCGGTATATAGACCAGCGATACTTGCTGTGGTAATCCCTGAATGCTATTGTTCACGATACCATAGGTAAATGGCGACCCGGATTGTGCTGAAAAGAACAAGGTAATATTGGTCCGTCCTGCACGGTGCCACAGCTTATCATAGCTGATACTTGCGACGATCCGATGCCGGATGTCAAAATTACTGAAGGCCAGACTGGGGTTATTCGGGATCAAGGACTGATTGAGCTGCCAGTTTGATTCCATCGAATTCCGTACCCCATTGGACAAGTCTTTTGACATACCGTAGGTGTAGCTTGCCGTCGCATTTAAGGTCTTATATTTTTTTGCAACCGTTCCTGTTATGCCGTACTTATATCCCTGATTGGTATTGCTCAGCAGGTAGATATTCGAGAAACGGCTATCCACCGTACCGCTGTATACCGGCTGCTGGTGATCCCTGTCATAACCGTACCAGCGCGGGTTGTCAGATGTATTGAGCTGCTGAAATAATACATCGCTGATATTTTTGGTATAAATCCCCTCTAGTGTAAACTTCCAGTCGCCAGCCGCTTCGTAGTCAATACCCAAACTTCCCCGGAAGACCTGCGGCAGGGTAAAACCATTGTCCACCAGGTCCACCTGTGTTTTTCCGCTATTAGGATCATTGACGACAGCACCATTCTGAGCAATAAAATCTGCCAGTCCATTTTCACTCGGACGTATTGCATCACTGCCTGGTTCAAAAGGTTTCTGATCTGCTCGCTGGTCAAATGCACCGTAACTGTTGCCCGTATTGTAATAAGCGTAAGCCAGCCAGGCAAACGGAATCCGTCCCGTAAACAACCCTGCCCCTCCGCGCAATACAAGTTTGCGGTCTTTTGTTACTTCCCAGCGGAAGCCTACTCGTGGCGATAGTTGTACCCTATTCATAAAATCATTGCGCAAACGACTGAGGGGGGTATATTGATAAGTCGTGCTGAAATTCGGGTCCGAAAGGATATTTTTCACTTTGTCGCTCAGTTGAGGCATATCTGGCAGACTTGCTAAATCTGCCCGTAGTCCGGGTGTAATGCGCAATCGGTCGTGGATACGGATTTCGTCCTGTAGATACAAGCTATACATATTGACACCAAAATCTGCCGCTGGATTTGCGAGGATATAGTCGCGGGTATTGTTGTTATAATTGTAGCTCCCCCGTACCCGATATGGATTGTTATTCACAAAATCTTCGATGCTGTTGTAGTCAACACGCCCGTTCCAGCTGTTCACAAAACCGTAACGGATTTTGTACAGTTCATTGTGTGTACCGAAAAGCAGCTTATGACGCCCTGTATTCCAGGTTAGGTTGCCCGTAAACTCCCAGGTGCGTTGCTGCATATCAAAGATGCTTGCTTCACGGTCTGTCCCGATGTACACCGTCGTCCCCGGTGTACGTCCCTGGATCTGTACCTGTGGCAGCGTCGGGTCTGACAGTGGATCACGTCTATCGTTGACAACCGTATAACCGATCACGGCATTGGCGGAAAGACTATTTGAAAAACGGCTCTTCAATTCGGCTACCGTACTGCTCTGGTTGTTGGTCTGTTTGAAGGCCATGCTCGAAAAACGAAAATCCTGCTGGTCGCGGTCCATGTGTGTAGCCGAACTACGGATGGTATTGTTTCGGATTGCCAGCTGATGCCGGGCATTAATATTCCAATCGACACGGTTGAAGAACTTGACAGACTTGCTCCAGTTGGTATAGCTGTCGGCTGTGCCCGCATCAAACAAATTGCCATAGCGCTCCTTGACAGTATTCGCTATTTTTTCCGCATCCGCCACATTCAATATCTGAGCCGTTTCGGTTGTGCCGACAATAAGCTGTGTCGGATCCTGCCGGCGCGCGATCTCTTCATTGCTGAAGAAGAACAGTTTATTTTTGATAATCGGGAAACCGATCCGGAAACCAGCCTGGTAATCGTAGAAGTCACTGTTCATCTTGCCCAGTGTCCCTACACGGTCTTTTCCCGTCAGTGCCGCATTGCGGCCGAAACCATATACCGAACCCTCAATTTTGTTCGTCCCCGAACGCGTAACTGCATTCACCGAACCACCGGTAAAGTTACCGATCTTGACATCATAGGGAGCAAGATACACCTGTACATCCTGGATTGCATCGATCGAAATCGGATTGGTGCGGGTTGAACTTCCCGCCATTCCCGAAGTACCGGTCTGCCCACCCAAAGATGGCGAAAAACCGATGGCATCGTTGTTGATCGCGCCGTCCACCGTCACGTTGTTGTAACGAAAATTGGTACCACCGAAGCTGTTGTCGCGGCTTCCCTGCGGGGTCAGACGGGTCACATCCGTGATCGAACGTGATACTGTAGGCATATTGCGGATCTGTTCGCCCGAAATATTTTTACCTGCACCGAATGTATCGGCCCACTGTCCCCTTGTCCGGGCGCTGACCACGACCTCCTCCATGCGTTGGTTGGCTTCGGTCAAAAGCAGCTCCAGCTCCTGTGCTCCGCCCAGGCGGATAAAAATATCCGCGCGGATATCGGGTTGCAGACCGACAGCGGTAGCACTAACACGATAGGGCCCGCCGATACGCATATTATTGATCGTAAAGCGGCCGTCTTTATCTGCTGAAAGGGTATATTTTGTACCCGAAGGTGTATGCACCGCTTCGATAGAAGCGCCTGCTATCGGTGCTTTTGTCCCGTTCAGTACCCGGCCCGTGAGGGTACCGGAAGTTTCCTGCGCCAGCATCCTTGTTGGCTGGATCTGGAGCACGAACAGGGCAATAAGCATCCCGATCCAATGATATATTGTCTTGTTGATTGTTTTCATGTAAACATTTTTTATAAATCTGAGTGAATAACACACAGTCTTTCACCTTATTGTTGGAGCACTTGCCCCATGACATGGATGACTCCATTTCCGGCAAGTACATCGGTGCGTACCGGAGTTAGTGCCCAGGAATTGCCAGTGCCTTTTACGGTTATTCCCGTAAAGCTATTGGGTACATTGTATTGACCAAGCAAATTAATGGTCAAGGTCTTTTCATTCAGCATCGTTTCAGTATAACTCGTTGTTCCCTCCAGCGTCAGCAGGAAGTAATCTTGCGCAAACTTGCGCTCCCTGGCGATGTGATAGCTTAAGAGCTTTTTCAATGCAGCAGGATCGGCCTTTTCAATTGCTTCCAAATCGGGATAGCCCATTTGTTTGATCGCTGTATTATTGAGTGCAAATACCGTATAATTTGCTGTACCCGCCAATGATTCCAGTAAGCCAGAAACCTTTAAAGCCTGATAAAACAAGCTGAGATCAACATTTGCTGCCAGCGCCTGCTTAAGGTTGCTGTGCACATTGGGAACCAATAAACGGTCCAGTACCTGCATTATACCATTAGCGGCTTTGGTATCCGCCTGTAGCAAGCGGCCCCCATTGATCGTCGTCAATGTGTCTTGTCCGCGCTTCACGCGGCTCCAATACACTTTGGTACCCAATAAAGTTTCCTCCTCCTGATTCATTTTTAAGGCCTTTCCGGTAAACAGTACTGGGCTTTTCAGGATATGATAATTTCCCTGCTCGGTGAGCTTGCTAGCTGGCTCGGCATATACCGCAGCTGGATTTAGATAACCAGCAGCCTTGTAAGCATCGTCGGATGGAGCCAGCAAGGTATAAGAACCATCTTGCATCAATAAGTTATTCAGCCCACATTTATACAGTGCAGTAGCAAGATAGGTCAATCCAAAATTGTCCCGAACCACATCATTTAAAGTATTTTTCTCGATAGCCGCCGTAGGATTTACGGTATCCTTGGAACAGTTCACCAGGGATAACATCACTAAGATGGCATATAGATAGTTCATTGATTTCATGTCGTTTTGTCTAATCGTTTACACTTTGTATACTACTTTTTCTTGTGCCACATGCTGAAATCATCCGGCACAATAATCCGATCGACCACATGGACCGGCCCTTGAATGGTGTTGATATTTTCCTCAATAATGTCCGCTGGTTGTGCTTTGCTTTTTAAATGCCCCACCTGAATTCTGTTGCCTGAACGGTAAAAACGATGGTAGATACTCTTGAATTCAGCCAGCTTGTTGTTGTCCAACATTTGCGAAAAAATAGTCGAATTATCGATTTCACGGTCACTTTGAATGTCTACATTCGCCATAGTATAGTCTTCATTATAACCAGTCTCCATTCGTGCGCTGCCAATGTACTGGTACTTGAGCAGGCTATCCACCGGAGTTAATTGGTTGTTTTCATAGTACCATGGGGTTTCGATCCGTCCGTTCAACGCGCGCAGATCAGCCTCCGTATAAATGCCGATCCGGTTGAAAGCTGCATCGGTTGGCGCAAACAATGTACAATGGATGACATGCCGAGGCCGTTCAGTACTATAATGAAAAGTACCCTCAAAATAATAATTCCAATCGAGCATAAAACGAACAGGTAAACCATATCCTGCATACATATTCATCATAAAATCGTTAGTATACTCGATATTGCTAAGTTCCATGGACTTTAAATACAGGGAAAAACGGCCGTCCTTGACCAAAAAATCGTACATCTGCTGCTGGGGAGCTTTGAGAACCTGCTCAAGAATAAAAACATGTCCCTGCGCAACGGCAAGTTCTTGCCCAATCTTTAATTTCTTTCCATCGATAATGAAGTTCCCTCCGTCCATACTCAGCTGTTGCCGATAGAAATAGGGGACCGTCCGTACCAATGAACCATCCCGGGGTTCACCATCCAGAAATTTGGGGTGTTTCAATAGTGTGAAAAATGTTAAATCTCCACCAGCTAGGGCTAGTTTTTCGGAACTGATGGCACCATTGAGCACATGATAACGTAATACATTCTGCAAGGAGTCTTTCGTCAGTTGCTGTATTTTTGCAGCAGTATATCCCGAGGTTTCCATGGCCTTATTGTTAGGGACCAAAAAGGTCAGTTTGACCTGCGCCTGTTCCGTCGCCAATACCTTATCCATCTCCGCCTTTTGCCACATTGCTTTGAACAGGCTTGTCTCTTCAGGCAGAGCTACTGTGAGCGATGGGTAATCGGGAGCGGGGATTTCCTCACCCACCGGATCCGGCATAAATTCTGTTTTTTGACAGGCAGAAAATAGGAGGAGAACTCCACATAGTATACCCATTATATGTTGATTTAAATTACTTTTCATCGTTGATCTGTCTTAGTTTCTTCCTTTATCAGCGCTTCTTCAGGCAATACCAATAAGCTATTTATTCCGTGTACAACACCATTGTCCGCTTTAAAATCCGTTTGATAGCCCGGCTGAAAGTTGCTGATCCGAAGCGGTGTATTGGGTTCGGGTGCCTGGCTGTGAATAATAAAGGGTTCCATTGGCTTAGTGGCAGAAATGCCAAAATAATATAATTCATCACCCACAATGCGCGCACGATAAAACGGACCGCCGTAGTTGCCGGATCCGGCTAGCTGTCCATAGATTGCCATATCGGAGAGAAAGAAGTGGTTATACAGCAGATAAACGCGTGACAATCGTTTGCCGTACTTACTGGGATCTAAACGAGCAATATCACTTGCTGTGAGGTTTGCCTTTTTAAAAGCCTCATTATCGGGTGCAAAAACAGTTGTATTGACAGGCTCTCCCAGACGCTCCCAATCTCCCATACGTTTGAGCAGTGCAATAAATAAGCTATACTCAGGTTTGGAATTTAACACATCTTGTATGGTTGGATTGTACTTTAGCACTTTATCAACGACATGCAGGACACCGTTTGCCAATACAATATTCTGTGTCGCAGAAACAGATTTTGCGCCATTGATATACAGATCTGAAATTAGCGTACATTCCGTACAGACTTTTTGGGATTTATAGCCAATAAAAAGTTCCTTTTCCATCATATTGACATACTTATTATCGATGGTATTCGGTGGTACATCACTGGTATACAACCTTCGGGGCAACATATGATAAAGCAATAGCTGGCGTAGGCTATCCTGCTTCATACCAACGAAGTCGCTGGCACGAACAATGCCTAGATCATTGAAGGCGCTATTCGTTGGAGCAAACACCGTATAAGGCCCCTCCTGTTTAAGCATATCCAATAAGTCGGCCTGTTTCAATGCGGCATAAAGCAGGCTCAAGTTGTAATTGTTACCAATGAAATCCGCTGCATTGCTGTATTTGTCACTTTCGACATATAGATCAAGGTCTTTATTCTTGCATCCATGAAAAAAGAGTGTGTTTAAAAGTAAAGCAAGCCAAACGAGTATCTTCATACCGACCGACTGCACAGGATCTTTGATTTCTCTGCTCGCTGTTTGCTGATTTATAGCTAAAATATCAGGTCTCATAATTAATAAATAGGTTGCGGATACTTACGTTGTACAGTTGTCAGGAAGGCATTGCCATTGACGATTTCAATACTGTTGACCACACCAAAAGTCCGGGGATTATCTTTGCCTGAATGGACATTGACGGTCAAACCGGGAAAGAAGGTATTGAGGTAATAGCTTGGTGCATAACTTGCATGATCCATCAGGATATAACCAAACCGGCCATCTTTAACGGCCGCCTCCTGCGTTCCCTTTGGGACTGTAGGCGGTTCATAATAGGAACCTGAAATCCGCGGGTCAATAGGTGGTGCAAAAAACTGAATATATTGCCAGGTATCGGAATAAATCTTGTTTTTATCCTGCAAAAAGATTGGAAAACTATAATAAGGCGTAACCTTGGGCACATCGGTATTACGCAAGATCTGGCCTGCATACTGGTAACTGAAGGCCGGAATCCGTTGTTGTACTGTCGCTCCGGCAGCATTCACACTTGGCTGAATATGCGTGATAAAAATATTCATCGTATCACGGATACCATACCGCAGGGAGCTTGTTGTCGCAGGTACGGGCAATTTCAATAAGGGCTCAGCCTGAAGGAAGCCTTTTGCACTCAGATTATAAAAATTAACATAAGTCAGGGTATCCGAAAAAGCCTGTTTATGGAAAATCTCCTGACGGACATAGAGTCCATTTTCCTTTGTCTTAAAGTCTTTCTGCAGTATATGCAAGGTATACACTTCACGCGAGGAGAGGTCAATGATGGTATCCAGAAATACTTTGCGCTGTTGCTCATCGGGCAATTGCGCAAATGGAACGTTACTGATGGGCCTTGCCATAAAGAGGAAACGACGTTTGCCTGCAGGCACCTGTGCCCAATTTGTTAAATCAAAACCATTCAGTATAGGTGCTGTGGGTACCAGTTCTTTGCCCGGGTATTCGGGGTTATATTTAGAGGTACTCAATCCCGCATGTGCTGCATTGGGTGCTGCATAGATATTCCGTTTATCCAAAAAATCACCTATTGCCTTTCCACCAATGGGTTTGCCTGACGCATCAAACTCCGGATCAATAAACATGCAGAAAAAAGGTTGCGCTTCTTCTTTATTATCCAATGTGAGCGTATAGGTCAAATTATTAAATACCCGGATATAAGCAGGGTCTTCGACGGTACGATATTCGGTTTTTGTGCAGCTAGCTACGCAAAAAACAAACGACAACGCGATAATTGCAAAAATGGGACAATTTAAAATCTTGTGTTTCATAAAAATGGTTATTTCGTATGTTTTACTACCATAAACTTCGCTTTGTCGGTTTCGGAGGTGCTTTTCAGATCACCTATCACCGCGATGGAATATACCCCCGGTTCATGCAGTGGAACTTTACGTCCGACAGCGGTATACAGTTTGGGATTTGCCACAAGCTGCGTACTGGACAATGGTTTGACCTGCTCCAGCCAATCACCTGGAATACGCGTTGCCAGCGAACTGTAAGCCATAAACTGATAGGGACCACCAACATCATTGGAAGCACTATAGAGCAGCGTTGTATAAGGTTGCAGGATATTTAAAACTCCGGGAGCCATATTTACACCACTATCCATTGCCCCTGTACCAAAAGGACGTCCCTCACCATTAGTAAATGTGGCATAGGGCAAAGCTGTACAGAAATTCAGGAAACGGAAATTAAACATATAGCTGGACCGGAACCGGTCTATTGTCGCATTATTACCCCCTCCTACTTTCCCCGTATAGCCCGTTCCGGCCAAATTATTGGCTGCTAATAGAACCTTGACTTTTTTGTCCTGATCCGTATAGAGCCAGGCTGTATAATTTTGTCCGGCCTGCAGTTCGGCATCGAGGCCGGCCAAAGCCTGTCCTGAACCTGTTTCCAGCACAATACGCTGTTGACCTGCAACGACGCGGATATAATCCGATGCTGCACCATAAGCCGTTGCAGTAGTTTTTTGTCCTTTTGCAGCCAGTACCGTATTTTGTCCAATGATTGTATTGGCCAGCTGTATTTGTGCATAGGTCCGATTGAGTGGTTCACTGATATCTGCAATGATCTGAAAACCGTTTTGCAATTCGTTGATGTCGTCTGTACCCGTAGTCCAGGTAAAGTCTTTGGGATGTACAACAATGGTATAGATCCCCCCGGGCTGGAAGGTCTGAACCGGAGCATAAGTCTGACCAGAAGACATGCGAGGAATGGCACCGCCGCCCATCTCCATGGTTGAGTTGAAACGGTCGATATTATTGTAATAGGTATGCCCCACCGCCGGAATCTGCCGGCCATCAGCCGTCAGCAGCTTAAACTGATAGGTACCATAAGGCAGTTCCACATAATCCGACCAGGCATCGCTGGCAATCTTTGTGGTGACCTTACTAACAGGCGTTCCATCTGCATAAGCTAAGGTAATCGGACCAGTAATATCCTCCATGGAGCTTGTTGGCATCAGCTTCTTGGCGAAATTAATAATCCGGATTTTAAAATGGTCCGGACGTGCCGGAGCGGTCACACTACGTGGTACCTCCACCAGTTTATCCGGTTTCTGCACCCTGCTTTCGTGATTGATCAGCAGGTAATAGTCTTTCGGAGCGCTGTAAGAATCGCGGACTGTAAACTCGACATCATGAGAAGCTATGTTCCGATTTGGTATCGGCACAAAGGTTGTTCTAAAACGTATCGTACCATCGGTCTGAAAGAGATCCTGAGGTACCGTCCAGCTCTGTCCCAAACGCCCATCTTTTGGAAAATACCGTGTTCCCGGTGGCGTCAGCTCTTCGGGTGGAATATAGCCCGAACGCCTTGGGGGCACAAAGAAATTTGTCAGACTGTCACCATTGGCTATCAGCTGCGCATTCTCGGATAAATTGACCAAACGTGTATTCGAGGCTTTTGCAGCATCGGGGTTGGGTCTATAGTCAAAGGTATAATCTAAGTTTTCTCGTTTACAGGAGAGGACAAAAATACTGACCAACAGCAGTATGACCTGAAGGAGGGATATCCCTACCATCACCTTCAAGCGCTGTCCATTCGTTCCTTTTTTTTGCTGTTTCATACTTATAAAATGTTATAGGTAAATCCAACCATAATTTCTGTTCCGCGCTTGTAACTACGGTTGAGGTATTCGCGTCCATACCATTTGCCACCTGTATTTGGGTTGGCATAAACCGTTTTGATAGCTGGATTAAGGATATTCTTTGCATAACCTTTAAATAGCAGCCGCTTATTCAGCTTTTGGCTGAATACCAGATCCAACATGGAAAATGGCCGCGTATAAAGGTCCGGTTCACCGGTAAGATTGATCTGTACCAGTCTTTCGCCTACGGTATTGTAAGTCGCTGTAATATCTGTACCCCACTTTTTATTGTTAAAATTCAGCCAGGCATTGATACTATAGGGTGCCTGTTCAAAGAGTGGGCTATTGGTCGGTGCATTCCGGTCGATGGACCAATTGGCAGCAAGCCTTTCTGGTATTTTCTTAATATTGCTCTGCGCAAGCAGTAGATTGGACCCTAAGAAGAAATCCTGTGCAGGTTCCCAGAATGAGCCTAAGTTTTTCACCAGTTCCAGTTCAATTCCATAAACCCGGCCCCGGTTGGGATCGTTCTGAAATTGAATGATCGGAAATTCCGGAAAAGTAGCCGCCAGTCCTTGAGTTTGCAGACTGAATACCTTCACGAGCTGGTCATTTATTTCTTTCCCGAAGGCTGAAATGGCAATGACCTCCCCGCTATTTGGGAACCACTCCCAGCGGAAATCCAGGTTTTTGGTCGACTGGTTTTTTAAGTTTCTGTTTCCGACGACCAAGCCCATCTGGAAAGCGTCAAATTCGTAAACATTGGTAATTTCCCGTAATTCAGGTCGCGCCAGTGTGGTATTGAAGGCTACCCTAAAGTTCATGTTCTCGTTAAGGGTATACGTTGCATTGACCGAATAATATGGTTTGTAGCCCTGCTTATAGGCCGAATTGGGATTCTGTGGATTCAGGTTTACGGTTCCGTTAGCATTCGCTGCTATTAGTGATGGATCCAGATACACATTCGCTGTATCCACCGCGGACTGAATATTGGTATTTTCAAAGCGCAAACCACCGGCAATACGGAGTTCATCCGTCAGTTTCAGGTCCAGCATGCCATAGAACGCATTGGTTTCATAAAATCCGGTGTAATTGTTTGGTGATTTTTGGATGTTGTACAAGAAGCCACCCACGGGAAAGTCACCTTCGCCTACTCCACCTGTGGGCACGCGCACGCCAACCACCTCATTGCTGACCAGCCGGTCCAGATTACCTTCCACATCATAGAGCGGGATCGAGGAGAATTTACCGGGACCGTAAGCGCCATAGCTTGTAAAATTAGATCCCGGTAAAAACAGTACATTTTCACCAAATTTCCGCTCGCGGTTCAGATAGTTGAATCCTGTTTTAAATTCCTGTTTATAACCGAATAATTTAAATGGTATGGCCAGATCAGCTTTGTAATTATAATTAGTTTCGTCCAGATTCCGCCAGCGCCGTCCATTTGGGTCGGCTTGAATAATGCCATAAGGACCAAATCCGTTGACATAACCTGAACTTAATGCATAATAGCGTTCGGTGTAGACAAACTCTGAATTCCCTGTATTGGGAAGCGGACTAATTCCCGGCCGTTCGATAGCGCCACCATAGCGCGGTTTGTAATCCACCATATTGACAAAGCGGTAATCTGGATCATTCTGGTTGGATTTGGAGGACGCCAAATTGTAGCTCAATCGCGGAGAATACGCACTTTTTAAAAATTTGTGTTCCCCTTGCAGGTTAAAGGTATGTAGCATACGGAAGGTTTGTTTTAGCGAGTAGGTCGTACTATTTACTTCGCCGGGTAAACCCGCATAGTAATATCCACCACGCAGATTGTTCGCTGTATTCTCACCACCCCAGCTTCCCAGGTACTGAAAACTCACTTCGTGTCTAGGATTAAAACGATAGGTCAAACCACCCAATAGGCCGTAATTGAGCGTTTCTACTCCTGTATTTTCCTTATAGGTTTGGTATTTACCCATCACAATATTATTTGTGGTTGTAAAATTGGGGATCTTACGCTGGCTATAGATATAAGGGCTTCCCGTAACCACACCTTGGTAGATACTGTATTGTGTCAGGTCGCCATCGTAGATATTACTAGTACGACGGTAATAGTTTCCGCCTAGAATTACGCCCAATTTATGTTTATCAAAAAGGGTATAACTATTTCCAAACGTGGCTGAATACAATTGATTGAGCGGTGCCTTTTTGGTCTGGGAGGTCAAAACGGGATCAAAGCCCTGCATGATGCCGTTGATGCGATTGACTTCCTGGCGCACTTCGGGACTATAATTGCTCGACGCAATTAACTGCTGAATCGAGCTCAGTCCATTTGGGTATTGCTTGGATAGATTCAGGAAGTCTTTGGAAAGATCTTTTTTATTGATAGCCGTACCCAATACGCCCATATCGCTGTTCCAGAAACTATTATACTTGCCACCGACTCCAATATTGGAATTGAAGCCTGTCTGCGCGATCACTTCAAAGGTCATCTTATCCGGGACGGATTTGGTTTTCAGTTCGACGATTCCCGAAGCCGCATCGGCAGGTTTATCGGGTGTCACGGTCTTATAAACCGTAATGTTATCCAATAATGAAGCTGGGACCAGATCCAGAGGGATAGCACTGCGATCAGGATCCGAGGATGCCAGGCGTACACCATTCAGCTGACCAATTACCGACCGGTCTCCGAGTCCACGTACAGCGACATATTTGTCGTCAGTGATGGTCACTCCGGTCACACGTTGCAAGGCTTGTGTAGTGGTGATACTTCCGGTACGTTCGATCAACTGCGCAGAAATTGCATCCTGTACCACGGAGGCTTTACGGCGTTCCTCGAGGACAGAAGCCTCCGTATTTGCACGCTTTCGTGCCTGCACCGTGACTTCGACTTCCTCCAATGCCGTTGTCAGAGGCTGCAATCGTACGGTCAGATCGGACTGCTGCGCAGTGACAGTCAACTCTTTGCGCTGATACCCCAGTGAGGTAAAGGCAAGTACCGCATTTTGACCGGAGATCACGATGGAAAAATTTCCATTCTCATCTGTTGAGGTCGAATTTTTGGTATTCTTTACGCTAATGGAAATCCCTGCCAATGGCTGTCCGGTATTCCCGTCCAGCACCCGGCCACGGACCGTAGCAGTCTGGGACAGACGGCCTGTTTTTTTCTCATCGACCGGATCTTCCGTTCCGATACGTCGAATGGTTACAATCCTGTTTTTGACCGTATAGGCAAAAGGGAGCTTTTCGAAACAACGTTCCAGCACCTGTTCCAAGGGTGCATTCACCACATTAATGGTGATGCGCGGAGCATGATCAAAGATCTCCGCGTCATAAAAAAAATCGTACCCTGTCTGCTGGCTGATCTGTTCCATTAGATCGGCCAAAAGGGTCTTTTGCTTATTAATAGTTAGGCGCTGACCATATGTAGCTGCACTTAAATGTGCTAATACACAGGTTAATAATACCATGGTGATTTTCATAACACGCATGACTTGATGAAAATTCATACTTTTGTCTTGTAGTTATAGTAAATGTTAAAATTGACGACAGATCTTTTTTAATGACTTTAGCTATTTTGGGCGGTGATGTTGGTAGCATCGCCGCTTATTTTTTATCCAATGTCATTTGCAATGGGTAATTATTTCTTCACGATAATCCTCCTTTCTTTGATCTCCAGTTTCACTTTATTGATGGAAGCGATCATTTCCACTACGGCCGATATCGATTGGTTCCGAGATACCTTTCCCGTAAATTTCATTGTGCTTAACTCCTGTGGACATTCAACCGAAACATCATACCATCGGGCGATCTTGCGCAGGATGCTCCCCAATTCCTCCCGACGGAATATAAAATATCCATTTACCCAAGCTAGGTTTTGCTGCATATCTGCTGCTGAGAGCTGCATATTTTTTCCAACCAAGGCCTGTTGGCCGGGATGGAGCAATTCAGATTGTCCACTGCCTGAAGAGACCAGGCGTACACTGCCTTCCACGAGCGTCGTGCAGTCGTAGGGTTCATTCGCATAGGCATTGACATTGAAGGTGGTTCCCAACACCTGAATCAACTGTTTATCGGTCTCTACAAAAAATGGTATACGCTCCTTTTTTTCGTTGCTGACTTTAGCAATTTCAAAGTATACTTCCCCCGTCATTTTTACGCGGCGTTCATTGTTGTCAAATTCAATGGGATAGGTCAATGAAGACGCGGCATTCAGCCAGGCTTTACTTCCATCGGGGAGGGTGACACGATATTGCCCTCCATTGGGTGTACTGATGCTATTAAATCGTTTGGAAGCAGTGTTTGTTCCAGTTGCGCTATAAACAATTTCACCAGCAGCTGTTTTTTGTACGTTGACACCGGCCTGATCCACCAGCTTTCCGTTAGAAGCGTCAGAAAGAGAAATCATCGAACCATCTGACAATTTCAAAATCGCCTTTTCACTTCCGGGAGCGATAGGATTACTTTGATGACTAAGCAGTTGTGGCTGTTCGGCTCCCTGCGGAATCCATAACAAGAGCAATACTCCCAATCCAACAAATAATAGTATCGCTGCGACATACCATTGTATACGTTGTCGGATTGGGACAATCCCTCTTCGAAGTGAATTAGGTATGGTTTTATCGGATGGGATCAATTGCTCCTCTTCCATCCTTTCGTACAGGCGCCGCTGCCAATCAATAATTTGTCCACCATCAAGCTCGAGATCCTCTGCTGAGGAATCCCAAAGACTATTTGTCTGTTCGGCCAAGATCTGATGCAGGCGGATCAAATTGTTCGGATCGTCCAGAAAATCCGCAATAATCTTCTGTTCGGCAACTGTGCATTTTCCTTGCAGGTATCGCTTTAACAGTTCATTGGTGATTATTTGTTCGTCCATTTTTTTGCTTCTTCACTTATAAAGGCGCAAATACGAAAACGCACCACCTAGGACAAAGTAAAAAAACACACAACCAACTGATATTGAGTTAAAAAAAATAAAAAAACAGGTCTAAAAACAGAACTAAAAGAGATAAGATGCCTTTACGAAAATGTTTCAGTGCAGCGACCATATAGTTTTCGATGGTGTTGATAGACAGGTTGGTTTTCTCTGCGATTTCCTTGTAGCTGAACCCCTGCTCGCGACTGAGCACAAAAACCTCTTTACGCTGAGCACTGAGTCCAGACAGGAGCTGCTGATACTGTTCTTCTTCCTCCTGACAGCTTACCGCATAGTCGGCCATACGGTATTCCACTGCAGCAGTTTCGGCATAATCTGCAACAGTTTCAACAATATTGCGGCGTTGTTTGCGTAACTGGCTGGTAACGGCATTACGGGCTGCCCGATGAAGATAATTGCTTAGGTTATCGGGTATACTAAACTCCCGGCGTTTTTTCCAGATCCAGAACAAGATATCCAGGGCAATTTCCTCAGCAAGAAAAGCATCATTCAAATATACCTGACATGTCGCATACAATTTGGGGGCATAACGGGCCACAAGCTCATTATAAGCTTTCAGGTCGTCATGCTTACAGCAGCTTTCCAATAATTCATGGTCTGATAAATGTGTATAATTCACCCCTGGTCAAAATTTTCGATCCTAGCTATTTCTTGCTTGATGCCCGGCAAAAGAATATTCCTTCGGTTGCTATGGCAGGGAAGCATTGCAGCGCCAATTGCGGAACATATGCTTCTGGCACTAAATTCTTAAAGAGATATGTGGGAAGTGTGTGGTTAGTATTATGTTTCTGTTAAATACGCCCTTACAAAAACGTAACTTTGAATAAAGCGAAGTTGTTAAATTTGAATTGTTCTTAAATGAAGAGCATTTAATAAAGGACGCGGGGATGTCCATCCCATTCATAAAATATACTGCAGAGGTTAGGTAAAATCTAGTCAACTATAGCTAAAACTCGTATTATAGATGAAACTGGCTTGTGCTCACAGAACCCGAAAGTATATTTTCTAAGATATTACTTCTTTTATGAAATTCAAAGAAAGAAGTTTCAGCCGAGAACATGGCTAAATCCCAAAGTAGTTTCAGGAAATAATATATAAAGATGCCCCTATAAGAAATCTTATAGGGGCATCTTTATAGCTTATCAAAGGCTTGTATTATAGATCCAACTGAATACCTAAATTAGCGATTGTTCCACTTCCTTTGACGTAATAACGGCCTTCATTAGTCGCTCCCCTCACCTCCGCGTGCAGCGGGAAATAATCATTGTTCAGCAGATTATTAACTGAAAAAATAAAAGCTAGATTTTTTAATTTATAACGTGTCTGGAAATCCATCAGGCCATATCCAGAAATAGGATATTTGCCATAATTATATTCAGAAGGTTGAAAAACATCGCGTTTACCCAAATGTAAATATTGAAGGTAGACGTTCCACCGGTCTGTCAATTTGAAATCTGCATTAATATTTATTTTAAAAGGCGAAATAATAGAGTTATCCAATTTTTCCTTATATGTTCCTTCATTTTTCAGATCTTGTCGACCATCCATATACCCGAATATGGTGCCAAACTTAAACCATTTAACAGGTTTTACATCTACAACCAATTCCAGACCGTAAATACGTTGGGGAACCTGGATCAGTTCGTAATTGCCAGGTGTTGACGTCTCGGCGAAGGTATTACCTTTTTTGGAAGAGCTATAATACCCCGTCAATTGGTAACTCAATATCGTGAAATTACCATTTAATCCCAGCTCAGTGTTATTGACAACTACTGGCTTAGGATTAATTTGACTTAAAGGCACTCCATTACGCAATACAAGCCCTACATCTCCGATAGAATACCCTTGTGAAAATGAAACAAAAGGCTGCAAGTATTTTAATTTATTATATCTTCCGGCCAAATTAAATACAAATGCATTTGAATTACTATTGTCTCCAGGAGTGACTTTCCCCGCTTTTGTTAAATCTCCAACTTTGAAATCCAAGTTTTCATACCTCACACCACCTTTTACTATCCAATATTCGGCGAGGTTAAATTTACTTTGTAAGTATAAGGCCGCACTTTTCATATTCATATCTGGTGTCACTAATCCATCGTCCAAGGTTTTTTGAACGGTGTGATCTTTCAAAAGATCTACCCCATAAATTAACGTTACCTTATTGTTATTGGATAAATCAAAAGGCGTACTAAAATTTAGTCTAGCTCCCTTATGATCAGAATACGTTTGGTTGTAGGTTTCAAATACGGTGTTCATATCTTCATAATACAGACTCATATTTGCTGAGGTTCGGCCAAAATTACCGTCATATTTGACATGAAAAGCTTTATTGTAGGGCGTTCCGCCGTTAATCACTGTATCTGAAGGTATCCCTATAGCGGGTTTAACGCCAAACTCACCTTTAGTGCCGACGTACTTACTATCCTGCACACTTCTATAATAGTTACCCATAAATTCGACACGATGATTATCGTTGATCTGGTAGCCAATCTTTGCTAAAGCATTATAACTTTTTGTCTCACCTAGACCATAAAATGGACTTACAATGGTACCATCGGAGCTCCGCACCACGCCCGTTCGTGCCATCTTTCCTTGAAAGACATAATCAAACTTATCTTTCGATCCAGAAAATACCTGTGCTATGTTATAACCATATGTTTCACCTGGTTTGACCAAGCTTAGGGAATTATTTAAAGAGGTCGAAGAATGAAAACTCTTGTCTGTCTTTGGCTTCTTTGTAATGTAATTAATTATACCACCAGCAGCACCATTTCCATACATTGCTGAGGCGCCATTGATGACTTCAATATGGTCAATTGCGCTGGCATCAATCGTCTTCATATCTCTTCCGCCATTTCTTAAAGGAGTAGATTGAGGAATCCCATCAATCAGTACCAAAAAATTTCGACCACGTATTTTAGCAATAAAATTGTTTTGGCTTTCCTCACTGGTAGAGATACTTGGCACTTTCTGCATCAATATATTGGGCAAATTGTCATTTATCAGCCGTTGATCTTCTAGGGTCTTACCTCCGATATAGGTAATTGACGATGGTACTTCGTCGATTCTTTCCGCCAATCGACTCGCTGTCACGACAACTTCATTCAATTGATTACTTGTTTGCTCTATGACAAAGTCTGGAAGCTCCAAGATTTCCCCTTCCAGTAAGATCTGCGACTTGATTTCTTGAAAACCAATATGCTTTACGGTCATGGAGTGAATTCCTTTTGGAATCTTTGAAAAAATAAAATTCCCTTCATTATCGGTCTTAGTGCTATTTATCCCATCGATATTGATATGCACATTGGACAAACCTTTCCCCTCTGAATTTTTTATCTTCCCCTTAATTGTTCCCGATTCTTGATCATCACCATTTTTTTTAACGGATTTCCAGCTCTCTCTAGAAAAACTTATTTGTGGAACTACGGAAAAACTTAAAATGAACAGACTACTCGCCAATATCGTGTTTCTGGTATTAAACCAAGATGTTGTTGTTTTCACTTATTTCAGGTATTTAAAAATTTCAAAAAAGTCGTGTGCCACACTAGCATATTGGTATCTGTATTGTTGAGTCCCTTCAATCTGCGAAGTCTATTCTAAAGAAACCTATTACTATTTAGACTAATTATATTTTTGGCAAATATAGCAAAGTTGTGGAAAACCTAATGCTGTTTCCCAAAAATAGAGCCTCTTAAAAAATTTATCATGACAAGCGAAGTGTCGAGAAGAGCGATAGCCATTGAGAATGTGTAGCAGACATAAAATAAATTATAAATATTTATCTCATTATTCTTATTTTTAATTATTCAACATATCATCAAAAGTTATGAATAAGCTCACATTTTTAGGTATATGGAGTTTAATTTCTGTTGCAATCCTCATCACATTTGCTTCTTGTAACGGCTCGAACGAAGACAAAGCTGACCGCCTCGATAAGGATGGAAAAACGGAAGAAGCGATCAGCTACTATCAGCTCGCTATCAAAGAAGGCAGCGTAGAAGCGATCAATAAGCTCGCATTATTATATAGCAATATTCACCAACCCGAAAAAGCGAAACAATATTACATCATGGCAGCAGAGAAAGGAGATAAAAAGGCTGCAGAAACTCTTGCCAACCTAAGTTTAAGAGACGGGGCCTATCAAGATGTGATTAGCTATTTGAAACCAATAGTAGACGCGGGCGATACAACGCAGGTTTATGCACTGGGAAGTGCGTTGGTAAAATTGAAACGGTACAATGAAGCAGTCCAAGTTTTGATAAAAAATAAGGATAACGTATATGTAAAAGCGATATTGGGTGAAGCATATTATGAACTTGGGGATCTGAAGAGTGCCGAGAAATACTGGAAATCGGCTGTATATAACCATCAATCAGGGGGTATCAATTCGTACAACAAACTCTTGGATCTATATCGTCAACAGGGCAGAGAAAAAGATTACAAAGAGCTTGAAGGAGCCTATTGACAAAAATTAATTAATTTTTACCTGAGCGAATGGTTTTCTCCTACCAAGCAGTAGATTTATTAAACGATTCCACTTATATATTGTTCTTCAATAAAGAATAATATATAATATGGGAGATCTATTATATTTGGTAGCTGTTAGCATAGTGATTATTTGGGCAGTTACTTTTTTGGGAGGCTTCATCACAGAAGATTTTATTCATATTCTTCTAGCTTTTGCAACAATAGCATTCATATTTCGTGCAATAAAAATGATGAATAGCCGTGAGGTAAAACAAGTAAAACAATAAATAAGCTATTATTGGTAAAGAAATCAACCGTTGCTAAAATGACATTCCCAAATCAGCCAAATCAATCGTACGATAGATATATTAAGGAAAGTGACTTTAATTCCTGTAAAAGAATTTTAGAAGCTTTGTGTGGTCACACAAAAATGCGGTACGGCCTGATACGCAAGAAGGATGGTCAGACCTGGGGAAACTGGTGCGTTTATGATTACCAGTATCAGAAGATTGTAGCTAAAAACAGCGAAACATACGTTACAATATATCAGGCAATCCGGAAGGGCCTTTCGCCTATTTATATTGATGATAGCGATCTCTGTTCAGTCAGTCAATGGACTGATATTCTTCAGAAATTCGGTTTAAAAAGTTATATTTCTTATCCGATAATCAATAAAAAAGATGCTATTATAGGACACCTGAGTTTGATGAATGCTGAACCGGTGAACTTTGACCAAAGTAAACTGGAAATGCTGCTTCCAGTTTGTGGCGATTTAATTGCAATAGATTTTAAAACAGTTATTGAGTACAGAAATACAAGAAGAAAACTAGAACAAGAACTTAATTATTCGAAAAATAGAGAACTCGTTTTATCATCCTTAGCTCATGACTTGAACAATCCAGTCAGCATTGTAAAAGTGATATCACAATATCTTCAGGGAAATATAAAAGATGAAAACCAAAAAAGCTTTTTAAAGAAAATTGAGGAAGCATCTTTTCGGATGAAAGGAATAATAGATGATGTATTAGATTTCAGCAGTATCCGTCTTGACTATGGATTTATAAGAGTTCGTGATAACCAACGCATGGATTCATTGATTAGACAAATCCTCTCAGAATTTGAACTACTACATAATAGAACGTTGATCGCTAATATTAATCTTCCCATTGATGTACCTTGCGATCATACTAAAATGGGACGAGCATTCGCCAATTTAATTGGTAATGCAATAAAACATGGCAATCCACATCAAAATATAGAAATCAACGCATTTATGCGAAAAGAAAATTTCATTTTTAGTGTTACAAATGAGGCTTCCTATTCACAATCTTCAGATCTTACAGATCTATTTAAGCCCTTTGTAAAAGGAGCCAACAGCAATGGGCTTGGATTAGGATTATTTATTGCGAACGAGATCGCAAAAATTCATAAAGGAAAAATAACGGTAGCTTTGGAGGACAATAAAATTACATTTAATCTAATGATCCCTATAGATTGTACCGCGCCCCTGCTATAAAACGGCGCATATCAATATTTTATATAGCATTAATTTTCGCTTAAATGTTTTTAAACAAAAAGGTGCGCTAACCGCACCCTAACGTCTTTCAACGATGTTATTCACCAGGTACTGGTGCATGTTCTGCAATAAGTTTTTCGTACTTTAATTCTTTCCAGAAATCGGTGGGCACCTTGATCGTGAAGGCATGTGCATTTTGTATGGCCTGCTCAGCGGTATGTGCTCCTGGTATAACGCCAGACACTTCATCGGGGGCAGCAGCAAACTGCAAAGCTGCTGTATGAAGTTCCACTGCGTGATTTTTTGCTACCCGCTGCAAAGCATTCAGTTTTTCTTTAACACCGGCCGGAAATGTGCCGTCATAAAGATAGCGGTCTTTGCCCGATAAAAAACCCGCACATAACGGCGCCCCGACAACTATTGAAACCCCTCTTTCAGCAACTTTTGGAAAAACTTGGTTCAGATCGTCGTCATGTTTGATCAATGAATATTGGCAGGCGGAGAGAAAAATATCCGGGTCTGCAACTTCCAATGTCTGTAGGATAGGCTCTATGGTATTGACTCCTAACCCCCAGCCCTTAATAATCCCTTCTTCCCTCATCTTGGTCAATTCGGGCATTGCTCCGTTAACAGCTTGCTCAAAATAGTATGCATAGCTATCTTTCATATCTCCATTGTCGGGTGAAAGGTCGTGAACATACACCACATCAATGGACGATAATCCCAAGCGCTGCAGACTCTCCTCTATACTTTGTCTTACCCCTGCTGCACTATAATCATACTTATAGGCAAAATTTAGCTTACCTTTCCATAAAGACTGTTCCATCTTAAAATCTTCATGGGGCAGCATTAATCGTCCTACTTTTGTTGATAGCGTAAAACTATCTCTAGGTTGATCTTTTAAAAACAAACCCATTCTACGTTCGCCGATACCCAAGCCATACCAAGGCGAAGTATCAAACAGTCGTATCCCTGAATTCCATGCCGCTTCAACTGCCTGTAAGCATTCAAGGTCTGCATTGTGCTGAAATCCATTTCCTAATGCCACACCACCGAACCCAGCTTTATCCGCTGGACGAAATCGTTTCTTTTGTGTTAAATTTTCAGTTGTTGTCATTTTATGTCTTTATATTATTTTCAAAGAGTCAGCAGGTGTTACTGCAGTACATGTAATGTTGACCTGCGATTATTTCTCTATTAAAATCTCTTCCTTTCCTCTGCCTTATCTATCTCCATTATTTATGTCCCCGCTTGCCAGTCTCGCCGCAAGCTCATCATGTGCAGTGAGATCCAGACGTAAAGGTGTAATAGACACCAGACCGTTTTCTACTGCCCAACGGTCGGTACCTTTTTCCGCAGGTTCCAATGGCACAACGGTAATCCAATAGTTTTTTCTTCCCATGGGATCCTCTCCGGGCACCACACTACCATCATATAAACGTACAGATTGTCTTGTCCATGAAAGAGCTCGAGGTTTGGGCGGAAAATTCACATTGTAAAGGGCAGGACCTTTATTGTTCAACAATAGCTTGAGTACATCCCCTGTCCAGCGAGAAAGCCCTTCAAAATCCGGTTCCGTCTTCCCGACGGGTGTGCTCAATGCGATCCCCGTAATGCCGAGCAGTGTCGCCTGCTTTGCCGCAGCTAATGTTCCCGAATGCCACATGGAATTACCCAGATTTGGCCCCATGTTAATACCAGAAAGCACAACCTGCGTATCTGGAAACATATATAAGCCCAAGGCTACACAATCTGCGGGTGTGCCATTTACCCTAAAAGCTTCAATATCATCAAAAGTAATCGGTGCACGCCGGTAGCTTAGAGGCCGGGAATGCGTAATGGCATGTCCCATAGAAGACTGTTCAACATCGGGGGCAACAATCTTAACTGTTCCAAACTGTTTCGCTCTCTTTGCTAATGCCGCAATCCCCGGTGAATAGATGCCATCGTCATTGGTAATAAGTATATTCATAACAGTACCTTTTCTATGAAAACCAATCTCGAGCATGCTTTGTTCAGATGTTATGAAAGAACATGGTAAAAACATACGGTTAGTACATAACCCGGCCGCTGGGGATGACACGAATGGAGATAAGGACGAACTATGTCAATTGATTGAAGATCTCGGCCACCAATGCACGGTCGTAACAAAAAAGGATGCGGTCAAAAAGATCGATCCGCAGACGGATATTATTGCCCTAGCAGGTGGTGACGGTACCATAAGAATGACTGTAATGGGTCTATTGGAAAAAAAGTTAAGATTTAAAAGGCCAATAGCTATTCTGCCACAAGGCACTGCAAACAATATTGCTATTTCTCTCGGTATTCCCCTAGACTGTGAAAAAGCTATCGGTCTTTGGAGAAATTGCCTACTTAAAAAATTCGATGTTGGAATGGTCATAGGATTAGAAAGAAAACCCTTGTATTTTATTGAATCAATCGGTTTTGGTGTATTTCCATTACTGATGAAGAAAATGGACAAAAAAAATACGGAGCATCTTAGTGCAGAAGATGAAATCAAAACTGCATTAAGGCAGCTCCGCAAATTGGCAAAAGCATTTCCCGCTAAAAAACTAAAACTTACCGTAGCAGGCGGAAGTTTTGAAAAAGAATGCATTCTCGTTGAGGTCATGAATATCCCCAGCATGGGGCCACGGCTAGTGCTCGCTGCCGATGCTGATCCCGGAGATGGACTATTTGATATCGTCATCGTGACTGCCGATCAGCGTCAGGAACTCATAGACTATATCGATGGACTATTGAATGGAACGGATATAGAATTTAAAATAAGCCCCATCCGAGCCAGTACATTAGCAATAGAATGGGAAGGTAAGGAAATACATATTGATGATGAGCGCATGAGCTATCTCGGCCAACAGCTCAAGCTTACTATGCTTGAAAGTCTCGTAGAAATTGTCGCAGGAAAATAAATAAGATCTAATTTCCCTCAACGATACACGCACAAAAGATGTTCTCTAATAAAAAATCAATCAAATGGACAGATCGAAAAACAAAAATAACAGGCATCTAGGCATACTTATATTTCTCATGGCAGCTATCCCAAATCCGGATCCACGAGAACCAAGTCCAGACTTATCCAAGCAAGAGGATACATCCAAAAAAGATGATGATCCAAACACTGATTTATCCGGTATCAAAGACGATCGGACTCATAACAGGGAGCAAGCGCAAGCCGAACAGAAAGAAAAGGACGATGAAGATAAACCTGATCTTTCTGGTGATATCAATGTTTAGGCAGCAATAAATTATTTGCTATTCGTACATTCGAGGCGCATACCTACAGATCGCCAAAAAGAGATAGCGACATATAGCGACATATAGCGACAGCTAGGTATGGCATTAAATCCCTTAACTTTTTCGAGGTGGGAAGAAAAACAATTTTGGATTTATCTTGAAATAGATCCAAACAGCCTTACCCATTTTAACCAATTCTTTGGACGATAGGTTTCGCGAGCGAAAGGCCAACATCAAGGATAAAGAGAAGCTGACCATAAAATTAAAGAATCCGATAATTCCTATCCCTAAAATACCCCAAACCCATATATCAGTAGACAGCTCCATGCCATGTCCAAACAGACCCAATGCCAAATTTCCGCTGGCAAACGTAATATGCCTTATATCCAAATTTAAACCTAAAAAAAGTCCGATGGAAGCTGTTGTGCCCATAAAGATTCCAAACCAAACATTGGATACAATACCCGCCCATTTTTTTTCATAAAATGAAGCTATTCTGTTTGTTTTTGCCTGTCCAAAGATCTTTTTCAACATGGGATGTTCCTGAATGCGATAATATACGGAGTTATGCTTGTCCCGGTTTGAAATACTGCCAGCAATAATTCCGGAAAGAAATAAAAATACACCGGCAATAGATGCATGCAAGACCACAGGTGTCTTTATGGGATTGAGGTCATTGACCAGATGCAGCCACTTGGCACTAGCAATATTGACCTGAAACAACTGTTGAATTGCCCAAACAAGAAAAAGGCTCATCGGAAAGGCCATCGCAATGTTACCAACAAAGGCAATGAACTGTGAACGAAATAATCGTGCAAACAGTTCAGCAAATATCCAATAACGATGTTTATTACTCCCCTGCTCTGAGGCCCCCTGCTCAATCGCGTTGACCAATGCGGATGCTGTCATTGCAGGCTGTTTGGTTGCCAAAGTTGCCCCAAATAGATAAATTAATGTAAAGCCAATGGCATAATTCAGACTATATAAAAATGCATGGCCAAATTCACTGGTATGTATCTTACCCAACAATAATTTAATGATGCACATTACTCCTACAATGAGGCCTCCTCCACAGGCTGAACGGAACATTTTCCAATATTCCTGTCTGCTTGAGGTAATATAATGCTCCCCAGTCTGTGCAGTATGATGTGTAATCTCATAAGCTAAAAGCTGTGTACTCTGTCCTGCCAATTTGCGAATATTGCTTTTTCGTGAATTGTAACCAATAAGAGTCCTCGCCAGCGTGATCGTCTTTTGTTTCTTTTCATCTGAATTGTCGATCACCAAAAAGGGCAAGATTTCCCTAATCCTTTCCAGCTGCTGCCGCATGCGCAAAAGGGATTGATTGACTTTTATGGAAATTCCAAAACGATGTGAATTGTCAAACGCTGTTTCAATATACGATTCGCATTGTCTATGAAGCACCCAAATCTGTTTATAAGATAGATCGTCCGAGGAAATAAATCTCTTATCCGACTGTAAAATACGATCATTCAATTCGGTAAACTCCCGCATAATTGCAATAAAAGGACTATCAAAATTTTGAAACTCAGGTACCATCTTGTTTACATCTGTTTCCATTGCGCGGCCCGTGATGCGCTGAACCAACAGTTCCAGCCCATACAATATTTCGATCATTCCAAAACCGGTTTCATCATCATAAATCGTTTCAAATTTACATATGCGAAACAGTTCATCAATTTGATCCTGTGGGACCGCAGCAATCCAGTCAGCATCACTAGGTTTGTAAAAAACCTGATTTAACAGATACTGCAAGGTAGATTTGGGTGGCTGAAAAGGCAGATACCGCTCGGTGATTCTTTTTTTAAGCTCATAAAAAAAGTCTGCATAACTAATAATACCTGTATCGGAAATCAACTGATCAAAATCTTTACCAGCGAGGACTCTTTTAAGATAAAGCTGAAAGTCTTCCAGATCGGTGGGTGCGCCATGAAGATAGTCCAATAAAAATTGAATATCGACCTGATAAAGCAAATTGATACGTGTTGGACGAATAGCATCAACCAATAAAACTAAAAAATCAACGCTTATATAATCTGGATCCTGTAATTGATTTTTAAATCGTCCAAACAAACTTCTTACCTTGGTCTCTTTATCCTGTTCTTTTTTCATAAATTATAAAATCCTCTGGTTTAGATACCAATTTTAGGTGCATTTTGTTTTTTTATCTAAAACAACTACTCACTAAATGATGTCAAACAACCGCCAGAATGGATGATTTTGATCATTTGACATATACTTTTAATTCTATAATTTTACAGCTAAGAAGTTATAAATCAAAACTTAAGATCAGCATAAAAGATGAAAATGAAAAATAATGATAAATTGAAGCCTGCAAAATTATGTTACGAACATATCGGTGGAAAACTCGGCCAACTCCTATTGGAATCTCTGATAGAAAAAGGCTGGCTGGCGAAAACAGACCCCAACGATAAAAATCTCTATATCACTGCACTTGGAGAATCCCAATTTACAGCGTTTGGTATTGACTTATCACAAATTAAATCCTGACTACTATGAACTTACTATTGGATTACGACAATTTCTTTTTGCCCGCAGAAGACCTAGAGAGGGCCAAAGAATTTTATGAGAATCAACTTGGCCTCGAAACCAAATTCGACTTTTCGGATAAGGGGATGACCGCATTCAAGATAGGTGACAATGAACCGGCAATCATTCTTAGGACTGGACAACATGCGAAACCCACGATATGGTTTAAAGTCGCGGATGTTAAGACAGCGTATGAACATTTAAAGAAAAAGGGGATCTTATTTTTAAGCGAACCATTTGAAATCATGACGGGTTTAGCCGTTGAATTTAATGATCCTTTCGGAAATAAGCTCGGAATAACGGATTACTCCAACGTGAACGGACATTTTTAGTATCTTAGTCAGAAGATAACTAATTAATTCAATAAACGTAATGACAGACTGTGAACTTCAAAATATAGATCCAGAGGACATTGGCGATGTACTCGTTAAAGTTGAAAAGTCATTTCATGTTAAAGTTCGGGCCATCAACTCCATGCGAAGAATTATCTATTCAATTTTAGCGACTAGTTTTATTTTTACAGGATGTGCAGGAGTAAAAGGTCAAGAAGACAATAACGGCTGGAAATCATTGTTTGGCGGCAAGGATATCAACGACTGGTTTGTTAAAATTCATCATCATGACTTTGGTGTAAACTATGGAAATACGTTTAGAGTGGAAGATGGAATTATTAAAGTCAGGTATGATCAGTATGATGATTTTAATGATCAATTTGGTCATTTATATTATAAAACACCCTTCTCTTATTATCATTTAAAGTTTGAATATCGATTTGTCGGTGAGCTCCACAAAGGAGCACCTTCCTATACGCTCCGTAATAGCGGCGTTATGTTTCATTCACAAGATCCAAGGACCATGCTAAAAGAGCAGGATTGGCCTATTTCTGTCGAAATGCAGCTTTTGGGCGGATTGAGCGATGGTCAGCCCCGCCCCACTGGTAATATGTGTTCTCCTGGGACTAATGTAATTTACCAAGGTAAAATAGCATCTTCCCATTGTTTAAATTCTACTTCGGAGACCTATGATGGCGATCAATGGGTGAAAGGGGAACTGATTGTACTAGGCGATTCATTAATCAAACATATCATTAATGGAGATACGGTATTGGAATATTCGAAACCTCAGATTGGGGGCGGTACAGCGAATGGATATGATCCGCAAATTAAGATCGATGGTAAATTATTGAGCAGTGGATTTATCGCATTGCAGAGTGAAGGCCAGCCCGTGGACTTTAAGAATATATGGATTAAAGAACTCCCTAAACCACAGAAATAAGGACTAAATAGGGAATGATAAATTATGCTAATTTTTCAGGAAATAATCAAACAGTTGCTGTTCGAATAGCTAAGAGATCTTCAAAAACAATTTTTAAAATAGCAACTGATCAATAATGATTTATTATTTTTAAAGTAATAATGATAAAAACAGCATATTAAAGATCAGATCGAGATATGGAGAAAATTACCAAAGAAGAAATTGCAGAGGCAGAGAACCAGCTTTTCCTGGCTCAGCTAGCCAGTAATGTGGATGCTCTGGACCTCCTACTGTATGACCATCTCGTTGCTGTAGCACCGGATGGTCAAATGCTAACAAAAGAAATGGATCTGAATGCACACAGATCAAAAGCAATGATTATTGAAAATGCGTCAACAGAAATTGATGAGATCAGAATAATTGGAGATACTGCGCTTTCAGTGATTACAATGACGGCAAAAGGTAAAGTCATGGGAGCACCACTGGAAGGAAAATTCAGGTATTTTAGAGTGTGGAAACGCATTGACGACATGCTGAAAGTCGTTGGTGCAAGTTTTATGCAGCTTCCTCAATAAGTGAGTAGAGAAGTAACGATAACACTGCAAAAAACATGTCAGAGATTATGAGAAAAATGAAAAAATACACTTTTTTTTTAGTTTGTGTTCTACTTTGTTTCTGTATCTCGTGCCGAAATATAGGCAAACCAATTGATAAACAAAAGTCAGGTTCCTATTTTATCGATTCAAAAGGACAGATCGCTTATTGTCAGAATGGAAATTGGTTTAGCTTGGGCATTTCGCAAATGCAGGCTGATGCACGATCGTTTGAAGTTTTGGCAGAAGATATAGCCAAGGACAAAAACGCGGTATACTTTCGAGGCATGACCCAAAAACTGGTAGATAAGAATTCTTTCTATGTCGACAATCAGATCCCGAAAGATCGTCTTCATGTCTATTATACCGATCAGGTTCTAGGTTTTCAGATTATTCAGGGAGCAGATCCAAAAACATATGAACTTGTAAAGGATCATATAAACTGGGCCCGCGATAAAGACCATTACTTCTACAGTAATGACATGATAAGAGCTGACCGCCAAACCTTTTCGTTCGTCAATGACTATTTTCTAAAGGATAAAGATTCTGTCTATGTATCGCCGAATATCGGTGCTTTTAAGGCTTTTGCCGCTAATATCGGAAAAGTTGAAGCGATCAACAAGTATTACATGAGAATTGACAATACAATTTTTTATCCCCCATTTCAGCAAGGATCAGATGTGGTGATGATGCCGTTTAATACCATTCATACAATTCGTGTATTGGATCAGGATCATATTGGTGTTAATAATAAAACCATATTATTCAGGGGAAAAAATTTTAAATATGAGCATGTTGATGCGTCCTCCTTTGAGTTATTCCCCCGGGATGAGAAGAACGATAGCTATGGAAGCAACTCCTATTCAAAAGACAAAAGTAATGTGTATTATAATCAGGAAATAATCCTAGGGGCTGATCTAAAAACTTTTATACCCATAGGCCATGATTTCGGAAAAGACATAAAAAATGTGTTTTATCAAAAACAGCGGCTTGAGGGAGTAGATGCAAAAAGCTTTAAAAAGGAAGGTGATTTTTATAAAGACAAACTGGGTAACAAATTCAGTGCGCTCACTGGAAATAAACTATAACCCTCCATTTCAATATACTTTTCTGTTGCCCCATTACTCACAAATTTGCCATCAACACACTAGCGCAGTGCTGCACAGCAATAATATATGTTGTCGATAATGTAATAACCGATGAAATACAAATTTAAATCTAATTAGCATGGTTAACCATTCCAGCGGTAACTAGCTCTAAGCCCTATTGATATTAGGTGAGGGAGAAGACAATAAAGGCGACCGTTTGCATTTTATATATTAAATTTGGAAATAAAACATATATATCGTAATATTGCGATATTAAAATCATAAACATGGGACTTACTAAAACAGAAATATTTACAGAAGAGCAAAATCGGCTTGCCATTTTATTTAAAGTTTTGGGACACCCCGCCCGTGTAGCGATTCTCCAGTATATCATCAATCAAAAAGCCTGTATTTGCAATGATCTGGTTGAAGAGCTAGGCCTCGCTCAGGCAACCATCTCCCAACATTTGAAGGAACTGAAAAATATCGGCATCATACAGGGAACTATCGAAGGAAAATCTGTCTGCTATTGTATCGACGATAGGATATGGGATAGTATAAAGACTGAACTAGAGAAGTTTTTTAATCAAGAAACGAAAGTTAAAAAATGTTGCTAGCACATTTTTTTGCACTATATAATCGTAATATAGCGATATGACAATGTTAAAAACAAAGTAAAAAAAATCTTATGAAATTATCAGCAATCAAAGAACTCCTCCCCTCCTTGGAAAAGGTTGAATTTCAATTGGAAGACGGAACCTTCGTTCCCGAACACTTTCATGTAACTGAAATTGGACAGGTATCCAAGAATTTTATCGACTGTGGTGGTACAATCAGAAAAGAAACAGTAGTGAATTTCCAGCTCTGGAATGCCGATGATTACGAACATAGGCTGAAACCTCAAAAATTATTAAATATCATCAGGCTATCAGAGAGTAAGTTGGGAATAGCGGATTCGGAGATCGAAGTTGAATATCAATCTGAAACGATCGGTAAATATGATCTCGATTTTAACGGAAAAAATTTTGTACTGAAGAATAAAAAAACGGCTTGTTTGGCTACTGATGCTTGCGGTATTCCCGCTGAGAAACCAACGATTAAATTAGGCTCAATCCAATCCTCTTGTTGCACTCCGAATTCGGGATGCTGCTAAATTATCAGATTATGTACGCAAAATTAGAAAATACAATCTCGGAGATTTTATCAACTGCTAAAATCTCCGAAAGCAGAGTCGAGGTATTAAAACCACTTATAGACTATATTCAAGTACAAATGGCGAGGAGTACCCCTATAGCGCTCAATTTTATATGTACACACAATTCGCGCAGGAGTCATTTATCCCAAATTTGGGCACAGGTAGCCGCTGCATATTATGATGTTCCAAAGGTCTGCTGCTACTCGGGGGGAACCGAAGAAACAGCGTTATTTCCAAAAGTTGTGGAGACATTAACGGCACAGGGGTTGTCTATTATTAAGATAGCGGATTCGCAAAATCCGATATACGCAATCAAATATGATCAGAATTCACAGCCTATCATAGGATTTTCAAAGCATTATGATTCAACTTTTAATCCAGCATCAAATTTCGCAGCAATAATGACATGCAGCAATGCTGCTCAGGGCTGCCCGTTCGTGTCCGGTGCTGTACTCAGAATACCAATCACTTACGAGGACCCTAAGTTATCAGACGGTACAGCAAGGCAGGATGAAACATACAGGCAGCGCAGTGAAGAGATTGCCCTAGAGATGCTTTACATCTTTTCAATGATTAAAAAATAGTGAATGAAACCAAAATTAAAATTTTTAGACAGCTATCTTACGCTCTGGATCTTTTTGGCTATGGCCACAGGTATCGGATTAGGGATAGTCTTTCCGCATATATCCTCACTGACAGACAGTTTGAGCATCGGGACAACCAACATTCCCTTGGCGATAGGCTTAATTTTAATGATGTATCCCCCTTTGGCAAAGGTAGACTATTCACTACTACCAGTTGCTTTTAAAGATAAAAAGATCATCACGATTTCTCTGTTTTTAAACTGGATCGTCGGGCCTATCCTGATGTTTATTTTAGCTATCGTCTTTTTAAGACATGAGCCAGATTATATGGCGGGCCTAATTCTGATCGGCCTGGCAAGGTGCATAGCAATGGTGATTGTTTGGAATGATCTCGCCAAGGGTAATCGCGAATATGCTGCGTTATTGATTGCATTAAATTCAATTTTTCAGGTATTTACCTATAGTTTCCTAGTCTGGTTGTTTATTAACATCCTTCCAAACAAATTAGGTTTAGCAAATTTCGATGTACAGGTGTCTATTGGAGACGTTACGGAAAGTGTTCTGATATACCTAGGTATCCCTTTTCTAGCAGGATATTTAAGCAGAAAATTGCTTGTACACACCAAGGGGCTGGAGTGGTATAACAGAAAGTTTGTACCTGCAATCTCACCGCTTACTTTATATGCCCTGCTGTTTACGATTATTTTGATGTTCAGCTTAAAAGGAGACAAAATATTGGAATTACCATTGGACGTACTAAAAATTGCTATTCCATTGGTTGTCTACTTTGTGATCATGTTCTTTGTTAGCTTCCTCATGAACAAATCGTTAAAAGTTCCCTATGACAAAAATGTAGCGATAGCTTTCACGGCCACAGGAAACAATTTTGAACTCGCAATAGCGGTTTCAATTGCGCTGTTCGGCATACATTCTCCACAAGCTTTTGTTGGCGTCATCGGGCCACTGGTTGAGGTGCCGGTATTGATACTTTTGGTCAGGGCAAGTTTATGGTTAAAAGGCAAGTATAATTTGTATAGATAAGATAAAAGATTCAATTTCAATTTAATCTCGGTTTCTTTGATAGATTTTAGCTATTTTATTCCTTAAAGACCATCAATAAGATACCAACTCAGAATAATACCTATCACAAAAATCAATACAGCGACAATTGTTATGCTATTTGAAGTTTGGGTAAAATTCTCTTCTTCGATTTGTTTGTTCGTTTTGCGATACTTAAAGAAAGCGACAATAACCGTCAAAGCACCAATGACCACAATGGAAACGCCAACAGCACCAGAATGTTCGTGCTGTGAACCTGCAACTACATCTTTTTTTAAGATAAGTTCAATCTGACGAATAAATAGTGAAAATTTAACAACCACAAAGCCGAATCCCATAATCCCTAAACTTGTGCGGATCCAAGCAAGGAAAGTTCGTTCATTAGCAAGATGGTCATTTACCTTTTGTGGAGCATGATTAGACATTCAATATAAATTTTGATCAACGTTAATAGAATTAGAAAATGTATTATCTAGTCTTAAACAAGGTTTTACAGCTGTGACTATGTTTTAGCACATTTCATCCACAGGTAAGTAAATTTTTTAAGACTAAGATCTTTTGTTTGTTCTTCAATAAACGCTGAAGAACGTTGAAAAGTTTGAATAATATTCAATGTTTCTATCTTTTAGATCTTTTTTATTAACGGCATACCAAAACCGGCGGACGAGGAGGGAATAAGCTCCCCTCCATTGACATTATATCCTGACAAATCTACATCGTCAGAATTTGTATTAGTATATTATTTCAAACTATCCCGCAGTGTACATGTACCTTTGACAGCCTGTTCTACAAACCGACTTCAAAAAGAATCTACCCATTTTGAGCGGTTTAAGATTGCATTAAATAAATTTTTCTTTACTTTGTTTATATGCGCATATTGGTAACAGGATCTTCAGGAAAATTAGGAAGTGTAACAGTTAGGAATTTACGTCGTGCTGGACATGATGTCACGGGAATTGATTTATTGGCAAGCGATACCACTGATTATATTTTAGATGTGCAGCAAGCTGGGGCCGTTATTGAATTCACTAGCGGCTATGAAGCCATTATCCATACAGCAGCACTGCACGGTAGACATATGGACTTGAATTATAGCAGGCAAAGTTTTATAGACACCAATATGACAGGCACATTAAACCTGTTAAATGCCTGTGTAAAAAACGGAATAAAACGTTTTCTTTTTACTTCTACAACCTCGATATACGGAAATGCCCTTGTCGATGGCGAAAAAGCAGTGTGGGTTACCGAAGAACTTACTGTTCAACCCCGTGATATTTATGACATTACAAAGCAGGCCTGTGAAGAGCTTTGTAGAGACTTTTTCGAAAAAGAACAGCTCATGACCAGCGTCTATCGAGTTGGTAGATTTCTTCCAGAACACGATAACCTGATGCTAAATCATCGTTTGTACAGAGGATTAGATGAGAGAGATGGCGCTGAAGCTCTTCGACTTGGTGCTGAGACCGACTTTACGTCGTTTCAGATTTTTAATATTTCCAGCGGTTCACCTTTTGAAATCGAAGATTTAACTGAATTAAAATTCGATCCATTGAATGTTATTGCTAAACGCATTCCAAAAGCGATTGAAATATACAGGCAGAAAGGCTGGAACTTTCCAGCATCCATTGATAGAGTATACCGAAGTGATAAAGCCATGCTATTACTCGGCTATAACCCAAAGTACACCTTCGAATTTCTGCTCGATCAACTTCCATAAACCAATAGGCTGATATATCAGCTTTTAAAGCCATAAATCTATACCGCCAAAAATTCCTTCATTTTTTCTATATTCTGCACGGAAATCTCTAAATCTTTATTGAGCACTATTTGTCCGCCTGATTTTTCCCGAATAATTAAATTGGCATACTGTTTTCTAAATAAGGAAAACAGCGGTCTTTCCTTTATCGGCAAATACTTCTCAACAATAGACACAGCATAACTATTGAAAACATAATCTTTTTTTCCGATACTTATTCGGTCATCCGATATTGTACAGCGATTTTGCCGATAGGTGGAAACAAGTAAGGCGGGCAGAAGCACAAAACCAAAGAGCGCGTATGCTCCAAAAGAAATAACAGTACTTGTACCAAAGATAATTCCCAGAAGATTATAGATTGATCCAAAAATAATAAAGGGAGCCAAAATGCTATAAAAGATGAGTGTGTGTTTTGATAAGTTAATTTTCATACCAGTTTTAAAAAATTGATTTTATACACCAAAATAGCCAAAAGTAGAGTAATCTATCGCATCAGATAATTATCGCTTTGATTTCCCCAATATTAGTGTACTTTTAATTCATAATTGCGATAATTCGGTAACACTTGGTCAGCAATGTTTCAATCGTCCTATTCTCATAGTATAACTTACAAAGCGATTAAAAACAGATTTCAAAAATCTACATAAAATTCCCAAATCTTCCAGAATAGATTAGTATAAGGGTAATCATATCGAATAATGCGTGTGAAATGACTGAAATCCAAAGATTATTATTCAGTTTTTTATATAAAATACTCCAGTATAATCCTCCCAAGCAGGCCGCAATAACAGCGAATACATCTTGCTGCAGATGATATAGGCCGAAAAGAATACTTGTCACCGCTATAGGCAGCAAACTCCACATTCCTTTAAATATTTTTTTTTCGAGCAGATTCTGGATATAGCCTCGAAATACAATTTCCTCATAAAATCCTCCAATAACCCATGCTGCCGCAATTGTCATGACCAATCTCAGCATACTGCTCCTAATAAAATTGTATTCCGTATAATCTGGAACTTCAAAAAAGTGTTTGATACTCGGAATATATACAATCTGCATAAACGCTACCCATCCCAATGCTGAGAGAATTCCTAAAAGGACGACACCTATAGTCAGGTTTTTCCTATTTAATCCCAAATCCGAAAATGTCTTGCCTTCTCTCCTTAAAACAAGAAAAATTGCAAGAAAACAAATCACTGCATAAGAATAAAAAGGCAGTGGTACGGCGTGGGGAAACACAATAAGGAATACGATGAAACCAATATCCCCAATTATTGATAACACTTTTCTTTTCATGGGCTAAAATACGACCTGGCTATGCATTTCAGAAACTTAAGCAACCGTAACACCAAATAAATGCCCTATCAATGCAGTCACTCCCATCGCTATCGTTCCCCAGAAACATATTCTGCCCACCGCAATACCTACACTCGAGCCTCCTGTTTTGGCTGCAATCGCGCCGAGAACCATTAGAAAAATAATCGTAAAACCATACTGCAGATAGACCATCTGCTTAATCGGTGCAAGCAAAGAAACAATAAATGGGAGTAACGCTCCAAGAGCAAATGAGCCGAGAGATGCCATTGCAGCTTGCAAAGGTTTGGCTTGTGTAATATCATTGATACCCAATTCGTCATGCGCATGGGCTCCCAATGCGTCGTGTGCGGTTAGTTCACGTGCAACTTGTAAGGCTGTCTCTTGACTAACGCCCCTTCTCTCATAAACTTTGGCTAATTCCTGAAGCTCGATTTCTGGCATTTCTTCAAGTTCTTTTTTTTCCCGCAGGAGATCAGCCTTTTCGGTATCTTCCTGTGAACTTACGGAAACATATTCCCCTGCAGCCATCGACATTGCTCCCGCAATCATTCCGGCCAATGCGGCCAATATAATCGTATTGCGCTCAGGGCTTGCCGCCGCAACCCCAATCACAATACTCGTAGTAGATAATAAGCCATCGTTGGCCCCTAGGACAGCAGCGCGAAGCCACCCAACCCGGTTGACATAGTGTTTTTCTAAAGGATGGTGCATCTCAATCTGTATTTGTGAAATATGCTTAAATTTAGCAATAATATTATTTGAAAGCTACAGTGAAACAAAGTCAACTGCCTATTCATTACGCTACAATTTAACTATCAATCTCCCTTGCTACGACTATTTTTCATACAGGACTTAACGTAAAGGATCGAGATATTCTTTTATAATACGTTCTAAGTCTACCCCAGAGCCTCCTGTTTCTAGGATAAAACCATTTCGGTCAATAATATAAAGTTTTGGTAATCCTTGTACCCGATAGCTAATAGCAGTTTTGCTTCAAGGAATTCCTTTAAAAAGCGTCCTGTTCTACTGTTTTTATATACTCTGGGAATCTATCAAAAGCTAACTGCAAAGAATCTCTTGTAAATAAATGATGTCCTTAAGAAATAGAGTTCCTGCATCAGCGGATAAGAAGGTGCTTTATTAAAAATATCATGGACTCTCAACTACCTAACGGACAGATAGTAACGGTCCAATACTATCCTCATCCCCCCTCTGTTTGACTGAATCGGTTTCAACTTCAATCTTTTGTTCGAGCTCGGCAGCTTCTTTCTAAATGGGATCCAGTTGCTTATTGATCGGAATGGCTTCAGCCTGTGATCTCGAATTCAGCACCTCTGTATTCGAAAAATATAGACTATCGCCTAATATCTTCATACGCGACGGCTCAATTCGAGCTTTGCGCCATTGGAAAATCCCAAAAGACCAAATTGTATTTCGAAAGGCTTACCTTTTTCTTGGTGAGCCAAGCAAGCGAAAGGCAATTTGTTTCCCGATCAAAAAATAATATCCTTCATGTCCGGTCCACTTAAACGCGTATTTCTAATAAAACCCGCCCCCTTAAAACGGTATTGAAGACCCACTATTTCAGTTGGTGCATTTTTAATCGTAGTTGCATATACAGGCTTATCATTAATCCAAAATCTAATCTGCTGATTTTTACAGACTATTTTAAGCTTAGTCCATTCGGAAAGATCACAGCCAAATCCGCTGAGGTCATCCTGTTTGCTATCCGTAGAAAAACCACCGGCAGTAAGGGCTATGTCACCGATACAAGCTTTGTTTACCAAGGGTATAATAAATATATCGTTTTTAGACTGTAAGAGTACTTCCACGTGTTGGCAAATATTGCCACTGCCGCCCGCCCCCGTCTTTATGTCTGTTTCAAAACTAAAATTATCGGTCATAACCCCTGTCATATTCTTTTGATTGTAAAATCTAACCGGCGGAGCGTCAGGGAGGAGATCGATTTTGTAACTTTTCAGCAGCTCCTGAGTAACGGCAATTTCATATGGTAATGTAATTTCAGTTTTTTTGAAATATAAGGGCTCTTTTCCCCACGCTGCTTCTACCAATCCTAACCAGCCATCTGTTTTAATCTGTATATCATGTTCTCGAACAATTTTATCCCCAATAATCAGCTTGGCCCTGAAGTAACCTGGATAATAATAAATAGCGGAGTGGTGCTTGCCATTTCTATCCACCTGCGTCTTGCGGCTGGTGTCCCAGCTTTGTGCAATGAATACCGAATCGTCTTCACTTGCTGCCGAAGCATCATAATCAAATACAACTGAATTAGGCAAACCCTTTGTCAACATTGTCTTTGACGAAAACCGGAAAGCACTACCATTAAAATGCTTCTTTTTCTGGATAAACCTATTACCTAAAAGGCCGACCAAGACAAGTACAAGAACAGATGAAATGGCTATAATAAAAACGGAACCATACTTCTTTTGTACACTCACCTGTGGTTCAAAAGCAGATTTACTAAATACCTGCTTCTCCGGTATCTCTTGCTGTACATGAGCATTACGGAAAGCCCGCCAGTCTTCGTAACCAAGATACTGTGCCAATGTATTTAATGTCGTCAGGGCAGGTTTACTTTGATAATCAATCCTACCAAAAATGCGCTTCAATGTAGAAACGCTAAGTATAACGCCCGTTTTCTCCTGAATCTTTTTCGAAAGTTTTTCAAAATCGGCGGTACTCCAATTGGCAGTTTCACCCCATTCAAGTTTATTTTCAATGGAATTCTTAAGATGCTGAAACAATTCAGGATGACTCGATTTAAACATAATTTATTGCATATCAGTATTTTAAAAATAAACAATCAGCTTGAACAAACTTGAATAAACTTGACGCAAGGTTGAGCGTGTTGAAATAATGCCTATGCTCTAAATTTATCAAAAACTTTATTAACATGAAAAAAACATTTTTGATACTCGCCTCAATATTGGTCGCTTTATTCCAAAGTTATGCTCAAGAAAAGAAAAGTAAGACATCAGCAGGCACAAACATCCCATTAAGCGCAGAAAAATGGATCTTTCATAGCGGAAAGGTCGATTTTCTAAATTTTAGGGGTCGTAAAGCAATGAAAATCGCTCCAGCATCTGGCCCGGTAGTGATTAAAGACTTCATTTTCAAAGATGGAACCATCGAGTATGATGTCCTACCTGCGAAAACAGAATTTGCAAGCGCCATTTATTTTCATCGAAAAAATGAAAAAGAACAGGAGATTGTCTATCTGCGAGTACCTAAAATGACCGACCCATTTGCTAATGAAGGTATTCAGTACTGCCCCATCCTAGACGGTGTCAACATGTGGGACATGTATCCCCAATATCAGTCTTCTGCAGCGGCCAAAGCAGATGAATGGAATCATATTAAACTAGTCATTTCAGGCATGCAAATGCAGGTTTTCGTAAACAATAACCTCAGATTGATTGTACCAAAACTTGAGGGGCGCGAACATACTGGCAGCATTGCATTTGACGGAGATTCCTACATCAGTAATATCGAGATCAAGCCCAACGAAATGGAAGGATTACCGCAGATTGAAGTTGCAGATCTGACCCGTCATGAAACAAATTATATCCGAAACTGGTCTATAACCCAGCCCACAGCTTTGGAGGAAGGAAGAGAGCCAACTACGTTTCGTGACCTACCTAAAGATGAAGCCTTTACAGAAAAAATAGCAGCTGAGCGATATGGATTGATAAACCTGACGAGACGTTTTGGTTCTGCAGAAAAACGCAGGATAGTTTGGCTAAAAGCTGTTATTACTACGAAAGAACCTACATCCGTCAATCTCCAGCTCGGATTTTCAGATGAAATATGGCTTTTTCTCAATGATCAGATCACCTACACAGACAAAAATATCTTTAGACAAAATATGAAAAAATACCCTGACGGAAGAATATCGATACAGAATGGGAATATTCGATTAAAGCTTAAAAAAGGTGAAAACCAATTACTCGTTGGGGTATCTAATGATTTTTATGGCTGGGGATTTATGGCACGTTTAGAAAATATGGAAAATATTACCGCCATAGAGCCTTATCAGCAAAAAAAATATTCCATCGAACATATCGATAGCTATGTGGGTACCTATGTCGCTGAGATAGACCCCCAATTTAAGCTAACCTTTGTACAGAAGGATGGTATGTTAATTGCAGACGTCCCTAATCAAGAAAATGTAGCACTCGATTATCTTGGAAATAATCTCTTTAAAATGGGGCTTGGTATAGAATTACAATTTACGTCCGACTTACAACAGGTGGTGAGAAAAGAGAACGGATTTGAGATGAAATTCATTAAGGAAAAATAGCTTAACAGATTGCACACAATAATATAAACGTGATCAAAAACAGCTCAGTCCAACTCTATTATCGGAATTTCCAAAAACTCGGAGAGGCTACCTACAAATAGGGACTGTTTTTTATCCTCAAATCCCATAAATGAAATGTTGACCTGATAATTCCCTGGCTTAATTTTGGAAATGGTAAATCTTCCATCATTTGTCACAGTTCCTGCAATAAATGCACTGTCTTTATCAGATTTGACCACAACATTAACATATGGAATCGCCGCCTTATTCACTTTACTTTTTATAATACCGGAGACTGTAGCAGAAGATATCTGGGCTGTGGCAATGGAAGTAATTATGACTGAAATAAGAATAAAAAATAACCGTAACTGAAGCATACCCTAATCCCTAACCTCCTTTAAAAATTTCCCTGTACTATCAAAAATCAAATCTCTACCATCAATTTCAGCCTCGAAGCTAACATGATTTTTAGCATCCGTAATTTTTGAGGCTTCTTTAATATTTTTATGCGGGTAATTTTTGGTTACATAAGCTCTTGCATCAGCTGGAAGCGCAACGATAGTTATTTCAACTTCGGTTTCGATAACATGTCCTAACGGATCGATGAGGACGGAATAATTGGTTTTTCCCTCCTTAAACCCAGCTTCATAATTCCCTTTTTCTTTTTCTCATTTTACGGACTTCACATTTGGGTATTTCTGTTGAAATGCCGATTTAATCGCTGCTGGAATTTCCTTTTCTAAAATCTTTTGCGCATTGGCCAATGATACTGTTACCATCATAGCCAAGATAAAAATCAATTTTTTCATGTCGTATTCTATTAATTGTATTCATAAAATTCCAAAGTGATTTAGAATAAATTTAAAACTGAATACTTTTCGCCGACATGCGCGCA
Source organism: Sphingobacterium sp. (assembly GCA_031253985.1). GTDB lineage: Bacteria > Bacteroidota > Bacteroidia > Sphingobacteriales > Sphingobacteriaceae > Sphingobacterium. The sequence goes on from JAIRVH010000192.1 coordinate 173,604, forward strand.
CATCTTCCACCAGCAAAGTAATCCCTACGCGTTGGACCTATTTGATATGATTTGAAATTTTTTAAAAAAATAAAGGACTAATAAAAACTGGGAATAACCGTAAACAGCATCTTCTACCGGAATAGTGAGTATCCTGAAACCCATAAAATCTTTTGGGTTATAATTGACTATCGGGGATTCTAACCCTGTTCCGGTCAGTATACCATTCACGGGTAAAAAACCTAGCATCAGCAAAGTAAAGACCAGGGAAGCCTGGGTAATCCATTGTACACGGAGCACAAAATGAAAGATCAATAGTGTAAATATCGTAACAACAGCGGTAACTAGCGTGTAGATGCGGTCTGCATATCGAAGCGCAATGACTGCACATATAATGGTACTCACAAAAACCACGATGTTATTAAATGCACTTAGCGATTCTAATTTGAAGAATTTGTCAATACAGAAATAGGTAAAAATGCAGGAAAACGGAATAAAGATAAAAAATAACCATTCTTCTAAAGGAAGGTCTGCGATGACCAGACCAATCGTATATTTTGTATCAAACCACCAGACCCCACGACTGGTAAACCAGATATCCCAGGCAATAAAAAACACGGCAACAAGACCTGATGCCTTAAAAAATGGGATAAAATCACGGTCAAATCGCAGTCGCTTATCGAAAGATGCGACAAAGCAAACAATTACCGTAAAAAATAAGATAAGCGCATAAGTATACTGCATCACGTTTTTTCATTATTACTATACATTTTAAAATATTTAATCGGAACATATAAAAAGCCGAAACACTCCCCTTCCTCTTTGCCCAAATGCTTATGATGTTGCTTGTGGGCACGTCGGAGTGCCAAAAAATATCTATTGTTTGTTTTGCTCAACAGTTTAAATCTTTGATGGATAAAAATATCATGCACAAAAAAATAGGCCATGCCATACAGCATAATACCTAAGCCAATAAAAAAAAGATAATTATAATCTCTCAGAGAACCAAAATACATCAGCGCGATGGTGGGCAGTGCAAAGATGACAAAGAAATAATCATTTTTTTCTAAAAAACCGTCGTTGCTGTGATCATGATGGTCCCGATGCAACATCCATAAAAAACCATGCATAATATATTTGTGAATCAACCAAGTAGCACCCTCCATGGCAATAAAAGTGATCAGAACAATAATAAAATTCATATGCTGTGTGCTGATAATTTATAAATAGGCCGCTTTATAACGCAAATAACTTTTAAATGCCACATAAGCCTTTTCGGTATTTGGAATCCGGATACGCTTTTCTAAAATTTCTTTTGAAGATTTCTTACGGATCTTCGCAAATAATGAAAGATAGTATTTATAGGCTAGATAAACCCCAAATTTTGCTGATGCCGGTAATTTTTTAATTCCCAAAAGCGCTTCTTTAAATTCCTGTTGGATTTCTTCCTCGATTTTGCTTTTTAGTGTATTATCAAACACAGCCATATCCAAATTGGGAAAGTAAGTACGGCCAAGGACCTGATAATCATCCTTGAGATCGCGCAAAAAGTTTATTTTTTGGAACGCCGATCCCAATTTCATGGCATATGGTTTCAATTCATCATAGCGCTGTTTATTTCCTTCTGTAAAGACCTGTAAACACATGAGTCCAACTACTTCGGCTGAACCATAAATATACTCTTTATAAAGTTCTGAACTATAATTCACCTTTTTTAAGTCCATTTCCATGCTATGAAGAAATTGACGGATGAGATCAATGTCAATGCGATATTTCCTTACGGTTTCCTGAAAGGATTGCAAGATTGGATTCAGCGAAATCCCCTCTTCGAGGGCATGATTTGTCTCCAAGTATAATCTGGCTAGTAACCGTTGCTTATCATAACCATGAAAACTATCTACGATCTCGTCTGCGAGCCTGACATACCCATAAATTGCATATATACTAGCACGAATGCGGGGTTTAAGGGCTAAAATACCAAGCGAAAAACTCGTACTATATTTTTCAGTCGTTTTTTTGCTCACTTCATAAGCGAGTTCATCAAATAGCTGTTTCATGGTCTTATGGGGTATAATTTAATTTAATGGCTTCGTGGGCGACTAGTTTTCCAGATATAATAGACGGTGGCACACCTGGTCCAGGTACCGTCAGCTGGCCCGTATAAAAAAGATTGTGCACTTTCTTATTCCTAATTTTGGGTTTCCAGACCGCAGTCTGTTTCAATGTATTTGCCAAACCATATGCATTTCCGCCATAAGCGTTATAATCAATGGCAAAATCACTCACACAGTAACTCCGTTTAAAAACAATCTGTGCATAAAGATCTGTTGTTCCTGTTTGCTTCTCAAGACGTTTTAACATCTGCTTCAGATACTCTTCCCGAATCTCCTCTCCATCCACAATATTCGTCGCCAATGGCATCAATAGAAAAAGATTCTCCTGATTTTCTGGGGCAACATCTAAGTCGGTTTTTGAAGGACAGCACGCATAAAATAGCGGATTTTGAGGCCATTTTTTTTCGCCATAGATACAATCAATATGATCATCTAGATCATGCTCAAAGAAGAGCGTATGATGTCTCAAGTTAGGAATGACTGATCTCATACCGAGATAATAAATCAAACTGGAGGGCGCAAAAGTCCTACTCTCCCAATAAGCATCATCATAGTTTCTCAGTTCCTTAGGCAATAGTGTTTCCACGTGATGGTAATCGGCCGAGGCAACAATAAGATCAAATGCGATACTTTTGCCGTTAACCATAATCGAATTGATAGCGTTTTTTTCGATTTCAAATTCATCAACATTATGGTTAAAATAAAACTTTGCCCCCTGATTTTCAGCAACTTGTTTCATTGCTAGCACGAGCTGATAAAATCCTCCTTTGGGATAATGAGTCCCTAAGGCATAGCCGCCATAATTCATCAAACTGTACAATGCGGGAATATCTTTGGGTGAAGCGCCTAAAAAAATGACCGGAAATTCCATCAGTGTCCGGAGTCTTTTGTCTTTAAAATAATGTGCCACATACGATCTAAAATTGGAAAGTAAATCCAATTTAAAGGCACTCAAAGCTATTTTTGGTGATAGAAATTCACGCCAATTATGACATGGTTTGTACACAAAATCACGCATTCCTACTTCATATTTAAATTTGGCCGCTTCCATAAATTTATCCAGCTGCTTTGCAGCCCCCTCTTCTATCGATTCGAATAATTGTTTCAGATCCTCATAACAAGAGGGGACGCTAATTCTCCCTGTATCAAAGATCATCTCAAATTGTGGATTCAACGAGACGAGCTCAAAAAAATGTGCAGCACTGTAGCCAAAATCCGAAAAGTACGACTCTATAATATCCGGCATCCAATACCAGCTGGGGCCCATGTCAAACTTGAAACCCTCTGAAGTCGAAAACTGCCTCGCCCGCCCGCCGGGTTGTGGATGCTTCTCAAAAACATGCACATCATAGCCTGCTTTTGCCATATAAGACGCAGCTGAGAGACCTGAAAAACCGGCTCCGATAATCGCAACTTTCTTTCTCATTTTGCATTCCATTTTAGCTTCCCGCATGGTTGACCGATGCGAGTCTATTATTCACCTGATTCATTATTTGATTTCAATCTCTTCCAACAATTTTTCCGGGGCAATATTTCTATCATAAATAACCTGATGAAAATTGCTTAATTTATTTAATAAGCCAATAAGGGCTATTTTCTCTGCATGGCTGAGATCGGCTGAAACAATCTTGGTCGCATGACGTATCTTTCCCATTTGTCCATCCAAAGCGGCTAATCCCTTTTTGGTGATATTGACCAGCTTACTTCGTTTGTCGTATTCAGAATCATGCTGTGCAATCCAGTCGTGATTGATCAGCCTATTAATGATCGCCATACCAACAGGTTTCTCATGAATATTCCGTTTGATCAATTCCATCTTCGTCATCTCACCAAACGACCTCAAGGTGATCAGATAGATAAATTCTTCTTGCGTAGAAAAGTCAGATCCACTTATTGCAGCTTTCGAGTAGCTCTTCGCAAACCTATTCATATGTACAAGTAGGGTGCTTATGACGCTTTCCGGACTACGCCCCTTTTCTTTACCTTCCCAATCCGGCTCTATTGACTCACCCAAGAAATCATCAGCTATCCAGGTTTTAAACCCTTCCACATCATCCGTGTAACTCTTTTCTGAATTTTCATCTTCAAACTGCTCAACTAAGCTGAGTATCTCTTTCAAAAGTCTATACTTCATAACGCTAAATTAAAACATAAATATACTATTAATAGTTTTAATTATTTAATAAAGCCCAAAAATAGAATAAAATTATACCTTAAAAAATGAAATAACTGATTTAACCTAGCTTGGATGACATATCAGGCTACTATTCCAAGAAATAGAAGCCAGATTTATTTTATATGGCGTAATTTTCGCCGTGATAGAGATCGGAAAATATCTTTGACAGTTTAGCCGGTTCATCTCTCCAAGCAGCATACATCCCCTGCCCCATATCGTCAGGAACGATATCAAGTTTCCCTAAAGCTATACTTTCTAATATCTTTATCGCAATACTGTCTGGATCAGGCATATTCCAATCACTTCCTTTATTCATGTCGGTGTCAATAGCTCCTGGATTGACAGCATATACAGACACATCTTTTTTAGCCAACTCGATTCGCACAGACTGCGTGGCAGAATAAAGGGCTGCTTTAGAAGCCGCATACCCTGCAATAGAAGGTAAAGGCGAATAAGCAGCAATCGAAACAATATTAATCAGGAGAGATGGCTTATTCTTGATCAAAATCGGAGCAAACGCACGCATCATTTTTATTGTTCCAAAATAATTTACTTTCAAGTCGTTTTCCATGCCTGAAAGGTTTCCTTGAAGCATATTCCCAGGGCTTAAAGTACCAGCATTATTGATCAGAATTTCAGTATCTGATGCCGTGATTGCAGTCATGGCAACTTGCTTATCATCTGTGATATCTAACTGCAGCGGTACTATCCGATCAGCATCGAATGCTGGCATTTTTCTTAAATCGCGGCAGGTTACATATATTTTCCGTGCCTCGCTGTTGAGAAGTGCTTTTACGAAGGACTGGCCAATGCCTCTATTGGCTCCCGTAATCAAAATGACTTTGTTTTTAAAAATTTGCATAGTGTTTTATTTATCATTTAACACAAAGCTATTCTGAAAGATAGTTCAATAAAATCCGAAACATGCGATAATAAGAAGTCAATTGACATCCCGGATTACAAAGAGAGCGTATTTTCAAATGGCTAATTGGAATCACCCACATTTTGATCATCATAATCTTTTTCCTTAGGAGGCTGAAAAATAAAACAACAGCAAAAATAGCTTAACTCAGTCATCTTGCGATGTCGGTTACATCTTTATCAAAATCGCGTAAAGGTCTTCTGGTTTAACAGGCTTGATCAGCCAACGATTTATAGTCATGGATTGACAAAGCTGTGCGATATCCTGTTGGCTTGGATCAAATATTGGAATAATATTTTGTTCAAAACTGTAGTTAAATTTTTTGTGGTGAATATTCTGTATTGTTTCTATGCCGCTCATGATGGGCAACTGATTGTCAATGAGAATAGCACCAAAATGACGTCCTGCCTTCAACATCTGTAAGACTTCAAAACCGTTTTTTGCCTGTATGGTATTAATCTTCTTTAAAGATAACATTTGAGCCAAAGCATCACGCTCCGATTCTTCCTCTGCAACGATTAGTACGTCCTCAACTTTTCCCAGTCCTTCCCATTCATCCATTTCCCAAACAGAACGCACTTTAATATGGAAAAAGAAACGGCTCCCGACACCAAAGTTGCTTTCCAATTTCAATTCACTTCCCATCATTTTAAGCAATTTATTTGATATCGTCAGTCCAAGACCGGTTCCTCCATACCGTTTGGTCATCGAATTATCCGCTTGCGAAAATGCATCAAATATTTCCTCCAATTTGTCTTGTCTGATTCCTATGCCCGTGTCCTTGACGCTGAAACACAAAACAGCCTCGTCGGCTTCATGTGACACTACTGTAATGCTTAATTCAATCTTTCCCTTTTCGGTAAATTTTGTAGCGTTGCTCAGCAGGTTCATCAGGACCTGCTTAATGCGAAGCGCATCAATCCAGATATAGTGCGGTACATTAGAGGCGATATCCAGATAAAACTCCAAATTTTTGGCTTTGATCTGCATATTCAGAAAGTTGGTCAGCTGAACGACCAATTCGTGGAGATCTGCCTGTTCAATATCTAGTTCTAGCTTTCCCGCTTCAATTTTAGAGAAGTCCAGAATGTCGTTTACAATCCCAAGCAATAAATTGGCAGATTGATCGACCATAGTAAGATACTCCCGCTGCGTATCCTCAAGCGCTGTCCCCAGCAATAAATCTGTAAATCCGACAATTCCATTTAAAGGCGTACGAAGCTCATGGCTCATATTAGCCAAAAATTGCGATTTTGCTACACTTGCCTGTTCTGCTATTTGTTTTGCCTTTTCTAGCTCCTCCCGTTGATGGACAATCCTGCTAATATCTGTCGCAACGCCCAGATAACCTATGACTTCTTCGTTAATATCCCTTATAATTGTAACCGCTAAAGAAACATGTAATCTAGTTCCGTCTTTCCGACAATAGGTCCACTCACGTTGTTCCGCACCGTGTAACTCGGCAGTCTCAACAAATATCCTAAAACCACCGACCGAATGTCCCAGCTCCATTTCCAGTTCCTTAGCTCTTGATAACAGTTCCTGTTCTACATGAAAATGTTCAAGGCCAAATTTACCGATCACTTCCTCGCTGCTATAGCCCAGGAGATTTTCGGCTCCTGTATTGAACAATGTAATTACCCCAGACGTATCGGTCGCAATAATCGCGACGGCGGAAGTTGCATCCAGCACCTCTGCAAGCATTTTTTTGGAATTCGAAGATTCAGCTTCTATCCGTTTACGTTTGTCAATATCCTGGAATGTACCATATAGGCGAACACAATGACCATTTTCAAAATCGGCATTCCCCAGTGCACGTATCCACAGTTCATGGCCTGCAAAGGTGATAATCTCAAGTTCCAGATCCCAAGACTCTCCAGTCGCAAGTGCATGCTCAATGGCTGTACGGATTTTATCCCGGCTTGGTCCCGGCTTATAGAAATTGAGTGCAGTTGTAAGGTCTGGTTCATACTCATCAGGTACTTCATGTATCTCTCTTGTAATTTCAGACCAAACAATCTTTCCATCGAGCAATGTATATTCCCATCCCCCTATTCGTGCTACTCGGCCGGTTCTTATCAACATGGCCTGCGCATGTTTAAGTTCTTTTTCCAGAAAGTGCTGCTCGGTAATATCTACCGCATTGCCTATCACATAGGGGATCTTATTACCATGCGTTTGCAAAATATTATTAAACATCCAAATACGCATCTCACCTGAACGAGTTAGCGTACGCATTTCACCTTTTATTGTGCCGCGTTGTATGATTGTCTCTAGGTAATCTTGTAAACTCTTATGTCCCTCCGAAGGAACAATATCAAAAAGGGATAACACTTGGATCTCATCTTTTGTGTAGCCTAAGATCTTGGCCCCAGCATCATTGACAGTTATGAAATTACCTTTTAGGTCGTGCGTACACATAAGTCCTTGAGAATTATCAAAAAAAGCTTTCAGTTTTTGTTCGCTCTCTTTATATTTTTCTTTCTCCTTTCGGTTGACAATAAGTGCGACGACCTCATCTCGTAGAAGTTCCAATATTTCCTTTTGGTGCTGATCAAGCTGCCTTGGAATACGATCGATAACGCATAACGTTCCTAAAGCGTATCCGTTGGGATCAATTAATGGCAAACCGGCATAATAACGAATATGTGGTTCTGAAGTAACAAGTTCATTGGATCTGAAGCGTTCATCTTTTTCGGCATCTTCCACCTCCATCAGTTGATCTTCTGCGAGTGCATACTGACAAAAAGAAACATCACGTGAGGTTTCTTGCGTTTCCAGTCCAATTCGTGATTTAAACCATTGTTTATCTTTATCCACCAATGAAATCAGTGAAATAGGTGTAGCGCATACGAGCGATGCAATTTTTGTGATGCGGTCGAATTCCTCCTCTGTTGCTGTATTTAAAATTTCGTATTCATGCAACATACGTATCCGATCTGATTCATTTGTAGTCGATAATTTAGCATTCATACAAAAGTCTGTATACGTTATTACTTACTCTTTTAATTCCTTATAGGTCTTCCATTATAACTTGTGCTAGAGTCGCTGTTATATGCCGCGATTCTTTAACGATTGGCTTCAATAATCCTATTTTCTACCGAACAAAACTTATAGAAATCTCAACAAAATCTATACTAAATATCTAAAAGCGGAAGAATAACAGCATCTTAAAATATAAATATAAACATGAACAACACCACATTAAAAAAGTTTTAAATAAAAAAAACATTTAACTTTAAAAAAAACTAATCCATTACACTGATTATTAACCTAAAAAAGTATTATGTGCATTTATACGATTGAAATTATCCCGATACCTCTTTTATTTCCTAATATCGACTTAGATTACATAGAAAGTCGTGAACATCGTTTTAGCAATTAACATATACTTAACCGATCAAAATAAAGGATTCACAAAAATCAACTGTGCGAAACGGCCTACTAAACTTGTCGTTGCGACGAGTGATCGCATCAAATTTCAATATCAGAGAATATTTTGTAAAAAAATTTAAATCTGATAAATCCAAGATTTCCAAAACGTCGTAAATAGGTATAAGTACAGAAAATTATAAACTAAAAGACTTTTGTTATGGAAAAGACAACAACGTCCAACAATGAATCACTATTGACCCCTAATAGTGAAATTGACAGCAGAGATCTCCGCCGAAGAGATTTTCTAAAATTTGCAGGTGCTAGCGCCGCTTCGATCGCTATACTTGGGCTGTCCAGTTGCAAAAAAGACCGCGATGATGGCATGGACAATGGCGGTAAAGGATTATATTTTGGCAGCGGCGATATTGCCATATTGAACTATGCTTATGCTCTCGAACAGCTCGAAGCTGCATTTTACATTCAGCTTGTCAACAATCCATACGCTGGTATGACCGATATGGAAAAAGCATTTTTTACCGATATACGTGATCATGAGATCGCCCATCGCGAATTTTTTAAAGTCGCTTTAGGAGCCAAAGCGATTTCCAGTCTCGATTTAAATCTTTCGGGGATCAACTTCAGCAGCCGTGAAAACGTGCTGGCGACCGCCAAAACATTTGAAGACCT
>JAIRVH010000203.1 GCA_031253985.1 Sphingobacterium sp.
AAATCATATGGTATGGTCTTATAGGAATTATAATAATGGATTTGGCAGTAAAACATAAAAAAATACTACTGGTGGATGATGATGAAATTCATCTCGCAATAGCAGAAGAGATGCTTAAATCTAAATACGAAATAATTACTGTCACATCAGGAAAAGCAGCAGTTACAAAATTGCTTCAAGGGCTTACACCAGATTTAATATTGCTGGATATACTAATGCCAAATATGGATGGTTGGGAGATATTTAACAGGTGAAAGGCAATAAGTATGCTGATAGGAGTGCCAATAGCATTGTTGTCATCACTGGATGAAGCGACAGAAAGAGAGCATGCACAAGAAATCAGAGCATCTGATTATATAACGAAACCCTATAAAAAGGAAGAATTACTCAAAAGGATAGAAGTACTGATTGAGAAAAAGAAAGAAGCAAATAAGAAAGAAGGATAAAGAGGAAATAGTACTTCGTCTAACAGGTCTGTTTACGCATCGCCGCTGGAGCGGCTCGGGGATACATTCGCCTAGGTCGGTCGGCCTTCGGCCTCGCTCCCACGGCTCATTCCACCCATATTTTTACAGCCCTGGTCTTGCTTTGCAAGCCCTTATTCGGGCTGTAAAAACATCGTAAACAGCCGGAACGTTATATGCAATTTGGCCTAAGATCAAATTGAAATTAGTTATAATTGACAAAAAATCAAAAATAAGTAAAAATAATATATTGAACCAATGAATAATATTGAAGAGTGTAATGATAGTTTCATAATAATAGAAATTCTCCAAAAATCATTTATTACAGTTGCAAAAGAATTTGGATTTACAAAGGAAAATGCACCAACATTTTCTGCTTTTATCAATAAAGACAAAATTGATAGTGAATTTTCAAAAGGATTGAAAATGTACGTATATAAAATATCCGAAAAGGCAGTTGGAACTATTGGATATATTTTTGAAAATGGAAAATATAATATAGAACGTTTATCGGTTTTACCAGAATATAGACATAAAAACATAGGAAAGGAATTAATGGAATTTATTGAAAATATTTTAAAATCGCGAAGTGTTAGAGTAGTAAAATTGGGAATGGTTTATGAAAACAAGAAATTACTGGAATGGTATTTATCATTAGGATATAAACTACTAGAAATAAAAGAACACAAAGATTTAATATTTAAAATAGGAATAATGGAAAAGGAAATTGGATAAAAACGGCCAAACTGCATATAACAGGATTGTATATGGGGCCATAATTAATTTTGTGTAAAGTACTATACTATCAAGGAGGAAGTATGGCAATCACAAAAGAAGTATTAGACGAACTGCTGAAAGAATACAAGAGGCCTGATGATTTCTACGGGCCTGACGGCCTTATTAAGCAACTGAGTAAAGCCTTAATTGAACGAGCAATGCAAGCTGAATTGACTGAACAGATCGGTTATGAGAAAAACGAAGTCGGTGAGAAGCAAAGCGGAAATCGCCGAAATGGGAAATCATCGAAAACTTTACGAACAGATCAGGGGCCGATGGAGATCGCCGTTCCCCGTGACCGAGATGGCGAGTACGACCCTCAGATCATTGCGAAACATCAAAGGGAATGGCGCGGGTTCGACGAGAAAATCATGGCGATGTACAGCCATGGGATGACAACGCAGGGGATACAGGCAACCATCAAGGAAATTTATAACGTGGATGTGTCATCTGGACTTGTAAGCCGTGTGACTGACGAGGTAAAAGGACTTGTTGAGGAATGGCGGAACCGCCCTCTTGAGCCTTTCTATCCTGTCATTTTCTTTGACGCTCTGCGAGTAAATATCCGTGACGAAGGCCATGTGACTAAAAAAGCGATATACCTTGCCCTTTCAATACGTCTTGACGGCCAGAAAGAGATACTGGGCATGTGGATCGAGCGCAACGAGGGTTCAAAGTTTTGGATGGGCATTCTGAACGAGCTTAAAAACAGAGGCGTGCAGGATATTCTTTTGGCTGCAGTAGATGGGCTAACAGGTTTCCCCGATGCAATACAGGCTGTGTTTCCGAAAACTGAAGTCCAACTTTGTATAGTCCACATGGTTCGCAATTCTGTGAAATACGTCCCGTATAAGGACAGGAAAGCGGTCACCACAGACCTGAAAGAAATCTATCTGGCTCCATCCGAAGGCGCTGCCGCTGCCGCCTTGGAGCGATTTGCCGAAAAGTGGAGTAGGAAGTATCCTGCCATATCCAAGTCTTGGCAGAACCGTTGGAGCGAGGTCACCCCGTTCATGAAGTTTTCCCCGGAGATAAGGAAGGCTATTTATACAACTAACGCAATAGAATCAGTCAATTATAATCTCCAGCGTAATCTGAAGCTTCGTCAATCTTTTCCCAATGACGAATCTGCAATGAAATTAATATTTATGATCTTGCAAAGGATTTCCAAAAGATGGACAATGCCAATTAGGAATTGGGGCGAGGCTTTGCACCAGTTTGCTGTTATTTATGGAGACAGAGTCCCATTATAAATTTTGCACTTTACACAAAAATTGTTAAAAGCCCAAAAATTGTTAAAAGCCCGGTTTTACTGGATTAAGATTATTCTGGAATCAATTCCCCTCTTTGATGACATATCCAACCCCCTCTTTACGAAGACTTGCCAGATAGCAGTTTGTGGTCGCGATATTGGCATGATTTAATCGCCTTGAAAGCTCAAAAACGTCCTTCGTTTCGTTGTAAAATCTGACCGCGAAGTGATGTCGACAACTGTGAGCCGTGTACTTAACAGAGACGTATCCCGATAAAAAAGCCTGTTTGAGCCAATAGCCTACGTTATAGCTTAATTGAGCCGCTTTATATCCGCTCAAAGGGTTTTCGTTCCACATTTCGACTTCTTCG
>JAIRVH010000008.1 GCA_031253985.1 Sphingobacterium sp.
AAATGTTTGGGAACAAACTCCTACGATGTGCATTTGGGGAAATATTTGGCAACGTATGCGGACCGTGTACTTGATGCCAAGAAGCACAATGAAATTCAGCATTTTGAAATCCCGGAAGAGGGTTTCGTCTTGGAACCCAACACCCTTTATTTAGGCGTTACTCAAGAGTATACCGAAACACATAAGCATGTTCCTTTTTTGGAAGGAAAATCTAGTACAGGCCGTTTGGGAATTGATATCCATGCAACAGCTGGTAAGGGAGATGTGGGATTCTGTAATACCTGGACTTTAGAGATTTCTGTTGCGCAGCCTGTGAGGGTTTATGCAGGAATGCCTATCGGTCAATTGATTTATTTTGCCGTAGAAGGGGATATTGAGACGTTTTATAATACCAAGGGTAATGCAAAATACAATGGTAAGACGATCCGTCCAGTGGAATCCATGATGTGGAAGAATAATTTCTGATGCGGAAATATTAAAATTTATTCTTTTCTTCAATCCATAGGGACATATATTTTGTACTTTGCATTGTGTGATGCAATAAGATCTGACTAATAAAGTTTTGTTGTCGATGCCTATCGATCTGTACTTTTAGTAATGATAGATTCGTCATAAAGTCCGCTTGGTACTTTTGTTTTTCGTAACGTTCGTTGATGATACGGATGCCATGCGCTTGTGCTGTGTTCCAGAGGTTCTCATTTTCATATAATTCCGCGGTTTTTCGGCAGAAGGCTTCGGGATTATCTTCGATAAAACCATTCCAATCTAAATTACCTTTCATGGCTTCCGCTCCAACTGTTGTGGTGACGGATGGTGTCCCTGTCTGCATGGCGTCGATAAACTTTCCTTTGACTCCGGCTCCGAATTGGATAGGGGCGACCAGTACACGGTAATTCTCCATCGTAAGCCGTGCTGATTCTGCCCTGCCTTTAATGAAGAAGTTTTCTTTTGGATTGTTTAATTGACGGACTTTTTGCGTTGCATAAGCCCCATAAATATGGAGTTCAACCTGAGGCAGCAGCTTTCTTAAGTGTGGCCAGATTTGCGTTTTTAGATATTGTACCGTATGCCAATTCGGCTCATGAATAAAGTTTCCGATAAATAGTAAGTTCTTGCGTTCTCCAAATGTTTTCCATTGTTTAATTTCGGTTGGACTAATTTCATTTTCGAGGAATGGAAGATAATAAAGGATGTCGGGTGAAATTCGAAAGACTTCGGTGAGAATCTTCATTTCCGATTCGGAAATAATCAATGACAAATCGCAACGTAGAATCGAAGCTATTTCTCGTTTAGCGGTATCGGTAAACAATTCTTGAAAGGAGAAATCCCCTTTATTTTTAACGCAGGTCTGTCTCGCTTGTCGCAGAAAATGTAGATCTTCCGTGTCGAGTACACGGAGTGCATTTGGACAATGCTGGGCAACACGCCAACCATATTGTTCTTCCACCATAAACCGATCAAAAACAACAATATCAGGCTGAAGCTGCGCAATGAACTCATCAAAGCTGCTGCTATTCAACATAATTGCTTCCTCGTGAACGCCGAGCGATAGCAATGGTGCACTGTAAGGAGATTTAGCCGCCGCTGAAGCAAAGGTAATATGATAAGAGCGATTGATGAACGTGTCAATTAATTGCATCATGCGAAAACCCGCAGCAGAAGATGTTGGCTCTGGCCACACAAGTCCGATGAACAAAACCTTTTTCTCTTTCATGCTGGAAAATTACTGATTAATGTGAAAAGAATTGACGAAAAATTAACAATTAGTCATTTTCAAACGATTAGCTTTATTTTAGTGTTATTATACTTCAAGGTTATTCATCATTTAACGATCATATGGCCAAAACTATTGTTCAACGGATTCGACATTTTTCACCAAAGACCTATTGGAAGGAACTAATAGCTGTTTTGGTTATCTTATTGGCCTTTGTATTTTTTAGAAATGAAAGGAAGGAGCTCGCGGCAATTATTCCGCAGTTGCGGGCGGCCAATCTAACCTGGGTTGCAGTAGGGGTCGGAATTACGATAGTGTACATTGTTCTTCAGGGATTAATGTATGTACAGAGCTTTAAGGCGATCGGCCTTTCCATTAATCTGCGGATTGCAATTGACCTGTTTTTGAAACGGAACCTACTCAGTGTGTTTCTGCCTGCAGGTGGGATCAGTTCTTTGGCTTATACTACAACGCAGTTGCGGAAAAGAAATTTAAATACGACGCAGATTCATCAGGCTGGAGCTTTATATGGCTATGTTGGGTTGCTAACGGTCTTTTTGATTGGTGTACCCGTGATACTATACACCGTCTGGCATAACAAAAATTTTGGAGATGCCTGGATTTCATTGTTGGTCCTGGGGCTTCTATTGGGATTTGTATTTTGGGTGGTATGGTCTTTTCGGACCCACAAGGGAATCTACCGTTGGGTAGAAGCAAAGTTCCCTGCTGTAGCATCCAACATCGACGAGATATTTTCGGGTGAAGTAAAGCTAAAGTACCTATTGAGTACGATGCTGGCATCGATGGTCGTTGAATGCTGCGGTATCGCGCACGCATTTGTAAGTATGTATGCCCTTGGCTTGGATCACTCTTTTGAAGCTGCGGCAATTGCCTATACGGTTTCGGTTGTTTTAATGATCGTTTCTCCTTTTCTACGTGGGCTTGGGGCAGTCGAGCTGACTATGCTGTATATTTTTAAAGCATATGGTTATTCACAGGCACAAGGATTGGGCATTACGATTCTATACCGTGCGTTTGAGTTTTGGCTTCCATTAGTCTTGGGGCTTCTGGCGTTTGCATGGCGTGGAAAACAGTTGCTGGCCCGTATTGGACCTGCGCTGTTGATCTTTTTCTTAGGAATGGTGAATCTCGTCTCTGTATTAACACCGCCGTTGGCCGATAGGATGAAACTTGATCGCTTTTATTTGCCTTTAGAAGCCATTCATGCTTCTAAATTTATGGTTTTTGTCTTGGGTGTGGGATTATTGGTTACTTCGGCCTATTTAATTAAAGGTTTTCGGATCGCATTTTGGATCGCCGTGGTTTTTAGCGCGCTGTCCCTTTTTGGGCATGTGTTTAAAGCTTTGGATTATGAAGAGGCCTCAGTAGCGTTGTTGACCTTGGTTTTACTGGCGGTAAGCTATAAGCAATATCGCATCAAAAGTAATATTCGTTGGGTAAGAATTGGATTTATTACCTTTTTTGTTGCCTTGGTAGCGATTTGCCTGTTTGATGTGCTAAGTTTTTATTTTATTGATAAACAGCATTTTGGTGTGGATTTTACCTGGCGGCAATCGATTTACCATACTGCGCGAAGTTTCTTGCTATTTGCAGAGGATGAACTGATGCCGCAAACGACTTTTGGACAGGAGTTTCTGCGTATAACGCAAGTTTTGGGACTTTTCTGCTGGTTTCTATTAATCTATGCACTCGCGCGCCCCCGTCTGATTAATGATGAAGATTCTAGTAAGTCTGAAATCGAGCGGGCAGAACAATTATTACTTGAGTTTGGGCAGTCGCCGATGGACTTCTTTAAATTGGGAAAAGATAAGAGCCTGTTCTTTTCAGAAGTATCGGAGGGCTTTACAGCCTATCGCCTGGCTAATGAGTTTGCAATCGTTTTAGATGAGCCTGTCTGTGAACAAGGGGATAAGGAAGAGCTGGTTCAGGAGTTTGATGAATACTGTTATGCCAATGGATTAAAAGCCATTTACTATCGTGTTGATGAAAATAGTTTGGTTCATTTTTCATCACTTCGTAAACAAAAGATCACCATTGGACAGGAGGCCGTCTTAGAATTAGACGCATTTAAGCTGGAGGGGAAAGACCGTAAATCATTACGCAACGGGCTTAACGCAATTCAAAAGAAAGGGTTTACGACAGAAGTATTGACAGCTCCTCAAACAAGGGAAATTATTGATCAGCTGAAAATTGTCTCCAATGAGTGGCTAAAAGAATTTGATAAAAAAGAAATGGTTTTTTCGCAAGGCATGTTTGATGAAAGCGAGCTGATCTCGCAGGATATTATTGTGCTGAAAAATGAAACCAATCGAATCGTAGCCTTTTTGAATATCGTTCCCGACTACGCGAAAGATGAGTGTACATATGATATGATCAGAAAGTCTCTCGAGGCCCCAGGTGGAAGTATGGACGCATTGATTGTTGAGCTTATCAACTATGCTAAACAAAAACGGTATGTCTACCTGAATTTGGGAATGGTACCAATGACAGGATTGGGGGCCGCGGACAGTCCGGCCGAGAAAATAATGAAGTTTGCGTCAGCGCGATTGGGAAATTTCAAACATTACCACAGCCTGCGCGACTTTAAAGAGAAGTATGCAACATTTTGGGAAAATAAATACCTTATATTTGATAATGACTTTGATCTTATACAGCTTCCCGTAGCGTTGGTCAAAGTGATGAAGCCGAATGAATAGGTTGATAGAACTATCGTACAGATGAAAAAATTAACTACACTATTTATAATTGGGAGCATAGCATTTCATGCTTTTGCACAACAACGTTTGATTGACATGAAATACTGGAATAATAAAGCCGTATTGCCTTTGGTGCTCTATTTGAGTGGAGACGGCGGTTTCAATTCGTTCTCAAACAAACTCTGCGAGCTGATTGCTGGAGCGGGATATTCAGTTGCCGCCATTGATTCTAAGAATTATTTCTGGAAGAAGAAGAGTCCAAAAGAGATTGCCGCTGATGTTTCAAACACACTTAAGAATTTGCTGTCCTCGCGGCAAAACACGCGTCTTTTTGTTGTAGGATACTCCTTTGGGGCTGATGCAGTGCCCTTTATTATTAACCGGCTAGACCCCGGTGTTAAGAAAAATGTCAAGAGCATTGTTTTATTGGAACCATCGGTATCGACAGATTTGGAGATTCATATCGCTGATATTTTGGGGCGGAGCAATACCAAGCGCAGTCTTGATGTTGTTGATGAGATTAATCGTATGGAAGGCATCAAAACGGGGGTAATTCTTGGCGATGATGAGGCTGATTTTCCAATACAAAAGATAACACTCAAGAATTTTACAAAAAAATACCTTGCGGGAGGACATCATTTTAGTGGCAACGCGGAACAGGTTGCTAAGAACACTGTCGCACTCTTCTAAACGAACAGTCCTTTCTTTGTTGGTCTGTTAAGGAGCATTTCATCTGAGGCTTCAAACAGCGATTTACTTTTTTATGAGCTTAATGGGCTCTAAAGTCTTATATTTCTTGTCCTAGATCAAATAAATTAAAGAAAGAAGATGGTAATTTTGATATAGAATTTAAATAGACAAAAATGGAATTAGGAATAGGAATGTTTGGCGACTCTAGGATAGATCCTGTTACAGGTCAGATCCAGGCTGCACAAGATAGAATGAAAGAAATTATTGAAGAAATCAAACTTATGGATCAAGTGGGATTAGATTTCTTTGGAATAGGCGAACATCATCGGGCAGATTATGCTGTTGCTGCGCCTGAAATTATCTTGGCTGCTGCTTCTACCGTTACGAAAAATATTAAATTGGGCAGCGCGGTTTCGGTATTGAGTTCTGCTGATCCAGTTAAACTATTCCAGGATTTCGCTACCGTAGATCTGCTATCGGACGGCCGGGCCGAACTGATGGCAGGTCGGGGTTCATTCATTGAGTCTTTTCCGTTATTTGGTTATGATCTGAAAGATTATTCCGAGTTGTTTGAGGAGAAACTTGAGCTTTTGCTTCGTTTAAACAAGCAAAATCCGATAACTTGGCGTGGAAATTTTAGAGCTCCTCTGATCAATCAAGAAGTTTTTCCTCGGCCTAAAAATGGAACCCTACCAATTTGGGTGGCTGTCGGAGGGACAACTTCTTCGGTTATTCGTGCTGGAAAACTGGGTTTGCCGGTTATGTTCGCCATCATCGGTGGGATGTACGAGAGCTTCGATCATTTATTTGAAATGTATCGTCAAGCGTATGAAGATAATGGACATGATATGGCCAATTTTCAGGTCGGAGTGCACATGCATGCGTTCTTTGGCGACAACAACGCTCAGGTGGCAGATTACTATTATCCGATTTATTCTGCACAGATGGATCGTATAGGAGCAAGTCGCGGATGGCCTCCATATCAGCGCACACAATATGACTTTGGTAGATCTTCAAGAGGACATCTTATTGTGGGGGATGCTGCTTATGCTGTGGATAAGATTTTGCAAATACATGAGAAGTTTGGGTTGACACGTTTCTCTGCTCATATGGATGTGGGCGCCCCAGGGCATAAAGAAATGTTGCGATCTATAGAGATTTATGGTGAAAAAATAGCACCGGAAATTAGAAAGGTGCTCGATAAAGGTGTCTAAAGAAGCATAATCATTTTTTTTAAGGTCAGATATTCGCTACCTTTGTGATATAAATCATTTTAGAGAGTACGATGCTTGGATTAAAGTTATTGACAGATCCGCGATGGGCAAACATCGCAGAAGGTAATTTAGAGGAGATTTTGACAGATCATGCATGGTGTGAACAAAAGGCTGCTTCAAATGCAATATCATTAATTACAAACAACTCAGAACACGAAGATTTAGTACATGAACTGACAGCGATCGCTATCGAAGAAATGGAACATTTTAAGATGGTGATTGATATCATCAAAG
Organism: Sphingobacterium sp.; assembly: GCA_031253985.1. Classification (GTDB taxonomy): domain Bacteria; phylum Bacteroidota; class Bacteroidia; order Sphingobacteriales; family Sphingobacteriaceae; genus Sphingobacterium. The sequence continues at coordinate 6,630 of JAIRVH010000008.1, forward strand.
AACGCGGTTATACATTAGGCCGTGAACGCAAAGATGATTATGTGGGTCAATTGATGAAATTCTCTAAAAAAGACGGGAGCCGCAATATGGCTTTCATAGACCGTTTATTATTTGCGGCGATGATTGAAGCCCGTAGTTGTGAGCGTTTTAGAGTTTTGTCGCAAAATATTCAAGATAAAGAATTGGCAAAGTTTTATCATGATTTAATGGTTTCTGAAGCAAATCATTATACTACATTTTTAAATTTTGCGCGTAAATATACCGTAGATGTTGATGTTGAAAAGCGTTGGAAGGAGTGGCTGGATTTTGAAGGAAAGCTGATTCAGTCATACGGAAGTAAAGAGGCCATTCATGGCTAAGAGGATCTCGCCCCTACCTATTTTAAAACACATACATAACAGTTGTCCCGTTCTATTTCTTAGAACGGGATTTTTTGTCACTTAATTATTCTTATCTTTGTACCGTGATTGAAAAAAGTAAAATAATAGATATCAGGAGTTTGTCTTTGGATCAGATCAAAGATCAACTTACAGCGTTGGGGGAGCAAGGCTTTCGTGCGAAGCAGATTTATGAATGGCTTTGGGTAAAGTCCTGTGTAGATTTTGATCAGATGAGCAATCTGAGTAAATCCCTTCGCGAGAAGCTGAAAGAGAATTTTACGATCAATGCAGTTACAGTTAAAGAATCTCAGATCAGCTCGGATAAAACAATTAAAAGTAGTTTTTGGCTGTATGACAACAATATTATTGAGGGGGTGTTAATACCGGCTCCAGAGCGAATGACTGCTTGTGTAAGCTCACAAGTAGGCTGTAGCTTGACCTGTAAGTTTTGCGCAACAGGCTATATGGATCGCAAAAGAAATCTCAATGCAGATGAGATTTATGATCAGGTGGTCCTGATCAGTAAACAGGCAGAAGAAAACTATGGGCAGCCCTTGACAAATATCGTTTATATGGGAATGGGCGAGCCCCTGTTGAACTATGCGAATATGATGAAGTCTGTTGAGCGTATTACCGCTCCAGACGGATTGAATATGGCTGCGAAGCGAATTACTGTTTCCACCGCCGGTATCGCAAAAATGATTAAGAAGCTGGGGGATGATCAGGTGCGTTTTAACCTCGCGCTTTCTTTGCATGCTGCGAATGATAAAAAACGGAATGAGATTATGCCTATCAATGAGCAGAACTCGCTCAAAGCACTGGCCGAAGCCCTCAAATATTTTTATGCCAAGACAAAGAACCCAATCACATTCGAATATATTGTCTTTAACAATTTCAATGATGAATTGGAGGATGCAAAAGAGCTTGCTAAGTTCTGTAAACATGTCCCTTGTAAAGTCAATCTGATTGAATATAATCCTATTGCACTGGCCGATTTTTTGAATGCCGAAGCCGATAAAATCGAGGTGTTTGCAAATTATCTTAAAAGTCAGGGGATCATTACGAATGTAAGACGTAGCCGTGGCAAAGATATTGATGCTGCCTGTGGACAATTAGCTATCAAGGATAAGAAAAAAGAGGAATCCGAAGCTTAATCTGATCAATTGTTCCTATATTTAGTAGGAGCGTTAACCAGATGAAATCCGAATTAAATAAGCTTTTTGGTGATTTTGTGTCTATATTCTTTCCGAGAGAATGTGGTTGTTGCGGTTGTGTTTTAAAATATCAGGAAAAGTTTATTTGTGTGGCATGCGATTTCCATTTGCCTTATACCAACTTTCACGAGTACTCGGATAATGATACGGCTAGGCAACTCTGGGGGAAAGCACCAGTGGAAGAGGCCTGTTCTTTCTTGTTGTTGCAAAAAGATAGTCGTGTTGAGCATCTAATTTATCAGATCAAATATAATAAACAGCCCTTCTTAGCGGAATATTTTGGCTATCAATACGGCTTAAAATTAGTAAAAGTACAGGCTTACCAAGGCATAGATTTTATTGTTCCTGTCCCGCTGCATAGTAGCAAACTTCGAAAAAGAGGGTACAATCAATCCACTTACTTCGGCAGGGGATTGTCCCGGGCGATGGAAATTCCATTACGGGAAGATATTTTGATTAGAAAGAAAGCGACAATTAGCCAGACAGGTAAGGGGCGGCTCGACCGCTACGAAAATGTAAACGATATCTTCGAATGCCAGCCCACTGTTTTATTGGCTAATGCGCACATTTTGCTGGTGGACGATGTGTTGACAACAGGCGCAACAATTGTTTCAGCAGCATTAACGCTTTTGGCTTCTTTTGACTGTCGGGTATCTATTGTTACTTTGGCAAGAGCCTAACTCGGTCATGTTATCCCATAGGGCATGAACTCATTTAAATATCATGAGAAATAGAATTCATAATCTGTCCGGATAAGGTGAGTTCCGATAATTCGAGAAACTTATATATTCGGGGGTGTTTACCTTCAATGGAAATGATGATGTCAAAGGGACTTCCATAGAAAGCTTAGTACCGTCTGTTGACAAAGTTTAAGAGATAGGCGAATCCTGCCATACCTATTCCGATCGTGTCTGCAAATAAATCCCACCAGTCACCGCTGCGATAAGTAAAGATATAAAGCTGAAGTAATTCTGTCAGCCCTGCAAATAAAAATCCGAGGATAGAAACAATAAAGACTGGAAGCCAGCGGGTTGGTTTGCCGCTAAATTGTTGGATCACTCCATTGTACAGCAGAGTGCAGAAAACAAAGAACATTCCGCAATGAACTAATTTATCCATCCCTGGATAAGCGGGAACTGCGTCAAAATTGTTGCCGGGGAGTGTGCATAAAATAATAACGATGATGGCCCAAATAAAACACCATTTATAGTCTAGCAAGATTTTAATCATGGCGATAAATATCCAAAAATTTCCTGATAGAAATAAAGATATTATCAATTTAAAAATTATTAATCTGTAAATCAGCTGATTGAATAATTTTTTTGTTTTATATGGTACTATGTATTGCATGGTACCATAAAATACATATATCTTTGTATTGTTATGATAGCTGAAAATACACAAATCCAAATGAGGAAGGGGATACTTGAATATTGTATCCTATCCATAATTTCTCGAGGAGAAATTTATGCCTCCGATATTATCAGCGAACTGAAGAAAGCTCAATTATTGGTTGTGGAAGGAACCTTATATCCGCTTTTAACGCGTCTAAAGAACAATGGACTGTTAAGCTATATATGGAAAGAGTCGACTTCAGGTCCGCCTAGAAAATATTATGAAATCACCCAAGAAGGGTTAGAAGTCCTTTCACGGTTAGATGTTACCTGGAATGAGCTCGTGTTTGCTGTAAACACGTCATTGGTGGGTAGAAACAATGATTCAACTAAACCAGTTAAAGATAATAACGATGAATAAGACAATAATTATCAACATAAATAGTATCGTCTTCCATATTGAAGAGGATGCTTATGAGGTGCTTCGCTCCTACATGATTGATATAAAGAAGCACTTTGGACAATCGGAAGATAGTAAGGAGATTTTAGAAGACATCGAGAATCGTATTTCTGAGATGTTTACCGAAAAGATTCAGGCAGGTAGCAAAGAGGTCCTTAATATGGATGATGTGAATGCCGTCATAGAGCAGATGGGGAGTGTAAGTGATTTTGAGTCTGAGGATCAGGATGGTTATGCGTCTTTTCAGCGTCAGCCGAATGCGGACGGTTTTAAAGTAGGGAAGAAGTTGATGCGAGACCCTGATGACAAAGTGTTCAGCGGAGTATGTAGCGGACTGGGGCACTTTTTTGGCATCGAAGCTAAATGGGTTAGGTTACTCTTCGCTTTATTTGTGGTGATCGGAGGATCAGGTGTGCTTGTCTATGTCATCCTATGGATCGTCATGCCGCTGGCTGTAACCCGTGCAGATAAGATGGAAATGCGAGGGGAGGCACCGAATATCCAAAACTTCAAGCGTTCTTTTGACGAAGAAATGAGTGGTGTTAAGGAAACATTTTCCAGAGGAATGGATAGAACAGGTGATGGTGTTGCTAAACTATTGCAGGTCTTTGTGAAAGTCATCGGCGTATTCTTTGTTATTATCGTCGGGTTGACGCTCATCGGATTGATCATTGGACTTATCTTCTTTGCCTTGGCTATTGTGAACGTAATTCCTGACGTCATGGACGATTCTGGTCCTTTCTACCTCATGAATCCGAGCGATGTACCTTTCGCTTTGATCGCGGGTTTCTTGGCCATTTTTATCCCTTTTGCTGGATTGTTCTATTTGCTTCTCCGAGTTCTCTTCGAGAAAAAACCAATGAACAATTATTTGACAACCACCTTATTTTTAGTCTGGTTAGCATCGATAGGTGCTATTATCTACTACGCTACATCAATAGCAAAGGAATTTAAAGAGTCTAGTACGATTGTCGAAGAGAAACCTTTGCAAAAACAGGCTGTTTATTACTTAAATGAAAATGATATTCGGGTAATCCGCTTAAAAAATGGTGTAAAAAGCGGTTTGGGGATAAGAAATGAAAACCTTTCGACGTATCTGCGACGTAATATTCGTATCCGCGTCGAACGTATCGACTCCCTACAGGAACCTTATGTACGTTATGAGTATTCGGCTAAAGGAAATTCTTATAAAGTCGCAACGGATAGAGCTGGTAAAATTAATTATGCCTTGAGACAAGATAGTACATCATTAACATTTGACAATGCTTTCCAATTGAATGAAGGTGAACTCTATCGGGATCAAGAAGTCAATATTACTTTGTTTCTCCCAGTAGGTACCAAGTTGATCATTAATGATCATCTGGAAGATAAATTAAGGGATATTTCATTTTACGAATGTCGTGACCGTTATAGTGAAGATTTAAGGGATATAAAAGACGTCGAGTTTGTGGTCACATCGCTCGGGTTGAAATGTGCCTTGCCACCCAAAAAGTCAGATGACAGTGAAGAAATGGATGCTGAAGGCAATGAAGTAGTTGCAAATGATACTTCAATTGTTATCCGCAGGGATACAATTATCAATGTCAAAAAAGATGGTGTTACCATCGAGACAAAAAAGAAATAATATAAAACATGTCTTCCGCCTTCGGGCGGAAGACAAATTATTGACGCTGTAGCCAATCGAAAATCAGCACTGAACCTTGTGTGATAAGCCTATTTAATACCATTAAAAGTAAATGCTATTACACCTATTTATAAACGAATGAAAAGATATTTTTACCTCTTACTCTTAAATTTTTTGATGGCTTCCTTTGCCTATGCGCAAGTGAAAGTTATAGGCAAAGTACATGTGGAAAATAATGTGCCTTTGGTCTCCGCGACTGCTTATCTGATGAAGGCAAACACGACTGTTATTTTGAAAGCTGTTGTTACAGACGAAAATGGAGAATACCATTTTTCGGAGATACAAGCTGGAAGTTATTATATCGATGTCAAAATGGTTGGGTACACTGCCAATAGGAGCAACGTTTTTGATATCAGTAGATCAGATTACAAGGTCCCACCGATCCTGCTGAATACAGACACACGAAAGTTGCAGGAGGTTGCCGTAGAGGGTAAGCGGCCTATGGTTGAAAGCAAGCCCGGTAAACTGGTTTTAAATGTGGAAAATTCTCCCTTGGCTGCTGGGAATAATGCATTAGATATTGTACAGCGGGCTCCTGGGGTAAGCTTGGATAACAATAATAATTTGCAATTGATGGGACAGTCTGGGGTTTCGGTTACCATCGATGGACGACAGACTTACATGTCGGGGGATCAGCTTGTGAATTTTTTGAAGAGTACAGATGGTAATCAGATTAAGTCTGTTGAGGTGATCACCACTCGTGCGGCAAAAGATGACGCTGAGGGGGCAGTGGGAACGATTAATATTGTTCTCAAAAAGAATCGGATGGAAGGTTTTAACGGAACCTTTAACATGACGGCAGGGAGGGGAGAAAAATTCAGAGGGAATAGCTCCTTATCCTTAAACTATAAGAAGAACAATACGACAGTATTTGGATCGTATGCGTATTCGGATGAGAAAAGCTACCGGAAGCTCCTGCTTGACCGTGTTATTCAGAATGAAGGTGAAAAGACCTATTTTAAACAAAGGTCAATATTGGATGAACAGGAAAAGAATCATTCCTACCGTTTTGGTGTCGAACAAAAAACATCCGCTAGAAATACTTTAACGGTACAGTTTAATGGTTCGAATAATATCGAATACAATGATAACAATAGTAAGACCAATGTAGGAAAGTCTTTTACAACATTGGATTCGCTTTTGATTTCAACATCTGCGTTCAAAGAATTGTTTGATCGTTACTCTACTAATTTAAACAATGAGTTTAGAATTGATTCTAATGGCAGAAAACTAACCCTTGATCTAGATTGGAGTAAATTCAAAAGCAGTAAGCGGGTAAGCTATAATAATCAATATTTTAACGGTCAAATGGATGCGATTACTCCAGAGGAAATTCAGCGCAGCAGAATGCCTATCGGAATCGATATCTATGTGGCTAAACTGGATTATGAGCAACCGCTGACTAAGGTTTCTAAGCTCGAAATGGGGGCAAAGTATTCCAATGTCACGTCAGATAACGACTTAACCTTTGAAGACTTTTTGAACAATTCCTGGATTAACAATGAAAAGCGTACGAATCATTTTGTTTATAAAGAACAGATTGCCGCTGGATATATAGACTATAACAATACAATAGGAAAATGGGGGTTGAAGGTTGGAGCGAGGGGAGAATATACCTTTTCTGATGGAAACTCGTTGACCTTAAATAAGCAAGTGAAGCGGAATTACTTTAAACTTTTTCCGAATGCAAATCTGACGTATACCCTTGATGAGAATCATATTCTTTCCTTAGGTTACGCAAGGAAAATCACCCGTCCTAATTACCGACAGTTGAATCCTTTTGATTATTTCATTGATAAACTGACGTTTGAACGTGGCAATCCTTATTTGAATCCGCAATTTTCCAATGAATTCACCCTGAACTATACATTGATGCAACGTTATAATGTGACATTGGGTATTAATGATGTGCGGGATGCGATTGTAGAGAGCATGGGGCAGGATTCAGTGCTGAAACAGACCTGGGTTATACGCGAAAATTTAGGAAAAAATCTGACAGCTTATCTGAATCTGAACATCCCGATTGCAGTGTCCAAGATTTGGAATATGAATAACAATATTACAGGCATCCATTTTAATTTTGATGGTATGGTGAGCGGTCATCAGCTGAAAAGGAAGTCATTTCTTTTGCAGGCGACATCAATGCATAATTTAAAATTGGCGAAAAGTCTGTCGGCCAATGTTAACTTGCGGTATTTCTCCCCTTTCAAATATAATGTATACGATATGAAGGCACGTTGGGATATGGAGGTTGGAGCGACAAAAACATTTAAAGATCAACGTAGTTCTTTGAAGTTGGCAGTGAGTGACTTGTTTAATACAGGGAATCAGAATCTGAAAACCAATTTCGGAGAGTTTGACTCCAATATTAGGCAATACCAGGATCGTCGTGTCGTTCGATTAACCTATTCTTATAAATTTGGAAATTTAAAAAATAACTATCGTAAGAAAGATACGAGCAATGAAGAGAAAGAAAGAGCACAATAGACCTTTAAATAATCATTGGTCTAGTATTGTAATATGATTGATAAACAATAAAAACTTTCACAAAAAAAAGCGACATCGGTTATTTCGATGTCGCTTTTTGATATCAGCCGTATAACTAGAAAATGTATTTCGTGCTTAAGAAATTTGATTCATTTTCACTCACGATTTCATTCAATAATTTCTTGTTTTCCTCCGTGAACTTTGTGGCCACTAAAGAACGTATAGAGAATGAACGCAAAGCATCAACTACTGACAAGGTTCCTTCAGCACTGTCCTTTCTGCCTGTAAAAGGGAAAGTGTCTGGGCCGCGTTGGCATTGACAATTGATGTTTACACGGCTCACTTGATTGACCAGTGGATCAATAAGCGATGAAACAACAGCTGCGTTGTTACTGAAAATACTTACTTGTTGTCCGTGTGAAGATCCGATTAAGTATTCGATAGGTTCTTCAAGGTCATCAAAAGGTACAACAGGAATAACTGGGCCGAATTGTTCCTCTCTGTAAAGTTTCATCTGTGAATTCACGGGATAAACAATTGCCGGGTAGAAGAACGATTCTGCAACTTGACCACCATTCTCATTGACTACTTTTGCACCATATGCTTTGGCATCTTCGATGCATTCGGTCAAATAAGCTGGTTTATTTACTTCTGGAAGGGGAGTCAAAGATACACCCTTTTCCCAAGGCATTCCATATTTCAATTTTGCGACCTCGGCAGAGAGACGTTTTAGAAACTCTTGCGCCAAGCTGCGATGCACATAGATAATTTTTAATGCGGTACAACGTTGTCCATTGAAAGAAAGTGATCCCAATACGGTTTCAGAAACCGCCAGGTTCAAATCTGCGTCTTTTGTAATAATTGCTGCGTTTTTTGCATCCAGGCCAAGAATAGCACGAAGGCGATTCACTTTTGGATGCAATTTTTTAAGTTCATCAGCAACACGGCTTGAACCGATTAACGTCAAGACATTGATCTTTCCCGATTGCATGAGGCTAGGGACAATCTTGTTGCCGCGGCCATATATTGTATTGACAACACCTTTAGGAAAGCTGGTTCTAAAAGCTTCTAATAAAGGATAATGTAATAAAGTACCATGTTTAGGTGGTTTGAATAACATGGTATTTCCCATGATCAATGCTGGGATCAATGTCGTGAATGTCTCATTCAATGGATAGTTGAATGGACCCATACAAAGGACGACGCCTAATGGAGATCTTCTGATTTGGGCAACGATACCTTGTTCGATTTGGAAACGTGAAGAATCGCGGTCTATATCTTTCAATGCATCGATCGTTGCATAAATGTATTCCACCGTACGATCAAACTCTTTTACTGAGTCTGCATAGGATTTGCCAATTTCCCACATAATAAGCTTGACAACAATGTCCTTTTTGGCAATCATCTTTTGTGTGAAATTTTCAACACAGGTAATACGATCGGCAACGCTCATTGTCGGCCATTCTCCACGGCCATTGTCATATGCTTTCACAGCAGCTTCCAAGGCTTCCATGGACTCTTTTTCAGTACAAACAGGGAAACTACCGATACGCTTACGTTTCAAGCCATCCTTAGTCTTCACACAGATTGGTGAAAAAACCTCGTTTACTTGACCCGTCCAAGAAATCATTTCTCCATTGGAAAGGAACTCTCTTTGATCGACCTGTTCGTCGAGCGTAAATTCTGCGGGAATGTCTTTCTCCTCATAGAAAATACTTTCTAAGTTTAAGCTCATTGTTTTTAAAAATGGTTTAGATTGATATTTATAAAGATATCGCTAATATAATATAAATTTTGCAATATATGTTAATTTTTTATTAAAATTAGTTTAGGTACTAGGGTTTTCATTACAACCCATGCAATTAAATATGCTATCGAGCAGAAAGAAAAGATAATGAAGTATCCTGCCTCTTCCCCTTTAAAGCTCATAAAAACTAGCTGAGTCTCTTTTGCATAATCAAATAACCATCCAGACGTTTTGTTGATGATAAAGGCCCCCACACCCCCAGCAAGTCCTCCGATCCCAGTGACAGTTGCAATGGCGCGTTTAGGAAAAGAGTCGCCAATAGTGGAAAAGATATTCGCAGACCATGATTGGTGTGCAGCTCCAGCAAAACCGATCAAAATGACAGGAATCCAATAGGAAATATGACCCAGCGGCTGGGCGAGAAGGACAACCAATGGTACAAAAGCAAATAACAACATAGCTTTCATACGGCCCTCATAAGCATTCATTCCTTTTTTGTCAACAAAATAGGTTGGTAGCCACCCGCCATAAATAGACAACATTGTAATGGCATATAAAACGAAGATTGCCAATTGCCCTTCGGTATCTGAGGATTTGATATCGTATACAGCCGAAAGATAGGCGGGCATCCAAAATAAGAAGAACCACCATACACCATCAGTCATGAATTTACCAAATACAAAAGCCCAAGTTTGCTTGTATTTTAGACATTCCGATATCGTCGTTCTTGGTAGTTTGGTTGCTCCTGTTTGTTCTGTTTCATGATCATCTTGATGAATGTAAGCCAATTCAGCGGCATTTACTTTCGGATTTTCGTGTGGCTTTTTATAAAGAAAAATCCAAAAACCCATCCACACAAATCCTAAAGCACCGATAATGATAAAAGACATCTCCCAGCCCCAATGCGCTGCAATGACAGGGATGGTCAATGGAGCTGCTAATGCTCCTATGGTTGCCCCTGAATTGAAAATACTGGTAGACAGGGCGCGGTCTTTCTTTGGAAAATACTCTGCCGTAGCTTTAATTGCGGCGGGAAAGTTACCAGCCTCGCCAACTGCAAGAACAAATCGGGCAAAAATAAATAGATTAACGCTAACACTCATTACTAAGCCCACGTTGTTAACATGAGAAATTGCCTCTTTTGCCCCTTCAAAACCAACAAACCATTCACCGGTGACGATGCCTGAAGTAGCTATACCACAGAATGCATGTAATATCGCGCCAATGGACCAGATTCCGATCGCCCATAAAAAGCCTTTTTTTGTATCCATCCAATCCACAAAGCGACCTGCAAAAAGCATACTGACGGCATAAAAGATCGAAAATAATGCGGTGATGTTGCCATAGTCTGTGTTTGTCCAATGAAATTCAGGACTGATGAAGTCCTTCCAAGTTAAAGATAGCACCTGACGATCCAGGTAATTGATTGTAGTAGCAAAAAATAGTAGCGAGCATATCACCCAACGGTAATTACCCTTTTTCTCCGTGTTAATCATAATGGGTTTAATAGTTATTTTTAGTATACGTGTCTGTTTTTGTATGCCAATAATGTCCCCTCCGAATGTTTGCTTTTTATGCAGTATTGAAAGGAGGATGGTTACCGTGCCTTTGACACAAAGTCAAGAGCCTTTTTAGTGTTCTCGAATAAGTTGCTTGTGTCTTTGGGGTCAATTAACTTACTGCCCATACCTACAGCACATACACCTGATTTGAACCATGCTTTTAAATTTGCCATTTCGATTTCTACACCCCCCGTCGGCATAAATTTCTGACCTTTAAAGAGATCTCGTATCGACGACATAAATGCCGGCCCCAGAATGTTTGCAGGAAACAATTTTATAAGCGCCGCCGCTTGCTGCTGCGCGGTATAGATTTCTGTGGGTGTCATACAGCCTGGAATCCATAGCTTGTGCTGCTCATGTACAAGGGAACCAACCAAAGGGTTTACAATAGGAGAAACAATAAAATCCGCTCCAATTTGTAAAAATTGCTGGGCTTCTTCAACTGACTTGATGGTGCCAATACCTAAATAAAGATCAGGCATTTCGAGGTCCCTTATGGCAACTAAGCTTTCGAAAACAGCCAACGCTTCGGGGCCTCGATTTGTAAATTCAAAGACACGTATGCCTGCTTGGTATAGGGTCCGCAGAATCTCGATGCTCTCTGCTTTATCGTGATGGAAGAACAAAGGAAGTGTCCCTTGCTCTATAATTTTATCTAATACAATCTCTTTCAAATTCATGCTATCATTCTATTTTTTATGTCTTCCACAGTACTCGTTGTCGCATCGCTGGCGATGAATAATTTATCGAACGCTGCGAGCGTTGCAAACTCTAGGGTTTCTTTTGGAGAAAAGTTGGAGTATAACCCATAAATCAAGCCTGCCATAAAGCAATCTCCACTACCTACTTTATCCAAAATTTCTTCGGCAGTATATTCCGTTGATTTAATTAATCTGTCTTTATCAAACAGTGTGGTGTAATATTTGATTCCCTTGCTTTTATAGTCAAAACGGAAGGTATTGGCCACATATTGACAAATTGGATTCGTGGAAATAATTTCCTTGCTTGTACGATCTGCTTGTGCCAGTAGATCTTCTTCCAGATATCCAGAAGAAGAAGTTAAGAATTGTTCTTCTAGCTGGGTTCCGAGCATTTGATGAGCCGCCCATATATTGCCCATAATTAAATTGCAATGTTGGGCAATGTTGGGCATAATCTCTTTCGGGGCCTTTCCATATTTCCAGAGTTTAGCGCGGTAATTAAGGTCCAATGATACAAATATTGCCTTCTCTTTGGCTTTTTTTACAGCTTCTAGGCATAGGTCTGCAATATCTTGGCTAATTGCGGGACAGATGGCTGAAAAATGAAACCATTTAACATCGGCAAAAACCTTTTCCCAGTCAATACTCCCCACTTTGAGGTTTGCAAACGATGAGTTCGCGCGATCATAAATGACACCTGCATTTTTTAGATCTTTTCCTTTTGGGAGATAGTAAATACCCAATCTCTCGCCAGTCCACTGCATGGCCGATGTGTCTATATTTTTGCTTTGCAGATAGCTATCAATACCTTCACAGATAGCATTTTGAGGAATTGCAGATAAATAGGATGATGGTACATTCCACAGCGCTAAGGCTGTGGCTACATTCAGCTCTGCCCCGCCGACGTAGAACGGCAGCTGATGTTGTTCAATCCAATCCTGTTCGATGTCGGGACAAATCCGCAACAACAATTCTCCAAAGCTTAAAACTTTCCCCTGCATATTCATTAAAATTCAAAATATTCTTTTGCGTTATTATAACTGATATCTTGTATGATTTTCCCTACCCATTGGATATCATTTGGTATTTCCCCGTTCTCGATGTCTTCTCCAAAGATGTTACACACTAATCTTCGGAAATATTCATGTCTTGGGAAAGAAAGGAAGCTTCTAGAATCGGTCAACATACCAACAAGACGGCTCAATAGGCCCATATTCGAAAGCGTATTGATCTGCTTTGTCATACCATCTTTTTGGTCTAGAAACCACCAAGCCGAGCCAAATTGAATTTTTCCCTTAATTGAACCATCATTGAAATTCCCGATCATCGTTGCGATAAGTTCATTGTCGGCAGGATTGAGATTATACAAGATGGTCTTGGTTAGCTTATCTTGATCGTCTAATTTATTCAAAAATTTTGACAATGCACGTGCTTGGCTAAAATCTCCGATCGAATCCCAGCCTGTATCTGGTCCGATCAAACGATGCATACGGGCATTGTTGTTGCGCAATGCTCCTAAGTGATATTGTTGAACCCAGCCTTTTTCATGATCCCACTCTGCGAAATAAATCAGCATAGCGGATTTGAATTTTAGATTTTCGGCGGGGGAGATTTCCTTTTTTGTTCTAATCTTGTCAAAGATTGCTATGATTTCCTGTTCAGTATAATCTTCTGCATAGATTTGTTCCAATCCGTGATCCGATACTTTGCATCCGTTGGCAGCAAAGAAATCATGTCTTGCTTTCAACGCATTTAAGTACTCTCCGAGGCTATTGATCTGCATGTCGCTGACCGCTTCTAGTTTATCGATATATTGATTCAATGCAATGATATCATCCGAATTCATCGCTCTATCTGGACGAAATGCGGGAAGCATCTTGAACGATTCTTGTTCTTTTGCAAATTGTTGATGAAATTCGAGGTTGTCAATGGGATCGTCAGTGGTACAAACAACTTCAACGTTCATCATCTTAAGCAGACCACGTACGGAATAGTTGTCCTGACTTAATTTGGAAGCCGTATCAGCATATATTTTAGAAGCTGTTTTTGGAGAAAGTAGATCGGTGATTCCAAAATAGCGTTGTAACTCGAGGTGTGTCCAATGATAAAGTGGATTGCGCAGGGTATAAGGGACAGTTTCTGCCCATTTAGCAAATTTTTCCTCATCTGACGCATCGCCAGTAATAAAACGCTCATTGATACCATTGGCCCGCATAGCCCGCCATTTGTAATGATCGCCATTTAACCAAACTTGGCTGATATTTTCAAATTTAACATCATTTGCGATCTGCTCCGGAATCAGGTGATTATGGTAATCAATGATAGGCAGATGTTTTGAATAACTGTGATACAGCTCGATAGCTGTGTTGGTGTTTAATAAAAAATTGTCGTCTAAAAAAGTTTTCATACTATTTGCTGATTTATAAGCTTACACCTCTTTTCCAAGGTATAAAGTCATCCTGATTTAATAAAACAGCTTTAGGGGTTACTTCCCCGCTGGCTGCCTTGATACAATATTCTAAAATGTCTTCTCCCATGGCTTGGATTGATTTCTCACCGTCTATAATCGCGCCGGTATTGATATCGATAATGTCAGCCATTTTGGTGGCTAGGGCATTGTTCGTTGCTACTTTGATCACTGGGCATATCGGGTTACCTGTAGGGGTACCTAAACCCGTGGTGAACAAGATAAGTGTTGCGCCTGCGGCAGCTTTCCCTGTGGTTGCTTCCACATCATTTCCTGGGGTGCACACGAGGTTAAGACCCGGCTTTGTCGCTTCTTCTGTATAGTCCAAAACATCGACAACGGGAGAAGTACCTCCTTTCTTTGCTGCACCGTTACTTTTTATCGCATCAGTAATAAGTCCATCACGAATATTCCCTGGAGATGGATTCATATAAAATCCAGAACCGACAGCTTCGGCGGCATTGCTATAGGCCGTCATCAGGTCGATAAATTTATGAGCAGCTTTAGGATCAATCGTGCGGTCTATTAAGTTTTGCTCAGCACCACATAATTCTGGAAATTCAGCCAACAGCACTTTTCCGCCAAGAGCAACCAAAAGGTCGGCAGTATAACCAACTGCAGGATTCGCAGAGATCCCACTGAATCCATCACTTCCGCCGCATTTTACACCCAAGGTTAATTTGCTCAATGGTACGGGTTGCCTGCCTAGTTTATTGATTTCTGTCAGCCCAATAAAAGTTTGTAGTATTGCCTCTTTCAGCAGTTGCTCTTCACTTTTTGATTGTTGCTGTTCAAATAAGTACAATGGTTTGTCAAAGTCCGGATTACGAAGCTTAATGTCATTGACGAGCTCATTCAGTTGAAGATTTTGGCAGCCTAAGCTCAATACTGTAATACCCGCGACATTGGGATGATCAGCATAGGCGGCAAGTAACTTACTCAAGATGGCTGCATCTTGTCTGATTCCGCCGCAACCACCCTGATGATTCAAAAATTTGATCCCATCTACGTTTCTGAATACGCGATCCGATTGCTCGGTAATTGTGTTCAGCGCCCCAAGTGAGGATAGGTCTAGTGTTTCACCCTTTTCATAGGCTTTTAACAGCTGATGGGCGAAGTTTTTATATTTTCCAGTGACTGAATAACCTAGCTCGTTGTACAGTGCTTCTTTAATGACATCAAGATTTCGGTTTTCGCAGAAAACGGTTGGGATAAATAACCAGTAATTTGCAGTTCCAGCACGCCCGTCTGATCGTAGGTAACCGTTGAAAGTTCGGCCTTCAAATTTCGAAACATCAGGCTTCTCCCAGTGATAATGTGAGGGTCTAAAATGATATGGCTCTGCGGCATGTTTGGTATTCTCGGTATTCATGATGCTTCCCTGAGGGATATCAAATTGAGCTTTACCTACAAGTACTCCGTACATATGTATTTCGTCACCAAAGTGCATGTCTTGCATAAAAAATTTATGCTTGGCCGGAATATCTTCCTGTAGGATATAATGGGTACCCTCAAATGAGATTGCGTCACCTTTCTCGAGATCTTGCAAAGCGACTAATACATTGTCTTTGGGATGTATTTTTAACACGTTATTTTTCATCTGTAGCATTATTTACCTTTTTGTTGTAGTGGGACTGATGAAATTTCGAGAGCCTTTAATGCCCCCTCTTCAATGATCTGTTGTAATTTCTGATTCACTGTTTCTTCAAAATGAGGGAATTCCGTTAAATTGATTCCCCATAAATCTGTATCAGAAAGCACGGTATGGACAAGTTTATCTGGATTGACCCATGCGGCATATAATTTTGATGCCGATTCGTCCTGCAGTAGGATTGTTCGTCCATTGATCAATTGCTCATACTGATTACCGTTCAATTTGGATTTTAACAGATATAGATAAGCCGCAAATCCAAGTGCGAACAGTTGTGGAGCTTCATGCTGTGTTGTATACCACTTTCCTAACAGCGGAATATTGCGCATTGCCATTTTTGAGCTATAATTTAAAGCGATGGATTCCCATTTATGTTCAAGATACGGGTTGGCAAAGCGGTCTATTACTTTGGAAGAGAAATCGTTTATATCTGCGACTGAAATACTGTCGCTTAAAAGTGCGGGACCAATTTCATCTTGCATTAAAAGACGTATAAACTGATTGAATGCTGCATTTTGCATAGCCTCCTTTACCGTTTCGAAGCCCGCAAGAAGGGCGAGTGCACAACTTATGGTATGGGTTCCATTGAGCAGTCTTAGTTTGATTTCCTTGTACTTTTCGATTGAAGGAACCAACAAGACATTTGGATCAGCTAATGCAAAAGAAAGGCGTTGTTTCACTCGATCAGAAGAGGTTTCAATGGCCCACAGTCGAAAAGGCTCGGCCATAATCATCAATTGATCTTCGTAGCCAAGTAAGGCACAGGTTTTCGTGTATTCTGCTGGAGGCAATGCTCCAGGGACAATACGATCGACTAAAGTGTTGCAAAAGTCATTGGCGGTGTCAAGCCAGGCCATAAACTCTTTTGGGAGTCCGTTTAGCTTAGCTAAGGCTGTGACGATTGATTTCAGTTTAGTTCCATTGTCAGTAATCAATTCGGCTGGGACGACTGTTACGCCCTTGTTTTCGTCCGCATCGAAGTAGACGAATCGCCGATAGAGAATAGCTAAAAGTTTACCTGGAAAAGAAGCCGGTGGCGCGTCATTGATATTGTCTTCACTCCTAACAATGCCGACTTCTGTGGTGTTGGAAAAGACAATTTCAAGTTCTGGATTTTCGGCACTTTTTAATATTTCTGACCAATGCTGGTTGGCCGCCAATACACGAGAAATCGAATTATTGATTTCGTAATGTGAAACCTCTTGACCGTCTTCAATACCTTTAATAGATATTGTATATAGATTGTCCTGTTGTTCGAAAGCATCAGCACCGGTCGAACTTGTAGACTTTACAACAAGGATTCTACCACAAAAAAGTTTTTTTTGATTCGCTTTATGGACAAAATAATCCGGGAGTCCTCGGAGTAACACACCGGTGCCAAATTGAAGAATCTTTTCCGGATAAAGGAAAGAGGATTCTGTCGGTTTGCTGATTTGATCAGAATTGATTGTATGTATAGTTTGTTCTGTTAGTAACATCTGCTCGTTTTATTATTGATCTTCTGCAATAGCTCTTTCATTAACGGAAGTCTGTAATTTACGAAACTTCTGTCTACCAATTTTTTAGGCCAGGATCCATTTGATAACTGATACTGAAGCATCTTTTCGGCGAATGAGTCTTTAGTGAATATGGCCTGTCCAGTGCAGTAATTACGAAACACTGAAACCGCGATAAAACTTAGAATAATTATTTTTCTCATGGTTTCTAGTTGTTGATCTGTTTGAATAACCAGTGCACTAAATCATTGGCCGCGGTAGAGTTTTCGTATTCCTTAGGTAGCTTTCTTCCATCTGTATATTCATTATAGAACCAGGGGTCTCCAATAGCAAACACGGTACCTTTTCCATATTTGGCCGTAGCAATGATCGTATCTCCATGGTCTTGAATCAATGTTTGGGCCGGAGCCTTTACTTGTAGTGTTGAAATTTCCTTGATATATATTTGGGATGTATTTGGAAATACTGCATTGCCCTTTGGGACAGCAATTGCTCCTGTCGGAAAATCATTTCCTTTCACACGATTGCGGCTATCCTCATTGAATGTGATGCCAAATTTTTTTGCGAGGGTATTGAATTTGGTGATTTCGCAGTTACCGCTGTCATTTAAAAAAAGAACGAGTACCCCTCCCTGTTTAACCCATTGGGCAATCTGTTGGGCGTCGGTTTCATTCATAAAATGCGGATGTTCAGTTTCTTTCTCTGTATCGGGGTCTACGATGATGTAAATATTTGATTTTGCGAGATTCTGTAATGTAGGTGCTGTCCTTAATGTATTTAATTGACCACCATTTTTTTCAAATATTCTACCCAACAGAGAAAATCCGTTGTTGTCTTCTTCATCCCAGAGATAATGATAGGGTTTAAGTTGACCCGATGTCGTCTTTTTATATTCGTTGTTGAAATAATTGTCCAATGTAACAGTGCGTATTTTTTTGCCCTTTTGTTTCTTCGCAAATTCAACTTCGGAGCAATAAAAACTTGTTGAGCCAGAAATGCTGATTTCTTCACCAAAACGATTTTTCTTTTGCGCATAATCGTCATAATTGATAATTGTTTTAAATCTATCTTCACCGACTAAGGGAACCAGCAGCTTGCTCCCCGTGAGCATGTTTTTTTCGTAATATATTCCGTTTTTGATATATATTTTAGTATCCTTTTTTTGAAAATCAGGGACAGCGTTTATGGCATCTTGCATTGTTGCGAAATTTTTGGTGCCATCTTTGGCCACGACAAAATCATAACTCTTTACTTCCGCAGCAAAAAGAAAGAACGGAATTAAAAAAAGGGAAAGTATGGTCGCTCGCATTCCAAATTGTTTAATTGGTCAATGAAATTACCAATATTAAAGACTTCCTTAAAGAAAATCGGTCAAAATAAATGCGCAAACGTTATCGGTAACGTTTGCTTGTGATTCATATATTGTTCGTACCACGTTATGGCGTGGACAGGATCAGTGCCATCTTTGACCAATATATGGCCAAACAATTCCTAGTCAGTGTCTGGTCAAGATCTATTGATGATCGGAAGCGGGTACGAAGATTATCCGAATAACAACCGGAAAACAACCGAAAGAAATGTCCTTAAGTGATGAACATAATTCAGAATGAAATGCATTCTGCTAAGTTAAATTGATTTTAAAAGATGATTATAACACAGAAGATTCATATATTGTTTATATGAGGATTAATTGTATTGCATATAAAAAGCAATTTCTCTAAGTTTGTTCAACAAATTTCTCAACATGGATATCCAATCACTCTATCAGATTTATAAAAAGTATCCGAATATTACGACGGATACACGTAAAATTGAAAAGGATAGTATATTTTTTGCGTTAAAAGGAGCCAATTTCAATGGCAATGCTTTCGCGGAGAAAGCACTCGAAATGGGGGCTAAATATGTCGTTATTGACGAGGATATTTACCAAAAAGGTGCCGGGTATATTCTTGTTGAAGATGTACTAAAAACACTGCAGGAACTGGCAAATTACCACAGGCATCAGCTGCATATTCCGATTGTTGGAGTAACAGGGACCAATGGGAAAACGACGACGAAGGAACTATTATATGCCGTTGTGTCGCAGAAATATAAGGCATATGCAACGAAAGGAAATCTCAATAATCATATCGGTGTTCCTTTGACCTTATTGGCGATCGACGACTCCATTGAGCTCGCAATTATAGAAATGGGAGCTAATCATTTGGAGGAAATTGCTTTTTTGTGTGGAATTGCCGAACCGACACATGGGTTGATTTCTAACGTTGGTAAAGCACATTTAGAAGGTTTCGGATCTTTTGAAGGGGTAAAGAAAACAAAGGGTGAATTGTATGACTGGCTGCAGGACCACCAGGGCGTATTGTTTTTACAAGCTGATAATCCGCATCTTAAAGAGATGGCTTCCGCTCGCCATATTGCTAAGGTTGTCACCTATGGTTTTTCGGAAGGTAATGATGTGGTCGGGAAACTTCTTAAAGCCAATCCTCTTTTGCAAATTGAATGGCAAAAGAAAGGTGCGACTGCTGCTTATGTAGTCGATACGCAGCTGACGGGATCTTATAATACGGAAAATTTTCTGGCAGCCATCGCTGTAGGTCTGCATTTTGATGTCTCTTCGGAGGCGATCAATAGAGGAATTGCAGGGTATGCACCCACCAACAATCGTTCACAGATCATGAAAACAGCCCACAATACTTTAATTTGTGATTATTATAATGCAAATGCAACAAGCATGGCTGCTGCATTGGATAATATTCGAATCATTGAAGCAGCTAAAAAAGCTATTGTATTGGGGGATATGTTTGAGCTGGGGGCGGAATCATTTGAAGAACATAAAAAGATTGTCGAAAACGTAAGGTCTATTCCAGCTGATCGTAAGATTTTTGTCGGAAAAGAGTTCTTCTCCCATCAATACGAAGGTGGAGAGTTTTATGAGACAACTGCCGAAGCAAAGGAAAAGCTCCAGGAAAAACCGATTACGGATGCAACAGTCCTATTGAAAGCGTCGCGGGGCATGGCTTTTGAAAATCTGGTCGAATTGCTGTAACTCGTTAGCCCATGTTATGGGCAGCTAGGGGAGACGTTCGAGGTCCAGCTAGTTTGCTGCCGAGGTTCGGCTTCGATGAAAGCACTTAAAAAGGTGGACTCACCGTTGGCTTATCCTGCTCGCATGTCGAAGTTAGTGTGAAGCTGGCCGATAGCTGAGGAGAGGCTGAATCCTATATTTCCCGAATAGATCGTCAGAAAATTCAAGAAAAACGGACTATTACAAGAGATAGTTTTGTCATGTAAGGATTAAATAACGCCGAAAGTGGGCAAATTCATTGCGTCAGGAAATAAAGCTCATTTGGAAAAACGTACCTTTGTGACGTATAATGGATAAAAGACGTTTTTTTTTAGAAATAGCCTATTTTGGGCAGGCTTATCATGGTTGGCAGATTCAGAACAATGCCATTTCTGTGCAAGAGGTGCTGAATAAAGCACTGGAAACTTTGCTGCGGGAGCCCATTGAAACAACTGGGGCCGGCCGCACAGATACAGGTGTTCATGCGAAGCAATTGTATGCACATTTTGACGCGGCTCCTGTGGGTATATTGCAAAAAGCAGATCGTTTTGTCCATTCCCTTAACGCTTTATTACCCTTCGATGTGGCCGTTAAACGTTTGATTGAAGTTGAGTCCGAAGCGCATGCACGTTTTGATGCTACACAGAGATCGTACGAATATCACCTCCATTTTCATAAAGATCCTTTCATATATCCCTATTCATGCTTTATGCGAGATCGTCCGGATGTAGAAAAGATGAATGAAGCGGCAAAATTTTTATTAGGCAGGCAGGATTTTGAATGCTTTAGTAAGTCTCATACGCAGGTGTTTACAAATATTTGCGATATTCGTAGAGCTGAGTGGGTCTGGAATACCGAACAGCACTTGGTCTTTCACATCACAGCGGATCGCTTTTTGCGCAACATGGTTCGCGCCATCGTGGGCACATCGCTGGAAATAGGTTTGAAGGACAAACCTGTTTCGTTTATGCAAGAGGTGATTCAAAGCAAAAACCGTGGCAAAGCGGGTGTTTCAGTGCCGGCACATGGTTTGTATTTAACAGAAGTGGCGTATCCATATATATAGAATTTAACGTGAGTCAAGATAAAATAACAGGCAAAACCTACGATATCAATTTGTTGAAGCGAATGAGTCGCTATATGCGGCCCTATCATACTGCATTTTGGATATCGGTCGTTCTAACGATATTACTGGCCGCTGTGGCCCCCGCTCTACCGATGCTAATTCAGCATACATTGGATAACTATATCCTAAATTTCGATACCAACGGATTGTCCTTGATGCTGATTGCTATGTTGTCCTTGGTCATCTTGCAGACTTTGATCCGATATTATCATACCTTAATGACAAATACCCTTGGGCAGTCCGTTATTCGTGATATTCGGATTCAGGTATTTAATCACATTGTCCAGCTACGTCTGAAGTATTTCGACCGTACGGCGCTAGGAAAGTTGATTACGCGCACGATCTCTGATTTAGAGACGCTTTCCAATATTTTCTCTGAAGGGTTGATTCAGATTATTGGT
This sequence comes from Sphingobacterium sp., assembly GCA_031253985.1. GTDB lineage: Bacteria > Bacteroidota > Bacteroidia > Sphingobacteriales > Sphingobacteriaceae > Sphingobacterium. Next base: position 28,404 of record JAIRVH010000008.1, read on the forward strand.
GATTTATTGCAATTGGTGGTTATTTTGGTCGTCATGTTTTACTCTGACTGGAAGCTGACATTGATTGTTTTGATTCCTATGCCTTTGATGGTGGCGGCAACTTATGTATTTAAGGAGGCGATGAAATCTGCTTTTATTGATGTAAGGAAATGGGTTTCTAATTTAAATACCTTTTTACAGGAGCACATTACCGGTGTGGGTATTATCCAATATTTTGCGCGTGAAAAGCAGGAAATGGATAAGTTTAAGGAGATCAATGCCCAGCATCGCAATGCCCACATTCGTACCAATTGGTACTTTTCCATCTTTTTTCCTGTTCTGGAAATTATCATGGCTATTGCGCTAGGATTATTGGTGTGGTTTGGCTCCAAACAAATTATGGGCGATGTGATATCTCCAGGCGTAGTTGTAGCCTTCATCATGTATATCAATATGATCTTTAGGCCGATTCGGGAACTTATTGATAAATTCAACACACTTCAGATGGGTATGGTAAGTGCCGAACGTATTTTTGAAGTCTTAGATACGGATGAAAAAACACCTAATTTGGGGACGCTGAAACCTGCACATATCAAAGGGGAAATTGCATTTCGTGATGTTTGGTTTGCTTATAACGAGGAAAATTGGGTCTTAAAAGATGTTAATTTTAAGGTTAACCCAGGGGAGACCTTGGCTTTAGTCGGGGCTACTGGAGCAGGGAAATCTTCTTCCATCAATATTCTAAGTCGATTTTACGAAATCAATAAAGGTGAGATTTTATTGGATGGCGTTAATATTCGGGATTATGATCTTGATTATTTAAGAAATACAATCGCGACGGTGTTGCAGGATGTATTTCTCTTTTCGGATAGTGTTATCAATAATATTACCTTAGGTGATCCTGCAATATCTAGAGAACAGGTTATCGAAGCGGCAAAAGAAGTGGGTGCGCACGATTTTATTATGCGGCTTCCTGGAGGATATGATTATGACGTGAAAGAACGTGGAGCAACCCTGTCTGCAGGACAGGCGCAATTGATCTCTTTTATACGTGCACTAGTTCACGATCCTAGAATCCTTATTTTAGATGAAGCGACTTCTTCAGTGGATACCGAGACAGAAGAAATGATCCAACATGCGATCGATAATTTAATGAAGGGCAGAACGTCTATTGTTATCGCCCACCGCTTGTCCACCATTCAAAAGGCGGACAAGATTATTGTGTTGGATAAAGGTGAAATAAAAGAAATTGGAACCCATCAGGAATTGTTGTCTTTTGATGGCTACTATAAAAAATTATACGATCTGCAATTTCATTCTGCGGGTATTTAATTAAGCAATAACACTTTCCTTGGGAATAGTTTCTTCATCTTCGATACGTGTGTTTGCTTTAATTTCTGAACCCCGCCCCACAAGAACGTTTGCGCCGACAGAGACATTTGGGCCAATGTTGACAAAATCTTCAATAATGGTGTTGCTTTCGATAACCGCGGAACCCGCTATAATGCAATGATTGCCTATTTGTACATCCGGAGCAATAGAAGCACCGGGGAGGATGATGGTACCTTCTCCAATCTCGGCTCTTTTTGACACATAGGCTTTGGGGTGAATGAGGGTTTGGAAATTCCATTCTGCGTTTTCCGATACGATCCGTTCGCGAAGGCCTGGATTCTTGACCGCTACGAAGAAGTCTTCCTCAACATCTTTGACTTGGTGATGAAGTTGAACCTCATAGTCAAACACATCTTCAATTAACAGCGATTTGTCAATAAGGCCACCAATTTCAATCGCTAAATCTTCTGCCACATCTACCGCTGTTTTAGCGTGCGCGGTTGCACCGTATATATATAGCATGATATTTTTTTGCGCAAAGATAAAGCTTTCCGAAAAGAAGCTCTCTGGTATGATGTAAAAAAATGCAACAAAATAGGGTATCTGATTGTTTTGGATATTTAAAGAGCTTGGGAATTGTTTTTCGATCGCAATTATATTGCATATAAAGATCAATTTATCTAAGTTTGTTGGTATACAAAAATTAAACTATGATTCAACGTATCCAAACTGTTTATTTGCTGATCGCAGGATTAGTTATATTCGGCTTATTTCTATTTCCCTATGTTAATTATAGCGATTTGGTTGGCCTGGGGAAAAATGTCAAAGTGACTGGCGTTTACAGTGTTGCTGCAGGTCAGCCGGTGCATGAGGGAGGGTTTGGCTATATTCTCCAAACTATAGCGACTGTGCTTTTAGGAGGGCTTCCAATATTCACGATATTCAAATTTAAAAAACGTAAAGTTCAGCTTTTGCTTATCTGGGTTGAGATTGTCGCGATTATCTTGTTTGCCATATGGTTGTATTCCTCTGCGAGTACACATCTTACAACAGTGGGTCAGTTTTTGGGTGCAGGAAATATTGGCGTAGGATTCTTTTTGTTGCCAATATCAATTATTTTTTGCGCGCTAGCCATAGGTGGTGTGCGTAAAGATGAAAAATTGATCCGATCTGCCGATCGGCTTCGGGCATAATTTTGTAGTAAAAACATTAAAATAGTTAAAGCCACGGTCCAAGTGGCTTTTTTAAGTATAAAACAATATGAACATTTTTTTTCGTTACGCGGTCATCTTCGTGCTCTTTGTCGGCGGGGGAATTGTAAAAGCGCAGTCCGTAGATTCATTGCTGGTTGTTGACGATATCCAATTCGATGTAAAGGAATTTCATCTAGATGAGAGTAAGAACGAATTGATTATTAATTTATTCGCTATATCCTACAGTACTGATCCTCGGGAATATAAAATGAATACCTTCTCTACACAGGTGCTGGATCAGAAAAAACAGTCCCATTTTTTTTCAACGATTCGTATGGGTAATGTTTTGGTCAGATTCGAAGATAAACAGAATTACTTGCATTATCTGCTGGAGGAAGACAAGCCTGTGGATATACAGGTCATGGTAAAAGATTGGAAGAAATCTGATAAGCCGGCGATGATTAAACTTGTATTCGAGAGTAGTACGGAAGAGGGCGAATTTCTAGAAGTATCAATTCCATTAAAGAAATAGATAGTTTTTGGTTAAGAAAAAGGTCGTTGGAATTATCGCTCCAACGACCTTTTTTGTCTGAAAGTGTTTGATGTTATTGGCCAAAAGAACCCTCAGTTTGCTTTCATTGCTGTTGATGTCTGCGAAGTCACGAAGGTTTTGGTGTATGGCTATTTATCGATTATATCTGATCTGTTGCTTGTCCATCATTCCCATCTGATCTTTCATCATTTTGATCTGATCAGCTAATAATTTATTCTTATCTGCTTTTTTGGCTTCTTGAAGAAGTTTCTCAGCTTCACGCTTATTGCGCTTTGCCATAGCTACACCTGCTAGGCTTAATTTTGCCAAAGCGACGTTATGGTCCATGTGTAAACCAAGGGCTAAAGCTTTCTTAAAATATTTTTCGGATTGCATAGGAGCACGTTGCGACTCGATCAGTCCGATCAGCATGTTGTAGTAACCGTGTTGCTGAGGGATCAATTGCTTTTCGTAGTTCGTGATTTTGCCCAGCCACTTTTCAGCTGCGGCCATATTTTGTTTGCGCATATACCATTGCGCAATCAGCATATATTCATGAAAAAATACAGTAACAAAACCTAAGATCGTGATCAGGATACCTAAGATTCCCCATCCCCAATTCCCAGTCCAGAATAGGGCAACTGTTCCGATAAGCAATGCACTGCAAATAATGATTCTAACGAGATTTGACATAAATCTTTGTTTAAAATATTTGTATTCAATTTGATTCTGCAAATATCCGTTAATTTCACCGTTTAAGCAAAGGTTCAGGTGGTTATTTTATAAAAATGTGTTTTTCCGAAAGTTGGATACGCTTGTGCTGGGAAGTGGTTCTCCCGATTTTCGTTCTGCACATCGAGTGAAAGAAGAGAGTATGTGTATAAATTTGTCTTTATATTCAACTTTATTTATGTTTGAATTATGGGAAAGCAATACGATGATTCTTGGGCTCCTGTGTTAAAGCCTTTGTTTGGTCAGCCTTATATGAAACAGCTGTCTACTTTTGTACAGGAGGAGCGGCAACAGAAGAAAGTGTTTCCGCCGGCAGATCTGGTGATGAATGCTTTTAAGCTGACACCCTTAGATCAGGTCAAAGTTGTCATCTTGGGGCAGGATCCTTACCACAATGATGGGCAGGCACATGGTCTGTCATTCTCTGTGCCGGAAGGGATTGCACTGCCGCCATCTTTGAAAAATATTTTTAAGGAATTGCAAGATGATATCCCCGGATTTGTCGAGCCGCGTTCTGGTGATTTAACCTCCTGGGCTAGACAGGGCGTGTTGTTGCTAAACGCAACGTTGACTGTACAGGCCCATTTGGCGGGTTCGCATCAAAAAAGAGGCTGGGAAATTTTTACGGACAGTATCATTCATGCAGTTTCGGAGCGTTGTGAGCATGTGGTGTTTCTATTATGGGGAAGTTACGCGCAAAAGAAAAGTGCGCTCATTGATGCAAAAAAACATCTTATTTTGACAGCAGTGCATCCTTCGCCGCTGTCTGTCTATCGTGGTTTCTTTGGTAGTAAGCATTTCTCACGTGCAAACCAATACTTAGTAGCTCAGGGTAAAACACCAATCGATTGGCGCTTGGTCTAAGCTTGTGACGACTTATTTTAACGTGAGGCAGAGTCTGGGTGGGGGTCTTGGGGAAACATCATTACCAGAGATTTTCGCCTTGAACGAGGAAGCCCAAAAGCAAGATCCTGGTAAAAAATGATGTTTTTAATTCGGCCTATTTCACTCTTTGGTGAATATCATTGGTGGGTTAACAAAACACTAAGTACTTATACAGTTAGTATTCCAATGGAATAATAGGCTCTTTTTTGCTGGTTGACATAATCATCATGGTTTGGAAGGTCTTCACAAAAGGTATTTTGGAGATTTTTTCCATAATTACACCTTCATAAGCTTTGATGTCTTTAACATAAACTTTGAGGATGAAATCGCAATTTCCGGTTACGTGATGACATTCAGTTACCTCGGGTATCATTTTTACGGCCGCGACAAATTCAGGTATCGCATTATGTGTATGGAAGTCAAGTGAGATTTGGATGAATGATTTGATTCCAAGGCCCAGTTTTTCCTCGTCAACAAAAGCATGATAACTTTTTATAAAGCCTGAGTTTTCCAGTTTGCGCACACGTTCTAAAGTCGGTGCGGGAGATAGTCCGATGCTAGACGCAAGCTGCAAATTAGTTATACGGCCATTCTCTTGTAATAGTTTAAGAATTTTTAAATCTGTTTTATCCGGTGCAAAGGGCATATCTTAAGTCTTAATAATCAATAGTATTTGTAAATATACAAAATTTTATTTGGAAATTTAAAAATATACAAAATTATTGACGATTAATAGATTTTAACTATAGTGTTTTTAATTTGTTATAGCTTTAATTGATGTAAAATCATTTGACTGTCATAATCGAATGAAATGTGCTCATTTTAATGAAATGGAGTGATAAATGTCATTTTTTTATTAAAAATGCCTTCGTAAGGTACTATTAAATGCTGTTTTATTGGCTTTGAAATTGTAACTTTGCAGTTCGATAGGTGCGGAGGCGAAGCCTCCCAAATTAGTTAAACCGTGAGAGCGCAATATGAGTACTAAAGACGACGATTTGTTAAAAGAGCTGGAGCTCGAAGAATATAAATACGGGTTCACGACAGATATCGAAATGGAAATTGCAGCCAAAGGCCTTAC
>JAIRVH010000025.1 GCA_031253985.1 Sphingobacterium sp.
AAGCAGCTTTTCATTTTATTTCTAAAGAATTATTATCCTTGATTTTTGCGGATGATATTCAACGCTCCACCGGCTTTGAACCACTCGATTTGTTGCGCATTGTACGTATGATTCGCCAAAATCTCCTCCGTTGTACCATCAGCATGATGTAACACAAGTGTTAATGGTTTACCTGGAGCAAACTCTGTCAGACCAATAATATCAATGGTATCATTCTCCTGAATCTTGTTATAATCGTCTTTGTTCGCAAACGTCAATCCCAACATTCCCTGTTTTTTCAGGTTTGTTTCGTGAATACGGGCAAACGACTTAACCAAAACAGCACGAACACCCAAATGACGAGGTTCCATTGCCGCATGCTCACGGGAAGAACCTTCACCGTAGTTTTCATCACCGACCACGATTGAACCCACACCATGTGCTTTGTAATCCCGTTGCGTTGCAGGAACAGGACCGTACTCACCTGTCAATTGGTTTTTGACGTTATCCGTTTTTTCATTGAAGAAATTTACGGCACCGATCAACATATTGTTTGAAATATTATCCAAGTGACCGCGGTATTTCAACCAAGGACCAGCCATAGAAATATGGTCAGTAGTACATTTGCCTTTCGCTTTAATCAATAATTTCAAACCCTTCAAATCAGTACCTTCCCATGGAGCAAATGGCTCCAACAATTGAAGACGGTCCGATGTCGGTGCCACATCCACCACGACTGAACTACCGTCTGCAGCTGGTGCCTGGTATCCTGGATCATCTACCGCAAATCCCTTTGTCGGCAATTCATCACCCACAGGTGGATCCAGCTTCACTTGTTCGCCTTTATTATTGGTTAACGTATCTGTTACAGGATTAAAGCCCAAATTACCAGAAATCGCAATCGCAGCAACCAATTCTGGCGATGCAACAAATGCATATGTATTCGGGTTACCATCAGCACGTTTCGCAAAGTTACGGTTGAATGAATGGACGATCGTATTTTTTTCTTGTTTTTCAGCACCTACACGATCCCACATACCAATACAAGGGCCACATGCATTCGTAAAGATCGTCGCATTGAGGTCTTCAAAAGTTTTCAGCAAACCATCGCGATCTGCAGTATAACGAACTTGTTCCGAGCCTGGGTTAATTCCAAATTCAGCTTTTGTGATAAGCCCTTTATCCACAGCCTGTCTTGCTATTGAGGCAGCACGGGATAAATCTTCATAAGAAGAATTTGTGCATGAACCGATCAATCCCCATTCCACTTGCAATGGCCAGCCGTTCTTTTCAGCTTCTTCGCGCATGCGTGAAACTGGTGTATACAAATCTGGCGTAAAAGGACCGTTTAGAGAAGGTTCCAGCTCAGATAAATTGATTTCTATTAACTGATCAAAATATTGCTCAGGATTAGCATAAACTTCCGCATCGGCTGTCAAATGTTCTTTAATTACATTTGCAGCGTCCGCCACTTCGGCACGACCGGTAGCACGCAAATAACGTTCCATCGATTCGTCGTATCCAAAAGTTGAGGTTGTCGCACCAATTTCAGCACCCATGTTACAGATAGTTCCTTTTCCTGTACAAGATAGAGACTCTGCTCCTTCGCCAAAATACTCAACGATAGCACCTGTTCCACCTTTCACAGTCAGGATACCTGCAACTTTTAAGATCACATCTTTTGCAGCAGCCCATCCACTAAGCTTACCTGTCAATTTTACACCGATCAGCTTAGGAAATTTAAGCTCCCAAGGCAAACCCGCCATAACATCACAAGCATCAGCACCCCCTACACCTATCGCAACCATACCTAAACCACCGGCATTCACCGTATGCGAGTCCGTACCGATCATCATACCGCCTGGAAAAGCATAGTTTTCTAAAACAACTTGATGAATAATACCTGCTCCGGGTTTCCAGAAACCGATACCATACTTATTGGACACAGAACTCAAAAAGTTAAATACTTCAGAGCTTTCGTTTTTAGCCCGCGCTAAATCTTTGTCTGCTCCTTCTTTCGCCTGAATCAAGTGATCACAGTGTACGGTAGAAGGAACTGCTACCTTTGGACGCCCGGCTTGCATAAATTGCAATAACGCCATCTGTGCAGTTGCATCCTGCATAGCAACACGGTCTGGAGCAAAGTCAACGTAAGAAACGCCACGTTTGTAATCTTCCGTGGCATTGCCGTCCCAAAGGTGGGCATACAAAATTTTCTCAGATAAAGTCAAAGGTTTGTTAACCACTTGACGAGCAGCAGCAATGCGCTCGTCATATTGGCTATAGACCTTTTTAATCATATCTATATCAAAAGCCATATCTCTCTAATTTATGTTGTTTAATTAAGTTACTAAACCCTTATCACTCATTATTTTGTTGGAATAGGCGCAAACTTTGTCAAGTTAATGCCTTCAACAGCAGCTTTATATTCTTCAATATTAGGAATGCGACCCAAAATTGCTGAAAGAACAACCACAGGTGTTGATGCTAATAAAGATTCGCCTTTTTTACCATCCCTGTCTTCAACAACACGCCCTTGGAATAAACGGGTTGATGTAGCCATTACTGTATCACCTTTAGCTGCTTTTTCCTGGTTACCCATACAAAGGTTACAACCTGGACGCTCCAAATACATAATATTTTCGTATTCAGTACGTGCAGTACTTTTTGGCAAAGCATCGCTAAACTCAAATCCAGAGTATTTCTGTAAGAATTCCCAATCGCCTTCCGCTTTCAACTCATCAATGATATTGTAAGTTGGAGCAGCAACGACCAAAGGAGCTTCAAACGTAACGACACCTTTTTGCTGTTCAATGTTTTTCAACATCTTCGACACGATTTTCAAATCGTCTTTGTGAACCATACAAGAACCTACGAAACCTAAATCTACTTTTTTGTTTCCACCGTAGTAAGAAAGGTCGCGAATCGTATCGTGTGTATAACGTTTGGAAACGTCCGCATTATTCACATCTGGGTCAGCGATCATCGGTTCTTCAATGATATCCAGATCAATAACAACTTCAGCATAATATTTCGCATTCGTATCCGGAGTTAAAGCAGGTTTAGCGCCAGATTTAATTTCCTCAATACGTTTGTTAGCCTTGTCAATTAAGCCCTGCAAAACATTGTTTTTGTTTTCCATGCCTTTATCGATCATAATCTGAATACGTTTTTTAGCGATCTCCAATGATTCGATTAAGGTATCATCCTGTGAAATACAGATAGAAGCTTTCGCTTTCATTTCTGCAGTCCAGTCTGTAAAAGTAAATGCCTGATCCGCTAAAAGCGTACCGATATGAACTTCAATAATTCGACCTTGGAACACATTTTCACCAGCAAATTGTTGCAACATCTGCGCTTGTGTAGCATGAACCACATCGCGGAAGTCCATGTGCTCTTTCATACTGCCTTTAAACGTAACTTTTACCGATTCAGGGATTGGCATAGAAGCTTCACCTGTCGCTAAAGCTAGCGCCACTGTACCAGAGTCTGCACCAAAAGCCACACCTTTAGACATACGGGTATGTGAATCACCTCCGATGATGATCGCCCATTCATCGATCGTAATATCATTTAACACCTTATGAATAACATCTGTCATCGAGTGATATACACCTTGAGGGTCACGTGCTGTGATCAATCCAAAGTCATTCATAAATTTCATCAGTTTTGGAATATTTGCCTGTGCTTTTTTATCCCATACCGATGCCGTATGACAGCCTGATTGATAAGCGCCGTCTACGGTAGGTGCAATTACAGTCGCAGCCATTGCTTCTAACTCCTGCGCTGTCATCAAACCTGTTGTATCCTGAGAACCAACAATATTTACTTTAACGCGAACGTCAGAACCGGCATGTAACACTTTACCCGGAGTTACGCCAACTGCATTTTTATTAAAAATTTTCTCTACAGCAGTTAAACCTTGTCCTTCAATTGTAATTTCTTTTGATGGAGCAAATACCGTAGGCGCTTGAATTCCTAAAGTAGCAGCGGCAAAAGTTTGGATCTTTTTACCGAATACGATCGCATAAGAACCGCCAGCTTTGATAAATTCCATTTTTTGTGGAGTCAAAGCTTTGGAGACATCGATTAGCTCCTGCTCGCCATTATATAATTTTTTAGTCTTGGTATTAATCGTTAAGACGGTACCTGTAGCGACAGAATAAGCTTCTTCAAGAATTGGCTCGTTTTTCTCATTACGGATTACGTTACCATTTTCATCCACTTTCTTCACCCAGTTTTTAAGGTCTATCCCGATACCTCCTGTCACATCCACTGTTGTCAAGAAAATTGGTGAGATACCATTCGTACCAGCAACAATTGGTGCAATGTTGACAAAAGGAACATAAGGACTTGCTTGTTTACCGGTCCATAGGGCAACATTATTTACACCCGACATACGAGATGATCCTACTCCCATTGTTCCTTTTTCAGCAATTAACATGACGCTTTTACCAGGGTGTTGCGCCTGTAACTCAACGATCTGTTGCTGTGCTTCAGGTGTGATCATACATTTTCCATGTAATTCACGATCTGAACGTGAGTGCGCTTGATTACCCGGAGACAATAAATCTGTCGAGATATCACCCTCACCAGCGATAAAAGTAACAACTTGAATTTCCTCAGCAACCTCAGGCAGTTTCGTAAAAAACTCCGCCTTTGCGTAGCTTTCCAAAATATCCTTTGCAACTTCATTGCCTTGCTCAAAAGCCTCTTTCAAACGAGCTGTATCCGCGTCATATAAGAAAACCTGTGTTTTAAGAACCTCAGCAGCCTGTTTTGCAATAGCCAGATCTGTCCCTAAAGCCAGGTCTAATAAAACCTTAATTGAAGGACCACCCTTCATATGTGACAACAGTTCAAAAGCGAAATCAGGTGTGATTTCAGCAACAACTGATTCACCCAAAACAATTTCCTTCAGGAATTGTGCTTTAACACCCGCGGCAGGCGTAGTACCTGGCAACGTGTTATAAATAAACAATCTTAAAGACTCAGCTCTATTTTCATTGTTTAAATCTTTAATCTGAGCAATTACTTCACTTAGTAATTCTGCTCCATCAATAGGCTTAGGATGTAATCCTTGGCCTTCTCGTTCTACAACCTCTTGTACGTAATCGTTGTAAATACTCATAGATATCTATCTTTCTATTTTATGGGCAGCATAAAACACATTATCTTTCTACACCACCATGTCTGTAATATAATTAAGCTAATACGCCATCTATCGGGTCCCCCTAACAAATCACAAATTAACCCTTCCACTTCATGTTTTGAAGTTGATTCATTTGCCGTAAATCAACTTGTATGACTAAATACAAAAATAGTGAAAATCCAGCTTTAAACGCATGCATTCCATTTATTTAAATCAATTTGGAATTGTTCTAAACAGCACTTATGCAATCCTGCCATCTTTTTTTGAAATCCGCTATGCCGCCTCTATTTCTGTCATAAAAAAAGGTGATTTATATTATTAAATCACCTTTTCGTATTATATACTTTCTACAGTTATATCAATGTCTTTTAATGCTTTCACAGTTTCTAGCGGATCTGTCGCGTTGAAGACAAATGAACCTGCCACCAGCACATCTGCTCCGGCTTTCAATAACTGTGCTGCATTCGCAGTCGTTACTCCCCCATCGATTTCAATCAACAGACCATCATTCACTCCCTGCGCCATGGCTCTTAGTTCCTGCACTTTGGCATAGGTATTTGGTATAAATTTCTGACCACCGAATCCTGGATTAACAGACATAATGCAAACCAAGTCTAAATCAGCCAGAACATCTTTTAAAAGTGCTACTGGCGTATGTGGATTCAATGCAACGCCAGCTTTACAGCCCAATTCCTTAATAGCAGCCAGCGTACGATGCAAATGTGTACAAGCCTCATAATGCACGGTGATGATTTCTGCACCCGAGTCTTTACATACCTGCAGATAACGGTCCGGATCAACAATCATCAAATGTACATCCAAAGGTTTCGTAGCATGTTTTGCAATAGCCTGCATAACTGGAAATCCAAAAGAGATATTTGGAACGAAAACACCGTCCATAATATCAATATGAAACCAATCTGCCTCACTGTTGTTTACCATGATGATATCATCGTATAATTTTGCAAAGTCTGCAGCAAGAACGGATGGTGCAATTAGATGTGATTTTGTTGACATGTTGTATTTTTTTTGCAAAGATAACAAGTATTTTTTGTT
>JAIRVH010000067.1 GCA_031253985.1 Sphingobacterium sp.
TAATTTTTTTCCAATCGTTCTCCATTGTTTTCTTTTTGCGTTGATCGATAAAATAAGAATACAAAAATAAGAGTAAAAATGAAGCCTACAAGATATATCCACCAAGATTGTAACTCAAACGCATTGAGTTCATCGTAATTTTTTCCTTCTCTTGCATAATAGAATGACATCACTGTAGCTCCAGCATTATTTACAAAATGCCCAAAGATGGGTAGCAGGATATTTTTACTCCATAAATAAAGGTAGCCAAAAAATGCCCCTAATAGCATACGGGGGATAAATCCAAAAAATTGCAAATGTATTGCGCTAAAAATTATCGCGACAATCCATATAATAAGATGTGGGTTTCCCAGCCATCTCCCAACGATACTCTGCAAAACACCACGAAACAGTAACTCTTCTCCTATAGCAGGAATCAATGCCAGTACAATTATGTTGAACAGAAAACCAAAAATATTTGATTCCATGATAATACCGCGAACCAGATCCCCCGAATCTTTCTCACTTTGCTCCATCCAACGTTGTACAGATTGCATATTATCGGGTAACTGTAATGATTCATTCCAGTGACCGATTAGACTCATCAAAGGCATAAAAGCGAGCATAGCAAAAAAAACATAGGCAAACTGTACCATCTTAGGTCTATAGCTGCATTGGAAATATTTAATTCCATAGCCTTCACACATATTCATCAAATAGGCTGGAATTACAAAAGAACCTAAACTACTCATTAACAACAACAACCGCATCTCATTGGCAGAACCATTCATAATGACCCCTATAGAAAACACCTGTCCAGTCATCTTATAATAAAAGAACAGCAGGATAATATAGAAAACTTGTGATACAAACGTAAAACCAATGATCATTAAGATCAAACGTAACAAAGATTGAAAGGGGGAAGTCGTCTGTTCGGGAAGCATAGTTATTAAATATCAGTTAAAGATAACAATAAAAGCAAGATTTATTGGAGTCGTAGCACGCAATCAAATTTTATCGCTTCGTTTTTACCAGCATAGTGACAACTAGCGATATGATCCAATTACCGTAAAAACTCCACTGGATGTGCTCGATCATCTCGGATATGGATACGTTTACTACAGAATATGATCAAAAAAAGGGCTTTGGAAAAATCCAAAGCCCTTTTATATGTAGGCTTTCCTAATTCACCCGAATAGGATCGGCCGGTTTTTGTAGATTTTTATACGGATATGTTTTCATTTCTTCTAACAATATTTTCACCGTTCTTTCAAGCTGTGGATCTCGGCCTTCCAAAAGATCTTTAGGCAATTGTTCGATAAATACATCAGGAGCGACCCCTTCATTTTCGATAATCCAATTTCCTTTTAGGTCATAGACACCGAAGTTTGGTGAAGTAATACGACCTCCATCCAACAATGGAGGATAGCCACTGATACCAACTAAGATTCCCATTGTTGTACGACCTACCAATTTGCCTAGTCCTTTAAAACGGAACATATAAGGCATCATATCGCCACCGGATCCAGCATTTTCATTAATAATCATAGCTTTCGGCCCATAAATGCCATTGCCTGGTGTCGTAAATCCTTTACCATCACGAATTCCCCAACCAGAAATCAATTCGCGGGATAGGAGATCAATTACATAATCAGCAACCCAACCACCACCATTATTTCTTTCATCCATTAGAAGGGCCTTTTTATCCATCTGAGCGAAATAATAACGATTGAAATAGGTGTATCCTTCAGGACCTGTATTCGGCATGTACACGTAGGCTATTTGACCATTACTCAATTCGTTTACTTTTTTACGGTTACGCTCGACCCACTCCATGCTCCGCAAACTCATTTCATCACTAAATGAAATAGGTTTAACGATCACTTCACGCGCTCCGACCAACGAAGGTTTTGAATTGATCTTTAACGTTACTTGTTTGCCAACTGTATTGTCAAATAAGCTATAGATATCTTTAGCCTCTGTCAATTCTGTACCGTTAACAGCAACGATATAATCTCCTTCCTTGATATCCAATCCTGGTTCAGCCAATGGAGCTTTGAATGTTGGATTCCACTCCAGGCGAGTAAACAACTTCGTAATCTGATAATAACCATTCTTTAACGTGTAATCTGCACCGAGCACACCGACTGAAACTGAGGGGGTGGAAGGTTGATCTCCTGGATAAATATAATTGTGTCCTACAACCATTTCACCCATCATCTCATTTAATAAATAGCCAAGATCCGAGCGATGGTTAACAAAAGGCAAGAATTTTTCATACTTGGTTTTCATTGCTTTCCAGTCTGCACCGTGCATATTTTCAACATAAAAATAATCTTTTTGCATAGACCAAACTTCATTGAATACTTGCTTCCATTCGGCAGCGGGATCTACCAATTGCTGAATTCCACCCAACTTAACTTCACCGGCAGTAGGGGAGGCTACTTTTTGCCCAGCTGTTACGATATTGAACCCACTGCCCGTTTGATATAACATCTTCTTACCATCCGCACTAATCACAAAACTACGGGCATTTTCTACTAAGGTTTTATTTTCGAGATCCTTAAAATCATATGCCCCGATAGTCCCCCCACGTTGATAGGTCAATTGATTGGGCACTAAACCATTCAAGCTCCAATAAGGTCCTGCTGGCAAAGGGAGCGCAACAATTCGATTTTCCACGCGATCGAAATCCACCTGAATAGATTTGTCGATTGGCTTGCTTGCCACTGCTTCCTCCTTTTTATCTTTTTTAGGAGCTTTTTTATCGTTCTCTTTTACACGATCCGTTTTTTTCGTTTCTCCATCTTCCTTTTTGTCGGCTTTATCTTCCCGGATTTGCTCTTCATCACTATCATTCTTAAAAAAAGATGGTGTTTTGCTCGACAAAATAAAGGCATATACCGCATAATCGACATTACGTTGAGCAGCAGACATATGCAAGCCTGAATTTGTCAGCCCTGTATTTGTACTCGCTGTGAAAAATAGATATTTACCATCTTGAGAGAATGCTGTGTTGCGAGCAGAGCTCATACCATCGGTGATCTGCTGGGTTTTCTTTGTATCCAAATTGTACATGAATACAGCAGGCACACCATTTTCCAGCGTACGTATAAAGGATATCCATTTAGAATCCGGAGACCAGCTTGGCTGAAAATGATTAGATACACGACCGGTTTGCCCACTCAATTTGTCATCTGCAACTTTGACAATAGTCTTAGAAGCAATATCAATATAATACAGATTGAGATGTGAATCATTATAAAACAATTTCTTTGAATCCGGCGACCATGTCGGTTCAAAATAGAAATTAGTTTCCCCTAAATTAAAGTATAAAGGTTGATCTTTTCCAAATTGATCCATCAGTACCAACTGATATGACCCATTTTTGTCTGAAATATAAGAAACCCACTTACCGTTTGGAGACCAATCTGGAAAACGCTCATGAGAGCCTGGTGAATTTGATAGATTTCGAGCTTCGCCTTTTTCTTTAGGCACCGTAAATATCTCGCCTCTCGCCTCAAATAATGCGCGCTGCCCTGTCGGTGACAGTGCAGCATAACGTATATCATCCTTAATATCCTTATAATAAGGTCTTTTATACATCACATCTGTGTTTACGCTAATATGCAGGGGAGTTACCTTATTATTGCCTAGACTCAAGGTATTTAGTGCACCTGCATATTCAAAGATCAGATCAGTTCCATTCCCGTTCAGCGAACGCACATCATAATCTTTGAAATCCGTTAGTTTTTCTACCTTCTTGGTCTTTGTATCATAGCTGAAGATATTGACAATCTTATCGCGATCAGAAAGGAAATAAACCTTAGCTCCCAACCATAATGGTTTAACGTCGTTGCTCTTAACCTGTGGAATTGCTTCTATCTCTTTGGTTTTCGTATCGAAGATCCAAATAGTTGGCATACCACCACCCCGATAACGTTTAAAGGCTACACGGTCTCTTTCTGTAGGATCAGTATTCTTGATATAGGCCCAATAACGCCCATCTGCAGAAGGGCTGCCCTGAGTGGCTTCGGGCATCATCAGTGCCTTGTCCATTCCTGACATTTGTATATTGGAACTATATAATCGCGGACTTAAAGCATAGGTAAAATCACGTGATGTCGTGTAATATACCTCGTCATTGTTGAGCCATCCACGTAATACATCCGAAGATGGATGATAAGTTATACGTTTTGGTTCACCTCCTTCTACAGGAATTACATAGACATCCGTATTTCCGTCATAATTTCCTGTAAATGCAATTTTCTTACCATCTGGGGAAAACATCGGGTTTTGCTCTACGCCTGGATTTGTAGTGAGACGTCTTGGATTCGCTCCGTTTTTGTCAGCAATCCAAATATCTCCACCATAAACAAAAGCGATATTAGTAGCGCTTATACTTGGATTTCGAAGCAATAGGGTTTCTTGCGCTTTTGTTTGCAGAAAGGTTGTTCCGAGTAAAAAGGCTGCAATTAACTTGAAATGAATTTTATTCATAAACGTTTAAAGGTTAAAATTTACCACGCACAAAACTACAGATTTGTGAACTGGATCTAGTTAGTATATCAACAAAGTTGCATAAAAAAAATCACAAAAAAAAGCCCCGCTTTCGAGCGGGGCCTTCATTTATTATTGATGATTAGAAACCGTATTCTTGTTCGATTTCCAATACAATGCCTTCGTCGACTAAAACACGTCCACAATGTTCACAGATAATGATTTTTTTGCGTTGACGGATTTCCGATTGCATTTGCGCAGGGATCTTATTGTGACATCCTGAACAGCTATCGCGATCAATCGAAACAACAGCAAGACCATTTTTGAACGAGTTACGTAGACGGTAATATACTTTTACCAAACGCTCCTCAATATTCGCTTCAGCTTCAGCAGCTTTTGCCAATAACGCATCTTCTTCCTTTTGTGTTTCAGAAGTAATTGTTTCTAATTCCTTCTTCTTACCCTCCAGTTCGTTTTTGCTGTAATCAAGATTTCCTACAGTGGCTTCGTAGTTTTCTGTTTTGTTGCGAATCTCGAATTCTGCTTCTTTGATTCTTTTTTCACAAACCTGGATTTCAAGACCTTGGATTTCGATTTCTTTCGAAATAGCGTCATACTCGCGATTATTTTTTACCTCATTTAACTGCGACTCATATTTCTTGATAGCAGCTTGGGCATCCTTAATCATGTTTTTACGCTTAACGATCGAATCTTCCAAATCGTCTAAGTCTATTCTGATCTTCTCAATACGAGTTTCTAAACCCGCAATCTCATCTTCAAGATCTGCAACTTCCATAGGTAATTCACCACGAACTTGGCGAATTTTGTCTATTTTAGTATGAATGGCTTGCAAAAGCCATAATGCTTTCAATTTTTGTTCTACGGTTTGTTCCATCAACTGTAGTATTTTATAGGGTTTGTATCTATTTCTGTTGTTAAGGTTGCAAAGTTAGGAAATTTTTTCGTAATAATGTCGTACAATAATTCTTGCGTAAATTGTTCGCTCTCAAAATGTCCCGTATCAGCGATAACGATTTCCCCTTCTGCGTCAAAAAATTCATGATATTTATAATCAGCCGTCACAAAAAAATCAGCGCCTGAACGTTTGGCTGCACCAAGCAAAAATCCACCAGATCCACCACAAACGGCTACTCGGCCAACTTTTTTACCTAACAGCGCTGTATGACGGATGATATTCAATCCAAGTTTTGATTTAAGATAAGCTAAAAAATCCAGTTCATCCATTGGTTCTGCTAAATTTCCGATCATCCCAGCTCCAATTTCACTTGCTGTATTCGCCATATCAAGCAAATCATAAGCTACTTCATCATATGGATGAGCTTCATAAAGCGCCAAAAGCAACTTTCGTTCAATGCTTTTCAGATAAATCACTTCTATCCGGGTTTCTTCAACACGTTCTTGAATCCCTATCTCTCCAATTGCAGGATCAGCGCCAGCCAACGGTCTAAAACTACCATAACCAGCCGTATTAAAGCTACATTGATCATAATGCTTTCCGACTTTTCCGGCTCCCGCATCGAATAAGGCCTGTCGAACATCTTCAACGTGACTTCTCGGAACGAAAACAACCATTTTCCGTAAAATATTTGTTTTAGACTCCAATATAGCTTGATTCTCCAGACCTAACTTATTCGCAATCTTTGTATTCACGCCACCTGTGACATTGTCCAGGTTTGTATGAATCGCATACAATGCTATTTTATGTTCGATTGCTTTAATAACCGTACGCTCCACATAATTCTTTCCATTGAATTTCTTCAATCCTTTAAATACAATAGGATGGTGTGAAATAATTAAATTACAGCCTTTATCAATAGCTTCTTGTACGACAGCTTCCGTACAGTCCAATGAAATGAGCACTTTTGTAATCTCCTTATTTGCATCTCCCACAATAAGTCCAGCATTATCATAAGATTCTTGTAAATCTAAAGGAGCAAGCCGCTCCAAATAGTCAATGACATCTTTAATTCTCATGGTCTACAATTACCTCCTTTTCTCTAAATTTATTATGTTCTTCTAAAATTCTTTTGTTGGCATTAATTTCAAACCAATAATTAGCTAATGTCACAAAATGCATGACGATTAACACGCCTGAAATAGATAATGGTAACGGAATATTTGTTGCTAAATAAATCCAGGCATATAATGATCCCTTTCTAAAGGTAGGATTTTCCTCAACAGCAATTTTTCGGTCATAGAATTCATTGATCAATGAATCCCGCAAACGTGTAGCGACCTGAAAATTCCAATAAATATTCACCAAAGGGATGGCGACCAACCAGGATTGATTAGGGCTCATTAATCTATTTTCACTGGCGACTAATTTTAACGTTTTCCGGATCGTATTTGCAAACAATAGCCACACGATGATACGTATAGCTACAATAGCCAGTGCTGTATAAATTACCTCTGGCTTACTCAATTCTTTTATTAGTTCCTCTTGCGTCATCGAAATATCTATTGCTTATTTATTTTCACGTTCCAACAAATCTACTAATTCTTTCAGCTTTTTCATTTGCGGATTATGATCTCCAGCAAATTCGATTGTTTTAAAACCAAGATTTTTTGCCTTTTTATAAAAAGGATAAAAATCATCTTTCTCCAACGCTGTGCCATCTTCATAAGTTAAGATATAGGTAGTTGGAATTTTATTTCGTTTCGGATTTATCAAATGGATCTTGTCCGTCAATGTTTTTAAAGGGTGGGGGACATCTCTAGGAAACTTCGTATCATCCTTTACCCAAAAGGGCAGAATATAACCATCCTTTTCAAATTTCAAGAGTCCGTTATCCGTATCCGGTTTCCGCATCAAATTCATTACTGATTGTTGGTCTTCAGGAAGGATAGCATCCAAATAAACCAATTTTCTAATTCGATCCGGGAGACTGTCTGCTACAGCCGTTATAACCATACCACCATAACTATGTCCAACCAGGATAATATCATGAAGATCCTCAAACAAAATTGTATTCACCACATCATTGACATGAGTCTGCAATCCAATAGAAGTATCTGCTAAATGATAACGTTCCCCCAAACCAGTTAGTGTGGGGTGATAAATTTTGTTTCCTTTTTTCTCTAATTCGCTGGCCGTATTTTTAAACTGCCAGGCACCGCCCCATGCGCCATGAACTATGACATAAGTAGAAGACTGTGCATAAAGACTTTTACCTAAAACACATAATGAAAAACAAAATATTAAATACAATAATCTACAGTGATTCATAGAGTTATATTTCTGATTAAATTTATTACAATTTATCTTTGCTGTACATTTATTTTTTTATCATTTCATCATCTGACATCAAATTCAAGAAAAAAAACAAAATGTAAGCACTTACTCACGTCATTAAAAATAAACTAAAATCCACTTTTGGCTATTTTTCAGAGGTTATTGCTCACTATAAATCAAATAGGGTAGGGGAGAACCTTCAAAAAAATTAAACAAATAAAAGAAATATAGTAGGCCTCTTATGAAAATCATCCTTTCGTTTTCGCCATTCAGCAATTGTGAAACTTTGAATGGATTCATCTGGAGCTGTCACATTGGATGCTACACAAAGTAAGGTCGAAGGCTTACAGGTCTTCAGCAGATCTGCCAAAAGCTGATTATTCCTAAAGGGAGTTTCAATAAAAATCTGAGTTTGTTTTTCACGCCCGGACTGCAGCTCGAGACTTTTAATTTCTCTGGCCCGTTCTATTTTATCAATCGGCAGATAACCATGAAAAGCAAATTTCTGACCACTGAAACCCGAAGCCATCAGAGCCAGTAGAATAGAACTGGGGCCAACAAGCGGAACAACTTTAATTCCCAGCTGATGTGCACGCGCAACAATTGAAGCACCAGGATCAGCGACACCGGGACATCCTGCTTCCGACATCAGACCTACATTCTTGCCATGCGTCAGACCTTCAAAAAAATCATTAATATTTCCTTTATCCCGCGCATGCTTCCCATAATCATGAATTTTGAGTTCGCTCTGCGGAATCTTTAAACCCGCAAGTTTTAGAAATTTACGCGCCGTCTTTTCATTCTCCACAATATACTCGTCCAATGAATTTATCGTTTCCACCAAATAAGGAGTAAATGACTGGAAAGCTGCATCATCACTCAATGGAACAGGAATTAAATATAATATGCCATTTGCCATAATACAAACGTACTAATTAAGCTCCATTTGGCTATACTAATTTTAAACTTAGCATTATTTAACCTTTTAAAATGATTATAATTTCGAATTTTAAACTCATTATTAGTATTTTAGCATAAATATTTATTGCAACAATAAACATCATTCAAATGATCACACAAATTACAGAAGGCGTAAAAATCTCGGTTGAAACGATCTATCAATCTGAGTATTCGAATCCGGACCGTGAGCATTTTATGTTTGCTTATCATATCAGCATAGAAAATCTCAGCGATTACACGGTTCAACTTAGAAGCCGCTATTGGAAAATTTTTGATGCGAAAGGAGACTATAGAGAAGTATCGGGAGATGGCGTAGTGGGCGAACAACCCATTATTGAACCTGGACAGACCCATCAATATACTTCAGGTTGCAATCTCAATAGCGAATTCGGATTCATGGAAGGATATTATAATATGATCCGAACACTAGACAACAGCAGCTTTCAAGTTGAAATACCTCGTTTCAATCTGATCGCAGATTACGCGTTGAATTAATTTTATCAAGGCAGTATCATTATTGCCAATTAATCATACAACGAAGCTTTTTTCGCATCGAATAAGAAACTATTTCTTTATTTTTGCGAGCGTTCCAAATTAACGGGTTATACCGAGACCATTTGAATTAGTCGTTCATCGAATGGTATGAGCTAAACCTCATGCAGAACGCCACCCAATAGATTAAATTAGTCAGCAATCAAAAGATTATTGATTTAATATATAAATAACTGATAATCAGAAATATAACAACACTCTGATTATCAACACAATGCATACTACCAAGAGCAGAAATCTCCTGGAAGTATCTTGTTGTGTAAATTGACTGAATATAATTTGGGTGATATAACGTGAGTATTTTAGCTACAGAACAAGTAAGCCATTCTTTCCACGATCGATGGCTTTTTAAAGATTTACATTTTGGTCTCCAAAAAGGAGATCGAGTAGCCTTGGTCGGGATAAACGGTACAGGTAAATCAACATTACTTTCCATTTTAGCAGAACGGATCCTACCGACTTCAGGAAAAGTTGTAAAAGAAAAAGGCATAAAAATTGGTTTCTTAGAACAGGATCCTGATTTCACAGGATTAAAATCTATCAATGATTTTATCTATAGTGCAGAC
The DNA here is from genome assembly GCA_031253985.1 of Sphingobacterium sp. Taxonomy (GTDB): domain Bacteria; phylum Bacteroidota; class Bacteroidia; order Sphingobacteriales; family Sphingobacteriaceae; genus Sphingobacterium. The sequence continues at coordinate 9,811 of JAIRVH010000067.1, forward strand.
AACGACCAACAGCGTCTTATCCGCGAATATGAAGAACTTCTTTCGGAAAGTGACATCGACCAAAATAAACTGGAAGATCTGACGGAAAGAATAAGCTCCTTGAATGCCTGGGAATATGAGCATAATATAAAGACGATTCTTAATCGCCTAAACATTATGGATTTTCACCAAGATATTAAAAGTCTTTCAGGAGGTCAACGAAAACGCCTGGCACTAGCCAAACTTCTAATAGACGAACCCGATATTTATATATTGGATGAGCCTACCAACCATTTGGATATAGAGACGATTGAATGGCTGGAAAAGCTATTGACAACAGGAAATAAAACCGTTCTTTTGGTCACTCACGATCGTTACTTTTTAGACAACATCTGTACGGAAATCCGCGAGCTAGATAGGGGCAACCTCTATAATTATAAAGGAAACTATTCGTACTTTCTAGAGAAAAAATCAGAACGAGAAGCGATCGATGCAGTGATGGTAGAGAAGAGTAGAAATCTTCTTCGCCGCGAATTGGAATGGATGCGACGTCAGCCGCAAGCGCGCGGTACCAAATCCAAATCGCGTATCGATGCATACTATGAATTAGAAGAAAAATCTAAAGCTATAAAAGGAAACGATTCTGTACAACTCAGTGTGAAAGTAAGCAGACAGGGATCAAAAATATTAGAACTTGATAAAGTTTCGAAACGGTATGGGGCAAAAGAAATCATACAGGATTTTTCATATACATTCAAAAAGGGCGATCGTATAGGTCTAGCTGGAAAAAATGGAACTGGAAAATCCACCTTTCTAAACTTAATCACGGGAGAAGAAAAACCTGATACAGGAGTAATCGCTGTTGGAGAAACAACCGTCTACGGATACTACAAACAAGGTGGATTGGAAGTAAACGAAAACGATCGTGTATTAGATGTTGTAAAGAATGTAGCGGATTATATTGAGATGGCAAATGGAGAAGTAATCACAGCTTCCCAATTGCTGACTCATTTCTTATTTCCTCCCGAAAAACAATTTGGTTTCGTTAATAAGCTAAGTGGAGGAGAAAGGAAACGTCTTCAGCTTATGCGAGTATTAATGAAGAACCCTAATTTCCTTATACTCGATGAGCCTTCAAACGATTTAGATATTGACACTTTAAATGTCCTGGAAGATTTTCTTGATAATTATAAGGGCGTACTTATCTTAGTATCCCACGATAGATATTTATTAGATAAATTAACGGATCAACTTTTTATTTTCGAAGGAAAAGGGAAGGTACAAATCTACAATGGAAATTATGCTGACTTTAAACTCGAACAAGACGAGATCCAAAAGTTAGAAAAAGAAAAGCAGAAAAAAAGCATTCAAGAACAGACAAAGCCAATTGTAAAAGAGGAGAAGAAAAAACTCTCTTACAAAGAACAATTGGAGTATACTAAGCTAGAAGAGGAAATCGAAATGTTGGAGCAAAGTATAAAGTCAAAAACGGAAGAGCTGAATCAAGTAACAGATCACTTAAAACTATCGTCCCTTGCAGAAGAAATTCAATCCATCCAAAAGGAGATAGATGACAAATCCGAAAGGTGGTTATATCTTGCTGATTTTATGTAAAATTTCACATAGCGTTTCACGTGGAACGTAAAGAAAGCTTAAATTTGTAAACAAAATAAAACACCACGTTTCACGTGGAACAAGAATAGAAAAATGTTTAAAAAATATAATGTAATAGTAGTTGGTGCAGGTCATGCAGGCTGTGAAGCCGCAGCCGCTGCTGCCAACTTGGGATCGTCAACTTTACTCATTACAATGAATATGGGAGTAATAGCCCAAATGAGTTGTAACCCTGCTATAGGTGGAGTTGCGAAAGGCCAAATTGTACGGGAGATTGACGCCATGGGCGGATACACAGGCATCATCGCAGACAAATCAACTATCCAGTTTCGCATGCTTAACCTATCCAAAGGACCGGCCATGTGGAGCCCACGTACTCAAAACGATCGTATGCGATTTGCAGAAGAATGGAGACTACAATTGGAATCTCTTCCCAATTTAGATATGTGGCAAGATACCGTCAAAGAGGTAATCGTAAAAAACGGTAGAGCCTGTGGTGTCATCACGTCTATGGGAATAGAAATAGAATCTGATGCAGTCATATTAACCAATGGAACATTTTTAAATGGTGTCATCCATATCGGCGATAAGAAATTTGGTGGAGGTAGAACAGGAGAGAAGGCCGCCACAGGTTTGACAGAACAGCTTGTTTCACTCGGGTTCGAATCAGGAAGAATGAAGACCGGAACTCCACCACGTATAGATGGTAGAAGCCTTAACTACGCGCTGATGGAAGAACAGTGGGGTGATGAAAAGCGAGGTCGATTTTCTTATACAGACGTAGAAATACCAACAGAACAACGTTGTTGTTGGATTACATATACCAACGATAAAGTGCATGAGATGCTACGGACAGGTTTCGAAAAATCACCTATGTTCACTGGACGCATCAAAGGACTAGGACCACGTTATTGTCCATCGATAGAAGATAAAATTAATCGCTTTGCCGAACGTGACCGGCACCAGATATTTGTCGAACCCGAAGGTTTTAAAACAGTAGAGATTTATGTAAATGGATTTTCGACCTCTCTACCGGAAGATGTGCAGCTAAAAGCATTACAACTAATCCCTGGTTTCGAAAATGCCAAAATGTACCGTCCTGGCTACGCCATAGAATACGATTACTTTCCACCAATGCAACTAGATCTCACACTCGAAACGCAATTGGTAAAACACCTGTTCTTTGCAGGCCAGATTAATGGAACCACAGGATATGAAGAAGCAGCTGCTCAAGGTTTCCTAGCCGGTATTAATGCGCACCAGCGTATCAATGACGATAAGGAACTTATTTTAAAAAGATCCGAATCCTACATCGGCGTATTGGTAGATGACCTCGTAACCAAAGGAACAGAAGAACCTTACCGGATGTTTACATCGAGAGCGGAACATCGCTTGTTATTACGCCAGGACAATGCAGATATTCGCCTTACCCCATTAGCTTATAAATTGGGACTGGTAGGAGAGGAAAGACTAAAGAAAGTCGAGAATAAAATAGATAACTCAAATAATATTATCGAGTATCTGAAACAAAACTCCACTAATCTCGAAAAGATGAATAACGTGCTGGCTGAAGTAGGCTCAAGTGCGCTTGCTCAAAAAACTAGATTAAGCAATGTACTTGCAAGACCACAGGTCAGTATTCAAGACATTATAAAAGGAGATGAGAGCTTTGCACAATTTGTATCACAATTCGACAACGATACCATAGAACAAGCAGAGATCAATCTCAAATATGAAAGCTACTTCGAAAAAGAAATAGAGATTGTGAACCGAATGAAAAAGATGGAAGACAGAGAAATAAATCCCGATTTCGATTACAGTTTATTAACTTCACTTTCAATCGAGGCAAGGCAAAAATTATCGAAGGTCAAACCTCGTACACTGGGCCAGGCATCGCGAATATCGGGTGTTTCGCCTTCCGATATTAGCGTATTGATGGTTCATATGAGCTAAATCATTGATTTTCAGATTATTAAATAAATAATATATACAAGCTTAAAATAAGCGATTTAAGACAATATTCTATTTTTTATGACAACTTCTTCAAAAGAAAATAAAAGTAGTTCAGAAAGGCTAAAAAGTGGCTTTAAGCCAAGATTACTTATTTTAAGCTTGTTTATTATGCTTATTGGCTTATCCATACAGTGTGCGAGTATACAGCAACCAACCGGAGGGCCAAAAGATTCTATTCCGCCTAAAATTTTACTGGAAAATCCTACGAATTTTTCGAAGAATTTTACAGCAAGAAAAATAGTCATCACTTTTGACGAATACATCAAACTCGCCAATCAACAAAAAGAATTTAGTATCACACCCGATATGGGGAGCAATCCTGAATTCAAAGTCAAGAAAAAAAATCTTGAGATTACCCTACCGGATTCCCTGGAAAAGAATACAACATACAGCATATATTTTGGTAAGGGCCTTGTGGATTATAATGCGGGAAATGCATTGGTTAACTATGCTTATGTTTTTGCAACAGGAGACAAAATAGACTCACTCAGCATATCTGGCAACGTAAAAAGTGCAGTTACCAAAGAGGTCCAAAAAGATGTTAAAGTCTTGTTGATACCCATTAGTCAAGATTCCATTTTTGGCAAAAAGAAAGCCAATATATTTACAACAACAGATACAGCCGGCAATTATAAACTAAATAATCTAAGAGAGGGAACATACCGCATTTATGCGCTTCAGGAAAAAAACAATGATAGAATTTACAATGGTGCCGACGAAGAAATAGGTTTCTTAAAAGATTCTATAGTGCTAGAACGAGATTTGAGCAATATTAATCTTGAAATATTCAAGGGCACCCCAAAGAAGTTTAGAACGCAAGAAAAGAAATTTGAAAAAAATGGGAGTGTACTCCTTATTTTTAACAGAAGAGTAGATAAACCTAATCTTAATATACTTCATGATGAAGTAAACAACAAAGATAAAATCGTACGTTTTTCAAAAACCTCGGATTCGGCGACCTTGTTTATTCCTAATTTAAAAATAGACTCCTTAAAGCTGGTCTTAACGGAAAATGAAAAGCCGCTGGATACCATTTTTGTCAGAAAAGGAAACGTAAAAATAGAACAAACAATAGAACCTATTTTTACACCAAATAACGGAAGAGTGGATCGCATTACTCACCTCCAGGTATCCGCTTTCACACCAATAAAGAATATAGACAAAACAAAATTAAAGTTCAAAGAAGATTCATTGGTACGCACCAATTACCAACTTGCAGTAGATACAGCTAATTCCAACATGTATCATATTCGATATAATTGGAGAAAGGACAAAAAGTACCAAATTGAATTCGCAGAAGGTGCCATTACTGGCTATTTTGGAGAACAAAATAAAGAGAAAAAACTGGATCTTACCTATGACGATAGCGAGAACTATGGCGATCTTACTTTTGATTTCACAGATCTGGATAGCAACACTACTTACTTGGTAGAATTGATTAATGAGAAAAAGGACAAAGTCTATCGTTTAGACAAAATAAACATAGATAACCCGACGGTTGTATATAAACAATATCCAGGAGGGAAATACAGTTTGCGTGTAATCCGAGACGATAACAGCAATGGTATTTGGGATACTGGAGATGTAGAAAAAAAGACTTTTCCAGAGCCTGTTGTATACTTAAACAAAGTATTCACTATACGAGCAAACTGGGAGCAAAAAGATAGCTTTTCATTAAGTGGCCTCAAAAAAGAATAATTAAGGCCACCTAATAAAAAGCTAATTAAATCATGCTAATTCGTTTCAGCTAATACCAAGAGCTGTACAAAACATAATTATGCGGTAACTGCTGTAACAGTTCTTTCTGTTCTTCGGTTAGCGCTTTTATTTTTTTTGCAGGTACGCCGGCATAGAGGAATCCCGACTCACAGCGCGTATTTTCCAAAATTACCGCCCCGGCTGCTATAATCACATTAGATTCGATAACAGCATTGTCCATAACAATTGCGCCCATACCAATAAGCACATAATCTTCAACAACACAGCCATGTACCATGGCTTGGTGTCCCACGTTTACATAACTACCTATTGAAGTACCGCATTTCTTATAAGTGCAATGTATAACAGCGCCATCTTGAATATTCGTATAGTTACCTATACGAATATAATTGACATCGCCACGAATGACAGCGTTAAACCAGATCGAACAATGGTGCCCAATCTCAACGTCGCCTACAATAGTTGAATTAGGCGCTAAAAAGCATTCTTCAGCAATTAGCGGAGACTTATCCAAAACGGGTAAAATAAGTGCCATATCTGCTAAAAAATTGTATCCTGTAATATATCCGAATGCTTCGGATAGTCAGTTGTATAATGCAATCCTCTACTTTCCTTTCGCAACATCGCCGATTTAGTCACAATGTAAGCGACTTGAATCACATTGCGCAATTCACAAAGCTTGACAGAAAGCCTTGTATTCCTGTAGAACTCCTCAGTCTCCTCATATAATAGATGTAGTCTCTTAAGCGCTCTTTCAAGTCTAAAATCAGAACGGACAATACCAACATAATCGCTCATAATCTTCTGGCATTCCCGCAGGTTATGACTGACCAAAATATCTTCATTAGAAAGCGAGGTTTTAGAATCATCCCATTCGGGAACATCACATACGTGACTGGTCGATTTAACCAATTTAGTCGCATCTAAGAATATCCGATGTGCATAGACAAGTGCTTCAAGAAGCGAGTTAGAAGCCAGCCTATTTGCGCCGTGCAAACCAGTAGAAGAACACTCTCCACAGGCATAAAGATTGAGAATACTGCTGCGTCCAAAATCATCCACATAGATTCCACCGCAGAGATAATGCGCTGCAGGTGTCACTGGTATAAAATCTTTCGACATGTCCAGTCCAATAGAAAGACATTTCTCATAAATATTCGGAAAATGTCTGATAATATCATCCTTATCTCTATGCGTGATATCGAGATAAACATAATCAATACCAGATTTTTTCATCTCAGCATCAATAGCTCTTGCCACGATATCTCTCGGAGCTAACGAAGCACGTTCATCATATTCCTCCATAAAAGACTCTCCATTGACTCTTCTTAAAACTCCCCCAAATCCTCGTACAGCTTCGGATACCAAAAATGCCGGAGAGTCCTTAGGGTTATATAACGATGTGGGGTGAAATTGCATGAACTCCATATTACGCACCTTCCCTTTAGCTCTGTATACCATTGCAATACCGTCCCCGGTAGCAATCGTCGGATTAGTTGTGCTTGAATATACATGGCCAGCCCCACCAGAGGCCATCACCGTAACCTTGCTCAAAATTTTATCGACCAGATGGGAAGATGTATTGAACGCATAAATACCATAACAAGTGATATCCGTTTTGTTCTTGTCTACATATTCTCCCAAGTGATGCTGCGTAATTAAATCTATGGCAAAGTAATGTGTTACAATTTCGATATTTGAATCAATATGTGCCTGCTCCAATAACGCCCGTTCAATTTCGTAGCCAGTAATATCCTTGTAATGTAGGATCCGATGTGCCGAATGTCCCCCCTCTTTTGCCAAATCGTAAAGTCCCGATTCTTCCTTATCAAATGACGTTCCATATGAAATAAGCTCGGCAATACGATCGGGAGCTTCCCGTACTACATTTTCCACAATTTCAACATCGCATAATCCATCCCCAGCTATCTGAGTATCAACAATATGCTTTTCAAAGCTATCAGACTTATCCACAACAGCAGCTACTCCCCCCTGCGCATATTTCGTATTAGACTCATCCTCATTGGACTTAGTGACTATCAACACTTTACCGAATTTAGACGCTTTTAATGCGAAGCTTAATCCAGCTATACCTGATCCAATGACCAAAAAATCGACCTTTCTATCTGCCATATATTTTAAATTCACAAACTATCCCCAAAAGTGACAATTCAAATTAACGAAAAATGTGGAAAACGTGTAAATAAAAGGTTAAATAAAAATGAAAAGTATTTAACAATTCACAAGTCCCCTATTTTCCACCTAAATTTTTAAAACTTTTCAGCACAAAATTCCTGAGATTTCCACAATTTTTAAACATAAACTATTCAACAAAAAAATATGGAAAATAAAAAACCGAGAAAATTAGAATTTTAAAAATCAGTCATTTAATCTAAAAATACTGTTGAAAAATTGTTGAAAACTCCCTAAAAACCTAAAATCAAAATAGAAATAAGGCAATTTATACCACTTTTCCACACCATAATAAACAATAAGAGATCTTCTATTTTAAATAATTAGTATTTATTGAAAAAAAAGATTGTGGAATACGTTGGAAAATCTTTGTTTAGTTTTGTCAAGTTCAATTAGACGCTTTTACATTTCGATATTTGGGAATTGTAAACTCCCCTATCGAAATATTCGATTCTAAATGAGTTTATTTTATTTTTTTATAATTCTATTGGCTTTTAAAGTGCTTTAGAATGCAATATTTATTTTAATTTTTTTTTGATATGGTTTTAATGAAATTTAAGAGGATTATTTTCAAAAGATTTTGATTTAAACGCTTTTATATTTCAATATTCTTGGCTTTTGATGTTCATTGTGGATTTATGAGATCCTAAGGGGCGCAAATGGATGAAAGAATGTTTGTAAATTTAATTTCAGCGCTTTAAGGTTTCAATATTGTTTATTTTCAACAGAATAATGGTTTTTATGGAATTCTAATAGCCTCGATTTGTTTTTAAAATCTATATGAAGCTGCTACTGTAATTGTCCTTTCGAGATTTGGATGTTTGAAAGCTTTAGGTTTGTTTATTCGTATTTTTTTGAAAAAAAAATTTTATAACTTTTTCTGGGGCAATAAAATTTAATTAATATTTTTTAGATCAATTTGATGTAATATTAGATTTATGCCAAATTTATAGCGTGCGGATTTCTAAATTTCAATTTTTTAAATTTAACTGATTTTAGTTGCGATATTTAGCTTCTTTTTAGACTGTGGGACTTCTATGTGAATCTTCAGGCTTCAAATTTTAAAATAAACAAATTTAAAATTGAATATTCCTTTAAAATCTATTTTAAATACTGTTTATTAGATTCTAGAAGGCTTAATGTGAATTAATATTTTGAAAGTAGATGCTATAACTTAGCAGATTGAAATTTTAAATAAAAATAATTTGTTTAAATAATTTATTGTGGAACAAACAATCTTATTATATTTGTTGCCCAACATTGAGTTCTTAGCCGACTTATTAAAATTAGATCGCTGAGATTCCAATATTGTGAATAAAGAGTTGGATGTTATTTTATAAACAATTCTAAGCGGGTTTATTTCTAAAATAAACGCTTTATAGATGAAATAGATTTATTTTATATAATATTTGTATCGCCTATTTGATTCTCAGTGAGTAGCTGTATTTTTTAGATAGTTTGTATGCTTTCTATAATCTACTATTTAATTTTAAGCATAAGATGTAGGTATCAATCTGAATATTAGGAACTTGAATTATTCGCTTTATTCATATCTATATAAGTTTGATATTTAATTTATTTTATAATTTCTTATATAGTGTTTTTTATATCGTGTAATTTATAATTATTTCGATTTTATTTAAATATCAATGGACTACCTATAGTAACTAAATTTTATAGTTTAGAATTAAAATAACATTGCTCAATCGATTTTTACTCGCAATATTTCACTTTAAGAGCACTTTTTATTAAACCTCCTTACAATTCAGTAGATATCTATTTATTAGAATATTTTGTTAATATTCAATTCTCAGTGGCTCTGTTTTTAGATAGAAGATCCAGAATTTATCTTTCCCATACTTTTTAAAAAAATTAAACTTCTCAGGTTCACTTATAGTTGATTTAGTTTTATTTGTTAATAAATATCGAATTCTCATTGTATTCATTTAAAAGATAGATTTAACAAATTAGGATTTTATCCAGATTAAGTTCATTTATGCTTCTATGGCTGCCTTATTTACCAAAAAACGTTTTATTTTTCGAAATATGCGATTCTAGAGCGCTTTACAAACAAAATTTTCTCTTTTTTCTGTAATGAGTTTATATCTGGATCTGAGCAGTCGTTACCGTGATTTTAAATCGTATCCTACATTTAGTTCTATTACAAAGAACAGATATCTTATACGTCACTGGAGAGCAGGTTGCTATAAATACGGGGATCAGCGATAAAAGTTATTACAGACGATTCTCAAGGCCTTTATTTTCCATTTTTCTGCGGTTTTCCCCTATCTATCGAGTTTGATCATTTTAAATTCGTCTACAATTGACCAATTAAACCCGCTGAGAATTCCATAAAAATTAATTGATCAATGCGCACATCATTAATTGGCTTTATAAAGGCTTTGAATCGCTTTATCACGTAAAATGTTAATAAATAAAGCTTCCTTTTGTGCGATATTTTTCATTGTTTTGTAATATGCCTAAGAACGTTCCATAGGCTACGAAATTTAGATATTGGCGAAAGTGATTTTCTAACATGGAAATAGTTTGTGATAAACCCTTTGAGCTTTTGCTGTAGGATATGTCTTTGGGTTGGATGCTATATATTCGATTGTAAAAGGGTTTATTTTGAAATAATTCCTCTATATTGTTTTTTAATGATAATAATTTAACTATTATTATTTTCTTTAGAGCTTTCATATATTTTAAATGACTATTCCGTTTCCTCTTTTTGTACGCTAAAGGAATTGATAAATGATAGTGGTTATTGGATCAAATTTGTAAATCAGTATCACCCAATAAGAAGAATAGTGATACAAACCACTCGTATGCCCCTGAGGTAATTAATATATTAGCTATCAACTATTAAGGTGTTATTATCCGAAAATGTATCCTATGGTAGTTAAGGGCAAATTGCTATCATCTGATTAATTTGCTTTTAATTGACTTTAATATATATAACAATGCTTATTTTTGTGATTCATAAAAGTTGAAAGTACCCGCATGGAAATTGTAAATTATGAGCTTCAGGCCAAAGGTTATATCGATGCTCCAATCGATCCCTCATTGGATTTGGTTAAAGAAATCCAACGATTAAAGAAAGAAAAGAATGCAGTAATTTTGGCTCATTATTATCAAGAGTCTGAAATTCAGGATATAGCAGATTATATAGGAGATAGCCTAGGACTATCACAAGAGGCTGCCAAAACAGATGCGGATTTGATTGTCTTTGCTGGAGTGCATTTCATGGCTGAAACAGCCAAGATACTTTCACCAACGAAAAAGGTTATCTTACCGGATGCCAAAGCTGGTTGTTCGTTGTCAGATTCCTGTCCACCACATCTTTTCGCTAAGTTTAAGGAACAATATCCCGATCATCTGGTCATCACTTATGTGAACTGTACCGCTGAATTAAAAGCGCTTTCGGATATTGTTTGTACATCAAGCAATGCTGTTCAGATTGTAGAGAGTTTACCTAAAGATCAGAAAATCATCTTCGGTCCTGACCGTAATCTAGGTGCATACGTCAAAAAGAAAACAGGCCGGGATTTAGTCCTTTGGAATGGTGCTTGTATGGTGCATGAGATTTTTTCTCAGGATAAAATTGATCGTTTGAGAAGCGAACACCCCGAAGCGAAATTTATTGCCCATCCCGAATGTGAAGACCATATATTAGCAAACGCAGATTATGTGGGATCTACCGCTGGAATGCTTAAATTTACGCAGAATGATGTAGCTCAGTCCTATATTGTCGCTACAGAATCAGGTATTCTCCATCAAATGCAAAAAGCGAGCCCTCATAAGACCTTTATACCAGCACCTCCTAATAATGCCTGTGCATGTAATGATTGTCCACACATGAAGCTGAATACGCTTGAGAAGCTCTATAATTGCCTCAAATATGAATCGCCTGAAATTCTGCTTCCTGAAGATGTTATTTTTCGTGCCCAGCGTCCTATTGAACGTATGTTGGATATATCGGCGAGCTTAGGATTGTAGAAATTTGCATAATTTTTGATATTAGCGAGAGAAGGAAAGATTGATTTTTGGTACACAAAGTGGACTTTTATTTCTTTTTTGACAGAATAGGAACAAGAGTTACGAATAAAGGTGCCGAAATCTATTGAATTAATTACGATCGCTGTTTTGTAATGCCCGAAAGATCAATCTTTAAGAGATGATTGTTTGGCCTTATCTATAATGAACTTTTAAACTTTTAAACATGTTTGATTTTGACAATACCGAGCGGACCAATTTGGAGGAAATGGGCGAGTTTGGACTGATTGATTATATAAGCAAAGCTGTAGAATTAACAGAGAAGTCCACCATTAAAGGGATAGGTGACGACGCGGCTGTTTTGGATTTTGAGGGTAAGAAAACTTTGATATCCACCGACTTGCTGCTGGAAGGAATTCATTTTGATCTGAGATATGTACCCCTGAAACACTTAGGCTATAAAGCTGTTCAGGTCAATTTGAGCGATATCTATGCGATGAATGGAATAGCCTCCCAAATCACCTTTTCAATTGGTCTATCTTCTAAGTTTCCCTTGGAAGCAGTCGAGGAAATTTACCAGGGAGCACTGATTGCCTGTAAGAAGTATAACGTTGATTTAATTGGTGGCGATACCTCAGCCTCAGCCCAGGGGCTTGTTATTTCTGTGACGAGTATAGGTTACGCTGATTCGGATAAGATTGTTTATCGTAATGGAGCACAGGAAGGTGATCTACTATGTGTTTCAGGCGATCTGGGTGCAGCTTACATGGGTTTGCAGCTCCTGGAACGTGAGAAAGATATCTATTTGGAGAATCCGAATGTACAACCTGATCTGGAGGGGAAAGATTATATTGTTGAACGTCAATTGAAGCCAGAAGCCCGTAAGGATATCGTTGAGCTATTTGCCAAGCTAGCGATAAAGCCTACAGCGATGATGGATATTTCAGACGGTCTAGCATCAGAAATCTTGCATATCTGCCGTCAATCGGATAAAGGTTGCCGTTTATATGAGGAAAAAATACCATTGGATCAGATGACTTATGACACTGGACGGGAATTTGGGATTGATCCAACAGTAGCTGCACTAAATGGGGGTGAAGATTATGAGCTTTTATTTACCATAGCTCAGGCTGATCATGATAAAATTAAGAATTTACCTGATATCAGTATTATTGGTTACATGACACCGGCTTCCGAAGGCTGTGAAATGATTTCGAAATCTGGAAATCTTTATCCAATATCAGCTCAAGGCTGGAATGCTTTTAAGAAGAAAGATTAAAAAAAGACCCGTTTTAGACGGGTCGTTTTTTATGCTTCTTCATTTTCTAAGATAAATTCTTCCTCTTCATTCGGATCTCTTTCACCAACATTGAAATTGTTGTAGCCCAAACCTACTTCAATCTGTAACAACCGCTGCTGAAGCATTTCAAGAATAGCTAGAAAATTATAGACGAATTGAATTTTATTTTCGGAATTTTTAAGAATTTCCTGAAAATCCAATGTCTTGTTAATTTCAATCAGTTCAGCGATTGCTTTCTTTTGTTGTTCAATCGTATAAGGGTATTTTATTACTGTATGAGTTACCTCGGGGGGACGATTACGGAATTGATACATCATTTGCTCGTAGATCATCATCAGACCGTAAAGGTCAAAGTTATCCAGATTTTCTCCGCTGGAATCTAGTTTAAGTCGTTGCTGGATATCATAACGTATATTGCCTCTGCTGTACTGTTTGAGACGATTCTCTTCCATCCTCCTCAAATCCTCGCAGGTCTCTTTAAATTGCTTATAGAGGATAAGTTTTTGAACAAGATCCTCCCTAAGATCAATTTCATTTTCATTTTCGTCTAGATCGGGACGTGGTAACAGCATTTTGGCTTTGATACGCATCAGTGTCGAGGCAACAAAGATAAACTCACTTGCCATTTCCATATTGAGCGCTTGCATTTGACTCACATACGACAAAAAATCATCTGTAATCTTTGAAATCGGAATATCGTGGATATTAAGTTCATCCCGCTCGATAAAAAATAATAATAAATCAAAAGGTCCCTCGAATTGAGGCAGCTTGATTTCGTAGCCTTCTTCTACTTGCATATCTTATACAAATTTACATATAAAATCTTTTGGAAGGGTTCAGGTACAAACTATTCATTTATTTTATTTGTTATACCCCTATATGTAAATACGATTTATTTTAAAGATTAGATAAAATTGTCGTTACTTTGTACCAACATATCATGTAAATAGCATTACTATGCAGTTTGAGACTGGAGAACTATTAAGTAAAATAAACGATCCCTCTGATCTTAAAAAGCTAAAGGAAGACCAATTAGAACAGGTAAGCCAGGAGTTACGTCAATTTATTATTGATCAGGTTTCGGTTAACGGTGGTCACTTTGCAGCAAGTTTGGGAGTCGTTGAGTTAACGGTGGCGTTACATTATGTAATGAACACCCCATATGATCAGTTGATTTGGGATGTTGGCCATCAGGCTTATGGACATAAAATCCTAACGGGGCGTCGCGATATATTTCATACAAATAGAACAGAGAACGGAATTTCGGGCTTTCCCAACCGTTTTGAATCTAAGTATGATGCATTTGGTGTTGGGCATTCTTCAACATCTATTTCTGCAGCATTAGGTATGGCCGTTGCTTCTCAGATAAAAGGAGAAAAAGACCGTCAACATATTGCGGTCATTGGAGATGGAGCTTTGACTGGGGGAATGGCATTTGAAGCATTAAATCATGCAGGTATCTCCAAATCAAACCTTTTGGTGATCTTGAATGATAACTGTATGTCCATTGATCCTAATGTTGGGGCATTGAAGGAGTATTTGACAAGTATAACGACATCAAAAAGATATAATCGTTTTAGGGATGATATAGCTGCTGTATTGACCAAGATTTCTGAAATTGGTCCAAACGCACTTGGTATTGCCAAGAAACTTGAAAAAAGCATAAAGGGCACGCTATTAAAAAATGCTAATCTTTTTGAATCCTTAAATTTTAGATATTTTGGACCGGTAGATGGACATGATGTCAAAAAGTTAGCGAAGACGCTTGAAGATCTCAAGCACATCCCTGGACCAAAATTACTGCATGTCGTCACAATAAAGGGAAAAGGCTTTGCGCTAGCTGAAAAAGACCAGACGAAGTGGCATGCCCCGGGTTTATTCGATAAAATTACAGGAGAGATCAAAAAATCTTCGAATGATAAACCTGTGGCACCTAAATTTCAAGATGTGTTTGGGCACACCTTAGTCGAGCTTGCAGAAGAGAATAATAAGATCGTGGGGATAACTCCTGCAATGCCGTCGGGATCTTCCATGAATATTATGATGAAGGCAATGCCTGAACGTGCTTTTGATGTTGGTATTGCTGAACAGCATGCTGTTACTTTCAGTGCAGGACTCGCAACTCAGGGACTATTACCATTTTGTAATATTTATTCATCTTTTATGCAGCGAGCTTATGATCAAGTGATCCATGATGTTGCATTACAGAACCTGAATGTGGTTTTCTGTTTGGATCGTGCGGGAGTGGTTGGCGCAGATGGCGCTACACACCACGGTGCTTATGATATTGCGTTTATGCGATGTGTTCCAAACATGACTGTTTCGGCTCCGATGAATGAAGAAGAGTTACGAAATTTAATGTATACGGCTCAATTACCTAACAAGGGGCCTTTTGTGATTAGATATCCGAGAGGAAATGGTGTTATGCCAGACTGGCGCCGTCCTTTTATGGAAATTGAAATTGGCAAAGGACGCCTCATTACCGAAGGAGAAGAACTTGCTATTTTAAGTTTTGGGGCTATAGGAAACGAAGCCGTAAAAGCCGTACAACAGTTGAATGAATTGGGTATTCATCCCGCGCATTATGATCTTAGATTTGCTAAGCCTTTGGATGAGGCTTTGCTCCATCAGGTCTTTAAGAAATTTGCCAAAATTATTACGGTAGAAGACGGCAGTTTGCAAGGAGGTATCGGATCGGCAGTATTGGAATTTATGGCTGATCATGGTTATCGCAGTCAAGTTGTCCGTTTGGGTATTCCCGATAAGATCATTGAACATGCAGAACAAAATGCGCAGTGGAAGAATGCGCACTACGATGCTAATGCTATCGTAATGGAAGCCAAAAAACTTTGCGATGGAAAGCTGACCAGTACGATGGTCGGATAAAAATAGCTATTGAGAAGTTATTAAAAGGAGGTCTGTGCAGATCTCCTTTTTTGATTTTTGACTCCAAACTTTATGCGAGCATTCAAGTAATCTGCTATGTTACAATTTACTTTTTCCAAAGAGCCAATTTATAACGATCTTGATTTTTCGGTTGTGCATAAATCAGGTAAATTGTCTTCTGACAGCGATGTTAAGTTGGCTTTAAATTCTTATAAATTTAATATTAAAAATATATGAACCAAAGGTTGTAATTCGCTATAATTTTGGTTAATTTAGTTCTAGACCTTAAAGACTGAAACGTAGTGAGTTTGCTACTTTTTTTGTTCTTTTTTTTGAAATAAATTTGGAATGTTAATAATTATTTTTAGAGATCAATTTTAGCGCTAGTTTTCCACAATTTTACATAATAAAAAGCTGGTATATAGTGTGTTATCAATTATTTTATATTTTAGTTTTTTAGCTGATTTTTTTTTGTCATCTTCGTTCTCAGAGAAAGTTATCAACATATTTTTTGTCGCGTATTGTAAATCAACTTATTAACAATTTTA
>JAIRVH010000079.1 GCA_031253985.1 Sphingobacterium sp.
TTGGATACAGCATTGGCCAAAATACCCGCTTTCCAAAATTCCTCAATGGACCGGATTATATGAACTGGTATAACAAAGGAACAGAACTGGACAATGATTTTCTCCGAAATACGAAGCAAACTGAAGCACCTTACATCTACACTCAGGAACTCATCGATGCTGTGGCAAATGGAACCAATACCAATCCATTATTTGGGAATACAGACTGGATTGGCCTATTGGCAGATAATAATAGCTATTCGCAACATCATGCAGCGACAATTTCGGGTGGAGCGGGCAAAACGCAGTATTTTGCTTCGGTCAGCCATATGAACCAGGACGGGGTGATCGACAATACCAATTTTAAACGCTACAATATCCGTACAAACCTTAAAAGTGAACTTAATGAATACCTGACGGTTGGTTTGAACATTGGTTTACGTAATCAGAATACCAATTTACCCGGTATTTCACCCGATAACTCGGCCTATATGAATCCATTTTACCAGGCTGTTCGGATGCTGCCCAATCTGCCTATGTATGCCCCAAATGGACTTCCAGTAGCATATCAGGCAGGAGCAGGGTGGGTCAACCCAATTGCTTCCGTTGCAAATTCGGGATACCAGAAGCTCAAAAGCAATATCTTTCAGGGAACAGCAAATATCGATTTTAAAGTTCCGGGAGTAACAGGTTTGCTGGCAAAAGTTCAGGGAGCTTACGATTATAATTCAGATGAATCGAAATCTTGGTTGAGCCCTTATCCCACCATGGGAAGACAGCGGGACCAGGTTGCAGGCGACTTTGTGGCGATGACCACTTTGCCCGGAATCACGAAGACATCTCTTCGTCAGAGTTTTGCTGCAAACTATCGCAGTACCTGGCAGGCCAGTTTAAATTACAACCGCACTTTCGGTGATCATAGCATCGGTGTGTTAGGTTTATATGAATATGCGAAGACGCGTGGTAATCAATTTGGTGCCGGAGCAAGTAATTTCCCGATCACTATTATTCAGGAAATAGATTACGGATCTGCTGCGCAGGAGGATCTGATTAAATCGACAGGTTCCAGTGTTGCCGAATCAGCACGGGCGGGATTTGTTACCCGCTTGAACTATGCGTTCCGTGATCGCTATTTAGTAGAGCTGGTATCCCGCTGGGATGCTTCGGCTAATTTTGCTAAGGAAAACCGCTGGAAATCTTTTCCGGCCATTGGCTTAGGCTGGGTCGTATCGAACGAGTCATTCTTTAAAGAAGCAATTCCTTTTGCAGACTTTTTCAAAGTTAAAGGATCTATTGGACGAACCGGAAATGACCGGGCACAGGTGGGGACTTTTCCCTATATCAACACGCTATCACAAAATGCTGTGCCCGTTGTCGTCATAGATGGTAAGCCTGTAAAAGCACTTTATACGAATCCGCCTCAAAACCCGCTGTTGAAATGGGAGGAATCCACCACATCCAATGTGGGATTTGAATCACGGTTTTTAAATGGCAAGTTTGGTTTTGATTTTGAATGGTTCTACCGCTATACTTCCGGCATATTAGGGCCAGTAGGAAATTTATATCCAGCCTCCATAGGCGGTTATTTTCCACTTCTCGCCAATATCGGCGAAGCCGACAATCGCGGATTTGATGCACAACTACGTTATAACGACCGTTTCGGTGAATTTAAGTTAGGTCTTACCGGTAATATCAACTGGGCAAAAAATCGGTACCTGAAGCTGGATGAATCCAATGGTATACCGTCTTGGCAGAGTAAGATTGGAAAGCCGATTGGAGGCAAAATCGGATTTGTTACAGAAGGGATTGTGCAGACTTGGGAAGAAGCCCGTAACACACCTTCACCAAGTTCGGGTTTTATGGCTCCAGGTTTTTTCAAATTTAAAGACCTAAATGGCGATGGTAAAATCACAACAGATGATAAAACGTTTATTGGGCGTTCTAATGTCCCTGAGCTGACTTTTGGTTTAAATATCGATATGGCCTATAAAGGTTTTGATTTTTCCGCGTTACTCCAGGGAGCGACACTTGCCGATGTGGCCTTAGCGGGAACATATGAGGGCTCGTCTGGTACCTCTGATGTGGATGATAACACTCCTTTTACCCGACCTTTTTATAACTATGGTAATTCTCCCTATTTCTTGGTTGAAAACTCCTGGCGTGAAGATAATCCCAATGCCGAATTCCCACGTATGAGCGCTTACAAAGCAACAGGCATGTCATCGAATAATGCAAATGCCAATTCCGGATGGATCAGAAAGGGAGACTATCTACGTCTTAAATCCGTACAGTTGGGATATACTTTTCCAAAGGGCCTTTTGAATGCGGCCAAGATTGAACATGTGCGTGTGTTTGCTTCGGGTTCAAATCTGTTCACATGGGATTATCTGAAATATCTTGACCCTGAAATGCCAAACGTGAACAATGGATTTTATCCACAGCAAAGGATTTTCGAATTTGGCTTAAGTGTTACCTTTTAATGTTCTATAACCATTATTTAAAGATGAAATCAACTCTATATACTAGCTGTCGGCAGCTTTCGTTTCTAGGCCTGTTATTTGTGGCCCTGCAAGGTTGCTCAGTCGATCTAATCCCTCAGGACCGAATTGCAGAAGAGAGGGTATGGGCTGATCCCAACTCAGCAGCGCTCTATGTATCGGGCATGTATGCTGAATTTAAAAAATTTCAATTTGGTCTATTTCCTAATCTAGGCTACGATAATGCGATGGATGCACTGGCGGATGGGATGAAATTTACATCAAATACGGCCGGAAATGGCACAGTTAATATTCTTGTATCCAATTCAAACCAGTTTTCTTCGTCGAGTGTCGGATTGAATTATTGGGCTGGAGGATATGAGCGTATCAGGCGTATCAACGAAATGATCCAGGGGATCAATACGAAATCCAGCCTGAGCGATGCCCAAAAACAAATCTATGAAGCTGAAGGTAGGTTCATAAGGGCCTATGCTTACTTCTGGCTCGCAAAAATTCACGGCAGCGTTGTGCTGCTTAAAAGCATGGATCAGTATACTGAAAAAGATCATGAACGCTCGAGTGAGGAAGCCGTTTATGATTTTATCCTGGAGGATCTCCAATTTGCGGCAGATCATCTGCCGCTCAACAATCTTGCCGGCCGGGCTACCCAGGGCGCGGCATATACCCTGATGGCGCGTGTAGGACTATATGCAGGCTCTATTGCTAAATATGATCTCAAGCAGTTCAATCAGGATCCTTTGACGGGCATTTCACAGGCGAGGAGCGCGGAGTATTTTAAAAAATCAGCCGATGCAGCTCAAAAAGTCATCGATATGGCTAATGGGGGACTCTATGCTTTGGACGATAATTTTGCAAGCATTTTTACCAATAAAAATACAAAGGAAGCAATCTTTCGGGTAGATTTTGCGGCACCTGATGTCACGCATCAATACGACCTGGGCTATGCTCCACCTCGGGATGCTCAGGGTAATACATTGGTTTATGGTGTGCCAACGGCTGAATTGGTCAATGAATTTGAAATGGCCGACGGTTCTAAATTCTCCTGGCAGAATGCCGCGCAGGCAGCGGCTCCCTATACAAATCGTGAGCCTCGTTTCTATGCGACGATCTTATACAATGGTGCAACCTGGAAAGGAAGAACACTGAATACGTCGACGACCGATGCGATAGAAGGATTTACAACATTTGGTGCGAGTGGTGACCCCAAACGTACCGTTACGGGATACTATGTACGCAAAATGCTTGATCCTACAAATACCACATTCGTTCAAAATAAGAGTACACAAAGCTGGATCGAAATGCGCTATGCCGAGGTTTTGTTGATTATGGCGGAAGCGAAAGCGCAATTGGGCGATTTTGCGACTGCAACTACCTATATCAATCAGCTTCGCCAGAAGCGTGGACTTAATGCCCTTAGCCTTGCCAACAATAATCAGGCAATGGCCGCAGTGGAACACGAGCGCAAAGTTGAACTGGCTTTTGAGGGACATCGTTTCTGGGATTTGCGCCGTTGGAGAAAAGCTCACCTCCTGTTGGATAATGTGAAGTTTACAGGGCATAAGATCAGTCCGAACGCAACAGGATTAACGTATGAAGTTGTCTCAGCAGACGCAACCAACAGAAGTTTCAGTACAAAATTATATTATCTGCCCATACCTGAAAATGAAGTGCAGTTGAACGGCGCTTTGACTCAAATTAAAGGTTGGTAAAAACATGAAAGACTAGCAATGGACAAAATAAAATTTTACAGTTTATGGGCCTGTGCGATCCTTTTGGGAGGATGTCAAAAACCTAATTATCTGGAGCGGAATGTGAAAAATCAATTGATGGATTTTTACGCTACAATTGATGGGAAAGGGCAAGATCGCCTCTTCTTGAGTACGATCAGCAATGATACGGTGTATTTGCACGTAGATTATTATTATCCGATCGATTCGGACAATGAAGTTGATCTTTCGCGACTGATGTTGCGTGCTTCCATTCCGGCTGATGCCCAGGTGACGCCGGGATTAAATGGATTTACAGACTTGACGGCACCCAAAAAAATTACTGTTACCGCGGGAAACGGTGACGCAAAAGATTATGTGGTCATTGCCGAGAAGAAAGGCAATACAGATATTTCGGGAATCAAAATTACATTTAAGGATAGCGAACAGAAAGTTAATGAAGTCGAAGGAATTTTAAATGGAAATACAGTCACGTTTTATGTCGTGCCGGGTATGGATCTTTCACAATCTACGCTGAGTTACGTTATTAATAAACATTCCAGTGGTTCTATAGCAAGCGGAGCTCAGGTCAATTTAGCCAATGGTGCAGAAGTACCGCTGACGATTTCTGGAGCCGGAAATATCAAGCGGCAGCTCAAATTGGTTGTCAAAGAACCTGTCAAACTTGATAAAGGGGTGGGCATTAACCGGCGCTTGTTCCTGAAGAAAGCGGCAGACTTGGGTTTCACTGCAAATAGTGAAACGTCCTGTTTTGTGAGTGGCGATTACTTGGTGATTGTGAGCCGGACTTCACCCTCTGTATTTAAGGTATACAACCGTTTCACAGGAGCTTATTCCCATAACCTGACAAATCCTTTCCCGGCAGGCCGCTTGATCTTCCAAGGCATGAGCGATGAAAAAGGACGATTTATGCTGGGAACCTATACACCGAATGGACAAAATTTTGTGCTCTATAAGTACAAAGATGTTTTTGATACCAGTCCTGTAAAACTATTGGATTTACCTTATAGTAAACCTGCTGCGGTAGCTGCCGGCGATGGCAACATCGGTCGTAAACTTAACTGGGTGGGGGATATGGACGGAAACGGTCAGTTACTCGCTTCGGTTGCAACCAGTCGTTACCTCCTGCGTTGGACAGTCGAAAATGGCCAGATAAAATCTACAGCTGCCGATGTCCTGGAATATAAAGATGGTGCGACCTCATTAGGCTTCCTACCGGAATATCTTCCTTTAGGGGTCGGCGCTAACGCCGAACTGATCGCGAGCACTAACGCCGAACTTGCTTATGTTTCGGGAAGTACATGGGGACGGCTAGCAGCATTCCCGGCAATTACAGGTACTGCCATGAATGGTGGTATCGCCTTTCAGCGTTTTAACAATGCAGATATTTTGGCTCAGGTCAAATTGTTTGGTAGCAATGAGATTGGTCAGATGTATGTTTATGATATTAGTGATCGAGCCCGCATAGGTACCACACTGAGTTCACCGACCTATAACCA
Organism: Sphingobacterium sp.; assembly: GCA_031253985.1. GTDB lineage: Bacteria > Bacteroidota > Bacteroidia > Sphingobacteriales > Sphingobacteriaceae > Sphingobacterium. The sequence goes on from JAIRVH010000079.1 coordinate 5,704, forward strand.
ATTGCGTGTTTATGAGTCGGAGCTGTTTACTGGCGGTGCCAATGGTAATGCAACCAGCGACATCTGTATGGGAACCTCAGAGAATGGACAAAGGCTTCAGGTGTATATGTTGACGACCTTTGGTTATCTCGTTGCGCAGGAGTTTACAATTTATGCCGATTCAAATTAAAATAATCGTTCCTTCACGCAGCTTGTGTTGCAGTGGAGGAACATTGTATTCATTCGTAAAAAAATAAAATTATGAACAAGCACATCAAAACAAGCTTATTGTTGATGTTAGGTTTAGTTTCGTGTAAATTTGGATTTGCACAAAAAAATGATTTAAGTAGCGTGTCCAAAAAGATTGTCAGCGCAAATAAAGGCGATATCGTTTTGTTGGAGGATTTTCTAAAAACGGACTTTCCCAAGTTGCCTTACACAAAGACCGTATTACCGGGGCCGCAGTATATCATATCTGATGATCCCGAGTATATCCGTGTTCCGGAAGCCATTGCACTACAGGAGACGGTTGATCCCGGAGCAGTTAGGTTGTATGTCTATAACGTCAATGGTGTCAAAGAACCTCAAAAAATGCCCCGTAAGATTTCGGCGGTCATAAAAAACCTGGGGCATGAAAATATGCATTTTCGCATGTTGAAGTATGCTTCACAGAAACCGAGTTCAAACTACTTTGAAATTGGAAAGAAGGGGCTTGAGGACTATTTTTTATCTGCTGTAAACAATCAGGTGAAAGTACTTAAACCGGGGGAAGTGATGGCTATCGATGAAAAACTGGAAAAACAGCTGGTACAATACGATGAACTTGTTCATGGCTTCTATGAATTTGTGGTGGACCAGCCGGCGCAGCTCTCTGTCATCCAATTTGCACCAGATGAATCCGGACCTAAAGTGTTTCCGCGGATCAAGACCTTGATTCCCCATAGCCATGCAAACGCTGGACGAGGTATTTTCCCAATTTCCAATTATCAAATTAATCCAATGGACACTCTTGACACCAAAAAAGGAGCAGTGCAGCTGATTGTTGCCGACGGGCAGGACGATCCATGGATCACGGGAACGATTGGTGCGAAAAAGGAATTTGCCAAGAATGCCGGAAACTACGGTGTGCTGTATAAAACAAAGATCAAATGGAAGAGTACAGACGGAAAAGGATTGGCTTTGCTCAGCTGGAACAGCCGATCTGGTGACAACCAATGGTGTGGTGGTATGGGGCTGACAATGGAACTTGTGGGGCAGGACGGTCAAAAGACGGTGATGCAATATCCCAAAAATGCGCTGATTACAAAAGGTTATCCGGAGGCAATTCTAATCGAAACTTATTGGCCAGACCCGAAGAAGGAAATACAGGAAATAGAATTCACCTATTCTCCTCCGGGAGCTTCCTGCCTACCGACACCATTAATTTTTGTACCCGTTGATCCGAAGAAATAATGAAACATATGCTCTTACTTTTTTTATTAGGCTTGACTGCCTGTAGTGCAAAAAATGAATTTGTTAAACCAGAATTTCCGGTTGTAGGTGTTGATGGGAATGAGTATCTCAAAAATGAGGTGCGTCCGGCTTCTTCAAAAGCTTGTTTTCAAGGAGCCTACTATCGAAAAGTCGTTTCCAGTACAGATGTTTGGGTCGGCATTAAGGCCGAAGTTACCTTACCAAAGATGGAATTTGATCCGGCGCGGATGAACCCGAGCAAACCAAAGCAATACCTGGATAATCCCTCTGTTTATATGGGCGGTAACATGGGGGGACAGGAAACGGATATTGGTCTTACCTGGGAAGTTATTAAGGATGAAAAAGGAAATGTGACCGAAGACAGGCGGGCTTTTCGACCGTTTTTACGAAGGGCAGCACACAGCTCTGGCCAGGCAAGTCTTTACCAAAATGCACCTGCTCAAGATGATTATTATTGGTATCCTGGCGAAAAGGTGCTGATGACATTGGAAATTGTTGGTCCAGGTATGTTAAAATTTGCTATACAGGGTAACGGCAAGAAATATGAAGCTACGTTTGAAAGTGCAGGATATACCCTGGGTGGATTGGGTGAGTTTAAGCGGGTGAACGCTATCGATCAGGTGGCCAATGAAGGCAAACCTGTACAGTCAACAAAGACGAAAGTATTGGAAGCGATTTGGTCCTACACCACTTTACTCCGCTATGATGCAAAGCAAGTAATCGAAGTGCCTATGCATGCGGGACGGATGACGCAGATGGCCTGCCCAGCAGCTCAATATTTTAAAATCCAACAGGATGCAGCCAATCTCAAAAAAGGAGGAGAGAGTCTATTGATTAGTGGCGCTGGATTTTGATCGCTATAAAAGAAAAAAAATAGATTTAAACATGGGTAAACTCCGTAAAAAGCTAGACTTATCCGTCTAGCTTTTTTATGGAATCGTTTTTTAATTAGGTACTACACATTCGTTAATAGTACGAACAGAGCCTTGGCTGTTTCTTCTGAAGACCCTGGGTTTTGTCCTGTAATTAAATTACCTTCCTTGACAACGTAGCTATGCCAATCTTCGCCTTTGCTGTACTGCGCACCCAATTTGACGAGCTCATCCTCTACTAAAAAGGGGACAACATCCGTTAGTTGAACCGCTTCTTCCTCACTATTTGAAAATCCGGTAACTTTTTTGCCTTTGACCAGTGGCTGACCATTACTATCCTTGACATAGCGAAATACAGCTGGGGCATGGCATACGGCGGCGACAGGTTTGTTGTGGGCCCAAAATGATTCGATCAATGCAATGGATGTCTTATCGTTGGTTAAATCCCACAAAGGTCCATGACCCCCAGGATAGAAAACAGCATCATAATCATGCTCATTGATCTGATCCAAAGGAATGCTATTGGCCAATTTTGTTTGAAGCTCCTTATCGGCATCAAAACGTTTGGTTGCTTCAGTTTGAAAATCCGGAAGTGCACTTTTAGGATCTATCGGCGGCTGACCACCTTTAGGTGATGCAATTGTCACATCGATTCCCGAATCTTGCAGAACGTAGTAAGGTGCAGCAAATTCCTCAATCCAAAAACCTGTTTTTTCTCCAGTATCTCCCAATTGGTCATGTGATGTCAATACAACCAATACTTTTAATTTGTCTTTTTTCATATCTTAATTTGTTTTTAGTGGTGATGAAGCTAGAAGATTTACATCAGGTCAATCTAAATCAATCAAATAGCAGCATCAATAAAAAAATGAACTGTTTAAAACGATAGAACAAAGTAGGGGATAAATTGCCAAAGCCCTATGTGATATACATCACAATTTGGAGAATGGTTTTGCTTTTGCGATCTAGATCACATTATTTGGCTTGGTATAGCCTGCTCAGTGTTTCGCGAGAAACGCCCAGATATGCTGCAATCAAATGTTTGGGAACGAGATTATAGAGTTCGGGATATTGCTGCATGAGTTCCTCGTAGCGGCTTCGCGCATTATTGTTCAGCAGTGACATGATTCTTTTTTGCAGCCCAATGTATCCTTTATTGGAACGCCATCTAAAAAAGGTTTCAACTTCATGAATTTCCTTACATACTTTTTCACGGTCTTCGTTCGATAAGCAAAGCGTGTCTGCATCGCTGACACAATCTAAATTGACCGTAGCCGAACCGTGGTTATGCAGTGCATTATAATCGGAAGCCCACCAGGTTTGTGTAGCGAATTGTAAGATATGCATCTTTTGTTCATCATTGGTAAAATAGGTCTTGAGGCAGCCATTTAGCACAAAATATTCCTGTTCTACAAGGTCTCCTTGACGGATAATCATTTGTTTCTTTTTAAATGAGATCGGTTTAAAAAAAGAAAAGAAGTAATCGAATTGTTCGTCGTCCAACTGGACGGTCTTGTCAATATGTTTTCTCAGAATTTCTCGTTCGATCATAGCAAATAGTTACTTGATAGATTAAAATTAAGAAAAATCCAATTATTACTGAACATAGGGATTTTCTTCCCCAGCTAATCTAGAAGCTGATCCGACTCAGATAATAGCATGGTGCCTTAATATCCCGACGCCAGCTTCTTGTAAAACCAGCGCTTTACATAATCAGCTGTAAATACGTAGACAGAGACAATCAAGGCCATATAACTATAAAATTGGAGTGGCAGCCTCACAAAACCAAATATGTCTCCTAAGAAGCTGAAAGGCAGAACCAAAACAAATGAAGTCACGATCAGGTTAGAAAGGAGCAGTGCTTTGCCGGGTTTACTTTTAAAGAATGGAAGCCGGGTCCGAACGACAAGGACAATAAGGGCAGCAGAGATAACAGATTCTAAAAACCAGCCTGTCTGAAATTGTTGTTCATTGGCTTTGAGGACTAAAAGAAGTACTGCAAATGTACAATAATCGAATACAGAACTTAGCAAACCAAAGATAAACATAAACTTCTTGATAAAACCGATATCAATACGATGCGGTTTTTTGATGTATTCTTCATCGACATTATCAGTGGCAATGGTTGTTTCGGGAACATCAGTCAATAAGTTGGTCAATAAAATTTGTTTGGGCAAAAGCGGAAGAAAGGGAAGCAATAAAGAGGCACCTGCCATGCTAAACATATTCCCAAAATTGGCACTCGTTGCCATGAAGATATATTTCATGGTATTCGCAAAGGTTCTACGTCCTTCCTTTATACCGTTGGCGAGTACATCAAGATCCTGATCCATTAATACAAGATCGGCGGCTTCTTTTGCAACATCTACTGCGGTGTCTACTGATATTCCTAC
>JAIRVH010000176.1 GCA_031253985.1 Sphingobacterium sp.
AGATCCAATAAAAATGGAGTTGCATTATAAACATAATTAGCGCGGAAATAGTACTTTTCCATTTCTGCAATTTGGTTAGCAAAAGCCTTTGTACCAAGAATCACCTCTTTACTCGCCAATCCCTTTGTAGAAAAAAGGTCCTCAACATGGGCTTCAAGAGCATAGGGGGATTGTTCGATGAGCTGGTTAGCCAATGTGACCACCATCGGATAATCAGAAGCTGCTTGTCTCAACATCAAAACACGCATTTTAAGCAAGATGGCCGCCCATTTAGTTGCATAATAATTGGGATTCGTTTCAGGTGCATGGGCAATAGCATAGTCCACATCTTCCAAAATAAAATCGTAGGTATCTTTTACTTTTTTCCGTGGCGTAGCAATAGTAGATACCGTCACTGGCTTGGTACGGATCATTACCCCAAAATCACTATTGATATCAAAAAATTCCCCGTAATACGCGAGCAACTTAAAATTTGCGTAAGCGCGCAAGAAACAGACTTCACCAAGTATTTCATCTCGTCTTTTGCCGCCAAACTTTTGTTCATTTAAGGCGTCAATTCCAGCAATAACTCCATTGGCAGCATTCACAAGTTTATAGCCCTCACTCCAGATATTAAGCGCCTCACCATCGCGAGATTTTAAGGTATGGATATCTGCTTGACTGGGGCCCTGATAATTCTCTATAAGCCCCGCAAAGCGTGCTGGAAGCACTTCATGAGAGGGAGCCCAGGTCGTTCCCGGCAGCCCTGTTGTTCTATTCTCAGTTACATTGACCAATAAATAGTAGACACCATTCAATGCAATCTCCGCGCTTTTTTGATCAACAATAACATTATCATCAACTTTTTCTTGTGTTGGCAACGCATTGAGCGTCTTATCACAAGAGGCATTTAATCCCGCTAAAGCAATTAACAGGAAGTATAGTGGAAAGGTCTTTTTCATTCATTTATTATTTTTAGTAGCATTAACACACATCATTCATAGACGCTATTAATTTGTCATACAATTGATTAGAAACCAACACGCAACCCGAAAGAGAACATCCTATTTGACGGATAGGCAGAGATATCACGTCCCCCGCCGATTACAGAAGTTGGATCATCCGAGACTTCAGGATCCATTCCAGGATAATGTGTTACAGTGAATAAATTTGTTGCCGAAACATATGCCGAACCGCTTCTTAGCTTGAAAGTCTCCAATAGCGATTTTGCGAAATTATAGGACAATGTGATGGACTTGAGCTTAAGATAAGAAGCATCAAATACGTTGACGTCTGCCAATGGTCTGAACTGCGCACTTCCATACAGCAACCTTGGTCGGCTTGCATTAATGTTGTCGCTGTTGTAACGGCCTAGTATGCTCGCCCCCCGATTGGCCAGATTATCAGCTGTCCCATTCGCAACATCAGCCTGATAAATCAGATCATTGCCATAGGAGAATGTGAAGAGCGTCGTTAGTCCAAAATTCTTATAGTTGAAGGTATTTGTTACACCCCCAAAAAAATCCGGAGTCGCATTACCAATGATATCCTGTTTATAAAAAGGCTCACCTTTCCCGATTCCATTCGGATCCAGTTTATATTTCATATCGCCGACATTGATGTAATACTCCATATATTCAAGAAAGGGAAAACTCTCTTTATATGCTTTCAGTTCATCTGCTGTCCGGATTAATCCGTCTGTTACATAGCCATACAATAAACCCAATGGCTCTCCCTCTTTGACTATACTGGTCCCGAGGTTTAGCCCATCACGATTATCTGGATTGGAAAAAGGTCCTCCATTGATATTTAAAACCTTATTCCTATTTTTTGAAATATTAACCGCTAAATTCCAATTGAAGTCTCTCTTTTGAATCAGATCGCCACGAATATCGAACTCTAAACCTCGATTGCGTATCTTGGCAATATTGAGCACCACATTGGAGTAAGCCGAGCTGGGTGCAGTCGTAATATTGAGCAATAGCCCATCTGTTACCTTTTCATAATATCCAATTGATCCACGTAGTCTTCCTTTAAAAAAAGCATAATCTAGGCCAGCATCCTTTTGAGTAGTAGCTTCCCACTTGATTTTATCGTTACCTAGCTGCGTCGGAATAAAGGCATTCTTTCCAGCATAACTTACAGGAGAATATAAAGTCCGATAGAGGTTGCTTCCAATATTTTGCGTACCCGTCTTTCCTGCACTTACACGCACTTTCAACTCATCAATCCAACTCACATCTTTTAAGAACTCTTCTTCAGAAATTTTCCATGCCACTGCGCCTGAGGGGAAATAGCCCGTTTGATTAGCAGGAGCAAACTTTGATGAACGATCCGATCGACCAGTAAATGTAAACAGATAGCGATCTTTCCAGCTATAATTGGCGCGCAGATAAAAGGACAGCAGCGCATTGGTCTGGGCAGGACTACTGCCTTTAACTGACACCGGAATTGCAGCAGAATTTAAATTATTCAGAAAATCATCATCCGGATAACCGGCACCCGATGCTGAGAAAAAATTCATTTTATAATTTTCCCAGGACGTTCCAATCAGCGCATTGAGGCGGTGATCTTCACTAAATTGCTTATTCCAAGTCAATGTATTTTCGATGAATGTATTGATCGATTCGGTGTGAGCCTGACTACCTGTACCACCATTGGAATCACCAGCACCATAAAAACCGCTCATCATCACATAGCTTGGCACATAATTTAATTGATTATACGTACTGTAATTGATTGAAGCTACGGAACGCCATTTCAATTCCGGTAAAATATCCCATTCTGCCGCCAACGATCCCAAAAACATACCCGTTTTCCCCTGATTGATTCCAGAAACCATTGCTAATGGATTTTGATAACCCTGATATTCGGCATGCAGTAAGCCAAAATTAGAATAAGTACCGTCGGCGTTGTAGGGCGACTCCGTTGGCGGAGCAAACAATGCCTGTGTATAGGCTCCGTTTGTAATATGGTTTGTCGTGTAACTATAATCCATATTTGTATTCATCCGAAAACGTGGCGCTATAGTAGCATCTAAATTTATCTTACCAGCCAAACGATTAAAATCGGTACCAATAATTGTCCCTCTTTGCTTATTATAGGCCAAAGAGGTATAGTACTTTGTATTCATTCCTCCCCCCCGGATTGAAAGATCAGCATTTTGCAAGACACCCTTTTGTAAAACTAGGCCGAGCCAATCTGTATTATTGTTTCCAAAAAAACTAGGATCGTTTTCAATAGCCGTTGGAGTTGCACTAGGCGGAAGGCCTAATTTGCCGCGTTCAACATTGAGATTATGAGCAGCCTCCTTCATGATCATCTTATATTGGTCTGCGTTAAGTATCTTCTCTTTGAAGGGAGAAGTAAGACCCGTATAATAATTAAAATCCAGGATCGGCTTACTATCTGCCAAGCCCCTTTTTGTTGTAATAATAATAACGCCATTTGCTGCTTTCGAGCCATAAATGGCAGTCGCCGATGCGTCTTTGAGGATATCGATACTTTCAATATCGTTGATATTTAAGCCAGCCAAACTGTTCAAACCACGGTTGAAAGATCCAGAGACCATGCTTCCCATCTCATCTCCATAGTAGGACTCCATGGGGTTGACAACTTCGGCACTGTTGGATACATAGCGATTTTGCACATTGACAGGTATACCATCAATAATATACAGCGGCTCATTTGTACCTAACAGCGAAGCTCCACCACGAATTCTAATCCGTGCCACTGCACCGGGTGAACCGTCCGCCTGTACAACCTGCACACCGGCCGCTTTTCCAGACAAAGCCTGATCAATACTCGTAAAGGGCACATTCTTAATTTCAGATGGATTTACAGAAGCGACGGAACCTGTTAGGTCACTACGTTTTGTGGTACCATACCCTACGACGACGACATCATTAATAATGTTATCCGCAACAGTCATTCGGACGAATACATTTCCCTCTTCGACCTTTTGTTCAACACTACGGTATCCTACACTAGTCACGATCAGTATATCCCCTTTTTTTGCGGAAATCCGAAATTCACCCTGTGAGCCACTACTGGTCTGTATAGTCTTTTCTTTCACACGAATTGTAGCCCCCGCTAGCGGCTTACCATTCGCATCAACGACTAACCCACTCACACTTTGTTGCTGCACAGCGGTTGTTTTTTTGGCTACGACAACGATCGACTTTCCTTCCATCAGGTAATCTAGATTCTGTCCTTCAAAAATCGTGTTGAGCGCTTCCTTTATGGTTGCTTTGTTCAGATCTACATTAACGGCCCCGGCCCTTTTAGCAAGTTCTCCTGTAAGGATATAATCGTATCCGGTCTGTTTTTTCACTTCTTCTAGGATCTGCGATAGCTTACCTTGTCGATGTAGTGTAATAGACTGCCCATTCGCCCAGCTAATGCCAGGAAAACAAGATGGAACGATAAGGTACATTGCGAGTAGCCCCTTTCTGAGCATTCGCCCAACAGGTGGGCTTAATGGACTTTCAGTCCATAAATTAGGTAATTGTTCTTTCATAGTTATTTAGGTATAATGAGATTAGGCGCGTCTATTCCACAATCAGAGTTTTCTCTCCTTGACTGCTCATTGTAACGCGAAATGTGATATTTGAAGTTTTTTTCAAGAGTTCTAAAACATCCGCAAGACTATTTTTACGGGAGACACTACCATAGAAAGTGACATCGGGATAGCTCTTTTCATATTTAATCTCCACATTGTACCAGCGCGAAACCTTATCGAGCACCTTCTTCAGCGATTCATTTTCAAAGACAAAATCGCCATGGATCCAGTCCAGTTGAACTGCATTGTCGAAAGGTTCGACATCGACAGCCTTTTTATTGCGATCCCAGATAGCCTGATATCCTGACTTCAATTTAACGGTCCGAGTCTCGCCCTGATATTTCACCACAACGCTACCTTCCACTAGTGCTGTTTTGGTCAGCATCTCCCCAGCATAAGCCTGTACATTGAAAATAGTACCCAATACCTCCACATCCTGCTCAACTGTATGTACAATAAATCGTTTTTTATGCCCATTGTCCATCAATTTTGAAACATGAAAAAGTCCTTCGCCGGCCAACTCTACCCTACGGATTTCCTGGCTGGCCAAATCCTGAGAGAAACGCAATCTGGAACCCGCATTTAGGGTAACTTCTGTACCATCTGGCAATTTTAGACTAATTGTGCCACCTTTAGGTGTTTCGATCTGATTCATGACCGCTTGGCTCGGATTGCTGTTAGCCGCCAAATATTCTACCTGGCCGTCCCGGTTTTTTACCACATTACAATTACCGACACGTAACATAGTTCCGGGTTTCAGTTGATCAAGATCGACTACTTGACCATCAGCAAGACGGATCAATGCCTGATCTCTTGCAGGCATTACTGTTTCAGCAGCTATCTGATGTTGACCTTCGGACCCAATCTTTCCATACCAATGGTATACAGCCAATCCAGTTAAAAAGAAAACCAACAAACTCGCAGCAATCCCATAACGAACTATAGGTCTTCTGAACCTTGACAAACTCCGGCGTCCAGTACCTATTCCCAGTTCCTTGTGAATATTACCGAGCAATTTCTCACGAACATCTGCTTGATGATATTGTGGATTTTCCGCAAAAAACGTTTTATCTTCCGATTGTGCGTACCAATGGTCCAATTGATGCTGCTCTAAAGCATTTAGATTCCCTGCGAGAAACTTCTCAAAAAGCTCTTTTAAACGTTGATAGTTATACATTTGGTTAGCCAGTTTATAGATAAGTCGTACGAAAGAGGTCAAGGTTCTATTCAAAAAAAATATTTTTTTGAATTTTTCTTTTAAAAAGCTATAATTGACTGCTAAAAGAGTTTAGACGATGGATGTATTGATGAGATTGGCCCCTATTTGGAGATAAAAATCGTTGCCAACAGACAAAATAAAAAGTCTGTTTTCATCTCCTTTCGTAAGATAAACAACGCTTTATGGATGTGTTTCTTTACAGTACTTTCGGATATGTTCAATTGCTGGGCAATCTCTTGGTGAGACTGATGTTCAAAGCGACTCAAATGGAATACTTCCTTACATTTTTCAGGTAAAGTATTGATTATCCGAATTAGCTTTTCATTTGTCTCCTTAATTTCTAATAAGGCATCTGGAGAAGGAACATCCTGGCTTGTAAAAGACTGCCAGGTATCCATTTTCTCGGTTTGACGCATGATCTTCCGATAACGGTCAATGACCTTATATTTTAGGGCGGCAAGAAGATATCCTTCCAAAGTCGTACGCACTTGAACACTCTCCCTGTTGCGATACAGATCCACAAATAACTGTTGTACCAGCTCCTGTGCCTCATCAGCATCTCCCAGCTTACTATATGCTGCATCCAGTAACTTATTCCAATAGCGATGATAGAGACAATCGAATGCGTGTCGGCTATTATCTTTCATTTCCAACAATAAATCTTGATCACTTTGTCCCTCTTTGTTTTTCACGGTATAGTTCTCTATTAAAAACAAATGAACAGAATTTTATATAATACTCCAAATGCGAATACAATTTGGGCAAATCTTTTAAAAAATATAGGATTAAGACCTAGGATTTTGAAGGTAGCGGACTGTAAGTAATTCATATTATAGTCGCTATAAGCGAAGAGTTCATCTGTCCTAAAAATCTGAAAAAGGGATATTATCGTATCGAATTTTCAGTAATGGTCAGTGGCTGGACTGTAACGGCTTTTACCCGCGACTAAGGCGACACGCTATACGGCTCGGCTGCAACAACGCTATAACACAGTAAAGACTACAGTGCATTCTCGGCCCGGGGAAATACGGAAGTACATAAACGAAAGAAGCCCTTGACTGTTTCCAGCAAGGGCTTCCGTGTAAAAAAAGGCACCGACCTACTCTCCCACCTGTTACGGCAATACCATCGGCTCTGGCGGGCTTGACTGC
>JAIRVH010000016.1 GCA_031253985.1 Sphingobacterium sp.
GCTCTTTTTGTATCACCATTAGCCAGCATATCTTCCCCTGTTACATCTCCATAATAGGTCATTCTTGCGCCATAATACTCATATCCGCGCATAATATCATAAATACCATTTAAAGCGTAGCCCGCATCCCGAACAGATTTTATGGCTTGCGAGCTTTCTGTTGATGTACTCGGCTGTGCTTTCTCCAACCATTGGTCACCGCATCCCACCAGAAAGGTGCAAGATAACAATACCGTTGATAATATATTTTTCATAGTCGTTTTTTAGAATTTAACATCTAAACCAAAGGTTACTGTCTTCAATTTAGGGGACTCAAAATACACAGTACCATTTACAGGTACTTCCGGATCATAATTCTTATAGGCTGCAAACGTCAAAAGGTTTACGCCCGAACAATATGCCCGAATATTACTTACTTTGAGACGACGAGCGATCTGCTGTGGCAAAGAAATACCAAAAGTCATATTCTTTAATCGGATATGATCCGTCGAATGTAAACGACGTGTATTGGCTACACTACTCATATCGTATGTATTGCCTACCATAAACATTTCAATATCGGTTTCATCGCCAGGCTTCTGCCATCTCCGTTCATAATACTGTGGTATATTATCATAGCCAGTTTTTCCGCCTAGTTCAGTCTTGCTTGCACCACTGTCATAAGAGTTTCCGCCTAGAGAATAAGTCCAGGTGAAATTCAGATCAAACATCTTATAACGGAACGTATTAGTAAACCCACCAATCAGTTTTGGATCTACACTTTTGTAAAGAATACGATTGGCTTTGGTATAATCTTCTGTAATATCCCTCGATCCTAAATTTGAAGGGTCATTGACATAATATTGAGGTACCCCTGTCTCCCGGTTTATTCCAGCAAACTCAATCAGGTAATAGCTATACCAAGGCTGGCCTATACGATGTATTGACGTACCATCCCGTAATTCCTCACTACCATCGGCCAAAGCTATTGTCTTATTTTTGTTCATACCGAAATTCAAACTCGCATTCCACTTGAATGCTTTATCACGCAGAATATCCGCATTCAGATCCACTTCGATACCCGAGTTTCGAATCGCTCCAATATTCGTCAAATAAGACCCAAATCCTGTCGTTAAGGAGGTCGGCATATCATTCAATAAATCCGATGACTGCCTTCTATACCATTCGAATGTAAGTCCCACTCGATCAAATAAACGAACATCCAAACCAATATTAAGGTTATTCTGTTTTTCCCATCTTAGGTTTGGATTTCCGATCTGTGTTTCCCTGATACCTGGATTATTTCCATATGGGAAACCAAAACCTGTTAAATCCATATAGGTGAAATAACTCGAAGGTAAGGTACCGTTGGTACCATACGATACACGGAGTTTACCATCTGTCAGCACATCATTCAAAGAGGCCATAAAATTCTCCTTCGTAAACTTCCATGCACCTGACAGTGACCAAAATGTACCCCAACGACTGCTCCGATGAATCCTTGAACTACCATCCATGCGCACACTTCCTCCTAAGAAATACTTATCATCATAATTGTAATTGACGCGCGAAAGGTACGAAAGCAATCGCCATTCCGTATTCGACCCTGAAAGATCAGTGAGCACCGAACCATTAGAAAGTACAATCTTTTCTACCGAAGGGAAGTTATCTTTGGCCCCATCCATCCCATCTCTGCGGTAACGGTTGACTTCATAACCGCCCAAAACATCCAAATGGTGTTTCGTCGCAAATGTCTTGGTATAAGTCAAACTGTTACGCCACACCATTTGATTATAGTCTGTAAAACTTGTAGACAATGAACCATTTGTCTTCTCACCATCTGAAGTCCGCGGATCAGACCAGGAGTTGTACCGAGTCGTTGTATGATCTAAGCTAAAGGTTGTATTGAAAACGAGACCATCCATAAACTTATAGTTTGCAAAGACGGTATTGAATGATCGGTCTGCTTTCTCCCGACGGTAATTATACAATGATGATGCTTTCGGATTACGTGGGCCATTGGAGAAGAAATCCAAAAAGAAAGTACCATCCTCATTATAAACCGGTTCGGAAGCCGTCACTTTGTGACGCGACGAATAAATTGGTGATGTGTAAGTCCCACCTTCGGAATTAACATCCTGGTTAACATTTGAATATAAAATATTAGCGCCAAGTTCTAGCTTGTCGCTCATTTTGTATTTCACATTCAAACGACCTGTTAACCTTTCAAAACCAGATTGATAAGACAAGCCTGTTTGATTAGTATAACCCAATGATGTATAATATGATACTTTGGAATCCCCTCCCGAAGCTGATAAGTCTGCATTTCTAAAAGGTGAATTGCGACGAAATAGTTCCTTTTTCCAATCTGTCCAGCCGCTCCAGGGTTGCGGCGCATATTTATCAATATTGTTTTGTGCAAAATTTTCAATCAGCGTTTCATCAGTCAACTTGTCGATATAACGCGCCTTGTTGCGAAGTCCTTCAAGCAACATTTCGCGGCGTTGCGGACCGTTCATTACTTCACGAAAATCTGTCGCTTGACTGGAAAGTCCATAGTCCCCCTTAAACGAAAATACAGGTTTCCCTGCCTTACCCGATTTTGTTGTAATCAAGATAACACCGCCTGCTGCCCGGGAGCCATAAAGCGAAGCTGCTGCCGCATCTTTTATCACCGTAATCTGCTCAATATCTGCATTACTCAAGGTAGACATTACATCAAGGCCGGCATTGTTTGAACTGCTAGAAGAGATATCGCCCGACATCACTGGCACTCCATCGATAACAAAAAGTGGCCTATTGACAGCATTGATAGATCCCATACCACGTATCCGAATATCCGTTGAACCTCCAGGTTGTCCAGATAGGGAATTAACTTGTACGCCGGGAGCATTACCCTGGAGCATCGTCGAAAAATCTACTGCTGGGACATCTGACATACGCTCTGTACGTATTGTTGAGGCAGAACCCGTATAGTCCGATTTCTTAAATGTACCATATCCAGTGACAACCACTTCTTCCAGATTCGATAGACTTGGATGCATGTTAACATTCAAGATATCTCCGTTCACTTCGACCTCTTTACGCTCATAGCCAACAAAACTAAACACCAATATTGTTCCTCTGCTTGCAGCAATTGTATAATTTCCATTGGCGTCAGATGCAGTTGCTATTTTTCCGCCCTTTACGGCCACACTTACTCCAGCAAGCACTTTACCATCCTGATCGGTAATTTTACCCTGAACAGGACTTTGTTCTGCTATCCAGCCAACATTTGTGAGGGGTGCATACCTTTCGACACCGCTGTTTTCACCTGCTTTAACAATAATGGAATTGCCCTCTTTGATGTAGTTAAGTCCTCTGGGCGACAACAGTTCGTTTAATGCCCGGTCTAAGGATACATTATTAAAATCTACGCTGACATTAGGACTATTGCTGATAATTTCTGATTTACATAATACGGTATATCCAGTTTGTTTTTTGATTTCCCGAAATACATCAACAATAGGACTATTCTTCTTTTTTATACGCACCGTCTGAGCGAAACTTCCAGCTTGAAGCTGCACGATACTAAACAAAAGAAGCATAATAATCATTTTCATAATAATGAGGTATTTATACTTTTTCATTACATTTGGTTGGTTTTGTTAGTTTAATAAACAGTTGAGTAAGTTTTATTATATCTCGAACCAATTTGCTGGGGAAGTGCCACCTTCCTCAGCTCCTTAAAAGGACGA
Organism: Sphingobacterium sp.; assembly: GCA_031253985.1. Taxonomy (GTDB): domain Bacteria; phylum Bacteroidota; class Bacteroidia; order Sphingobacteriales; family Sphingobacteriaceae; genus Sphingobacterium. Next base: position 3,717 of record JAIRVH010000016.1, read on the forward strand.
AATAATTATTTAATGTATTCTTATTTCATCAATTTCACCCTCCTTCCTTCGATTTGAACTTTTATTTTATCGTCTGTCATTTTGATAACATTAAGTACCTTATCAAAATTGTCCAAACGCGATACTGATCCCCATAGCCTAATTTTTGACACACTTGGAGCTATTTCGATATCAATATCATACCATCGCGCGATTTGTGTCAATGTCGTTCCCAAAGGTTCATTGTTAAATGTAAACTCATTATTTTTCCAGGCAATACTTTCCTCTACAGCGGCTTGCTGAACAGAGAGCTCCTCGCCATTCACTAAAGCCTGTTCTCCGGGAACAAGCAGCCTTTCCTCTCCTATAGGCAAAGAAACTTTTACTTTACCTTCCAACAAAGACACTTTTGATTCCTGCTCTCCCGGGAAAGAATAGACATTGAAATGAGTTCCTAACACTTCGACTTTCTCTTTATTAGTCACAACCACAAAAGGTTTATCCCGCATCTTCTCGACCTCAAAGTAGGCTTCTCCATCTAATTCTACGACACGTGTTTGGCCTATAAACTTGTTGGGATAACGCAAGCGCGTATCGGCATTCAACCACACCTTAGTACCATCAGACAGGACGATCTGATATTGCCCCCCTCTAGGAGTTGACAGGACCATCATCTGTCCTTTATCTTCTTGTGCATTCACTGCGACCGAACCATCGCTATACCGGATCTCACTTCCCATTGAGATCCCGCTATAACGACCATCCAGATCTACATGTGTTCCGTCAGCAAGCTGAAGCCTTGCCTTATTGGCTCCGGGTACAAGATCTTTAGCCAAGAGTATCGGATCAACAACAGTTTGAGCTTGTTCATCTTGTTTTATTTTCCAAGTCCCCAGCCCAATTAAACCGATGATACATGCCGCCGCAGCAGCATACAACCGATATTTTTTGAACCAGCTCACCTGCTGCTCAGTCGACTTTGCGTCAATTCGATCTAAAATGGTCGACAAAACCCTTTCTTCTGCCTTTATTGCATCAGCCTCAAAGAGACTTTCATAAATTTTAAGCTCTTGCTGAAGGTTTTCTGGATTTTCCAACTCCATTAACATGCTCTGCAACTCTGGGTATTGTTCAAATAACAACCGGAGTTCCACATGCGTATCAGGATGAATTTCACCCTTTAAATAGGAGTTCAGAAGTGTTATAATGTGGTCTGTACCATGCATACTTTTCGTCATCGTTTCTTTCGTCAATAAAAACACCGCGGCTCACAGAATCTTACATAAAAAAGTAAAAAAATATTAAACAGGTAAAAAAACAGCACAGAAGCTTAGAAAACAAAAGGATAGGGGTCAAAGAAAATAAATAGCGAGGCATAGAATCGGGCACACCCCGGCTAATTCTCGCCGACTAAAGATAAAAACGCGAGGAGCGTTAACGCATTTTTGGTCCCCAACAAAGTTCGTATGGTATGTATCGCACGGGAACGGTTTGTGTATACAGCAGTCGGGCTCATTTGAAGTTCCTCTGCAATCTCTTCGACAGTCTTGTCTTCAAGATAGGTCATATTAAAAACTTCCCGTTGTTTTTCTGGAAGCTTTACGACCTCAATAAATATAGAGTGGATTAACTCCGCATGAATCATTTTTGAGAAAACGTCGCGGTCATCTGCCAACAGATCTTCATAATTTGTCAAGGACTCATGGATGCCTTTAGAACGCTCCGATCGAATAACATTCAGACTCGCATTCTTTGCCGAAATATAGATAAAGGCCTTTAAATTCTCCATTGTATGAAAATCAGACCTACGCTCCCATACCTTAACGAAAACATCGGCCACGATTTCCTCGGCCACACGGTTTTCCTTCAGATAACCAAGTATAAAGAATAACAGTTGTTTATAGAATTTACGATAAATCGCAACAAATCCTTCCTGGCCATCTGTCTTCAAACTGTCTATCAACTGCGAATCTGTCATTAGGTAGTAAAATATAAACCACAAGTGGTGAATAGGTTAGCGTCTCTATTTTGGGCTAAATTAGAAAACACTTTTTAGAATACCAAGCAGTTAACAATAATTTAAAGTCGGCAATAATCCTTCTTACAACTTTGTCGCGCGAAGCATCTCCCGTTTGCCTGGCGCTCCGGGAGCCTTTTCAATTGAAAATCCCAATGCTTTCATGCTGCGTTTGAGATTTCCGGTAATAGCGTAAGTCACAAAGACTCCACCGGGTTTGACAAACTGCGCAATATGCCCCAAAGCTGCATCATTCCACATCTCAGGTTGATGCACTGCCGCAAAGGCATCGAAATAAATAACATCAAATAACCGGTCCGATTGAAAATTCAGTAATAAAGTATGATCAATATAAAGCTTTAGCCGTTCATTGAGCTGCACATTCTCCACCAATGCCCTTTCGTAGGTATCAAGATAATCAGTCCATATTTTCGGATCTACCGTCGTCTCATAGCCGGTTGCAGCAACAGTAGATAAAGGCAATGGAAACCCTTCAACTCCGACATATTCGACCCTAAAAGATTTATCCTGAAGAAAGTCGGCAGTTTGCAAAAAATTCAAACCAGTCCCGAACCCAACTTCCAAAATACCGACATCGGTTGCTCCTGTTGTTTGTACATAGTGGTCAAGCCCTGTTTTTATAAAAACATGCCTGCTTTCCTGTACCGCACCATGTGTAGAGTGATAACATTCACCTATTTCCGAATTAAACAATGTTTTCGAACCATCTCCTGTCGTTACAAATTCCATTTTACTACAAATCGTTTACATTTTAATTTTGATACATCAACTCTGGACAAAAAACAGCTGCCTCAATAAATGAAGTACTTCTTGCCCATGACGCTGACAACCGCCAATGTTCAAAGATATAAAAGCCAATGCGAGTATCAAAAACCTTCATGATCTTGCTATCGCCGACAATTTTAAAAACAAAAGAAGGTCCCTTCTCGCCAGTACCCGAACATAGCGATCTCATTGATATCTTAATGAGAAACACAAATCAATAAAACAGAAACTCTCGGAAAGAAAGCAGCTTTTTTCAGTAAAAAAATAAAAAATGAACAAACATGCATTAATTCGACTGATACCAATAAACCTATTCGAGAAAAACACTATTTTAGCAATCTAAATACTAAATATTCACAAAACCTAATGAAATATCCAGACCTAAAAAGTGCAGACAATGCCTTAGAACTGCTTAATCCGAAGGTAATCGTGATGCAAATTCAGTGCAGTCGGTTCATTTGTCATGAATTCTTGCCGTATAACTAATCCAGCTACCTATGAAATACGCTATAAAAACTTTTGTACAGAACTATGGCAGCATACTGCTCCTCCTTCTCGGAATCAGTATCGGAAGTTTGATCGGCATCTTTTTTCCCCATAGTGTCAACAATCTTAAACCGATTGGCGATATTTTCCTAAACCTACTCTTTGTCAGCGTTATACCCTTGGTCTTTTTTGCAATATCCTCCTCCGTTGCCAATATCGATGGCGATAGTGTATTGGGAAAAATCATCGGCATGATGTCATTCATATTTGTACTAGGCATTGTTGTCGCTGGGGTATCAAGCATACTCTTCCTCTATTTCTTTCCCGTAGATGCGCCGTTAGCTGTTGAACAGACCAACAATATGATAGACACGGCTATTCATGATTCCTGGGGTGAAAAAATGGTTCGGTTTCTGACTGTTAGTGAATTTTCAAGCTTATTATCACGCCAGAATATGCTGGCATTTGTTATCTTCTCATTCCTTGTCGGTATTGCCACACGCAAATCCGGAACATCGGCCGAGGTTTTCCGCAAATTTATTAATTCGGGCAATATGGTGATGGGCAACCTACTTGTGATGGTCATGGCACTAGCCCCTATTGGTTTGGGTGCATATTTTGCGTACCAGATCGGAACCTTAGGTCCGCAGTTATTTGGCTTCTATGCCAAGCCAATAGGCCTATATTATCTTTTTGGGATTCTATATTTTTTCACTGCATTCAGTTTATTTGCTTTTTTATCATTCGGTCTAAAGGGCGTCAGAAGATATTGGGAAAATAACATTTTACCTTCCTTAACGGCTTTGAGCAGCTGCAGCAGCCTGGCTACCATGCCGGCCAACTTACTTGCAGCTAAGCGAATCGGGATCCCGGATAGCGTAGCAAGTGTCGTCATTCCCTTAGGTACAACCCTGCATAAGCATGGATCGGCGATCGCCTGCATCTTCAAAATCTATATCGCCCTTTTATTAAGCGGCAAGGAGTTTTTTGATCCGTCCAATCTGATCATGGCTGTAGGAATTACCTTACTGGTCAGTATCGTGGCAGGCGGTATTCCTAATGGCGGTTATATCGGAGAAATGCTGATCATATCGGTTTATCAAATGCCAACTGAAGTGATTCCTTCCATCATGATTATAGCAACCCTGGTCGATCCCCTCGCGACAATGCTCAACGCCACCGGAGACACGGTAGCCGCTATGCTCACCACCAGATTGATCGGGCAAAAACTGGCCGATCCTATTCCCGAAAATCCAGGTTAAACAAAACCTTAAATGACAAGTATTCCACAGGACAGCGGATCAAAGAAGCCCTTACGGATGCTGAGCAGATCTAGGCCATACCTATGCCTGGGGGCTGGGGGATCAAAAACGATAGGCAAAAAACAGCTCGCCATATTGATGCCGGTGAAAGACCGATTTGAGCTCTTTCGAATTGAAGATATAATTGATGCCATAATTGATCTTATGGTTAGACCAGTTAAAACCGATACGGTGACTAAGCATCCATGGCTGAATACTGTATAACTTGCCTATAGGATCATCTTTGCTTCTTCCTCCCTCTACAGTCGCACTGTAAAAAATGCGGGCTATGCTCGGTTGATAAACAAAGTACCATTCTTTGTCAGCATCGTCTCTCGCCTGTGTCAAATGACCATGTGTAAAGGTGGAGGCATGATAGGGTTTCAGCTTCCCCACACGGAGGGGAACCGCCATCGCCATATTGGTATTATTTAGACCAATGGTTCCCTCCCCCATAATTCCCACATCAAATACCTGATTTTTGCTCCGATAGAGACCTTTTCTATATTTTGCGCTCAAATCAATACCAAAGGAATTTCCTAGCTGGGTATCCCAACCTGTAGCCTCATACATACCAAAGAGATGATGGATAAACTTCTGCGCTTCTTCACCGTAGGACTTTGGACCGATCTGCGCCAATTCGGTTTTGAGTTCAAGAACCTGATCATGCGGCAAGAATCGGGTTCCCGCTGCACTAAAATAGAGATATCCCGCAAATGGCCTATCGTATTTCTTTTCCTGCCGTCTATAATCAATGATACTGATACCATTGTAAATGCGTTGGCCCAGTTCAAAATCCAGCACGGTATTTGAAGACTGTCTATCCATTTTCCCCGGCAATGCAATCCTATAATTGATATTGATCCCATTGGTATAATACCGGTCCTGCCCTGTCAAGAGATAGACATCATTGTCATTCTGGATAGATATTTCCTGGTTACGGAATTTTACCTGCCCAAACACAAAAAAACAAGGAAATATAAGGGCCCAAACGAACCCTAAAAATCGCAAAGCAACATTCATATTAACAGGCAATTGTAAAATTCATGCGATATCGATAAACCCAAAACAGCAAATTTCACTTCAAATTATTCAAAAGCATTCGAATCCAGCTTATTTTTCCAATCATTTTAAACTATTTAGAATAGATATAAATAATATGGAAAACTTGCATTATTCCTTTCTTAGCGAATCTATTTGTAATTTTGCATTCGATTAGGTGTCAAATGTAAACAATTTGGAATTTCCAGGGGCATGACGTTGTCAGGTTTGCGTAATAATCGAGCTAAAAACAAGGAACATTTAACATAGCGGAGTACCTGGTAACAGGATTTCCGTTTGAGTTGCTCCGGAGAAAATAAAAAACATACATGAAATTGCCATAGGGTTAAATCCGCTGTCAAAGCTTCTAATATTTGACTCATGCTAAATCATTAGGGATAAAAAACAAATCGAGCGAACCGATCTCGTTGATAACGAAGAGATTCAACGCTTATAATAATTTCAAATACAAGATGAAAAAGAGTTCCATTATTCTAATCGCTATCATTGCTGTCGCAATTGCCATGATACTTGTGATCTACACCGATTCAAGTACATATTCGACATTTACCGAAGCTAAAGAAAAGAAAACCGAACTATATGTGGTAGGTCAATTGAATAAAGACAAAGCGCTTCATTATGATCCTAAAACTGACGCCAACAAATTCTCGTTTTTCATGTACGACAATGATGGTACAGAATGTGAAGTAATTTTTAAAGGCGCCAAACCTCAAGATATTGAACGTTCAGAGCAAATTGTATTGACGGGAAAAATGGATGGGAACGTGTTTAGGGCAAGCAAAATATTGATGAAATGTCCGTCAAAATATAATGATAAATCGGTTGTCACCGAGATCAATGCTACTGCTTTCAATAATTAATTCGTAAAATCAATTTTCAATGGACGTTAATTACGTTGGTGAGCACCTGCTGCCGGGGCAGATCGGACAATTTTTTATTGTACTTTCTTTTGGTGCTGCACTTCTATCCTGCATCAGTTACTTTTTTGCAACAAAAAACCCTGAAGAGAATTCATGGAAAAAAATTGCCCGCATTTCTTTTTGGATCAATGCGGTATCCGTTGTGGCGATCGGTGCAACGTTATTTTATATTATATACAATCACCTCTTTGAATATAACTATGCTTGGGCCCACTCTTCCAAGACGCTACCTACCTACTATATCATTTCCAGTTTTTGGGAAGGCCAAGAGGGTAGTTTTTGGCTGTGGATGTTCTGGCAAACGGTATTAGGTTCGGTTTTGCTATTTAAGGCAAAGAGCTGGGAATCTTCGGTCATGACTTTCGTGATGTTGTGTCAGGCATTTTTAGCGTCCATGCTTATCGGTGTGGAAATCTTTGGGCTTCGTATCGGAAGTTCTCCTTTTATCCTGTTGCGTGAAGCAATGGATATTCCAATCTTTAGGGAAGCCAATTACCTTTCACTTATTACCGACGGAAATGGTCTGAACCCTTTGCTTCAGAACTACTGGATGGTGATTCACCCACCGACATTATTCTTGGGCTTTGCTTCCATGATTGTTCCTTTTGCTTATGCAACAGGTGCTCTTTGGACCAAACGTTACAAAGAATGGATCAATGCTGCACTTCCCTGGGCTTTATTTGCAGTCATGATTTTAGGCGCTGGTATTATCATGGGCTCTTTCTGGGCCTACGAGGCACTTAATTTCGGCGGCTTCTGGGCATGGGATCCTGTGGAAAATGCATCGATTATACCTTGGTTTACCTTGATCGCTGCTGTACACGTTATGATCGCTTATAAAAATTCAGGCCACTCTTACTTCACCGCTACATTTTTAGCGATGATCAGCTTTGTGCTTGTGATCTATGCTTCTTACCTGACACGCAGCGGTATCTTGGGAGAAACATCGGTACACTCTTTCACCGATTTGGGAATGAGCGGACAATTGATCTTATTCAATGTTGTCTTCTTGGTTATCATGGTGGTGTTTCTTACGGTCAAAAAGAAAGAAATGCCAATCACGGAAAAGGATGAAGATATCTATTCGAGAGAATTCTGGATGTTTATTGGCGCCTTGGTATTGACTGTCGCATGTGCGCAGATCATCGCCTCAACTTCCATTCCCGTATTCAACAAGATCTTCGGCACCAAGGTAGCTCCACCTTTGGAACCGATACAGCATTATAATAAATGGCAATCGGGTTTTGCAGTCATTGTGATGATTTTAACCGGATTTACCCAATTTTTAAAATACAAACGGACCGATAGCCGCAAGTTTTTGGCTTCTACAGTCGCATCATTGGTCGTTTCTCTGATCTTAACGGCAGTTGTTGTTTATTTTACGAAGACCTATACTAACCTGATCTATATCTTGATCACCTTCGCAAGTATTTTCTGTATTCTGGCAAATATTCGCGTATTGGGTGATGCTGTCAAAGGCAAATGGAAATTGGCCGGCTCCTCGGTAGCGCATATCGGCTTTGGACTATTGCTGATCGGTGCTATGGTGGCTGCGGCAACCAACGAAGTGATTTCCGTCAACAATACAGGTTACATCGCTGTATCTGGATTTGACAAAGTAGAGAAACCTGGCGACAACCTATTCCTGACCGAGGGTGAACCTGTACAAATGGGTGAATACAAAATCACCTATATCGGCGATAGCATTGTTGCTCCAAATACGTTCTATAAAATCAAATACGAGCGGATCGACGAAGAAACAGGCAAAGTGAAGGAGCATTTTGTGCTGCAACCTTTTGCACAAAACAACGCGAAAATGGGGGGGTTGATTGGTACTCCAGCCACCAAACATTATGTTACGCATGACGTATATACACTGATTACAGCGGCCGCAGCTGAAAGTCAAGCGACACACGCCAAAGTTCCTGCTGAAGATAAAACTGGTTTCGAGGACTACGAGGAGCCGGCAACATATCAGGTAAATATTGGCGATACCTTACGCTACCGCAATGGATATTACGTCATTGAAGGCTTAAACAAAGAGGCCCACCTAGAGAAAATTCCAAAGGGACCCAGTGATGTCATGGTTGGATTGAAAATAAAAGTATTTTCCGCCGACAACAAACAGTATGAGGTACAACCGATTTACTTAATTAAAGACGGTGGTGTTTACGACTTCAATAAGGACGTCAGCGAGCAAGGACTTAAATTCAGATTTACGGGAATTAAACCTGACAAGGATAAACTGGAAATCATGGTTTATCAAAAGCCACTTCCAGAAAAGAAATGGGTGGTATTTAAAGCCATTAAATTCCCATACATCAACTTTTTCTGGTGTGGAACAATTGTCATGACCATCGGTTTTATCATGTCCATTGTGAGAAGAAATAAAGAAGAGAAACGAAAAGCACTTAAATAATGAATATTGTGATCTTAGGAAGCGGTAATGCCGCGACCCATTTTGGACAACAGTTTCAAAAAATAGGACAGCATATCGTTCAGATCTACAGTAAAACAAAAGCCAATGCAGACGCATTGGCTTTTGCGCTTCATTGCACAGCAACTGACCTACTGTCTGAACTCGACCTCCATGCCGACCTTTACCTTGTTGCAGTTTCGGATCAGGCCATCTTACCTGTGATAGAAGCGCTACCGAAAGATTTAACCGGCATTGTTGTCCATTGCTCAGGAGCAACCGACCTGTCTGTACTGACTGGATTTAAAAATTCGGGAGTCATTTATCCACCGCAGTCGCTGTCAAAAAACAAAGCAGTCGATTTTTCGGCTATCCCATTTTGTGTTGAAGGTAATACAGATCAGAATAGTGTCACGCTACTTCGGTTTGCACAAACATTTGCACCGCAGAGCATCTATTGCAATTCACAGCAACGACTCGCCATTCACCTCGCCTCGGTCATGGTCAATAATTTCTCGAATATCCTCTATCAGATGGCTTATGAGCTACTGGAGGAAAACAACTTATCCTTTGATCTGATCAAACCAATCATCTTGGAGACGGCAGAAAAAGTACAAAATCATATTCCAATAACAGTTCAGACAGGACCAGCGATCCGACAGGATATAACGACACTGCAAAAACATTTGCAATTTATTAGCAATAAACCAGATTTACAGCAAATCTATCAACTTTTGTCGCAGGAGATTACTAAAAGAAAATAGTTTGTTAGAAACGGTTATAAACTTATCAAAACTTATCTCCAAGGGCTAAATATATCCATTTACTTATGGAACTTTAGTACATTTGCTTCGTCCAAAAGCGCATTTTGGAATGCTAATTGAGTAATAAAATTATCAGTTGGGCTAAATATTAAAATAGCGAATTAAAACTAAACAATCGTATTTTCTATGGAAGTTAGAAAACTCATTCTTTCAATAATGATTGTGATTAATTTAATCATTGTATCATTTGGATTTATATTTACATCAAGCTGGTTTTGGCTGCTTATCATCCCATTTCCATTGCTATTGATCGCGTTATACCATAGTTTCCAGACCAAACACGCCATTCTGCGTAATTATCCTTTAGTGGGATATTTTCGTTATATCTTTGAATCTATCCGTCCTGAACTGAGACAATATTTTTGGGAATCGGACATGGATGGACGTCCTTTTAACAGAAGACAGCGTTCAATTGTCTATCAACGCGCTAAAAATCAGCGTGAAACTGTAGCATTTGGTATGCAGACTGATCCGCAGGCTGTGGGGAACGAATGGGCTGCGCACTCTGTTTTCCCTTGTCATATCGAAAACCACGATCTGCGTACCACGGTTGGAAATGCAGCCTGTAAAAAGCCTTATAGCCTAAGTGTGTTCAACATCTCGGCAATGAGTTATGGTGCTTTGAGTAAAACAGCAATTACGGCGCTAAATAAAGGTGCTGCTCTTCAAAATTTTGCGCACAATACCGGAGAAGGAGGAATCAGTGACTACCACAACAACGGTGGTGATTTAATTTGGCAGGTCGGTACAGGTTATTTTGGTTGCCGTAATAAGGAGGGAAAATTTGATGCAGAACTTTTCAGAGAAAAATCCAACCGTGAAAATGTGAAGATGATCGAACTGAAACTCTCACAAGGGGCCAAGCCAGGTCACGGAGGTATCCTTCCAGCTGCGAAAAACACTCCTGAGGTCGCTGCTATTCGTCATGTCATCCCCGGAACAGACGTCATGTCGCCTCCAGCACATAGCGCTTTCTCCTCACCGACTGAAATGATGCACTTCTTGCAGCAGATGCGTGAACTTTCTGGTGGAAAACCTATCGGCTTTAAAATTTGTATCGGCGACAAACATGAGTTTATCGATATCTGTCATGCCATGCAAAATACGCAGATCTTCCCAGACTTTATTTCCGTCGATGGATCAGAAGGCGGTACCGGAGCTGCTCCGTTAGAGTTTACGGATAACTTAGGAATGCCACTATACGATGCATTAGCGTTCGTAACAAAAACCCTGATCGCCTTTGGTTTAAAAAAACATGTCAAGGTCATCGTATCAAGCCGTATTGTAACGGGTTTTGACATATTGAAAGTGATCGCCTTAGGCGCAGATGCTTGTTATAGCGCCCGTGGCATGATGTTCGCATTGGGCTGCATTCAAGCATTAAAATGTAATGAAGACGTCTGCCCGGTCGGAGTTGCGACCCAACAACCTCACTTATACAAAGGACTCGATGTAAACGATAAATACGTGCGTGTCGCTCAGTTTCACCGCAACACCTTACGTGCTACAGTGGAAATTATGGAAGCTTGTGGTTTCAAGACACTATCGGATGTATCAGCTGATAAATTTTATCGTAAAGTGGATGCCATTCGGACATTAAGCTTTCAAGAAATCTATTTTGGAACTGAAGGCAAATTAGTCAATAGCCATACAGATTTCGAAAGCAAGCTTTTTGAAGATTAATACTTAACAATCCAATAAAAAAGTCCCCTATGTAAGAATAACATAGGGGACTTTTTATGTCTTTAGACTTCCCTCACAAAACCTTCGTGACTTTGCAGACACCAACCGCAACGAAAGTGAATGAAGCATCCGTTCTGCCCAATACATCGGACACTTGCAAAAAACAATCAGACAGCTAGCTTTTTTATTTCAGATTAAACAGTACGCGGTGTAGAATCGTATTTGACAAGGCAATTTGATCGTCGGCCAATCCCCCCAGGGCCTGTTCTATGGTAATTTTTGCCTGCTTCATCCCCTCATCCTTCATCTTTCGCCCCGTTTTCGTCAAATAAATCAGATTGGACCGTCTATCATTTTTATCGTTAACACGGATAACCAGATTTACACGTTCCAGGTTATTAATTAAACGGGTCACACTGGGTTTATCTCGAAATGTGCGAATAGCCAGTTCCTGCTGAGTAAGCCCCTCTTCTACCCACAGGTTATACATGATACTCCATTGTTCAGAAGTAATGTTTAACCCTGCCTCCTTGAGATTACGCTGTAATCTCCGCATAACTGCAATTGAGTATTTTCCCGTCAGGAAATTATAAAAATACTCTTGTGATACTAAATCTTGGTCCAACATATGAATAATGGTTATGGTTGTTTACGCAACTTATTGCAATAATAAAACGTCGTCTTCTATAAAACATGAGAAAAAACTAAACGTATTTTGGCTAATAGTTAGCCTAAATTACGCTTTAATATAGCTCTCTCAAACAAAATTTTATCAACATGTCATCAGTAGATGTTGATAAATCATAAAAATTTGATTTATACTAGACTGAATTTAATAAATAAAAAGGATACAAACAAAACCTTCAGGGCTTTGCAGACATCAAAAACAACGAAAACAAGGTGAAGATTCTTGTTGACCAATAACATCAGACACTTTCAGAAAATACGCTCATATTTCTACAAGTCACCCACAGGCATAAAAATTCTTGATGTACCTAAAAAAAAACACTTTCAGCAGAGCTAATTGCTTGCAATTATACCTATTTTAGAGGGAATTAGCCGATAGTAAAAGAATCAGAGTCTTTCAGGAAAGGGAATTTCTCACGGGCTTCCAATAGATCATTCGGATTTAAAGTAAATGTATACAGATCCTCATCTTCCGGTTTATAATACACCACGTCACCAAGTGGAGATATACACATTGAACCGCCGGAATAGTATATGTCATTACCATCGTGCCCTACACGATTCACCCCAACGACATACGCCTGATTTTCTATCGCACGTGCAGGAATAAGCGCTCTCCAGTGTGCAGAGCGCTTATCAGGCCAGTTTGCCGTATAAACTAAGATATCGTATGCTCCATTTTGATTTTTAGACCAGACTGGGAATCTAAGGTCGTAGCAAATCATCGGGCAAATTTTCCATCCTTTGATATCCACTAAAATGCGTTCATTACCTGGCTCGAAGTACTCGCTTTCTTTTGACAATCCAAAAAGATGGCGCTTATCATATTTAACATATTTTCCATCAGGAAACATCCAAACAAAACGATTATAGTATTTCCCGCCTTCTTCAATGATCAATGAACCGGCAACAACACAATTAAGCGAGCTTGCCATTTCAAATAACCACCTCGTGGTAGGACCGTTTGCAGGTTCGGCACATTTTTCAACATTGTTCGTGAAGCCTGTATTAAACATTTCGGGGAGAATAATAACATCTGTCTTCTCACGCAACGATGAAAGTCTGAGCGCGAGATTATTTAGATTTTTCTCTATATTTTCCCAGAATAGATATGCTTGAAATACGGTGATTTTTAAAGGCTCCATGAACGTAATCTAAAAATTTATTTAATTATTTTCCTACAAAATAACCATTTAATGGCAAGATACGAATTTTAATAGAATTTATACTTATTGCTGTCTCACCAAAAGGTTATTTGCTAACACTAATAACGCTTCTTTACGTTCATTTGGTACATTCAATGCTTCCATTTTTTCAAAAGCCCGCTGTGTATAGATATCCTTCAATTCGTCCGCTGCTGTTTTAATTTCATACTTCTCGTATAATGCAAGCATATCAGCTACTTTTGACGGAGCAGTCTCCATGGTAGATTCCAATAAACGTTGTAAGACAGTCTTATCTTCGTCCGAAATCACCGCCATCAGTTTCACCAGTAAATAGGTTTTTTTATTGATTATAATATCACCACCAACGATCTTTCCAAAGGTGTCTGGATCTCCATACGCATCCAGGATATCGTCCTGCAATTGAAATGCTAAACCTACATTCTCGCCAAATTCATAGATCAGCTGCTGCTGTTTTTCATCTGCACCCGACAAAATCGCGCCCAGCTGCAATGCGCCACCCAATAACACCGAAGTCTTTAGACGGATCATCTCCAGATATTCAGGCATCGTGAGCGTATCCCGGCTTTCATAATCCATATCCAATTGTTGCCCTTCACATACTTCCATGGCTACTTTACTCAAAATTTTTAGGGTCGCAGGCAGGTAGACTGGATTACACTTTGAGATTTCCTCATAGGCTTTAACCAACAGTCCATCGCCAGACAATATGGCAATATTAGCATCCCACTTTTCGTGCACTGTCGTTTTACCGCGTCTTAAAGGAGCTTTATCCATCAGATCGTCATGGATCAGTGAAAAGTTATGAAAAAACTCCACTGCTTTGGCCGCGGGGATTATCTCGTCCATCTCCTGCATGCCGAATAATTCGGCGGCCATCAATGTCAGCACCGGTCGAACCCTCTTCCCGCCCAAAGTCAATATATACCGTATGGGATCATATAAATTTGATGGTGTTTCAGGAAATTGACTTGTCTCTATCGCCTCTATCACGAGTTGTTGTAAATGTTGCATATATCTTTACGATCGAATCTTGCGAATATAGCAATAATCATATAGAAATGGCAATTTTGTCCCGTTAAAGGAAGTCAACCGAAAATTGTAAATTTGTATAAGTCTTTTATTATGCGCATACTGATTATCCATACATTTTATCAAGCTCCTGGTGGTGAAGACACTGTATTCCAGCAGGAATCTTCCCTTCTCGCTCAGGAACACGAGGTCCACACGCTGACCTTTCAGAATAAAAAAGGTTGGCGGGGCGCATTACAGACCTTGGGATCTTTTTGGAATATCTGTGCAGCACAACGCATCCAGAAAACAATTCATGCATTTAAACCAGACATTGTGCACATTCACAATACGCATTATGCTGCGGGTCCGATTATCGTGCGTACGATTGCCAAGCTCGGCATCCCACAGGTCATGACCTTACATAACTTTCGCCTACTATGCCCCTCGGCAACCTTGTATCACCACAACCACCTTTTTCTGGACTCACTCCAGGAAGAGTTTCCCTGGACGGCAGTTCGGCAAAAAGCATTTAATAATTCGACTGTCAAAACATTTCTTCTTGCGCTGAATTATTGGTTTCATCGTAAGATAGGAACTTGGAAAAAGGTAAATCGCTACATCACCTTAAGCTCCTTTGCAAAAAAAATCTTTGTTGGTTCAACTTTAAAACTTCCATCAATACAATTCGACGTTAAACCCAACTTTGTCTTTCCTGCCACAATAACACCCGACATTACGCAACCTTATTTTATTTACGTCGGTCGCCTTTCGGACGAGAAGGGGATATTAAATCTGATTGATGCCTTTACCGGCACAGATTTTCAATTACAGATTATTGGCGGCGGCCCCCTCGAAGAAGAGGTCATTCGGCGGATCAAAGACCAACCGAATATTTCCTACTTAGGCTTTAAAAAGAGGGCTGAAATACTTCCCCTGATAGCAAACGCACAGGCGCTGCTCGTTCCCTCAATTTGTTTTGAAGGTATGCCAATTACTATCCTTGAAGCCTACTCCGTCGGGACTGCCGTGCTTTGCTCCAATTTAGGTCCACTGCCCGAACTGGTCGTTCCCGATAAAACAGGACAGACTTTCGATCCCCACAATAAAAAGGATATTGTCCGGTGTCTGACGGTCTGGAGTACAAAATCGACAGATGAAAAAGATGAGATAAGAAAGACCAGCAAAACTTATTATTTTAGTAATTTTACTCCTGAAAGAAATCAAGATAAATTATTAGCGATCTATCAGGACGCTATTCACGATAAAAAATTGAATAAATGAGTATCATCGTATTAGATAAACTGGGTCTAGCACCGCAGATCCAAGCTGTACTGGAAACGATTTATGATCCCGAGTTAAAACCTGCAAATATTGTAGATCTGGGACTTGTCTATGAAATTATTACCAAAGAAGAGGGTATTGCAAAGATCGTGATGACACTAACTGCTCCAGGCTGTCCGGTAGCTGGCGAAATCATGAATGAAGTGCAGGAAAAAGTTGCTGGCGTGGAAGGAGTCAAAGAAGCATTGGTCGAATTGACGTTTGATCCACCTTGGACCAAAGATATGATGTCCGAAGAAGCAAAGCTAGAATTAGGCTTTCTGTAAAATATAACGACTCATCATACAAACAGGTCTATCCAGAAATACTGGATAGACCTGTTTTTTATGTATTTAATTTTGTATTATTTTCGATAGTCGACCTTCCAAAGGTTTGACCTGGCTTTTGCCCCGCCCCTTTTGCTTTTGATCAAGTATAAGAAGAATAGCGCTCTTATCCAGAAGGGCTAACTGCTCTGATTATTTTCGAGGTCGCTCAGCTTTTTTAAAGGCTTGGCTGTATTGGCATCGCTTCCAAAGAACAATTTCCACAGATTACGTGACTCTTTGGTCAATAGTGGAGACACAATGGAAAGAATGAGAACATATACGACTACAAAGGATTGAATAACGGGCAGTAGTGCTCCGGCTTTACCAATATTCGCCATAATAATGGAAAATTCGCCACGGGCCGAAAGGGTAAAGCCAATATCAAATGAGGTTTTTGGTTTCATACCCGAAAATTTCGCTGCAAAATATCCCGAAGCAAGATTGCCCATCACCGTTACCACCGCTGCAATCGAAGCCCACAATACAGCACCTCCAAGCGACATAATATCAATAGACAATCCGAAACTAAAGAAAAACATGGCGCCAAAGAAATCTTTATAGGGCAGCACCATCGATTCGATCTTTTTAATGTATTGCGAATCTGCCAGCACCAATCCGGCCATCAACGCGCCAATAGCCTCCGCCACATGAATCGTTTCGGAAAATCCCGCGACGATAAAAAGGAGCGCAAAGATGATCAATATGAATAATTCGGAAGTTTTCTCTTTCAATAGACGGTCGATCGAAGGCACCAATTTTCTGCCCAAGATCAAAAAGGTCAATATAAATCCCAAGGCAAGCAATGAAGTGCCGGCAACTGTCCAAAACGAACTGCTCCCTGTCAGAATCAGACCCGAAAGAAAGGAGATATGCATCGCTATAAACAGATCGTCGAACATAATCATCCCCATGATAACCTCTGTCTCAGGATTAGCCGTACGTTTAAGATCTGTTAGAACCTTTGCAACAATAGCTGTGGATGAACTTGTCATAATACCACATAGCACCATCATTTCTTTAAAAGGCATATCCATTAACCATCCGATCAACAAACCTGAGGTAAAATTCAGTAAGACATAAATTGTTCCTCCGGTCACAATTGCTTTACCGGACTTAATAAGCCGATTCACTGAAAACTCAAGCCCAAGATAGAACAGCAGGAACAATACGCCTAGCCGCCCCATGAAATCTATAAAGGGTTTACTTTCTGTAAATGTCAAATCCACCATACCAACTTGCGGGGCGTGCTGACCTAACAGCATACCTATGATGATGAAAAATGGAATAACAGAAAACTTAAGCTTATTGGCGATTAAGCCAACAATGGCAACAAGTCCTACAGCGATTCCAATTTCCAGAATTAAGGTATGTGATAGCATAAATTACAGTAAAATTTCCTTTAAAAGTTTAATATTATTCTTCTTTCCGGCAATGACAAGGGTTGTCCCCGGGCTAATCAAGTAGGATGGTCCAGGATTGATAACCGTATAATCATCCCGTATGCCAGCGATGATCGAAGCACCGGTACGCTGACGAACTTCCAGTTCGCCGATTGTCTTTCCGGCACCTTCATTTTTACCCTCAACTTTGTACCATTCTATACGTAAATCGTCCAAAGCAACCTCAATTGTCTCCAAAGCCTTAGGCTTGTAGGACAGGCCACCAATAATACCTGCGATCTGACGAGATTCGTCGTCATTTAGCGTCATAACGCAACGTGACTCGTGTTCCTCGTCATCATAGCGATAAAGTTCCCGTCTGCCATCGTCATGGATAACAACAACCATGTTGTCTCCAGCATCGGTTTCAATTTGAAATTTTTTTCCAATTCCAATCAGATCGGACTCTCTTACAATAGACATAATCTTCTATTTAAATAAATAATAATAATAAAACCTCCAAAATTTTGTATGCTCCAAAAGTGATGGAAACAAAAAGGTTCTTTCTTGCCAATAACCAAGTGCAACGAGTTCACTGATACTCTTAAAAAAACACGAATCAATAAAAACAACGGCTTTCAGAAAAGACAGCGACAGCCCTTAGCTACTAAAATACAAATTTACCCAAAAAATCAATCTTAAACGAATCCGCAGTCATCTGACGGAATGGGCTAAAAGAAGCAAATTACCCCAAAATACTAAAAAAATGGTTAAAAAACAACTTTTTCAGCTAGCCACATTGGCCATGGAGTTTTTTCTTTTATGACTTTGCATCAATCAGCTTATAGGTCCCATCTTCACGGGGCTGACTACGACCGACGGTGATGTTTTTTGAGTGGTAAAATAAAAAAATCCAGCCTGCTGCTGCGCCTTCTGCCCAATACGCCTGTCGCAGCTCTTTGGAGCGCCGGCCATCAAAATCATATTTGGCAACATAGTTATGAAAAATCTCTTCTGGCTCAGGCAACACATCACCTCCAAAGAAATAATGCTCACCACGGGTTTGAATGTGAAATGCCTGATGATGTGCTGTATGTCCACCATTGAGTGCATAGCTGATTTCGGAATTTATCTCTCCAGCGTCTTCCACCAGAACCAAATTTCCACTGCGTTGAATGACATCAAAAATCTCTGTCCGATATGAACTGGAAATTCCGGAATAAGCATCTTCCCATTCACCACGCTGGACAATATACTCGGCTTCTGGAAATGCAACACGCCCAGTTCCATTTTCAAATGTCACCATCCCACCAGCATGATCTTTATGAAGATGAGACATCAAAACATATTTCACATCTGCTGGAGTGAAACCCTGCCTACGGATATTAGCATGCAACAGCAGTCCGCCATTTTCATCGGTATAGCCCAAACCTGTATCACATAATACAAGCCCCGCGTCAGTTTCAATCAAAAAAGGATGAACTTGAATAAATAGGGAGCCGGGACGGTCCTGAGGCGTATCTATAAACGGATCAAAGGGGATAAATTTTCTGCTCTTGTCTACTGAAAAAGAACCTTCATATAAAGAATAAGCCTGCACCATATTTAAAACATTGGGAATATGCACGTTAAGCTACATCGGACCAATACCGGGTTTAGGAATTAGGTAAGTCCAGCCTTAAAACGTATATTTACACTTAAAATATTGTGCAAAGATATGCAAAAAAGGTGGGTACTAAAATCTAAAACTGATGTCAAAATAA
>JAIRVH010000031.1 GCA_031253985.1 Sphingobacterium sp.
CGAACTTTACCGTAGCTGTTTACTACAATTTTTTCAATGTTTGGTGAGTTTACAGGGAAAATACGTTCAACACCTACACCGTTTGAGATTTTACGAACGGTAAAAGTAGCGTTAGCACCTTCGCTGTTTAATTGAATTACTACACCTTGGTACACCTGAACACGCTCTTTATTTCCTTCGCGAATTTTATAATGAACGCTGATGGTATCTCCAGCTTTGAAAGCGGGAATTTCATTCTTTACAACCGCTTGTTCTTCTACAAATTTTACTAAATCCATGATTTCGAGTAATTATTAACGATTTATATCCTGTAAAAATCGGAATGCAATATTACGACTTATTTTCTGAATATAAAAATACTTTTTTAAAAAACTATTGACTGATATTCAAATCGGATGCAAAGATATGAAAATGAAATGGATAATCTAAAGATATTTTGAATATTCCTTTGTGGGCTATATGGAGTGGGTTTTTGGTTCTTAAATTCAATAGAATATGCGCTCTCTTTAAAAATATTCTGCAATCAATCAGTCGTTTAGTAATTAATTTTCTGTAGGGTATTGACAAAATGGAAAAATGATTCGATATTTGTGCCACACAAAACAAAGGTGATACCTTTTCGGGGTGTAGCGTAGCCCGGTATCGCGCCACATTTGGGATGTGGAGGTCGTAGGTTCGAATCCTGCCACCCCGACTAAAAAAGCTCTAACGAAAGTTAGAGCTTTTTTGTTTTCCCTTTTTTATTCATCCCGTAAACTGTCTACAGGATTCGCTACAGCTGCCCGAATGGCTTGCCAGCTTACGGTTACTAAAGCGATGCCAATCGTTAGTAGTCCGGCCAGCACAAACATCCACCATTGAATGTCGATGCGATAAGCAAAGTCTTCCAACCATTTGTTCATGGCTATCCATGCGATTGGTGAAGCGATTATCAAGGCAATCAGTACAGGTTTTATAAAATCTCTTGAAAGTAATGTGGTAACGCCGGATACGGAAGCGCCAAGTACTTTGCGGATTCCAATCTCTTTGTTTCGTTTGGCGGCAGTAAATGAGGCGAGGCCATAAAGGCCCAGGCAAGCGATAAATATGGCCAATCCAGAGAAAAGGCTTGGTATGCGCTGTTGTCTAATATCAGTTTTGTACATAGTGTCGAATTTCTGATCCAAAAAGCTATATTCAAAAGGATATAATGGAGCTACTTTTCCAAATGCAGCTTTAATGGTTTTTAATGCTGCAGGGAAATCAGTTGTGTTTAATCTAACGACAGCTACCCTGAGATCATCAGAAGGAGAAATGACCAGTGCGTCCATATTTTCTTTTAGGGAAAGGAAATTAAAATCATCTACTACTCCAATAATCGCCCGTTTGGATTGATCACGGATCGTATTTTTAATTGATTTGCCAATAGCCTGGTCGGGCGTGAATCCAAGGAGCGATGCTGCAGTACGATTTATTAGTACAGCACTGGTGGAGTCCGTCGGATATTGTGTCGAGAAGTTTCGTCCTGCAATGATTTTTAGTCCAAGTGTACGCACATAGTCAAAATCGGTGAATTCTGTTCTGGACTTCCACTTCTCATCGTGTTGTCCCTCTACTTCGAATGTATGGCTGTCGAAAAATCCTCCGGGTTCACCAGACATAAATGAAACCGATGCGATATCGCTGCTGGTAGACAGCTCATTCTTGAATGTTCGCAGATTATGGTAAAATTCTTCATTATCTATAGGGACCACCACACTTTGTTGATCGTTATAGCCCAGACCTTTTTCTTTTACATATTTCATCTGTTTCGTGATAATCAAAGTGCCAATGATAAGTAAAATGGAGATGCTAAACTGGAATACGACTAAGACATGGCGAAATAGTGCTCCGCTCTTGCCTAAGCGTAATTTACCTTTTAACGCCTGTATGGGCGGGAAGGTGGAAAGGTATAATGCAGGGTAACTTCCGGCAAGTATACCTACAATAAAAATCACTGCCAGCAGGAAGATATAGATGGGCCACGAATTCCAGGGGACTGTGAGTGTGTATCCTAGTAATTGGCTATATAAGGGCATGGATAGTTGCAGTAGGCACATCGCGAATATGCAGGAGATCGAGGTTAATAAAATAGATTCCCCAATAAACTGTCCTGTCAATTGAAAACGTTGTGCACCAAGTACCTTTCGCAGTCCGACCTCCTTTGAGCGGTCAACAGCACGTATTGTGGAAAGATTCATGAAATTGATGCAAGCGATGACTAATATCAATATAGCGATAGAAAGAAAAATGTAAACGACCTTCTTGTCTCCATGTTTAGCGCTGTCAAATGCGCTGTGGGGTTCAAAATAAATATCGTGTAAGGGTGTGAGCGCAAGATCAAAATGAAGTCCCATAGTGCTAGAGACCGTTTTCATATGTCGATCCATGAACTGTGGGAGTTGATTTTCGAGCTGTTTGGGGTCTTTATGTTCGTTAAGCAGGATGTAGGTGAATAAGTTGTTGTTTTCCCAGGCTTTGAAGGAATCTTCATTGATATAATTTGTTAATGGGATGACGAGATCAAAATCCAGGTGTGAGTTTATTGGTGGATCTTGTGCAATTCCTGTAACGGTCAGCTGTCTATTTTTGTCAAGCTGAAGTACTTTGCCAATAGGGTTATCATTTCCGAAATACTTTTTTGCTGTTTTTTCCGTTAATACGACGCTTGTTGGATTTTTTAATACGTTCTGTGGGTTTCCCTTAACCAAAGGAAAGCTGAATAGTTCAAAGAAATCGGTGTCAGCAATAAAGAGTTTCTTTTCATTGAATGCGGTGTTGCCAAATGAGAATAGTCCATTGGTGGGTAATACCCGTACAGCTTTTTTAATGTCATTGGGGTAATCTGTTAGTAGGGCGCTAGCGTAGGGGGCGGATAAATAGGGGGCGCGTTCTTTGCTGCGATCAAATCCACGCATCACCCGATAAATACGGTCGCCCTGCCTGTGAAATTTGTCAACATTGAATTGATGGGCGATAAATAGGAAAATCATTGCACAAACAGTAATACCTATCGTCAACCCGAGAGTATTGATAATTGAAAAGGCCTTATTTTTAATAAGGTTTCTCCATGCGATTTTGATATAGTTTTTTATCATACTTTTCATTATAAGTGTTCATTTCGACCTAGCGGCTATCAACGATGTTAAATACCGTATTAATTTCTACTTGTTGAAGAAATATCTTCTATGAAAATCAATTTCAAAAAAACTGCCAAATGATTAATTGTCTTTTAGTCAGCTTTTTGTGAGTTATTTTTGCTGGTTGTAAGTGTTTGGATTCGAACACCTCATGTTCATATCCGAACATTGTGTGAATTGAAGTCAAAAGAAATATGTTTGGGAAGTTCCTGCTTAATGAAAGGGATGTCTAGTGGAAATAACATGAGGTTAGATTGCATAAGACAGGATAATATGCTTCGAAGCAAACGGTATATTGCAATGTAACAGTCGATTAGTTTTATTTTGTATATTTCATTTGCAAATAATTTGCGAGAAGCGTATATTTGTGCCACACAAAAAAGGTGATACCTTTTCGGGGTGTAGCGTAGCCCGGTATCGCGCCACATTTGGGATGTGGAGGTCGTAGGTTCGAATCCTGCCACCCCGACTAGAAAAGCTCTAACGAAAGTTGGGGCTTTTTTCGTTTCCGGGCAGGGGCAAACCTACAACCTTTAAGATGTGCAATTGGGTTCGATCCGTAGGCTAAGAGTAGTATTTGCTATCACATTCTATTTTTGTATATTAAGATCTTACAAAAGATGATAAAATGGAGTTTGAAAAAATTTATCCCAAATCGAGTATTGAACATCTTGTTCAGTTTTTCTGGAATTTTGAGGGTGATTTTGCAGATACATCCTTGTACCACCATGCTTCTGTGGCTTCTATACATCCCAAACTGGCTTTTCAATATATTCCCGGAATGACCATCGTAAAAAATGATGAACAGAAAAAATTGTTCACCAGTGGATTTCAATCTCAAACTAATGAATTTTATCAACTTTCGTGCGAGCAGAACGTTGGTGTTTTTGGAGTTTATTTTCAACCGTATGCCATTCCGTTGCTTTTCAATATTCCGGCTAATGAAATCACCAGTCACAATATCGAGATAACAGAATTACTGGGCAAAGAGGGATCCTTTTTGGAAGAGCAAATATTGACTTGTAGTAATGTTCAGCAAAGGGTAAATATTATTACTCGTTTTATTGAAGAGAGAGTCGATACATTATCTACACATGTAAAAGGCAACATTGCGACTGTCAGCTGTTTAATTCTGAATGATGGAAATGTAAAGATGCAGGAATTGCTTAAAACACAATTTCTATCCCAAAGGCAATTTGAACGCAATTTCAAGATCTTGACCGGGTTTTCCCCAAAATATTTTTCAAGGATAGTCCGTTTCGAGAAAAGTATTACAAACGCATATGATAACCCATCCTTATCATTGACGGAACTAGCCCTACATTCAGGGTATTTCGATCAGGCACACATGATTAGAGATTATAGGGAGTTTACGGGTAAAAATCCATCTGCCTATTTTTCTGAAGACCAGTCTCTCTTTGTCAAGGAATAAATGTCGAAAACATACAATTTTAGTTTATCCATGGGATTTAATTTTGGGTATGAGAAGATTAGGAATTTTAATCCCCATTTTTATTTTAATCAACAGTTGTATGAAATCACAGAAAGAAAGGATAATTAAGAGTGAAGATGTTTCTATCTGCACCGAACATTTTGGAAACCACGATAATCCAGCAATTTTATTAATCGCGGGAGCGACTGTTTCTATGCTATATTGGGATGCGAATTTTTGTACTCAGTTAGCCCGTAAGGGGTATTTTGTAATCCGTTACGACAATAGGGATGTAGGTAAATCCACTACTTATGCTGAAGGAAGCATCGAATATGATATTGTTGACCTTGCCAATGATGCGGTCAATATTCTGGACGCCTACAAAATAAAGAAAGGCAATATAATGGGAATTTCTTTAGGAGGTTTGATCGCGCAGATTATCGCAATTAAAGATCCTGACAGAGTTAATTCAATGATCCTGATGTCCACGGGGGGGTGGGGGACACCGGACTCCGGAATTCCTGAAATGGACAAAGAGGTTGTTGACTTCCAGGCAAAAGCTGAAACTGTAAACTGGAATGATGAAAAAGAGATCGTTGACTATATGCTGCAGAGCTCTCGTCTTATGGCTGGGCGTAAACCAGTGGACTATGTAAAAGAAGAAAAGCGCATTAAGAAAGAGTTTCATCGGGCGATCAACTATCGCAGTATGTTTAACCATGCCTTAATACAGGGAGGTGAAGATTATTACAACAGAATAAATGAAATCAATGTTCCTGCGTTGATTATTCATGGTACAGACGATAAAATCTGGCACTTCGACCATACTAAAAAACTGTTAGCAGAAATTGAAAACTCAAGACTTTTAAAATTGGAGGGAACAGGTCACGAATTAAACTATACAGATTGGGATACCATAACAACTGCGATCGACGAATTTATACAATAATATTGTGAGTAGTGGAGAAAAGTATGTCAAAGGAAACGTTACGGAACATGTGAAAGGAAGCCGTAGCGTTTTTAATATTTTCCTGTATCTGTTAAATAATACCCGCCTCAGCCGAAAATGCTTCACCCGGATTTTCTCTATTCAAGTCAATCAAGTTGGTTTTTGGCTTCTTTAGGTGTTAAAGTAATAGAGAGTAAAGGTTTTTTGTAAATTATTTAGCAATAAGTCAGTGTGTTAACTATTTTCTGTTAAATATGTTTGAAAACAGAATATTTTTAGTGTACTTTTGTGCCACACAAAACAAAGGTGATACCTTTTCGGGGTGTAGCGTAGCCCGGTATCGCGCCACATTTGGGATGTGGAGGTCGTAGGTTCGAATCCTGCCAC
>JAIRVH010000062.1 GCA_031253985.1 Sphingobacterium sp.
ATATTTTCTACATATATTTACTATGTTAAAGGTTGCCACTTGGAGCGAAGCGACAAAATAACTATTCTCTAAAAATTCGTTTCAGGAAAAAATATTTTAATTGTTAAACGGAAATTCCAACATGATTGGGATTTCCGTTTTTTATTTTCATGGATATTTACGACAAAATTCTCTTTCAAATTCAGTAGCTAACCCGACCTTTAACTAAACTATTCGCTCATTTCCCTTGGGTATTTATAAGTTTTATCTCCAATTAAAACCCATCAAACAAACGCGCAATAACAATAATGCTACACCAAAGAACAGACAAACACTGTCAATAAAATTACAATAGCCAACAATCTGTTGTTAATCAAAATCTTTATCTTTAAACATGCGAAAACCTTTTCTCTCTGCTATCATCATATTGGCCGGTATCTTCTCGGCTTCCATTGTCAAGGCACAGCATCCACAATGGAATGCTGCTGAAATCAAACTTAATCTAGAAAAACTGAATGTACTGGGTTCGGTCCTTTATTTTGCTGCACACCCAGATGATGAAAATACGCGGCTGATCGCTTGGCTTGCACAGGAAAAAAAATATAGAACAGGTTACCTGTCACTAACCCGCGGTGATGGGGGACAGAACCTTATCGGAACGGAACAGGGTATTGAACTAGGCTTGATCCGAACACAGGAACTATTGGCTGCACGAAAAATAGATAAAGGCGAGCAATTCTTTTCCTCAGCCTACGACTTTGGTTTTTCAAAAACTCCCGAAGAGACTTTTGAATTCTGGGATAAACGAAAGGTACTTAGCGAAGCCGTATGGGTTATTCGCAAATTTAAGCCTGATGTCATTATCACAAGGTTCCCGCCGGACCCCAGAGGTGGACATGGCCACCACCAAGCTTCCGCTATTTTGGCTCACGAAGCCTTTAAGGCCGCAGCCGATCCGGCACAATTTCCCGAACAGCTTCAATTTGTATCCCCTTGGCAGGCTAAACGTCTCTTGTGGAACACGGCCAATTTTGGCGGGCAAAATAACACACGCGAAGATCAGTTAAAAATAGATATCGGCGATTACAACTCTTTATTAGGGGCGTCTTATGGTGAAATTGCGGCACAAAGCCGATCCTCACACAAAAGCCAGGGCTTTGGCTCAGCGGGCCAACGCGGCTCATCCATCGAATATTTTGACTATGTAGATGGTTCTCCTGCAGAGGAGACACTATTGGATGGCGTTGATACCTCATGGAAAAGAATACAAAACAGTGCAAAAGTTCAATCTCTGATTGACCATATCAATCAAACTTATCAGGTAGACAAGCCTGAACTTGTTATTCCCGAACTTATCCAACTTCATAAAGCATTGGAACAAATTACTGATGATTACTGGAGAAAGGAGAAGAAAAGAGAAGTTGAGCAACTGATTCTGGCCTGCGGGGGGATCTGGTTTGAAAGTATTGCCCAAAAACCATCTTATGCTTTGGGTGATCAGATGAAAGTAGACCATTCCATCATTGTTAGGCGACCGAATTTAACCGTTGAGCTTATTCAAATAAACGGTCATGACATGCACGAAACCTTAAAAACAAATCGATTGCAAAAAGACTCTGTTCTTATATACGCTAACAGTACAACACAACCCTACTGGCTGATTGAAGCACATAGTAAAGGTAAATTTAACGTCAGTGACTTTAATCTTACCGGCTACCCCGAAAACCCAAATGCTCCACAGCTATCATTTGGACTTCGGATCAATGGTGAAAACATAACCTTTAATCAACCTATACAATATAAATACACAGATCCTGTGCGTGGAGAAATCTATAATCCCATTGTGATTCTCCCACAACTATCAGCTAAAAGTTCAAGCCCTTTGGCACTCACCCAAAATGCAGCCGCGGTCAAGGTAAATTTAACTTTTCAC
Source organism: Sphingobacterium sp. (assembly GCA_031253985.1). Classification (GTDB taxonomy): domain Bacteria; phylum Bacteroidota; class Bacteroidia; order Sphingobacteriales; family Sphingobacteriaceae; genus Sphingobacterium. Next base: position 1,913 of record JAIRVH010000062.1, read on the forward strand.
AAAAACGGACTGGAGCAAACAGGAACATTTAATATCCTATCCAATGTCCCTCAAGGTTGGGAAGTTTCGCCCGCATCATTTGATCTAACTTTCGACAAAGGAGGAAGTACAGCGATCAAAGAAATTACGATAAAACCAATAGACAGATCCAAATCTTCTATTGATACACTAAGCTTTCAACTGGCAAAAAAAGAGCATCTGAAAGAGATAAAAACCATCGATTACCCACATATCCCCAATATTGTTTATTTCCCGGATGTAGCGATCAAAATGAGTAATATTAGCCTGATTAACAACGTAAAAACGGTCGCATATATCCATGGGGCAGGGGACCTCATTCCAGAATCACTCGCTGCCATTGGTATTAAAGTAGATGTCTTGAGTAGTGAACAGGCTTTAAAAGCAGATCTCAAGGCCTATGATGCAGTGATTTTAGGTGTACGAATATTCAATGTCAACAGAGAAATTGCACAGTTACAAAATAGACTTCTTTCTTATGTCAAGATGGGCGGGACAGTCCTGGAGCAATATAATGTAAATAACGGATTGATCTCAAAACAGTTTGGCCCTTTCCCATTTAGCATCGGCAGAAACCGTGTGACCGACGAAATGGCGAAAGTACTCTTCGATATCAACGATCCGGTTTTCAATTACCCGAACAAGATCAACGATGCAGACTTCAAACATTGGGTACAGGAACGCGGACTTTACTTTGCGGAAGATATTGATAAAAGATACCGCACTCCAATTACAATCCAGGATCCCGGAGAACCGCTGCACAACGGCTCCTTATTGATAGCCCAATATGGAAAAGGTAAATTTGTTTATACATCACTATCTTTTTTTAGACAATTACCCGCCGGAATTCCCGGAGCTTACAGATTATTTGTAAATTTGTTATCAAAATCAAAATAATATCATAATGGAAAATCAGATTGACAACAACTGCACTTCGATAGATGCTGGTAAAGCAAAAGGGATTATTCTTTTAGTTGCTGTAGTGTTTGGTGCATTAATTGGATTCACTGCAAACGAGACATTTTTAAGCATCTTTGGCGGTGCCGCTGTCGGATTGATTATTGCAGCAATTTTTAATAGTGTCATTTATCCTCAGAAGCCTTCTGATAGATAAAAAATATGAATAGCTGGAAGCGCTTCTACTGGTTGGTCGTTATCTGGCTATTTGTATTTATCCTTTTTCTGTACTTTTTCACTAAACACTATTCATGAGTACAGCAGATTGGATCGTTTTATTTCTGACACTTTTATGCATCGTCGTTTATGGCATGTATAAAAGTCGAGGCATCAAAAATATTGACGGCTATCTTCTAGGCAACCGTTCGTTGCCTTGGTATCACGTGGGATTATCAGTAATGGCAACACAAGCGAGCGCCATTACTTTCTTATCCGCACCCGGACTTGCCTATTCCTCTGGAATGAGTTTTGTCCAATTCTATTTTGGCCTTCCCTTAGCCATGATTGTCCTTTGTATCACATTTATCCCTATTTTTCATAAACTAAAAGTTTTCACAGCCTACGAGTTCCTGGAAAAACGTTTTGACGTCAAAACCAGAGGGCTGACTGCTATTCTTTTTCTGATACAACGTGGCATATCTACGGGTATTACAATCTTCGCCCCTGCGCTAATTATATCGACTATACTCCATATTGATCTTACTTGGACGACATTGGCAATCGGAAGTTTTGTTGTTATCTACACAACCTATGGAGGAACCAAAGCCGTATCGCATACACAATTGCTTCAAATGAGCATTATCTTTGGTTCCTTACTTGTTGCTGGCATACTGGTCATTCATCTGCTCCCAGAGCATATTGGACTATCAAAAGCGCTTCATATTGCAGGAAAATCTGGGAAAACCAATGCGCTGGATTTTACTTTTGATCTCAATAATAACTATACACTCTGGACAGGACTGGTCGGTGGTTTTTTCCTCCAGCTTTCTTACTTTGGAACTGACCAAAGTCAGGTAGGCCGCTATCTGACGGGAGCTTCCGTCAAAGAAAGCCGCATGGGATTAATTATGAATGGTCTACTGAAAATTCCGATGCAATTTGCTATTCTACTGATTGGAATACTGGTATTTGCCTACTATCAATTCCATCAGCCTCCTATTTTTTTCAATCAGGTTGAAATCAAGAAGCTAAAAGAGAGCAAATATGCCCCTGAATATCATATTCTGGAAGAAAAACATAGCGAGCTATTTAAAACACGTGAATCTGTTGTTCAGCAACTCAATACAGCATTAGATCAAGACGACAAAAAAGATATTTCTGATTATCGAATCTCATTGGGGCAACTTAATGCCCAAATGCAGCAGGTAAAAGCGGAAACTTTAGACTTAATCAAAAAGAATAACCCAACAGCGGAAACCAATGACAATAATTATGTATTTCTTGCTTTTGTGACAAGCGTCTTTCCAAAAGGACTCATCGGGCTTCTCATAGCGGTGATTTTTCTCGCATCTATGGGTTCGACAGCAAGTGCTATTAATTCATTGGCTTCAACTACGACCATTGATATCTATAAAAGATTCATTAATCGTGATTCCTCCGAAAAGCAGGACCTATTATGGTCCCGTTTATTTACATTGATCTGGGGTATATTTACCGTTGCTGTCGCATTGTATGCCAACAGACTGGGCAATCTCCTCGAAGCAGTCAATATATTGGGTTCATTATTCTATGGTACTATCCTAGGAATCTTTATCGTCGCGTTTTACATGAAGAAAATCCATGGCAAAGCTGTTTTCTATGCAGCAATACTTTCCGAAATTATTGTGGTCTCCATCTGGATGATGAACAAAATTCCTTTTCTCTGGCTCAATCTTATTGGCTGTGTCGCTGTAATGCTAATCGCTTATTTCCTACAAATAGGAAGTAAAGAATCTCGTTTTACAAAGGACAAAGAATAACTTGCTTAAAAGAAAAAGCCTGATTAGTCAGGCTCAGTATTTTTTATAGATATTGTATAAGACACTTTTATCATATATGGTCAATTCAGGTGTTGTATCTCGCACGACAAACTTTCGTTTAAAAGCAACGATAGCAGCCTTTAGATTAGATGTGTCGTAGCCAATGATTTTAAGTGCATCTATCGCATTAAAACCGTCCGGAGGAGCAACAAGCTGCCCTTCATCGTACCAGATACCAAAACCTCGCTCTGCAAGCTTTTTCCAAGGGAAAAAAACACTTGGATCATTCTTTCGTGACGGCGCAATGTCCGCATGTCCAATAAAATTATTTGCGGGAATCAAATAACGTGATTTCAAGGTATCTAGCACAGTCATCAATGAAGTAATTTGTGCTTCGGGAAAGGGTTCCCTACCATTATTATCCAATTCAATACCAATAGAACAGGAATTCATATCTACGATAGAACCCCACTTTGCTACACCGGCGTGCCAGGAACGAACATAGTCGTTCAGCATTTGTATAATCTCACCATTCCGGCCAATAACATAATGTGAACTTACCTTGGTCCGTGGGATCTGAAATGTTTTGATCGTCTGCCCAATGCTATCCTGTGCTGTATGGTGAATGATTACAAAGTTTGGTTTGCGGACGTCATAATGAATTGCCTCCTCCTGACGCCAGTCAGAATGAGTGCCGGATTTCTGTAGCAAAAGAATTTTTCTTTCCTCCGGTGTCAGTAGATTGGTATCCGGTTTTGCTACAACCTTGTCCTCCAGTACAACTGCTGGCGCAAAAGCTGCCACGAGCGGTTTTGAAACCACTGGCTGTACTTTCGACTTGCAGCTCGCCAAAGACAGCAATGAACAAAGTAATATCCCTACCGACACAGATCTAAGCATTATTTTGGTAAACTATAGACAATCCCCATCGCTAAAGACTGGCTTAATTGCACTCTTGAAATAACATCCGGATCGTAAATCATGATACCATTTAAGTTCACATTGATTACTCGGGTAACTTTCGCTGTTACGGTTACATCTAAACGGTGCGTTGGATTGGAAAGTTTCTCATAATCAGCAAAAAGATTATAACGGGCTTTTACGTTCAACTTATCTGTAAAATTTTTGTCCAAGTTACCCGTTAGCTGAAATGCCAATGCATTTGCAAAAGATCGGTCTTCTTTTACACCAAATCTCTCACCTGTACCTTTTCGTTGATTATTGTCAGATTCTGGCTTGTTCATATCGGGCAAAAGATAATAACCATATTTCTGATAAAAACCTTCTACCGAACGAGGTTTAACCCGCTCATCCAAGATAAAAGTCTGGCGTGCAGTACCGGTACCGAAACGTAGGGAAAATTCATTACTCGGCTTGTACTCAAGACCGAAAGACTCTGTTAAATAGGCTGGTGCCATAAAAGCATTCTCAATATAGTCAATCGTATCTCTGCCATTGACTGTTTTATATTTATAGCCCGCATCAAATTGCGACTCAAATGTCACCGACGTAAACAAAGCCCAATTGGCCGACAATTTATAGGAGAGCTTATTATCCCAAAATATGCGGTCATTATTTTTCTTCGCTATATTATTGGTGTTTTTAATCTTCCCATAACGTAAGTCAACTTCGGTTACAAAGTTGAAATTGTCTCTGGTATAATCCGATTTATGGTTAGCATTCAATCCAACAGCAATAGAGCCAACACCACCACCCTTCCAATTATCATTAAATGAAGCCTGGTTTAAATTGATGCCGAATTTCGTCCAATGCTTCCAATAATCTACTTCTAGATTTAGTTTTGGAACTACTGGACGAATCGTTTTAATATTTAGAGGTTGTTCTCTCTGTACAGAAATTACAGTATCTGGTTTTGCTCGAAGATCTTTCAGATCCTGTGCCTTTAAGCTGGTCATAGAAAGGCAAAGCATAGCCATGCCGACAAAATTGAATAACTTCATTCTGAAAACGTCTATTTTTTGTTTACGGTACTAATTTATAATTAATTGTTGGAAAAGGCTCAATAAAATATTCCGAAGGGTGCAATTGATACCTTGAATAACAATCTTTGATATAGTTCGTCAGTTCATAATCACTCGCTGCTAAAATAAAGAAATAGGAGGGCCTGAATATCCTTCTAAATCGCTCTGATTCTTCGCTATTGAGTCCGGTGACTTTGCTAATAAGCTGTTTCGTAAATTTATAATCGATCACATTTTCTTTATAATCATTTTCGATGGTTTTGGTTAGTCGCCTTGCTCTTTTGGCCTCCTTGCTAAATAAGCTATAGATTGAATTGATGCTTAATCCAGCGCCGGTTGGACCCACAGAAAACACATCGCCATAACCTGAAAGGCGATACGCTTTCTCATAATCCTCTTTGGCCTTTTTCAGAATTTCTTCGGGGCTCTTACGCGCAAAAACCTGAACCTCATCTATATAAAAAGATTCGCGCACCAAATGAAATAGTAATAATCCTCGATTATCTACCACGAGCGTGTCTGAAAAATAACCTTTACTTATGGCAACAATACGATCTCCCAGCTGTGCATTAAAGTCAAATTCTCCCTTAATGGTATTGTAATTCATCTCGCCAGTGCGTAGGTTCGCCAGTTTCACATTTCCAATACGCTGCTTGGTATTCTTATCAAAAACGATACCCTCGACTTTTTTATCTTGGCAAAAAAGTGGAGAAGTAAAGCCCACAAGGGCAATAAGCAGAAAAATATATCGCAATAGTATCACTTTCGTAAAACTACTATATCGCAGTACAAAAGCGAAATATTTAACATCTTTTAAAGCGTAACTATTTAGATATAACCAATAGTTGGCCTAAAGATAGCACATCATCGGTGAGACCGTTCAGGGATTTGATCTGATCAACGGATACATTGTACAGCTTACTGAGCGAATATAACGTATCCTGAGCTTTAACCTCATGAATACGCATAGCTACAGGACTCTTAATTTCTTCTGTTTTTACAACGGTAGGAGGGGTTTCTTGTACATTTTGTACGATCTCGACCTGTACAGTCTCTTCCCGTACTACTTTTTCACGCGGAGATTCACCACGGTCATATTGATCAAGATGGTATCTCTCGATCATTTCGATCAACAATTCTGGATAACGTGGATTGGTGGCATAGCCAGCTGCTTTCAAGCCTCTAGCCCAACCTTTATAGTCATTCTTATCCAGCTTAAAGAGCGCCGCGTATCGCGGACGCAACAGAAACTCCGAATGATCTCGAAAAGATTGTTCGGGATTTTCATAAACACGAAAGCAATCATTGATATTATCGTCAGGCCTTGTCACGGATCTGCCCTTCCAGACTCCACCGCATTTAATACCGAAATGATTATTAGCTTCACGAGCAAGATAGCTATTGCCATTACCTGACTCCAGTAAAGCCTGAGCGAGTTTAATGCTCGCTGGAATGCCATATTTATTCATTTCTGCGACGGCCACATCTTTGTAATGAGCAATATAGTCGTTGCCAGCCATGGTGGGTCTGCCTGCAGAAGACGATGATGAAGAAGTTTTTGAATTAGAACCAGATTTAGAGGAGGATATTGTACCTCTCCGGCTAGAACATGATGTAATCAACATCATGAATACAAACATGCCATAAAAAAACTTCTTCATGCAATAATGTCGCGCTTATTTTTTTGTTGACGAGAATCTATTTTGCTTAGCATCACTATCAAACATATCTAAATGATACTGTCTGATTGTAGCGAGTACTTTTGCTGTCCAACCTTTACTCGTCGAGTAACCGGAACGAGCAATCGCTTTTACCCAAGCTTCGTATTTTTCACCAGGATGTTTTTCAAAAAGGCTTTGAGTAGTCTTTTTTCTTTTTACTATTCCTACAAAATCATCATATGAGTCCAATACAGACCGATAACCTTTGTAAGCTGACCGAATAACGGTACTGTTGTTTTTTCCTTTGACACCAAAATGGTTATTCAAATTTTTTGCTACCCTGCTACCACCATTTCCGCTTTCATGCATAGCGATGGCTAAGATAACCGATGCTGGAACACCGTGTTCCTCCATCATTTCTTTTGCTATTGGACTGTACTTCTCGACATATGCCGCGTTACTTTGAGCTGAAACTTTCGTTAATCCAAAAGTTCCCAAAGCTAGTACCAGTACAAAGCTTTTTAATTGTTTTAAATTCATGAAGAATGTTTTAGTTCACAAATTACTTCTTGCGCAAGGCAAAAAGTCCGTCTCGAATTGGTAATATTACCTTTTCTACGCGCTTGTCCTGAGCTAAACGTGCATTCAAATCAATGATCTGCTTTGTTTGGTTGTCTGGTTTTGAATCCAATACCTTACCTTTCCATAAGACATTGTCAATCAAAATAAGTCCCCCAGACGGAACTTGATTTATTATCGTTTCGAAATAATATAAATTTCTCTTTTTATCTGCATCAATAAATACCAGATCAAATGTTTCATTTAATGTCGGTAATATAATCGCTGCATCCCCAATATGGTATTTGATTTTATCTGCGAATGCCGATTCATCAAAATAACCTTGAACCCGTTCCTGTTGCTCCGCATTGATATCGATGGTATGCAATATTCCATCTTCTTGCAGTCCTTCAGCGAGACATAATGTTGCATATCCCGTAAAAGTCCCGATCTCTAAAATACGTTTCGGAGCAACCAATTTACTCAATAAAGAAAGAACTCTTCCCTGGTAATGCCCAGATAACATATGGGGCATTGTTTCCTTCAAATATGTCTCCCGATTTACCCTTTTCAGTAACGAATTTTCTTCGTCTGTAGTATGTTCCAAATAGGACTCCAAATCGTCGGCAACAATTTCCATAACCACAAAGGTACCAAAAAACATTTTTATGATAAAAACTTTTTTTCACAAACAACTCTATATCAGACCAATATAATTATTCTTTTGTAAAGAGCATTTTTCGGAAATCGCGTCAGACGCATAAAAAAGCGGTATTGCCATTTTTTGATTTTTTATTTTGTTTCCAAATTTTATTAAAAAAATAGCCCACTAAAAGATAATATTTTAGTAGGCTTTTTTTTATTATTAAACAACAAATATATTAAGCAAGATCAGCAGTGATCAAGCGTAAAAATTCGGATCTTGTGACATCATTTTGAAATGCTCCAGTAAATGCAGAGGTAGTGGTTACAGAATTCTGTTTCTGTACACCACGCATCGCCATGCACATGTGTTTACATTCCATGACCACAGCTACTCCACGAGCACCCAAAGTTTCTTGAATACAATCTCTGATCTCATTGGTAAGACGTTCCTGAACCTGCAGACGACGCGCAAAAATATCAACGACACGTGGTATTTTGCTTAAACCTACAATATGACCATTGGGAATATAGGCGATATGCGCTTTACCAAAGAAAGGTAACATATGGTGCTCACAAAGAGAATATACTTCAATATCCTTAACGACGACCATTTGACTATAGTCCTCCTCAAACATAGCCCCTCGTAATACCTCAGCAGCATCGATATCATATCCATGTGTCAAAAATTGCAATGCCTTTGCAACACGTTCTGGCGTTTTCACCAATCCTTCCCGTTTTGGGTCTTCCCCCAGACACTCCAATATATCTGTATAATGAGCAGCGATGCGATCTACCTTTTCAGTATTGTATTTGTCGATCTTAATATATCCATCCAACTCTTCGTTGTCAAATGAGTTTTGACTCATAGTTTCTACTATTTAAATGTATTAAAGATTAATCGCCAAAATATTCGACGTAATTATTTTCTGTTTCATGCAAACGAACACTATGCAAGACCGCTCCCTGCTCCACAAACAGAGGTTTTAAGATCTTAAATATTTCGATTGCGATATTTTCCGTAGAAGCCATAACTCCTTTCATAAAGTCAACATCCAGATTGAAATTGCGGTGATCGACTTTGTCAATAATGCTACGATTGATTATTTCTTTCATGATCTTTAAATCGATCAAAAATCCAGTCTCCGGATTAACCTTTCCTTTAACTGTTACATAAAGATCATAATTGTGTCCATGCCAATTTGGATTGGAGCAAAGGCCAAATACTTGCTCATTCTGCTCTTCACTCCAATCTTCACGATAGAGCTTATGCGCAGCACAAAAACGTTCACGACGAGTTATAAATACCATAATAATACAAAGATAAGGCTTTAGCTGCAATTTTAACATTTCCTTTTAAGGAATGCCGTCAGAATATAGTAATATAATTATGTGTTTCTACCCTTTGTTATTAAACCGCGTAATTTTTGAGAAGCATTCCGATTCAAGAGCACTGTTAACTTTTATATGAATTGCCATATTAAGATAAAAGACTCCTTATTATTGGTTATAACCAGATTTCGGGAATTAATTTGCTATACGATTTTGTAGAAAGAATTTATATGCCCCCTGTTGAGAAAAGCGTAGCCAATAACCGGACATTTAAGTGTGATTTCCGTTACCTTTTAGATAGGGTTTACTTAGAGTTTGTTTAGGGTTTAGTTAGGGTTTGTTTAGGTTAGACCTAAATTATACCCAACTAAACCCTAAACTAAGAATATATAAAAGCTAGGTTAATATTTAAGAAGGTGATAGCTATATGAAGTCTAACAGGACAAAAAGGTACAGTTCGGACGCGATGATTAGAGAGGGTATCGTTAGCAAAAAATCAGTTAACTTTATTATTATAATCAAGCTCAGATTTTTAAGCAGGACTAATTGCAGGCAGTATATTTTTATTCTAAAAAGAGGTTTGCGTGCAAGATAATTTGTAATTTTCCTTCAAAAACGAGCTCGTCATGCAAATATTAGTTATTGCGGCTACTTCATTTGAATTACAGCCTTTTCTGGAGGTGGTGTCAAATTACGGTCAATGCGACATTTTAGTAACGGGTGTCGGTATGGTCGCCACAGCCTTTGAGCTGGGAAGAGTGCTGCACGAAAAAAAATATGATCTCCTCATTAATATAGGGATAGGTGGATGTTTGGATCGTCATGTTGCGATAGGGACGGTTATTCAAGTTGTTTCGGAATCTTTTGTTGAACTGGGCGCGGAAGACGGTTCTAATTTTATTCCGATAGATCAATTGGGCTATGGAAAGTCTAAATTTACCTCATGTTTACTGCATGATAAAGAGATTCGGCTGCCTTTTCTAAAACAGGGAGAAGGAATTACCGTAAACAAAGTCCATGGTAGTACAGAAAGTATAGAAAAAATTCAAAAACTACATCCCGATAGCCTTGTAGAAAGCATGGAGGGGGCTGCTGTTTTCTATGCCGCCGACAAAATGACAATTCCCGTGATCGAGATTCGTGGTATTTCGAATTATGTGGAGAAAAGGAACCGTGCCACGTGGAACATTCCATTAGCGATAATGAATAGTAATAAGGCACTTATAAAAACATTGGAATATCTGAACGACTTACATTGAAAAATTTAATACAAAAGTCATTTACTTATTAAAAAATGACATAAAACTATAGAATTAGCGGGTTCAAATCTTCAAAATATCAATTTTAAATAGTAGATTTGTAATCTAAAAATTGACA
>JAIRVH010000077.1 GCA_031253985.1 Sphingobacterium sp.
AATTTACTAAAATAATAATAAAATTGCGCTAAAAGGTTTTATTTACTAATTTTAAGCAGTTTTCAAATACCCGAACAAAACCTATGACAGGAAATAAACTACTCAAAACAGTGTTGGGCACAATAATTTTGCCATTTTGTGTGCAAGCCCAACAAAATCTAACACAATATGTCAACCCCTTCATCGGATCAGCAGACCATGGACACGTCTTCGTTGGTGCCAATGTACCATTGGGTGCGGTGCAATTGGGCCCGACCCAAATTCCACAGACATGGGACAAGTTCAACGGATGGGATTGGTGCAGTGGATACAATTACAAAAGCCAAGAAATTTTAGGTTTTACCCATACTCACCTGAGCGGAACAGGTATCGGCGACCTCAACGACCTCATGATCGTTCCTGCTAACGGAAAATTACAATTAACACCGGCAGAATTCAACAAAATGAATACAGGTTATGGCTCATCCTTTAAAAAAGACAATGAGGTGGCTAGACCGGGATTCTACAGCGCATATTTAGATGACTATCAGGTGCAGGCCAACTTAACGGCAACCGAACGTGTTGGCTATCATCAATATCGCTACGAAAAAACAGACAATGCGCATATCTTAGTGGATCTTGGCTATCACATCAACTGGGATAAACCGACAGATACCTACATCAAACAGGTAAACGACTCGACCTTTGTTGGTTACCGTTTTTCCACAGGATGGGCCACTGACCAAAAATTGTATTTTGCGATCAGAACTTCTCAACCAATACAAAAAGTAAGATTTTTCGACGGTAAAGAAGAAAAATTAGGCCAGACAACATTCAAAGGACAGGCGATTAAAGCGGCTTTATTCTTCGATGCTGTTAAAAACAAAACCATTGAACTCAAAGTCGGCATTTCTCCGGTAAGCTCGACCAATGCGCTGAACAATATCAATGCAGAAATTCCAGGCTGGAATTTTGAAAAAGTAAAGCAAGAAGCCGATCAACGTTGGAACAAAACCTTAAATAAGATTCAATTTGAAGCCGACAAGGATACAAAGACCATCTTCTATACGGCATTATACCATACCTACTTCGCCCCTACCATCTTTAACGATGCAAACGGTGACTATATGGGTACAGATAAACAGGTTTATGAAAAACAGGATTTTGTCAACCATACCGTATTTTCATTATGGGATACTTATCGTGGTCTTCACCCATTGATGACCATCTTGGAAGACCGTAAAATCAACCAGGACTTTATCAAAACCATGTTGGCGATCTATCAGCAACAAGGTAAATTGCCAATGTGGCACTTACAGGGCAATGAAACCAATACCATGGTGGGCCTACCTGCGATTCCAGTGATTGCAGATGCCTTCTTAAAAGGAATTATTGACGAGAAAGATTATCCATTGGTTTGGGAAGCTGTTAAGACAACAGCGATGGGTAATGACCACGGTCTAAAATATGCGCGTGAACTGACCTACATTCCGATCGACAGCATGCCAAACGAGTCGGTCGCTTGGGCCCTCGAATATGCGATTGCTGATTTTGGTGCTTATAAAATTGCTGAGAAACTAGGTAAAACAGAAGACGCTGCCTATTTCAAAAAACGCTACAAACTATACGAGCAGTATTTTGACAAAGAAGTGGGGCATTTCGTTGGTAAAAAAGCCAATGGCGAGTTCCGCAGACCTTTCGACCCGTTAATGGCCAAACACCGTGAGAATGACTACTGCGAAGGAAATGCCTGGCAATATACCTGGTTAGTACCCCAAGATGTCAAGGGCCTGATCAATCTTTTCGGTGGTGAGGAGAAATTTTTGAAAAAGCTGGATTATTTTACGACCATGTCATCTGATCTCGGTGGTGAAGCTTCACCGGATATTTCAGGACTCATCGGCCAATACGCGCAAGGTAACGAACCAAATCACCATATCCCTTACTTATATGCCTATGCCGGACAACCTTGGAAAGGAGCAGCCCTAGCCCGTAAAGCGATGACGGAGTTTTATACAAACAGTCCAGCTGGCCTATGTGGAAATGATGACGTCGGACAAATGAGCGCCTGGTACGTGTTCTCAGCAATGGGCTTCTATCCGTTAAATGCCATGAGCGGCGTTTATGTATTTGGTTCCCCTATGATGCAGCATGCGAACATTAACTTACCAAATGGCAAAACATTGGCAATCGATGTGAAAAATCAAGGTAAAGCAAATCAATACATCAAATCGATCAAATTGAATGGTAAACCTTATTCTAAAACATTCATTACCCATGCACAGCTTTTAGAAGGTGGCCAAATGGAAATCGAGATGAGTGCAACACCAAACAAAAACTTTGGTAAAAACAAAGCTGATTGGCCTTCAAGCATTGACAATAATTAACTGAAAAATTGTCAGTAAAACATTAATGGATTAATATTTGTTAATACCTTAATAACATATTTAAGGAGAAACAAAACATGGCAGATTACAAAAACATCAATATACAAGATATCCCAGACGGAGGTGATAATCAAAAAGACTTCTATGAAACTTTCAAAGAGCGCTTGGAAGATTTAGAAACATTTCCAAAGGATTATACGTACAAATTTATCTTACCGAAAGATCAGGACCACTTCAATCAAATCCAAAGTGTATTTGATGACACAGGTGCCCAATTTGATTTCAAGGATTCCAAAACAGGAAGGTATACTTCGATTACGGTAAACTTACACGTAAAAGATGCCGATCAGGTGATCTACTTCTACAAGGAAGTAGCAAAGATAAAAGGTGTTATCATGTTATAAAATAACAAAATAAGGCTGTCGAATTGACAGCCTTATTTGTTTAATATCCAAATTAATATTACGCTCACTCCTACCTCATTGCAATCATATCAAGGCAGGCCAACAGGTAAGATTTTACGCGCCTGCAGCTCGTATCAAGTCTTCCTATTTGTCTAACAGCGTAAAATTATCTTTATGCGAGACAGATTGCCCGCCCGTAACTACAGTTAATTTCATTGCTCCCGGAGATACGTTTGAAGGAACTGTCACTGTGATAGTATTTGATGTCACGCTATTAGGAGCGACTGCTATAGAGCCAAATTTCACAGCCGTATCATAGTTCGAAGCAAATCCAGACCCTTTAATCGTCAGGACTGTTCCCGGAACGGCAGATGTCGGACTAAAGGATGTAAAAGAAGGACCAGTAACTTCGAAATCTCCCGGAACTGTCACCTTGTTATTCGGAAATTCAATCATAATCTTAACCTTACCTTCACTCATCCCATAAGGGACTGTCACCTGCAAATTTGTTGAAGATGTAGCCGTTCCGTTAGTCTGTACCGAACCGAAGTATACGTTATACCAACTTCCGGTTATGAAACTTCCTGTAATATTGATCTGCTGCAATGAGCTCCCCGACTTAGGAGAAAAGCTGGTAGCCGTATGGCCCAATATTTTCAGCTTTTTCGGTGATAATACCTCATGGGGCCCAACCTTCAGATAAAGAGAATAATCTCCTGCTTCAATATTAGTTGGAACATTATAATAAAATTGACCAGCATCGTAAAGATAGACATCCTGATAACTACCAGATCCCAGTTTAATCCGTGGGCGGCCTTCACCATAATCATTGCTATTCGGATAATTGGTACCTTTCACCAAAATTGTCTCTCCCGGAAACACCGATGCCGGAGACAAGTCACTGATCACAGGCGCTGTGACTGTAAAAGTCCCTAATACTTTTTTCTTACCATTGACCGTTACTGCCAAGTCTGAATTTTCTTTTACTGTAAAAGGAACATTGACTCCGCCATCATTATGAACTATTGCCGCTTGTTGCCCCCCTAATTCGATCAATGGCGGTGAAATATAATAATACGAATCAGGCAAGTTGTCGCCTGTAAAACTTATTTTGGTTCCCACCGGACCAGACTTTGGTGTAAAATCTTTATAATTGCCCAGTATCTGAAACGAACTATTATTGATCGTTGTTGCCCCGATACTAATCTTAACATTCACGTTATTACCGTGACGTGCAGATAAACCTGTCGGTACCTCGACTGAAATCTCAGTCTTACTTACAGAAAGTACTTTTGCTTTGACATTCTCAAATACAACAGCCGTATTCGATACCGTTGCGTCAAGAAAATCGCCCGCGATCTTAATAATATCCCCAGACATGGCCATATTTGGCGTTATATTTCCAACTGAAGGGACAGGAAGATTAACGTTCAGCAGGGCACCAAAGACAGTTCCCCTTGAATCTTTCAGATAAGTTCTTACCCAAATACTATTGTTATAGGGATTTGCAAAAATATTGTCAACGACAATATCTTTGCTAAATTCACCTGTCCGAACATCTTTACCAAGCGAAACTTTGATTCCTTTTGTTTCACTGATTTCCGGAGAATTGTTGTATACAAACCCATAGTCTTCAACTTTTTCACTACCTAGCTTTGAGATATTCCCTACAACTTTAAATGAAGCAGGAGAATTGGCTACAACGGAAATCGTTTGAATGGCCGGAGGTGTAAAGTCTTCCTTTTTACAGGAAAAAAAGAAGCTTAGTAAAACAAACAAAGCAATCTGGAGTGTTTTAAATTTAAGTATCATTTTTTATAAACTAAATCCTAGAATGCATATCCAACCCTAACACCATTAACAAGGGAACTCTTGAAAGTTTTGGTCTTATTTTCAGAGATATAAGATCCGTAGCCTGGATCAGTTCCCGTAATTGTAAATTCAGGTTTCTTATATTTGGTACTTAAATACCCCAAGTTGAATTCATACCCGACGAACAAACCTTTAGAAACATAAAAATCAAATCCAGCAACCGCATAAGCGCCAAATCTCGTATAGCCATTAGGAACAAGCTGCAATGACGAATAATAGCCATTGTTTGTCTGCTGATAGATAACTTCCATCCAGGCATGCTTAATATTCATGGTATAGGCGGTCGTAGTAAGCTCCTGTTTAGTTTTTTTCGTGCCATAACTTAGGTCAAACCCAATATAAGGAGACAACCTTCTGCTTCCATTAAAGTGCTTTTCGAGACCAAGATTGAAGTCTACACCAGTAGCCTTTCTATTATTTGTATTGAAGTAACTATTTGTCCCATAAGGGCTACCATAACTCGCGGCAGAATCAATCACGTTGATACCGATCCCCAATCGAAGAGCCAAATTATCTTTAAGGAAATATCTTCCTTTGATTTGGTTCAATGAATTATTTAAACTCAAATTGCCTTTGAATGGATTGAAATTCAACTCAGTTACAAAACTACCTTTTTTAGATTTCAAACTTTCCTGTCCCTGTTCAGTTGGAGTTTGTGCAAATACAGCACTAACAGCCCCTAGCATTAGAGCTGTTGAAAAAATTCTTTTCATAAAATATATTAGACTAACGGGATAAATATAAACACTTCTATCAAAACTCGGAAAGTTTATGAACAAATTAAATTAATTAATCACTTACAACACTCTTCACCAGCATATTAAATTTATAATTAACGATTCGCAGCGATTGATTTTAGTATAAAAAACCGCAAGATATCTCTCCAAAAAGATAGATAGTGAATTCAATTTCCATAAAAAAAGCCCGCTATAGAGCGGGCTTTTCATATCATTTGCAAGGAATAAACTTATTCTTGACCGGCACCAGCTATTGGAGCTTCGCCAGCAGGCTTATCCTGCTTTGGTTTGTCTTCTTTCGGCGGACGAGGCAATAACGCTTTACGAGAAAGCTTCATTTTACCTTGCTTGTCGATATCCAACAATTTAACCGTTACTTTATCACCTTCTTTGAAAATACCATCCATTGTCTCAAGACGTTTCCAGTCGATTTCAGAGATGTGCAATAAACCATCTTTACCAGGCATGATTTCAACGAAAGCACCGAATGGCATAATTGATTTCACTTTACCTTCATAAGTTTCACCAATCTCTGGTTTAGAAGCAATCGCTTTAATACGACCTACTGCATCATCGATTGCTGCTTTATTATCTGCGAACACCTGAACAACACCTTTGTTATCAACTTCTTCGATCGAAATTGTCGCACCGGTCTCACGTTGCATCTCTTGGATAATTTTGCCGCCTGGTCCGATTACAGCGCCAATAAATTCTTTATCGATCAACAATTGAACGATACGTGGTGCATGTGGTTTGTAATCTTCGCGAGGAGCAGAAATTGTTTTCTTCATTTCACCTAAGATGTGTAAACGCGCTTCTTTTGCTTGATCTAAAGCTTGCGTCAACACTTCCCATTTCAACCCATTGATTTTTAAGTCCATTTGACAAGCAACGATACCTTTTTCTGTACCAGTTACTTTAAAGTCCATATCACCTAAATGATCTTCATCACCTAAGATATCCGATAAGATCGCGTATTTACCAGTTTTTTCATCAGAAATCAATCCCATGGCAATACCTGAAACTGGTGCTTTCAATTTAACCCCAGCATCCAAAAGTGCCAATGTACCAGCACATACAGTTGCCATAGAAGATGAACCATTTGACTCCAGAATATCAGAAACGACACGGATCGTATATGGATTTTCACTGTCTGCAGGAAGTACCTGTTTCAATGAACGCATAGCCAAGTTACCGTGACCAACTTCACGACGACCTGGACCTCTGTTAGGTCTTACTTCACCTGTAGAGAATGCAGGGAAGTTGTAGTGAAGAATAAATTTGTTATAACCGTTGATAAAAGCACCATCGATCATCTGCTCATCATCTTTAGCACCCAAAGTAACCGAAGTCAATGACTGTGTCTCACCACGCGTAAATACCGCCGAACCGTGTGCCGCAGGCAAGTAATCCACTTCCGACCAGATTGGACGAACGGTACGGACGTTACGGCCATCTAGACGAATTCCTTCATCCAGGACAAGGTTACGAACAGCATCATACTGAACATCGTGGAAATATTTTTTGAACAAGAACGCCGTATCATCATCCAATTCCTCTGGCATTGTTGCTCTGTATTCTTCCGCAATCTTTGCAAAATTTTCAGAACGGTCATGTTTTGCAGAAGCAGATTTTGCAATAGCGTAAACTTTGTCATAAGTAGCTGCAAAAATAGCATCTCTCAATTCAAGGTTCTCTGGCTCATGGTTATACTCACGCTTAACAGTTTTACCGACTAAGTTAGCCAGTTCCACTTGAGCAGCAACTTGTTTTTTGATCGCTTCATGAGCAAATGCAATTGCTTCGACCATTTCAGCTTCAGAAATTTCTTTCGCTTCACCTTCAACCATACCGATATCCTGTGCAGAACCGGCAACGATAAATTCTAAAGTTGCATTTTCAAGTTCAGATAATTTTGGATTGATCACCAGCTGACCATCAATCTTTGCTACACGAACTTCAGAAATTGGTCCATTGAAAGGAATATCAGAAACCGCAATAGCTGCAGAAGCAGCCAAACCGGCTAAAGCGTCAGGCATAATATCTTTATCTGCAGAGATCAAGCTAATTGCCACTTGTGTATCTGCATGATAGTTTTCAGGGAACAAAGGACGCAATGCACGATCTACCAAACGGGAGATCAAGACCTCATAATCTGATAGTCTAGCTTCACGACGTAAGAAACCTCCAGGAATACGGCCTGTTGCCGCATATTTCTCTTGATAATCTACTGAAAGAGGTAAAAAATCAACCCCAGATTTAGCTTCTTTAGCTGAAACGACTGTTGCAAGCAACATCGTATCACCTTGTTTTAATACCACAGCACCATCAGCCTGTTTGGCCAATTTACCTGTAGACAATTCGATCTGGGTGCCATTACCCATATCGATGGTTGTTTTAATTTCGTTGTAATTCATTTAATCTTGTTTGCGACATGCTTTTCATC
>JAIRVH010000135.1 GCA_031253985.1 Sphingobacterium sp.
TTCCAGAGCGTTAAACGTTAACGATGAAAAATTATCGCGCTGGGCGCGCGAAGAACGCTCTTCCAGCAAATCAGTCCCCTGCTCAAAGCCCAAAAAAAAGCGAATATCCTAACTCCCGATACTGTTGTTGAGATACAACGTCTTTATCAAGAGGGACATACAATAAGTGAAATAAGTTTCCGTACCGGCATTTGCTACAGTACCATCAAAAAAGGAGCGCGTCGAGGCAGCATCAATTTCGAGTTGCCTTCTACGGGTTCGATTAGCATCAGTACAGCCAGTTCCCGCAGTCAGGAAGACGCCGCGCAGTCGATGGGCAAGGCCTGCCGGAACGTGGTCGAGCGTGCCTCTCTTGGTACGATAAATTGTCCTGTACAGTTTGAGGATCAGGTTGATTTGCAGCATGGCGGTCTTTTGGTTGCGCTTCCTGCTTTATTAGCCTGCGGTCTTTTGAAGGGTATCGATCGTTTCGATTTGCCGAAGGTGTATTACACTACCGCTCAAATCTTTCTTTCACTGGCTTTTATGGTGATGCTTCGTGTGAAACAGTTGGAACAGTCCAAGGTTCTTTCGTGCGGCGAGGTGGGACGTACTTTGGGTATGGATCGCACTCCGTGCGTACAGACGCTTCGGGATCGTTTGAGCGATTTTAGTGATGTTGGCGATGTTCGTGAGTGGTCATTGGATTTGAGCCGCTACTGGATGCAGAATGACGGCGTGAATGGGGTCTTATATGTTGATGGTCACGTGAATATCTATTATGGGAAAAGCGTAGAGATGCCCAAACGCTATGTGAGCCGTATGCGATTGTGTATGAGCGGTTCTACTGATTATTGGGTGAATGGCGCCATTGGAGAACCCTATTTTGTGGTACACAAAACCGTTAATGAAGGATTGATCAAGACCCTGACGGATGAAATCATTCCCGAATTAGACAAAAGCGTTCCGCATCAGCCTTCCGATGAACAGCTTGCGGCAAATTCTCTTCTGCATCGTTATATGATTGTCTTTGACAGAGAAGGGTATAGTGTTCCGTTTTTCAAAGATTTGAAAAAGAAAAAAATAGCGTTTTGTACGTATCGCAAAAATGTGAAAGATAAATGGGATATAAATGAATTTGAGGAGTATACGGTAAGTGACACATTTGGTGGAACCCTTCGGATGAAATTAGCCGAACGGGGTACTTATCTTGTCACCAAAAAAGAAAAGGGAAAACCGGTGGAAGGGATTTGGGTACGTGAAGTTCGCAGGCTAACCCCAAGCGGTCATCAGACCTCTATCATCACCACCAACTTTTCTCTATCTATCGAAAAAATAGGAGTTTACATGTTTGCCCGGTGGTGTCAGGAAAACTATTTTAAATATGCAACACAAAGTTTTGGTATTGACTGTCTTATCAGCAACAAGAAAAATTCCATTCCTGACAGGTATACTATTCCAAATCCGGATTATCAATCATTAAATCAGGAACATAAGTCGTTATCTGCAAAATTGGCAAAACAGAAGCAAAAATTAGCCGATAAAGTGATGGAAATCGAGGGAGAACTTGGGGAAAAGAAAATGAATAAATTTATGAGCCAAAAAGCAGAAATTTTACAGAGCGTAGAGATATATCAGGATGAAATTGAGGGTATTAAACAGAAAAAGAAGGAAATACCCAAACGGATCGATGTAAAGGAAACAGAACCGGGGAAGGGTATTCTTACTGTGATCAATGACCAAAAACAGTTGCTCACTACCATAAAAATCATCGGGCACAGGGCAGAAAGCGCATTGGCAGGCGTGATACGTCCGCTGATGAAAAATCCGGACCAGGCCAAAAACTTAATCCGAAGCATTTATCAGTCAACTGCCGATTTAAAAGTTGATAAACAGAACAATAGACTATTAGTGTGCCTGCATCACAGTAATTTTGCATCAGTGGATAATATCATCCGAGAATTGTTTAATCTTTTGAATAAAACGAAAATCACTTTCCCAGGGTCAAATCTCACACTTTTTTATATTTTGGTGTCAGATAAATTCCACGAATAAAGGAATTCTGAATTTAATTTAAAAAATATGCTAAAGATAGAAATACCTGCATCTGACATTGCGTTGTTGAGACACGAACGCTATAATCATCCCCATCCACGAGTACAGCTCAAGATGGATGTCCTTCTTTTGAAGGCTTTGGATTTGCCCAATAAGCTTATTTGCCAAATCACAGGAGTTTGCGAAAACACTATGCGCGATTATTGGAAACAATACCAAGAAAGTGGGATTGAACGATTGAAAGAAGTAAAATTTTACAAGCCGGGCAGTGAATTACAAGAACATTCGGATACGATTGAAAAATATTTAACAGAAAATCCGCCGACATCTATTGCACATGCTGCAGAATTGATAGAAAAATTAACTGGGATTAAGAGAGGTGAAACACAGGTGCGGAAGTTTCTTAAATCTTTGAAATTTAAATTTATAAAAACATGTTCGGTGCCTGCAAAAGCCTTGACAGAGGAAAAAAAAAAGAGCAACGTGAATTTTTGGAAAAAGACCTCGAATCCCGATTAGAAGAGGCAAAAAAAGGCAAACGAAAAGTTTTTTTTGTGGATGCTGCACATTTCGTAATGGGTTCATTTCTTGGTTATTTCTGGTGTATAAAAAGAATATTTGTTCCCAGTTCTTCCGGCAGGAAACGTTATAATGTATCAGGTGCCCTGAATGCAATTACGCATGAATTGGTAACAGTGTGTAACGATACCTGCATTAACGCTTTATCTATATGTGAGTTGTTGCAAAAAATACGAAATTCAGTTGGTGTAAGCGAAATAATCACCTTAGTGCTTGATAATGCTGCATATCAAAGGTGTGCGTTAGTTACAGAACTTGCCAAAAATTTGAAAATAGAATTGTTGTTTTTACCTTCTTACAGCCCAAATTTAAACTTGATTGAAAGACTGTGGAGATGGGTCAGAAAAGATTGTCTTAATGGTAAGTATTTCGAACATTTTGATGACCTTAGGTATACTATAAAACAATCGCTTTCGATGGTGTCACACGGTAAAAAAAAGGAAGAAATGGAGAGCTTGTTTACATTGTTGCGTCCTGAAATAAGTTGACACAAATCTAAGTCAACCTCTGGACGGACAATGTAAACAACGGATGGATCTTCCGCGAATGATCCGAGATCAAATCATTCAGGACTATCTGAGCGGTCGCAAGACCAGATCTATGCTGAGTAAAGAGCATGGCATCAGTCTTTTATCAGTCAGCAAGATAGTAAGTTATTATCGAAAGAAGAATAGCGCTACCTTTGACGGCATGATTTCTCAACCCATCATGCCACGTACAAAAAACAAAACGACAGATCATTCTGCTCTGCAAGCCGAGAATGAGCGTTTGAAACGTCAGCTTCAGATGGCTCATATTAAGATCGAAGGTTATCAGATCATGGGCGATATTCTGGAGAAAGAGTATGGAATTGATTTGTTAAAAAAAGTCGAAGCCGGGCAGTGTCACGTCTTAAAGAAAGACACGCAGAAGTCAGCTTGCAGTTCATCTGCGAA
>JAIRVH010000156.1 GCA_031253985.1 Sphingobacterium sp.
AAAAATAAAAGTTCAGAATTGTCCCAACGTCTATCAGAAATTATCGTTTACGGTATGCAAGAAAAGAAAGCAAACGAGATCGTTCGCTTGGATTTAAGAGATCTTCACAGTTCTGTTTCTGATTATTTTGTGATTTGTCATGCCGATTCTAACATTCAGGTCAATGCGATAGCAAAGAGTGTCGAAGAAGAAGTTTATAAGGCATTTGGTCAAGAACCCCAATTTAAAGAAGGACAATCAAATGGAGAATGGTTGATTTTGGATTTTGTGGATGTGGTTGTACATATCTTTAAGACCGAAAAAAGAGCGCACTACGGTATCGAGGATTTATGGGGAGATGCAGAGATACAGCATTTCCAAAGCGCTTAATTGCCTCAATTAAAAAATTTTAAAGAAAATATAATTACGATATAATGAAAAAAATCCCGAGTAGTAAGGTAAGCCCGAAACCGCCAAAATTTAATTTTGTGTGGCTTATGATTGCCATGTTTTTAGGTTTTTTTGCCTTGCAATACGTTTTTGGAGAAAGCCCAGCTAAGGAAGTTAGCTATAGTGATTTTGAAACACGCATGTTGAATACGGGCTCTGTAGAGCGCCTTGTCGCTTACAAGAAGAACGATCTTGTCGAGGTGGAGGTTTATCTAAAAAAGGGCTGGAAAGATAACCCAAGTTTTAAAGATGCTACAAAAACCGCTGATCCTCTTCCAAGTCTATCTGGACAAGAGGAGAAGGGGCCGCAATATATTTTTAAGGATGCTTCCCCTGACGTTTTAGAAAAGAAATTAGCTGCGTCGCAAGCGGAGTTGGCTCCCGGAACACCAAAGGTTCAATTGACCTATGATGATCGTTCGAACCCATGGGCTAGTTGGTTTGTTACGTTTATGTTGCCATTGTTGGTATTGGCGGCGATCTGGATTTTCTTGATGCGTCGTATGGGCGGTGGCGCCGGTGGTGGCGGTGGTGCTATCTTTAATATTGGTAAATCAAAAGCTCAATTGTTTGATAAAGAATCCCAGATCAATATTACATTTAATGATGTTGCCGGTCTTGAGGAGGCAAAACAAGAAGTTATGGAGATTGTGGACTTCTTAAAGAATCCACGTAAGTATACCAATTTGGGCGGTAAAATTCCTAAGGGTGCTTTACTTGTAGGGCCTCCGGGAACAGGTAAGACTTTATTGGCTAAAGCTGTAGCTGGTGAAGCTCAGGTGCCGTTTTTCTCACTATCCGGATCTGACTTTGTAGAGATGTTTGTCGGGGTAGGGGCATCCCGTGTTCGTGATTTGTTCAAACAAGCTAAAGAGAAAGCTCCATGTATCATTTTTATCGATGAGATTGACGCTATAGGTCGTGCTCGTGGTAAGAACTCGATGATGGGAGGAAATGATGAACGCGAAAATACATTAAACCAGCTATTGGTTGAAATGGATGGCTTTGGTACTGATTCCGGGGTTATTATTTTAGCTGCGACAAACCGTATCGATGTATTGGATACAGCGCTATTGCGTCCTGGACGTTTCGACCGTCAAATTTCTATTGATAAACCGGACTTGATCGGCCGTGAGCAAATTTTTAAAGTGCATCTAAAACCATTGAAGTTATCTGCTGAAGTGGATGCGAAAAAATTATCTGCACAGACTCCTGGTTTTGCTGGGGCGGAAATTGCGAACGTGTGTAATGAGGCGGCTCTTATTGCAGCTCGTAAAAATAAACCGGAGATTGATATGCAGGATTTTCAGGATGCGGTTGACCGTGTGATCGGAGGTCTTGAGAAAAAGAATAAAATCATCTCTCCAGAAGAAAAGCGTATTGTTGCTTATCACGAGGCAGGGCACGCTATTGCCGGTTGGTTTTTAGAGCATGCTGATCCGTTGGTGAAAGTGTCTATTGTGCCACGGGGTGTTGCTGCTTTGGGATATGCACAATATCTTCCCCGCGAGCAGTTCTTATATACTACTGAGCAGCTTATAGACAGTTTATGTATGACGATGGGCGGCCGTGTAGCTGAAGATATTACTTTCGGAAGAATTTCAACTGGTGCTCAAAATGATTTAGAGCGTATTACACAGCTTTCTTACGCAATGATTGCCATCTATGGTATGAATGATAAGGTCGGAAATGTTTCTTTCAGAGACAGCTCTGAAGCATCTTTCCAAAAACCATATTCTGACAAAACGGCAGAGTTAATTGATGCTGAAGTTCGTAACTTGATCAGTGATGTCTATGCACGTACCAAACAGTTATTGTTGGATAAACGCGAAGGATTGATCAAAATAGCTGAAAAGCTGCTGGAGAAAGAAATTCTTTTTCAATCCGATCTGGAAGAGATATTAGGTAAAAGACCATTTGAAACGAAGACTACTTACGAGGAGTTTGTGAATGGTGCTGATGGTGGTGGTGTACCGCAGACTGATCTGCCGTTGGATGTTCATCCAGACGAAGCGAGATCCAGTGAAGGTCCTAGTTCAGAGAATCCGTCAAATAATTTGAATTAATTTGAATGTTACAGCGCTAGAGCCTTCTAGCGCTGCATTTATATACTATTGCGCCATGAACGTGAAGAACGCAACTGCGAAGGAGGTAATGTTAAAACGGATACGTCAGGCATTACTGCAAAAAAACGATAATCCACATCCCAATTTCAAGGAAACACCCCTTTATAAAGAAGAGGATGAATTGGTGGATATTGTTTTTGTTCGTGAATTGACTGCTGCGGGTGGCAAGTTCCTGTATTGCGATGGTGAGATCGGTCTGATTGAAAATCTGATTTCACTGACTGAGGAAAATGATATTAAAAATATATACGCTTGGGAACAAGGTGTTCAAAATCTACTCAGTCCATATGGTTTTCCTTTTTTAAAAACGGAGAAAGATTTTGAATTGGCAAATGCTAGCATTACATCATGCGAGGCATTAATTGCCCGCAATGGCAGCGTGATGGTGAGTAATGCAAATGCTTCTGGACGTAGGTTAAGTATATATCCTCCAATCCATATTGTCATTGCTAAAGCTTCTCAATTGGTTTGGGATATCAAAGATGCTTTAGCTTACATGCAAAAGCGTTATGGTCAAGAAATCCCGACAATGATCTCTACGATTACAGGTCCCTCTCGGACAGCAGATATTGAGAAAAGGTTAGTCTTGGGTGCACATGGGCCGAAAGAACTTTACGTTTTACTTTTAGAAGATAGATTCTAGGAACACTTATGTTATTATCTTATTTACAACACATGCCTGTGGCGAGTATTATTTTCGTTCTTACCCTTGCTACCAGTATCTATACATTTTCACACGAGCAACTTTTCGGCAAGCTAATGTTGCATCCCTATAGTATCGCGCGCAAACGGAATGTATATACCATACTGACCAGTGGTTTTGTTCACAAGGATTGGGGGCATCTGCTGTTTAATATGCTGACTTTCTACTATTTTGCGTTTGGTTTAGAGCGTATACTTGCAGAAGCAAGTCCATACGGGCATATTTTATTTGCTGTGATCTATGTGGGTAGTTTAATCTTGAGTGATATACCAACAATCATCCAGCAAAAGAATAACCCCGGTTATTATAGCTTAGGCGCCTCCGGTGCTATCTGTGCAGTTTTGTTTAGCTATATCCTTTTTGATCCGAAAGTGACCATTGGAGTGATGATGATTATACCTATGCCAGCTTACCTGTTTGCATTTTTATTTTTGGGCTATTGCATCTGGGCATCCAAAAAAGGACAAGATGGTATAAACCATGATGCCCATTTCTTTGGAGCATTATCGGGACTAATTTTGACAATTATCTGTTTTCCTTGGGTTATTAAACACTGTTTGGCGCAGTTCTAAAATTTTCCGCCCCAAGTTTCCCTATCTAAATTTCTGTATTGGATCGCTTCTGCGATATGGTGGTTTGCGATGGATTCACTCTGTTCCATGTCGGCGATTGTGCGCGCGACTTTTAATATTCTGTCGTAGGCTCTTGCGGATAAGCTCAGGCGTTCAATAGCCGTTTTAAGTAACTTTCTTCCTGATGCATCAATTTGACATATTTCTCGTGTCAATTGTGTGCTCATTTGCGCGTTACAATGGATGTCGGGAAAGGAATTAAAACGCTCTTTCTGAATTTCACGTGTTTGAATGACCCGTCTTCGTACCGTGCTGCTATCTTCGGCCGTACGTGTAGTGCTGAGCTCGTCAAATGGTACGGGAGTGACTTCGACATGTAGGTCGATACGGTCTAAAAGTGGTCCTGATATTCTGCTTAAATAGCGTTGCACAGTATTGCTTCCACAGATACATTCTTTTTCGGGATGATTGAAATAGCCACAGGGGCATGGATTCATGGCGGCGACAAGCATAAAACTTGCCGGATAATCTACTGTAAGTTTTGCTCTTGATATAGTAATCTGGCGGGATTCAAGCGGCTGTCGCATGACCTCGAGAACACTTCTTTTAAATTCCGGCAATTCGTCAAGAAATAATACACCATGATGGGATAAAGAGATCTCACCTGGCAAGGGATTGGAGCCCCCACCTACCATAGCCACATCCGATATTGTATGATGCGGAGCACGAAATGGCCGTGTAGTCAGCAAGGAATCTTTAGCTTTTAGGTTGCCGGATACAGAGTGTATTTTGGTGGTTTCCAATGATTCGGTCATATTGAGCGGGGGCAATATGGTCGGTAACCTTTTTGCTAACATGGTTTTCCCTGCTCCCGGAGGGCCTATCAAGATCAGATTATGGCCACCTGCGGCTGCGATTTCCAATGCTCTTTTAATGTTTTCCTGTCCTTGGACATCGGAGAAATCGACATCATAGCTAGTGGCATCGGCCTGAAAATAGGATTGGATATCAACTTTTGTTGGCTGAATTGCAGTTGTGTCATTTAGGAATGTAATCACTTGGGCGAGATTTTCTACGCCGATCACATCGATATTCGTGACAATAGCGGCTTCTTTTGCATTTTCTTGAGGTAGTATAAGTCCTTTAAAGCCCTCTTTGCGGGCTTGTAAAGTGATCGGTAAAACCCCGCGTATCGGCTTAATGCTTCCGTCTAACGATAATTCTCCCAAAATAAGGTAATCTTCCAGGTGTCTGTTTGTTACTTGTCCGGAGGAAGCTAATATGCCTATTGCGATTGATAAGTCATAACCGGAACCCTCTTTTCGAAGGTCTGCGGGTGCCAAGTTGACAACAATCTTTTGGCGTGGCATGTGAAGCTGACAGGAAGTAATGGCACTTTCGACACGTCTTAGGCTTTCTTTCACCGCATTGTCAGGAAGCCCCACAATATAATAATGCAGACCTGTGGAGACGATCACCTCAACGGTAATTGTACATGCATTGATCCCATAAACAGCGCTGCAATAGGTTTTATTAAGCATAATTCTTATAATAGGTTGATTTAAAGATACTAAAAAACCTGGCAGGTTAATAATTGTTTGGTGAATTATTGAGAGTCAATCGAAGTTTGTCAAAAAATGATTATATTGTAAGATAGAGTTTCTTGTAAATAATAGATTAAAACCAGTATTTGGCAAACGATTTGCTTTGTTAATTGTATTATTAACGAGGGCTAGATTCATCGTAATAGAATTAGAAATTAAAACGAAAAAGAAATGAATGACACAAGTAAAGTAGCTTTGGCGTTGTTAGCGGGTCTTGCTGCAGGTGCAGCTTTGGGAGTTTTATTTGCTCCAGACAAGGGGTCGGATACGAGAGATAAAATCAATGATTC
>JAIRVH010000164.1 GCA_031253985.1 Sphingobacterium sp.
GCTAAACCTAAGAAACCGAATTTTAATGCGTTTTTCATTTTCTAATTTTCTAATTTAAATTGAAATAATTTTCTTTTTCATCTCTTAATACACGTAACCAAAAAAGGTAACCCAAAAAATATACTTTTTTTTAAATAATGTATAAGTTGTTGTTTTTGAGTTGTTTAATTTATTTAAAATAAGATGGTGCCCCATAGGCCGCGGCTTGTGTTATCCTTTAGAATAATAAGGGCTAAGGAAAAGGTAATTGTTGTTTCCGTACTTGTGTGTCTGTTGTGCTGAGCTTATGTGAAACTATATTTAGCCAAATCTGGGGGATAAGATGGTGCTAATAACAAACAATTTTCGATTATTTTTCTTATTTTAAGATGAAACACTTAAAAAGAAATTGCAATTATGTTTGATAAAGTAAAGAATATAATGGATTTGGCAAAATCAATAGACTTTGGCAAATTGGAAGAGATATCAAAGAAAGTGGATTTGGGAGCAGTGATGGAAGCCGTATCAAAAATGGATGATAAGCAGCTCCATGGTTTAATGAAAATGCTGAGTGCCGGAAAAGAGAAAAAAGAATTACCGCCTATCAATGGTGATTTTTATGATATGGATAGCAAATTAAACGAATCGGATCGTGCATTGCAATTGAAAGTAAGGGCTTTTATGGAGACCGAAGTCAAACCCATCGTGAATAAATACTGGCTGAGAGATGAATTTCCTTTTGAAATTGTACCGAAACTAGCGGCTCTAAATATTTGTGGCTATACTTATGATGGCTATGGTTGTATGGGCGGAAGTTCCTTAATGGAAGGTGTCATCGCGGCTGAAATTGCACGTGTAGATGCGTCTGTTGCTACGTTCTTTGGTGTACAGAGCGGTTTGGCAATGGGATCGATCTACATTTGCGGATCCGAAGAGCAAAAACAGGAGTGGTTACCCAAAATGCAACAGATGCAAATTATTGGGGCTTTCGGTTTAACGGAACCTGAAGTGGGCTCGGGTGCTGCGGGCGGATTGACCACAACCTGTAAGAAGACAACGGAAGGCTGGGTGTTGAATGGTCAGAAAAAATGGATAGGGAACTCGACGTTTTCGGATATTACTATCGTCTGGGCCAGGGATCTTGATGATGGGGAAGTAAAGGGATTTATCATACGAAAAGATAATCCGGGCTTTTCAGTAGAGAAGATTAAAGATAAAATGGCACTGCGTATTGTTCAAAATGGCCTTATTACACTGGACAATTGTGTTGTTCCAGAAAGCGATCGTCTTCAAAATGCAAATTCCTTTAAAGATACAGGGAAAGTTCTTCAGATGACTCGGGCAGGGGTCGCTTGGATGGCGGTTGGATGCGCGAGAGGTGCGTATGAAAATGCCTTGGATTATACGCGTAAAAGAAAACAATTTGGTAAGCCCATCGCCTCTTTTCAGCTTATTCAGAACCACCTGGTTGAGATGTTGTCCAATTTGACGGCGATGCAAACCCTGGTGTTTAGATTGTCTGAGTTGCAGGATGCTGGACAACTGAGAGATGAGCACGCCTCATTGGCCAAAGTCTTCTGTTCTTTACGTACGAGAGATATTGTTTCCAAGGCTCGGGAGGTCATGGGGGGAAACGGTATTTTGTTGGAGTATAATGTTGCACGGTTTTTGGCCGATGCCGAAGCAATTTATTCCTATGAGGGGACAAAAGAGATCAATTCACTCATAGTTGGTAGAAGTATAACTGGATTTAGTGCTTTTGTTTAACTGTGCTTGGCTGAGTTGGTTTTGTGGGAATGATATATATTCATATACATAAAAAGGCTTTGTAATAACAAAGCCTTTTTAGTTGAATTTAGTAAGAAAAATTTCCTCTATTTACGTTGGAAACGCATGATAGCAATGTCACCCATAATAAATGTTAGCGTGTTTTCGCTAATACTGTAAGTATTTACCTTTTCTAACGTTGAAAAAAAGGTTGCTTCACCATTGCCTTCACAGGCCATTTTCGTTGACATAACCGGCCCGAAATTAATGGTATTTCCGCTTGTTTTAAATGTCATATTGTAATTGTTACAGCTGCTGTTTCCGCTCACTTTACCACCGGCAGCATCAAATGTCATCGTTGGTTTGCGATTGGGGTATAAACCATCAAAAGCGATTCTCGGGCCGGATATATAATCAAGCTCCCAAGTTCCGCTAAGTGTTTGCTTATTATCCTCGACCAACTTGAATTTCGCCAGTGGAGCCATTTTCGCTTTGTTCAGGCTGAGAATACCATCCTTAACCGTATAATTGTCTGCAGCAATAAGGTTTTTGGATAAGGCTTGTTCAATAGACATATCTGGACAGGCCATCATCGTGGACATACCCTGCGCAAATTTGATTCGTCCATTGTTTGACAAAGTCAAATCTCCTCCTATGCCGTTACAGCCTCCACTTGCACTGTAACTTTTTTCATCTAGCTGGAGGTAGGGCATTTTGCCGTTGATCTGATCCGCTACAGCTTGACCATTAATCTCAATTAATTGCCATTTCTTTCCAGTCACAGCAGATATAGCACTGTCTGATTTTTGCTCATCAGCGTTCTTTTTAATCACTGAGCAGCTTCCAAGGCCAATCATCAACATGGCCAATATTCCGATATTTTTAAAGTTCATATATTAAATTTAACCTATTAACATCCTTTCGAACGTTTGGTTTGACAAAGTGCTACAAAAGTTTGTAAACAACGAAGGCTTCCTGTTTGGAAGCCTTCGTTATCAGTACGATAAAATCAAACTATTTATTTTTGTTTTGTTGTGCCTGTTGTTGCGCACGCATCATTTCTTCCATTTTTGTTTGAAAACTTGATTTTTTCTCTGCTTTTGGATTCTTTTTATTTTCCTCCAGTTTGGCTAAGATTTTCTCATCATTTACCATGGAACGGATAACCAATTGCGTCAAGAATGTAAATAATGCACTTAAGAAATAGTAGTAGTTCAGACCTGCTGGGAAGCTATTCAGAACAAAGAAGAAAATCAATGGCATAATATAACCCATATATTTCATTTGTCCGGTAGCGCCCGACGTTGCATTGTTGTACCAAGTTGTTAATAGTGTTGTCAATGTCATCAAGATACACATCAAAGAGATGTGGTTGAATGATCCAAAAATAGGAGCAAATGTAAACAAAGTATCATAGGTTGACATGTCTTTCATGAACAAGAAACTTTGTCCTCTCAATTCAAATAAATTTGGAAAGAAGTAGAAAAAGGCAATCGTAAATGGCATTTGCAGTACAAGTGGAAGACATCCACCAAGCGGATTCACACCGACCTGTTTGTACAATTTCATTTGCTCTTGTTGCATCAACATTTGATTGTCTTCTCCTACCTTAGCCTTGATCTCGTCAAGCTGCGGTTTTAAAACACGCATCTTGGCCATAGAGACGTAAGACTTGTAGGTCATTGGAGAAAGAACCAATTTTAATAGTAATGTAAGTAATAGGATAACAATACCATAGCTCATATGGAAGCCGTCTAGGAAATTGAATGCAGGTACTGTAATCCATTGGTTGATCCAGCGCATTGGCCCCCAACCCATATTGATGATCGATTGATAATCATTGCCCTCCGCTTTCAATACATTGTATTGATTTGGTCCAAAGAAGAAATTTAGGGAATAGTTGTTATCCTTATGATTATCAAATGCTAATTCCGCATTGGTATTATAGAATTTGATGATGTCGTTCTCAGTCGCATGTTTTACGTCGACCTTTGCGTTGACAAAACCATCTTTGGCATTTAGGATACTCGAAAAGTAATGTTGCTTAAATGCAATCCATTGTACCTTTTTCTCCAATGCCTCATCAGCATCTTTTGATTCGGACAAATGGTCCACTTTATTATCTTCTTTATAATAAAGCGTAGATTTTTGTCTTTCAGACTCGATATTTTGCTCCTTTTGTCTCAACGTGGTATTCCAGTTAAGAGTCAACGTTTTTTGACTTTGTGGAATTAAGTTTTGAATGCCTTTTGTATTAATGTCTAATCCGACATTATAACCTTTACCAGCAATGGAATAAACATATTCAATATATTGGTCGGCACTGTAATTCAGTCTGAATTTTACGGATTGTTTACCTTCGCCAGAAACTTGGATATCCGAAGATTCGGTGTTGAAGTATAGGTCATTTGTTGATACATTTTGACCTGCTGCATTAAATTGAAATCCAAACTTGTTATCGTCGCCATCAAAAAGCATCAACGGTTTTCCATTGAAATTCTTTTCACCTTTTAGTTCGACGGATTTAACTTTACCACCTTTTGTGCTGATTTTGGCAATGATGGTTTCATTTTCAATCGTAACGACTTTCTCGGTTCCAAATTTTGTGGCACCAAAAGGCTTTTTCAGTTCTGCCGAATCAGCAATCACTGCTGTTTGTGCTGTTTTGGCTTTAGCCGTAGAGTCACTTTCGGCAGGTAATCCTTTTTCTGTACGAGCTTTAGCCTCTTGTCGCGCTTGTTCTTGTTTGATTTCTGATTCTGAAGGCTTCATCAGGTAAAATGAACCAGTGATGATGGCAAACATCAGGACCAAACCAATTAGGGTATTTCTATCCATTTTTAATAATTAAACTTAATTAATTGTATCCTTCTATTACTACTTTGATTTCTTGTTGGCCAAAGCAGCGGCTACAAAGCTAACAAAAAGTGGGTGAGGATTTGCAACAGTTGACTTTAATTCTGGATGAAATTGTCCGGCAACGAAAAATGGATGGTTTTTCAATTCCACAATTTCAACTAAACCAGTCTCCGGATTGAATCCTGACGCAATCATTCCTGCAGCTTCATATTGTTTTAAATAGTCATTGTTAAATTCATAACGGTGACGGTGTCTTTCCGAAATTTTTGTTTTACCATAAATGGCAAAAGCCTTCGTTCCTTTTTTAATTTCACAATCGTAAGCACCTAAACGCATAGTGCCCCCCATATTGGTGATGTTTTTCTGCTCCTCCATCAAATTGATGACTGGATTACTCGTGTTGGCATCCATCTCAAAACTATTGGCATCTTTTAGTCCCAATACGTTTCTTCCAAATTCGATGACCGAACACTGCATACCTAAACAGATACCGAAGAAAGGAATATTATTCTCACGAACGTATTGAATAGCATTTAACTTGCCGTCTAAACCACGTTCACCGAATCCTGGCGCAACCAAAACACCATCCATTCCTTTTAATTTCTCAGCGACATTTTCCTTTGTAACACTTTCAGCTGCAATATAGCTCACTTTTACTTTACATTCGTTTGTGGCGCCTGCATGGATAAAACCTTCGATAATAGATTTATAGGCATCTGGAAGCTCAACATATTTTCCTACTAACGCAATGCAGATTTCACTTGTCGGATTTTTAAGCTTGCCTAAAAAAGCTTTCCAATTTTCTAGATTTGGTTCATTTTTATTCGGTAGCTTCAATTTAGTCAATGCTGTTTTATCGAGGTTCTCCTTTAGCATCAATAACGGTACATCATAGATTGTAGATGCATCTATTGATTCAACGACAGCATTGATGTTGACATTACAGAATTGTGCTAATTTCTTACGGATTTCCTGTGATAATTTGTGTTCAGTACGGCATACTAAAATATCAGGTTGTACACCATATTCCAATAATGTTTTTACAGAATGTTGCGTCGGTTTAGTTTTAAGCTCACCAGCAGCAGCTAGATAAGGCACCAAAGTTAAATGGATAACCAAAGAATTATTGGCTCCCAGTTCCCAACGGAGCTGTCTTACAGCCTCTACAAATGGTAAAGACTCAATATCGCCAACAGTTCCACCCAATTCAGTGATGATTATATCATATTCACCGGACTCACCCAGCAATTGCATCCTGCGTTTTATCTCATCTGTGATATGGGGGATTACTTGAACCGTTTTTCCTAAATATGCACCTTCACGCTCTTGTTGGATAACATGTTGATAGATGCGGCCTGTCGTTACGTTATTTGCTTGTGAGGTTGGAACATTCAGAAAACGCTCGTAGTGGCCTAGGTCAAGATCAGTTTCGGCACCATCTTCCGTGACATAACATTCACCATGCTCGTAAGGATTTAATGTTCCTGGATCAATGTTAATGTAAGGGTCGAATTTTTGGATGGTCACTTTATAGCCACGCGCTTGGAGAAGTTTAGCAAGGGAAGCAGCAATAATACCTTTCCCTAACGACGAAGTAACGCCGCCCGTAACAAAAATATATTTAGTCATAACAATTAAAGGATTTTCAATTTTATGTGGTCAAAATGACCAATAATAGTTGCTCTATGTACGGGATACAAAGAT
>JAIRVH010000189.1 GCA_031253985.1 Sphingobacterium sp.
GTAGAGTAACCAAATAATTTTTGGCAAATTTATTGCAAGAGTGTTCAGTGAGTTAATTTAACAACAGTATTATAGTAGATAATTTTACAAACACGCATTATGAAAATTAGCCTTAAAAAATCAGGATTACTTGTCGCGGCAGGAATTTTATCCACCGCATCCTTTGCGCAAAGCACAAAAGAAGCATCAATTGAGGGCACAACTCCATTAGGTTCGGCAACACAATATAGAACTTGGTCTATCGGTGTAGGCGCTGGTGTAACAAGCTTACAGAATATCGCCAAATTTAACAATGGTGGTTATGATAAATTAGACTGGAATTTAGGGTACAGCGCTTATATCAAGAAGCAAATTTCACCATCCTTTGGATTGAAAGCAACTTATTTTGGTGGAAAGACAGCTGGGTATGATAACAGTGACAAGCAAACGGGATTCGAAACCAAGACTCCTTGGTCAGTTGCCTTATCGGGTGAGTTTTTGGCAGCCAACACAAATTGGAGATTTTTCAACAGTTTTATCAAACCTTATGCATCGATTGGTGTTGGGGTTATGAATGCTGAAACTGCTGCAATCGCCGGTGGAAATAAAGGCGAATACGGAGACTCTTATTCTAAGATCTATGTGCCTGCAGATTTTGGTTTGAAATTCGCTGTAGCCAAAGGTATAAACTTTGAATTGGGTTATCAATTGAATTGGGCGAACCAACGATTTGACAACAGAACAGTTGATCAACAATATAAAAATGACTTATTCACCTATGCGCACGCAGGCTTAGAGTTTGCCTTAGGAAGCAGCAGTAAACCGGCATTGAACAATTCAAATCCTGTTGCAACCCTTGTCAATGATTATACGGTAAAATACGATGATCTGAAAGCTCAAAACGATGCGTTGAATGCTAAAAATCAAGCGTTGCAAGGTCAATTGGATGGATTGAATAATGATCTAAAAGATGATGACGGCGATGGTGTTGCCAATAAATATGACAAATGTCCGGGCACACCTTCAGGTGTTCAGGTTGATGGATCAGGATGTCCAATTGTTGTGAAAAACGAAACTAAAGTTGTAGAGAAAGTTGTAGTCACCGAAGCAGACAGAAAAGTCGTTGCCGATGCGATCAAAAACTTAGAATTCGATTTAGGTAAAGCAACTATTCGCCCTACTTCATATGCGACATTGAACAAAGTCGCTGCATTATTGATTGAGAAAAATTTCAGCTTAAAATTAGCTGGTCACACCGATAATACAGGCTCGCGTGAATTAAATATGCGTTTATCAAAAGAGCGTGCAGAATCTGTAAA
Source organism: Sphingobacterium sp. (assembly GCA_031253985.1). Classification (GTDB taxonomy): domain Bacteria; phylum Bacteroidota; class Bacteroidia; order Sphingobacteriales; family Sphingobacteriaceae; genus Sphingobacterium. The sequence goes on from JAIRVH010000189.1 coordinate 1,299, forward strand.
AGCGTACTTAGTATCACAAGGTGCAAATGCCTCACGTATTGAGGCAACTGGATACGGTCCGGATCAACCAATTGCATCCAATAAAAATGCAGCTGGTCGTCAGCAAAACCGTCGCGTTGAATTTACACTTTATTAATAACTAACAAATTACACTTATAAAAAGGTGTTTTAAATAAAAACACCTTTTTATTTATCAATTGTCATATATTAACTACAAGTCGATTGTGAATTTAATTTTTAATCTATTACTTTTGCGTCGGTTTTTACAAATTCAAATTCTATGAAACTAAAATTACAATTAGTACTTGCTTTAGCATCTGCGGGCTTATTTGCCAATTCTGCAATTGCTCAAAGCTCAAAGGCATCCTCTATAGAAGGAACAACCCCATTTGGCCCTGTTACGCAATACAGAACATGGTCTATTGGTATTGGTGCAGGAGTGACAAACCAAACTAACATCGCGGGATTTAATCGTGAAGGATACGATGATTTAGCTTGGAACTTAGGTTATAGTGCTTATATTAAGAAACAAATTTCCCCTTCTTTTGGGATTAAAGCCACATATTTTGGAGGTAAAACAGGCGGAGCCTTTAAAGATGGTACGCAATCATTTGAAGCGAAAACACCTTGGTCTGCTGCATTATCAGGAGAGTTCCTGGCAGCTAATACAAATTGGAGATTTTTCAACAGTTTTATCAAACCTTACGCTTCAGTCGGGGTTGGGGTGATGAACAGTAAAACAACCCTAACAACGGGTTCCACATCGCAAGAAGCCGATGGTATTTCTAAAATATATGTACCATTAGATATGGGATTTAAATTTGCTGTTGCGAAAGGTATCAACTTCGAGCTAGGCTATCAATTAAATTGGGTTAACCAAAACTTTGATGGCATTCAAGGTGGTCAATATAAAAACGATTTATTTACTTACATCCATGGAGGTTTAGAATTTGCATTGGGCAATGGTAGTAAACCAGCGTTAAACAATTCAAACCCTGTCGCTACACTCGTCAATGACTACACATTAAAGTATGATGATCTGAAAGCGCAAAACGATGCTCTTAACGCAAAAAATCAAGCATTACAAAGCCAATTAGATGGTCTGAACAGTGATTTGAAAGATGATGATGGCGATGGTGTAGCTAACAAATATGATAAATGCCCAGGCACACCTTCAGGTGTACAAGTAGACGGTGCTGGTTGTCCAATCGTTGTGAAAAACGAAACTAGAGTTGTTGAAAAAGTTGTTGTGACAGAAGCTGACCGCAAAGTCGTTGCAGACGCAATCAAAAACTTAGAATTCGATTTAGGAAAAGCAACAATACGTCCTACTTCATATGCTACATTAAATAAAGTAGCTGAATTGTTAATCGAGAAAAACTTTAGCTTGAAATTAGCGGGTCACACGGATAACACAGGTTCACGCGAGTTGAATATGCGTTTATCAAAAGAACGCGCTGAGTCAGTAAAAGCATACTTAGTATCTCAAGGTGCTAATGCTTCTCGCATTGAAGCTACAGGATATGGTCCTGACCAGCCTATTGCATCAAACAAAACTGCTGATGGTCGTCAACAAAATCGTCGCGTAGAGTTTACACTCTATTAATCGATCTATTTCGATATATACAAGCCAAAGGCATCACTGAACGTGGTGCCTTTTGTGTTTGCTCCAGCAGACAATCGGCTCTTCATTTCCATAACTACTATTAAAAAAGCCTTGTTTAAATTAAATAAACACTTGAATAACAAAAAGATAACTCAAAAACAAACAACTTAATCCGTATTTTTAATAAAGCAAAATTAAAAAATGCGTAAACCACAAGCTCTTGTTTTGACTATCTTTTCGTTGATCTTTTCCTCTTGTGAAAAAGATCCACCATTGAACGAACCAGGATCAAATGAAGCGATCAATGAATGGACAATGGCACAAATGCGGCAATATTATTACTGGAACGAAAAAATCACACAAAAAAACAATTACCAACAAGCTCCAGATCTATTTTTTAAAAGTCTCTTATTTCAAGACGATCATTATTCCAGCATATTACAGACACTCAACAGCGACACCTATGGCAATACGCTGACAAACACTTTTGGGTTCGATATGGTACAACTCCAAACAACAGGTAAAACCATCCAACTGATCACCCAGATTGTTCCCTTCAGCGAAGGAGGTTTAATGGGACTCAAACGGGGAGACAGCATAAGCCACATCAACAACGAACCTATCGACCACAGCAACCTGAAATCGCTACTAAGCAAATCCTTGATTTTACCGGCAATGGATTTGACGCGAAACGATGGCAAAATATTTCATCTGCCTTCTTCCTATATTTCGCAGCCCGTCCTCTATACCGCTAAACTCATCTCCTCCTCCCCCACAGTAGGCTATATGTTTTTAAGTCAATTTGACTTTAGTGGGGCATATTCATTATTGGAAGCAGTCCAAAATTTCAAGTCCCAACGGATTCAGGAACTTATTGTCGATTTACGTTACAACCCAGGCGGACAGGTTGCTTTCGCCTCATTTTGCGCACTCTTATTGGCAGATATTAAAGAGAATGATGTTTTCGCTCGATATCGTGGAAACAAAAACATCAAAAATAGAGAAGACAGTTTTGCATCCACCCTGCAAGGGCAGCCCGATGGCTATTCTTTCGCTGCGGAAGAGGTATTAAAGCAAGGTTTACATTTGAAGAGAATTTATATGCTGACAGGGCCAAACACGGCCTCTGCAGCCGAAATGCTCATCAATGGATTGAAGCCTTATGTAGAAATCATTCAAGTCGGCGACAAAACATTCGGTAAAGATATGGCCTCAACAACAATAGTAACTCCAGAAGATATCCGAGGTACCGAACGGGCCTGGCATTTGGTTCCTATGATCTATAAAATCTACAATAAAGTGGGGCAGGGAGATTATAGCGATGGAATTGCACCTTCAAAAGTGACCGATGAATTTGCTTTTCTACCCTTGGTTCCTGTAGGCGATACGAGGGATCCCTTGATTCAGGAAGTATTAAAAAAGATCGGTATGAAAAATATCCTAGCTAAACGCCCTATTACTACGATTGACCCAACCCATATGTTGAAGCCCAAATACATAGGCAGTAGCTATCAGGCAATACCTGTTGTAGTCAACAGGCCAACCAAATCTGAAAACTAATTACCTCAATGCGCACAGGAGTTCAGTGAAATAATAATCTTACGGAGACCTGCTCCAATTTGTCCGTTTTTAGCCAGTTTACGAAGAGAGCGTACTAAGATTTCAGAACGTATCGTACGTTCTTTCGATTCATAGTCACGCACTAGCCTCTCCAGTTGCTGAAGCAGTTCCAAATATTGCCGATATAGCTCATTAAGATCTGTAAATTCTGTGCGCACTTTATAAAGCATTTCCGCATCAATAACATTTCCTGCATCTCCCTGAATTTCCAGGGAGATAGCCAATAGTTTTCTGTGTTTTAAATTATTAATACCTTTCATGATATGTGTTTACTTTTAACTTAATTATTGACAGCACATTTCTTTCTGTCAATTTTATTTTTGCAACCAGATATTATCAAGGCTATAGCCAATACCGCCAATATCTGAGACTGCGTCCACATCTAAAGGAGCATCAGATTCTTTTTGCGGAAGATATACAACAGCTACATCTGCCTTAAAGTAAAAAAACAAATACACTTTTTGCCCATCTATAAGGACTGGTTTTGAATCTTTATCCAACACTTGAGCCTTTGCAGCAAAAATGGGATCCACGGGTATTTTGATAAATTTTTCAGGAATTTTATCTGATATCAAGTCGGTGGTCAGAATCGGATCATTGTCATATTTCACCAAATCCATACCCCAACTTTCGTCAAAAACAGGCTTACCCTGATAAACCGCCAATCGAATTGGTTCACCATTTGGTGAGATCGTCTTATTGAAATTCAATATTTTCACTTGCATCACACCCGAAATTGGAAGCACATTATCGTCCAACGGATTTTCGCCGACAACAAGTGAAGGATCAATGGGACTTTTACTATGTACACCAAAGGTATTCAGTCCTGATTTGATGGATAAGCGTTGCTCCAGAACTTTCTGATCCTTGCTATCATATGCAATAATCCATGAAGAATCTGCATCTTTATTTCGTATAAAAATAAAACTGGTGTTGTCGTTGTTCGCAACTTTTCCATCTACCGTTACTCGTTTTACATCCACTGAGGCAGTGCTATAGGATCTAAAAGCAATACGTGCGATTTCATCAGGTACCTGAACCACCTCGCCTTTTTCACAGGAGCACAGTCCCCATCCTGTCCAGAGGACAAAAAAATAGAAAAATATATTTTTTATCATATACAAAGAATTAAGAAGTGAGCCATAAAAATGGCTCACTCAACAAATAAGTTTTAATAGTTTTTTGGATCAAATTGAGTCCAAGTTGCTGTCCAAGGAGCAGTTGTTGGATGAAATGCACCACTATACGTTGTCGTTCCATTACCATAGGCTGGTGATGTAGAAAGTGGTCTTAGAAATACAGGATTAAACAAAGTCGCTGTTGGGTAAAAAATATTAACACCACCTGCCAGTTTCAAATATGCAGCAGCATCTGTTGAAACATTTGTTTGGTTTCCAGCCGGGGTAGCTCCGCTAAAAGCAGCAGTATAGGCATGCACAACATTACCTGTAAATGTACCTGTCGCACCATCCTGAAATGCGGCACCTGTTGCATAACCCGCGATAATTGAGTTTTGGATATCATACTCCGTCGCTCTTCTCCAACGGTTACCGAATTTCAATTTAGAACTCGCCACAGTCACATCCTTAATACCAAGGAACGTAAAATTCTTTAATACCGGACGAGTTTTAGGTGTAGCAGCATATGGCGCTGTACCTTCATTATCCGACTCCAAACCATTTGAATCAGAACTACCGCTAGAAGTACTGTTTGTCGAATTCGGATCCTTTAATGACAATGCATATTGAATTGTACCTGTATATCCATGATCGAAATCAAAATCATCATCGTCATTTGATAACGCAACTAGGTATTTCGCATTGACAGTCCCCCCAAAGAATTCAAATCCATCATCTTTACCCCAAGATACCTGTATATTTTCCAACGTAGTACCAGTACCAACACCACCTAAAGTCAATCCATTAATCTCATTGTCAGCAGTTAAATTATAACCAGCAAATTCAATACGCACGTATTTCAATGAACCAGAATTATCGGCAGCATTTGTACCACCATAGGTTACATCCACTCCAACAGGCTGAGGAATACCTTCAATTCTCTTTGTGGACGCTTGGTTTGTGGTTGCATTCCCCAACAACACTACACCTCCAAAATCACCAGGATTACGAGATCCCGCTGCATTTGGAGAAGTAAACACGATCGGCGCAGCAGCAGTACCGTTGGCGATCAATTTAGCTGTTTTTGGCACGACTAAAACACCTTTGATATTTTGTGTTAATCCAGTAATCTGATCATTATATGCTTTTGTTACTCCAGAGGTAATATATGTACCAGCTTGAATCGTTAATGTAGCTCCCGGTCTTACAAATGCCACACCGTCAATTTTCCATACAGTGTCAGCAGAAAGCGTTGTTTTCGTGATAATACCGGCAGCATCTGTTGGAATTGTTGCCTGAGGTTTGTTTGGCAAACCAGCATTCAAATCTGAATTAGGTCCTACGTTGTCTTTGTTACAAGAAGCTAATGCGATTGCGCATACGCTTGCTACTGTTAAGATTTTTTTCAT
>JAIRVH010000212.1 GCA_031253985.1 Sphingobacterium sp.
CTAAGCAAAATCCGTCATCTTGAAAAGATCATCGGTAAGCCTTTTGAGAAAAAACAAGTACCTCAAGGTGCTGAAGTTTGCGAAAAACAATTATTTTCTATCGTTAAAAAGATTGAAAATGTCGAAGTAAACGACGAACAAATCAGCCCATTCTTGCCTGCAATTATGGAAAATTTGGAGTCACTTTCAAAAGAAGATATCATCAAAAGATTTGCTTCTCTTGAGTTCAACCGTTTCTTGGATTATTACAAAAACGCACCAGATTTAAATATCGAAGCACGTGACGGTGGTCGTGAAGACCGCGGTGACAGACGTGATGGTCGCTCGCGTGAAGGTTCAAAAGGTTACACGCGTTTATTCATGAATTTAGGTTCAGTAGATGAATTCTCTCGTGGAGACATGTTGGGCTTTATCTGTAACAATGCGAATATTTCAGGAAAATCAATCGGTAAAATTGATTTGAAAGGCGTGTTCACATTCTTCGAAGTTCAAGATGCAGAAGTAGAAAAAGTATTCCAAGGATTCCAAGGTGTAGATTACAACGGTCGTCAAGTACGTATCGAAGTATCTGGCGAAGCAAAAGGTGAAGGTCGCAGCGACCGTGGCGGAAGAAGCCGGGGTGGTGATCGTGGCGGAAGACGTGAAGGTGGATACCGTGGTGGTGATCGTGGCGGAAGACGTGAAGGCGGATATGGTGGCGGTGAGCGCGGCGGAAGACGTGAAGGTGGATTCAGTGGCGAGCGACGTGACCGTGGCAACAGCAACGGTGGAGGCTTCCGTGATTTCTCTGGAAAACGTAAAGAATCAAAAAGTAAATACTAATCATTAGTATTTAACTCAATAAGAGTTTAAAGACTCTGGTATGAAAGCATACAGCTTGATTTACCAGAGTCTTTTTCTTTTATATCCCCTGCCAAGAATACAGGTACTAATCTCCCCTACCACTACAATAGTGTCTGCAAAAAAACGTAAATTAGCTGTATTACACGAACTGGATTTCCGACATGTCAACAGTAGCAACAAGATTATTTGATTTAGCACAGCTGCAATATGATATTGCACCCAATTTCCCCATGTTTTCTTTCAAAAAAGATAACGAATGGGTCAAAATAAGCAATACCGAATTTATTGAACAGGTCAATAAGACATCCAAAGGTTTAATCGCATTAGGCGTTCAACCTGGAGAGAAAGTGGCATTGATTAGTGAGAACCGCGTCGAATGGAATATCCTTGATTTTGCCATTCAGCAGATTGGAGCTGTAGTCGTCGCTATTTATCCGAATATTTCAACCTCAGACTACAGCTATATCTTCAATCATGCTGAAATCAAAAACTGCATTGTCAGTTCGAAGAAATTATACACAAAGATATTAGCAATACAGAATGACTGCCCGCAGCTAAACAGCATTTTCAGCCTTGACAAGGGGGAAGGTCTCAATCATTGGCAGGATTTAGTTGCAAAGGGCAAGACCATTCCGGACGAAACGCTGAACCTATTGCGCGATGGAATAGAATCCGACACATTAGCATCCATCATCTACACCTCCGGTACAACGGGTAACCCTAAAGGCGTTATGCTATCGCATAAAAATTTATTAGCAGATACACTGAGTAGCGAATATTCCTTTCCGGTCGAACGTGGAGATCGTGCGCTCTCCTTTCTCCCAGTCTGTCATGCTTATGAGCGTGTTTTCCAATATGTCTATATGTACAAGGGGCTTACCATTTTTTTTGCCCAGTCGATGGATACGATAGGTGACGATTTCAAATCCGTAAAGCCACATATCTTTTCGGCTGTACCACGTGTGCTGGAGAAAGTCTATGAAAAGATTATGGCTACAGGAGAGAAACTAACAGGAGTCAAACGTAAACTATTCTTCTGGTCCTTAAGAATTGGCGAGCAATACAAGCTGGAAGGACGTTCTTGGTGGTATGATTTCCAGTTGAAGATTGCCCGTAAATTAGTTTTTTCAAAATGGCGTGAAGCATTGGGAGGTGACATCAAGGGCATTGCCTCCGGAAGTGCCGCTCTACAAGAAAGACTGATCCGTTTATATATGGCTGCAGGTATTCCGATATATGAAGGTTACGGCCTCACGGAAGCAGGTCCCTGCATCGCTGTAAACTGCTACAGACGAGGTATGAAAATTGGCACTGTTGGCTTGCCATTAATTCATATCGAAATCAAGCTGGCAGCGGATGGCGAAATATTGACCAAAGGAGAAAACAATATGATCGGCTATTATAAAAATCCAGAAGCAACAGCAGAAGTACTCAAAGACGGTTGGTTATACACTGGAGACATTGGTCAATGGGTAGACGGCAAGTTTCTCAAAATTATAGACCGCAAGAAAGAAATGTTTAAAACTTCAGGCGGAAAATACATCGTTCCTCAACAAATCGAATCCAAGCTGGTTGAATCCTCGTTCATTGAACAGGCCATGGTGCTTGGCGAGGGCCGGAAGTTCCCTGCCGCCTTGATCGTCCCCAACTATAACAATCTTCTCGAATGGTCAAAGAACGCTGTTCCTTCCCTAAGTGCACTGACGAGATTAGATTTTCTCAATAGCCCCGAGCTGAAGCAGAAAATCGAATCAGAACTTAGCCGTATCAATAAAAATTTTGGCAACTGGGAACAAATCAAGAAATTCGCTATCCTTCCAGACGAAATGACGGTGGAAAGTGGTGAATTAACACCGACTTTAAAAATGAAGCGAAAAATTATTTTACAAAAATACGAACGGGAAATTGAGGAAATATATAACATCTAACCCACAAAAAAGCCTTTGTCAAAAACAAAGGCTTTTTTTATAGTTAAACAGATTACATGTTTATTTTTTAACAATACGTTGGCGAATTGCTTCATAGATGACAACGGCAGCCGAAACAGAAACATTCAATGAACCTATTTCACCGTACATCGGTATCTTGGCCAAGTGGTCGGCAATACGGATTAGGTCATTGGAAACACCAACGTCCTCAGCACCCATAATCACACAGGTTGGAGCTGTATAATCCACATCGTAAATGCTAGAGGTTGTTTTTTCTGTACTGGCAACTAACTGCACACCTGAATCAATCAAAAATTTACCAACCTTGGACAAGCTATCATGACGGCATACAGGAATTTTATACAGTGCACCTGCAGATGTTTTGATCGCATCAGGATTAACTTCCGCAGAGCCCTTTTTAGGGACAATGATAGCATGTACACCCGAACATTCTGCTGTGCGTGCAATGGCACCTAAATTGCGTACATCTGTGACACCATCCAGCATCAAAAGTAACGGAGTCTCACCTTTTTCATAAATCTGTGGTAGAAGTTCTTCAATGTCATGATAGGTAATTGGAGAAATGACAGCGATTACACCTTGGTGGTTTTTACGTGTTATCCGGTTTAATTTCTCGATGGGCACCTGTTGAAAAGCAATATTATGCTCTTTTAACAAGGCTTTTAATTCTAGAATCAAACTACCGCTCAAACCACGCTGTATAAACAATGACTCGATCTCTTTACCACTATCGATTGCCTCGATAACGGCACGAATACCAAATACCATCTGATTCACTTCACGTCTTTCCCCGTGGTCGCGATCACGTCTCTGAAAATTTCCCTGCATAATAAATACTAAATATTTCCCTCTTCATAGAAGAGAATGCAAATGTACAAAAATAAACAACAACTAAAGTGATTGAATTAGCTTAGTCCCAAGTTAAACTCCTTCCGCAAGGTATCTAAAAGTGGGTTTTTGTTGACCATGGCTTGATATTTCTCTTGTGAGGTATAAGGTTTGCGCGAAATAGTATGTTCCATCATCACCCCCTGTAGATCCAACGAAAAATTCTGCAGCTTCACCCGAAGGTAATTCAACACATCAACTTTGGCACTTTGTAAGACATCCATCTGAACGCCATTTTCTACATCAATTTCAATCAACGTACCATTTAATCTAGGCTGCATGGCAGTCATCATGGTATATAAGTTAATCTTATTTTCTGCTTTTAACTGTTCCGCATAACTATTCCAAACAGCGATAAACTGACCGAATGAAATATCACGCTGTTCACTCCCCCGGATCAATTCAGGTTCATCCCCTTCTTTGGCAACCGCATTGTTATCGTATATGGTATTCAAATCTGGCAACGATGGAATAATCGCTGAAGCGGAGGCACCCCAACCACCTTTTTTTACTTTCGGAGGTATATTAGAAACTACATCTTTTTTCACTTCCTCCTTCGTCTCGGAAGACTGGTAATTGACAGGACTAGCTTGGTAACGCGGTATCACCTGGCTTTCGACGACAGGAGCATTCGCTGGAGAAGTCGTTTGCGGAGTAGGGACTACTGAGGTTTGTTTTGGCTGGGCTGCTGCTACTGGCTCAGGAAGTTTTTTTTTTACGCCCTCGGTAGCCGAAGGAATCTGCACGGATCCAAGCTGGCTCAATTTAATTGCACTTGCAATATGACATGTCTTGAGGAGCGAAAGTTCGACCTGCAAACGTTGGTTTTTACTTGTCTTATAGTTGATCTCACATTGATTGGAAATATTCAATGCCGATAACAAAAATCCTGGAGCAGCTTTTTGAGATTGCTGCAGATACTTTTGACGAATACTGTCGCTGACTTCTAGCAATTTTAAGGTTGACGGCTCTTTGGCAACAAGCAAATTTCTGAAATGCGCCGACAGACCAGCTATAAAATGGCTGCCATCAAATCCGTGGTTTAAAATTTCATTGAAAATGAGCAAGCTCTGAGCCGCATCCTCCGTTAAAATCGCATCTGTTAGCTTAAAATAATAATCGTAATCTAAAATATTCAAATTATCGATTACAGCTTGATAAGTTACATGCTTATTGGAAAAACTGACAATCTGGTCGAACATCGACAAAGCATCGCGAAGACCACCATCTGCTTTTTGAGCAATGATATGCAGGCCATCCTGATCGTAGTTTATACCTTCCCTATCCGCAATATTAGCCAAATGACTGGCCATATCTTCAACCTTGATCCGGTTAAAATCAAAAATCTGACAGCGTGAAAGTATAGTAGGCAAAATTTTATGCTTCTCAGTAGTCGCCAAGATAAAAATCGCATAGGAAGGAGGTTCCTCTAATGTCTTTAAAAAAGCATTGAAAGCGGCTTGAGAAAGCATATGCACCTCATCTATGATATAGATTTTATATTTTCCCGCTTGTGGTGGTATACGTACCTGATCTATAAGATTACGGATATCATCAACTGAGTTGTTGGATGCCGCATCCAGTTCATGGATACTAAAAGAATTTCCATTTTGGAAAGACTTACAGCTATCGCAAGCTCCACAGGGCTCAGTTCCAGCTAAGATATTTTCACAATTTATTGTTTTGGCTAAAATCCGTGCACAGGTAGTTTTACCAACACCACGGGGACCACAAAACAAAAATGCCTGTGCCAACTGGTTGTTGTGTATCGCATTCTTTAAGGTACCAGTAATGTGTTGCTGACCTACAACCGAATCAAAGGTAATCGGGCGGTATTTACGTGCAGAAACAATAAAATTATCCATTGCACGAAGATACGGATTTTAAAAATGAAAATAGAGCATCTAAAACCTAAAAATAGATTGTAATTTTTTAATAATAATTCCTTCAATGCATAAAAAATGCCGATTTTATCGTTAATTTTATATTACTACAATGTTATCAAATTGTTAAGAATTGATATTAAAGGGAATTCATAGGGTGTTTTTGACCATTTTAGTTTGGTTTACCTGCGCTTCGCAACAGCTCCTGGCGCAACATTATGATTTCAATTTTTATGAGGGCAAGGTATCGATTGATGTCCCACCTGCTTTTAATATCCCATTCAAAGACAGTCTAACGATAGCACATGTCCAAAAGTTCTATCAGACAGCTGACCAGACCGATTACATTCAGCTTGTAAACGACCTTTTAGAATACAAAGACAAACACCATCTGAATGATTGGGTATACTATCAACTTATTCGTCGTACTGCCCAGCAGATAGCTCCAAAAACGGAAAATTATACCCGTTATACACTTTACAAATGGTTTTTGATGTGTAAATCAGGTTATGATGCCCGCCTGGCTGTCGGTAACGACCAGATTATATTTTTTATTCAGAACAAAGAAGATATCTCGGATATTCCTTTTTTTGAAATCGATGGCAAGAAATATACCTGTTTAAATTTTCACGATTATGGAAAACTGTTTCAACGTGCAGAGACTTACATTCCCGTTAAAATAAAAGTACCTGAAGCAATCGCAGATTTTAGTTATAAGATTACTAAGCTTCCCGATTTTACGCCTTCTAATTACAAGGAAAAACAAATCGAATTCAATTATGGGCATAAAGCCTATCATTTTAACGTTAAGTTGAATGATGATGTCAGCGATCTTTTTAAAAACTATCCTGGAGTAGATTTTGAAACCTATTTCAATATCCCGCTCAGCAAGGAGACTTATCAATCGCTTATCCCAGCACTTAAAGAAAATTTAAAAGGAAAAAATCAGCAGGAAGGTGTCGATTATTTAATGCGTTTTACCCGGTATGCATTCTTGTATGAAAATGACGAAGAGAATTTCGGATCCGAGAAACGTCTTTCAGCGGAACAAACGCTATTGAATAAATACAGTGACTGTGACGACCGTGTGGCCTTATTTTTTTACTTGGTGAAGGAAATTTATAATTTACCTATGATCACTTTACTATATCCCACTCATGTAACCATGGCCGTCCAATTTGAACATCCTATCGGTGACGCTATTTTATACAACGGAAAATACTATTCTGTATGTGAGCCTACTCCTCAAGCGCAAACACTGGATATAGGTCAATTGTCTGAAGAGCTTAAAAATCAGTCTTATCAGATAGTCTATCACTATGAGCCTATGTAACTTATTTAAAGGTCCGATCAAACCTTAAAGATAAAAACTTCTCGAAACGCTTTTCAGTAAAATACTGAAAAGGAATCAAACCCTTCAATGGCTGAAAGACTTGAATCCCTAGGTATTTCTCAGAAATGGCTTCGAGAAAAAATTGATCAACCATTACAGAGAAAAATGACGTCATATCAATATCATTTACATACTACTGGCGAGAGTTAATCTATTCTGCCCCGTTATGCTTAAAATGGATTTTGTTGTATAATTAATGTAGATTTCTCTAAAGTTTCTTTATAAAATCAAGTACATCTGCATATTTACTATCCGTACGTTGCTCTGCAATTGTTACGGTATTTATTTTACCTCCAGATTTTATTGTAATCACATAGTCTGCTCCATCTAAACAGCGTGCACACTCCTCAATTTTGGCGTTCATTAAATCATACGTTTCGACATATGACGATAACTTTCTAAAAATGTCTTCACTTGTTTTGTAGCTTTTATCTTTTACAGTTTGAGGATTCCCAGTAGTTCCAGCAGGATACTTTACTTCTGTCTTATTTTGATCGACAGTAATATTTACAAATTCGCCCCAGCCAGAAATGCCTTTTATTTCTACTTTAAGACCAGAAGTTGAAGAATCATTGGTATTATTCGATTTTTTACACCCAAAAAGGAGGAAAACACTCATTAAGACTAAACAGATCGTTTTTTTCATATTTTAGAATTTATTTTTATTTGACTATAGAACGAATTATTTAATATATACGCTACACAAAAAATCCTGCACAAGGCAGGATTTTTAACGTATTATTTTTTTTCGATATTAATTTTGTGTAACTCTACCTGGAGTTGTATAAGCTAAGTTCTGCGGATCATAATGAGCCCAACCACTTGTCCAATCCGTCGTACCAAAAGCACCTTTATAAGCAACCTTCTCAAAGAAACTTCCCGACACCTTAGCGTTGGTAAAACTCGCTCCACTAGCAGCAGCGGATCCAGATAACACTTGGAAATTTGGAGTGTTGCTTGTATTGGAAAAATCTGAACCAAAATTATAAGGTGCTACGAACAATTCAGATGCATATTTACCATTTTCGAAAACATTTTTAGCACGTATAAGTGTAGAGACAGCCGCAGCATTTGTAGCTGAGCTAACTTTTAAATCAGCATCTTTAGAACCATATACCAAATTATTTTCAAAAACTGCATTTCCACTCAAAAAATTATTCGAAGTCGAATTTGCTGTGACTACTTTTGTATCATCAACATATAATCCAGCCAAAGGAAAGCCTGAAATAACGGAATTTAAAATGCTAATAGAAGAGTTCCGACGCACTTGAGCACCATGTTGGAAGTTTGCATTAAAAGATCCCCCAGCTTTTTGAATTGGGCCTAAAATTGTTACATTAGAAAATACAGCAGAAGTTTTTGGAGTTTGGTCTGTCCCTGTCGCGTTGTTATCAGATTCGAAACCATTAGAGCCTGATTGATCTGCAACAGTAGGTACACGTTGTGCTAATGCAAATTGAACATTACCAGAATACCCAAAATCTGTATCAAAATCGTCGTCCCAAGTACCTACAGCTAAAAGATGCTTCGCATTTACTGTTCCACCGAACCATTCAAAAGCGTCATCACCTGAACGATAGACCTGGATATATTCCAATGTTGTACCATTTCCAACACCCCCCATTGTCAAACCATTTATCTCGTTATCAACAGAATAAGCGATACCTGCATACTCAATACGCACGTATTTCATTATACCAGAGTTATCTGCTGCATCAGATCCACCATAGTAAATATAGTTTTTAGCATCTTTTCCCTTAGGAGCTGCTAAACCACCTTCAATCATGACATCTGTCCCTTGATTCACGGGCGCTTTCCCCAATAAAATCACTCCACCCCAATCACCTTGAGAACGAGCACCAGCTGCTAAACCAGATGTAAATACAATTGGCTTATCAACAGTTCCAGTTGCATTAATTTTTGATCCACGTGTAATCGTTAATGTCCCTTTTGTAGCCTTATCACCTTTAATAATGGTACCTGGTTCAATTGTCAAAGTTGCTCCATTAGATACGAACACAAAGCCTTTTAGAAGGTAAATCTTATCTGATGTCCATGTTGTATTAGCAGTAATTTCACCAGTAACTTCTACAACATTTCCGTTTGTTGGATTTGTTGGAGTTTCTGTACCATTACCATTGTCTGTAATTGTTGTTTCTTTACAAGCTCCAGCCAATAATAGTGCTGACAGGGATAAGAATAAGAATCTTTTTTTCATTTTTTAAGTTTTAAAAATCTTGATACAAAAAAATACTTTAGTTATGTCTTTAGATTTAAAGAAATATTAAGTTTACGTTATCTATTAAAACGTGTAATTAAATGATACTGAATAATTTCCACCTATCTTGTAGCGATATAATGTTTCATTCGGCTGATTATAAGGTTTATTGTCGAAATAGACATTAACAGGATTGTTTAAGATATCACCCAAATTAACTTTTATCTCACCTTTATTTTTCATGATTTTATAACCAACCTGAGCATCCAGCACATTTCGCGGAGCCTCATAGGCACTTGCAAATGTTATTCCTCCAGCCTGTTGAATTCTTTTACCAATACGATTATAAAGAATATTGATATTTAATTTATTATCCAGTGCACTATGTTGTACTCCCGCATTAATTGTATAAGGTGACTGCCCAACCATTGGTCTTGTTTTTTCCTTATAATCCTGATCAGTCGGGTTTGTCACGCTAGAATGAACGTATGACAGATTCAAGTAAGCAGTTGTATTATTCCAAAATGACGTCTCATTAATAAAACTCAATTTTTTACGAAACTCCAATTCTGCTCCATATAATACGGCCTTAGACGTGTTAATGTATGAAACCTCTACGGTAGAATTTCTATCCTCACGCTTAGGCTCTATAGCATTTGAAAAGTGTTTGTAGAAAGTCGAAACTGAAAAAATCTCACCAGATGACGGGTAAATTTCAAAACGTAAATCCGCATTATTAATTGCACTACGTTTTAAGTTGACATTACCTTTTATATTACCGAATTGCTCATAGTCATAATAATCTAAAGGCGCGAGCTCTCTCAATTCAGGACGGGCAAGCGTTCTGTAATATGATGCTCTTAGATTTGTTTTACTATTCAAACTATAGGTCATGTTGATCGAGGGTAGGAAATCTAATTTTGTGTCGTCGACTTCCTTTTTATCCGTATCGAGTTGGATATTATAATTTTCAGCACGCAAACCATACACGACTCTAAATTTATCGGCAATTTTTTGGTCTAACATCGCATATCCGAAGCCTGTAAAGGTTTTTGCCGTGTAATAATCACCTGGCATTTGTACCTCTTCGTATTTGTAATAGTTTTTATCGATCAAATCTGGCGCAAAAATCTTATCAGGTGAGAGTGCTCTAATTTGGTCTGCTAATGCTGGATCCATTCGTACAACATCCAATACCGCGCCGACAAAACGAGCATCAAAATCGCGGTGACGATAATTCGTACCCGCTCCGACTTTCAATGTACTCTGAGTCGATAGAAAATTTAGTGGTCTAGTGTAACTCGCCTCGCCTGTATAAACATTTTCATTCAAATCCGAGAACAAACGTGTATTCTCTTTACTCGGACTTGTGATATTTGCTAAATAGGGAACAGTCGGATCGTTTTCTTTATCAATCGGCTTTACGTAGTTTATCTTCATCTGGTTCGGCTGATTGTTTTTAATATTACTATATGAAGCCGTCCATTTAATCCTATCGTTTTTCTCTGAAAGTACATGATCACCTTCTAAAGTAGACTTTAATAATGATTTCTGTAGGATATCAAATGCATAAAATCTATTCACCGAAGTTGATCCAAACTGGATACCTGTCCTCTCTGTGTGTAGATTGTCATAATTTTTATTATATAGGTTTTTCCAAGAGATTTTATTCTTACCGAAACTATAGCCAAAGTTAGCCATTGCTCCAAGATTAGTAGAAAATCGATATTGGTTATCTTTGTAATCATACTGATACCATTTACGCTCAATATTTGACAAAATATTTTGGGAATTCCGATAATTTACGGAAAATAAAGCTCCAAACTTATTATTATTATCATATTGTTTCACTCTTCCAAGAGAAAATTGATATGTCTGAGTCGGAAGTGCCTTTTTATTATCAATAGCAAAATCATTAGACCATGATTTCATAGTCAAACGCTGCCACTTTTGAGACAAACCTGCAGAATACTGTTCTCTAGAAGGATAATTTTTAGCTAGTTGACTAGATCCATCGTCAAAGCCTAAATAGTTTTGAAAATTCTTTTTCGTCTGCAAAAAATCTTTAAAAGTTGAGGCAGTATTATAACCATATCCTAAACCAAAAGAAATGAAATTTTGATCAGGAATATCTTTCGTTGTAATCTGTACAGCTCCCCCTGCGAAATCCGCTGGTAAGTCTGGAGTCGCTGTTTTTGAGATCGTAATTTTATCAATTAAAGCTGCAGGAATAATATCAAATGAAAATGCACGACGATTGGCTTCTGTACTTGGTAATACCGAGCCATCCATCATAGCAACATTATAGCGATCACTCAAACCGCGAACGATCACAAACTTATTATCTTGAATTGTCGTGCCACTAACACGACGTAATGCTTCGGATGTATTTTTATCTGGCGATCTTCTGATCTGTTCACTTGAAATACCATCAGAAATCAATGCACTATTTTTTTGTTGCGAATATAATGCACCAATAGACTCCTTCTTAAAAGATCCTGTAACCACAACTTGATCTAACACCTGTCCTTCTGAATTATCAAGAACGATATCTAAATTAGTCAAATCATTCGCTTTAATCTCAACCTCTGTAACTTGCTTTGTCGAATAACCAACGTAAATATACTCTACAGTATACTTACCTGCCGGTAAAGCTGGAATACTGTACTTTCCAGATACATCAGAACTTCCACCCCTTGATGTCCCTAAAATACGAACAGTTACTCCGGTGATTGTTTCGCCAGTCTTACTGTTAGTAATAGTCCCCATTAACTTCCCACTACTTTGCGCATAAACTGTTGTTGATGCAGCTACTACGAGCGTCATGGCAGCAGCGATTCCTTTAAGTTGTAATTGTGGTTTCAATTTATTTGTTTTTTTGTTTCTGCAAAGCTATTAGCAGAATATTAGGTTAACATTAACAACAAATTACCATTACATGAATCAGTTGTTAATTTAATGTTACCCGCAATCAGTTTTTCTCGATTTTCAGTAAAAAAGAGGGTTTATCGCCAGTTAGCAAAATATAAGAGCTGTTTCCATGGAGATAATATTAATGAAGTGTAAGAAAATTATTAAGCACTTAATTTATTAACACAATTAGATTACTTTTATACATTATATCTTAATATACAACATCTAGTAGTTATCTAAAAGACAGTGATACAATAGAATACCCAGGAGATTGGCAGCCTTTCCGGCGACAATTTCGAGCTCAGCACCATAAATCATTTTTTATATGCAATTTAATTGCAATTATATTGCATATAAAAAGCAATTTATCTAAGTTTGAATATATTTTCAATTTCTGACTCCCATGAACACTCCAATCGTATCGACTACACAGTTATCATTTCAGTATCCAAATTCAACGTCAATTGAATTTCCAGATATTTACATCGAAAAAGGTCAACATACACTATTATTAGGTGATTCAGGTTCTGGAAAAACGACCTTACTTAATATCCTAGGCGGCTTGTCAAGACCAGAAACAGGTCAGGTCAACATAAATAACCAAAATCTATCCTTATTATCCAACAGTAAACTGGATCAGTTCAGGTCGCAATATATTGGTTTCATATTTCAGGAGGCCCACCTTCTGAAAAATTTAACGTTATTAGAAAATATTAAATTAGCGCAGTCTTTGGCCGGAAAAAAAGTAGAAATAAACGCTATCAATATCATCCTTAAACAGCTGCAATTGGAGGCAAAAAGCAACGCTTATCCAAACGAATTGAGCCGTGGTCAGTTGCAACGTGCAGCTATTGCGCGCAGTGTCATCAATAAACCAGCCTTATTGATTGCTGATGAGCCAACGGCTGCATTGGACGACAACAATACCCATAGGGTATTAGAACTCCTTCTATCGATAGCTGATACTGCTGGATCAACTTTATTGATCACAACACACGATAAGAGAATAAAAGATCAGTTCTCCAAAATGTACCTTTTAAAATAATTTTTCACTTTATTTACGCGTCACCCTTTAGTTTTAAAATCTGCTATGAACACGATACAATTGGTTTGGAAAAATTTAAGTAGACAGTTTGGCTCGGCCCTTCTCAGCATCTTACTAACGGCATTTGGAATTTCCATCCTTGCCGTGCTTTCAATTACCGGAGAAACTTTTGAAAAGCAACTTGACAACAACAGTAAAAATATTGATTTAGTCGTCGGTGCGAAAGGAAGTCCTCTTCAGCTGATCCTTTCTAGTGTTTATCATATCGACAATCCAACAGGCAACATTCCGCTAGATGAACTGGATCCATTACGTCAAAATCCACTTGTCCGGCTAGCCGTCCCTTTATCTTTAGGTGACAATTTCAAGGGACACCGTATCGTCGGAACAGATTCTTCTTTCCTGTCCATCTATGAAACATCTATTGGTGAAGGTCGAATCTGGCAAAATAATTTTGAAGCAGTCATTGGTGACCAGGTTGCAAAAAAACAGCAGCTAAAAATAGGTGATAAAATCCATAGTTCACATGGTTTGAGCAAAGATGGCCATCATCATGATGAACATCCTTTTACTATTGTCGGCATTCTAAAGCATAATAACAACATTACAGATAACCTAATCTTAACCAACTTAGAAAGTGTCTGGGATGTCCATGGGATCGCACATACACATGACCACGAAGAAAGCCCACTACAGAAAGAGCTTCGTGAACGTGAAGAGGACAGAGAAGAGACTGTCAACGCCCACCTCCATCACCATGGTGAAGATATCGTTGATGAAAAAGCGCAGCATAAACATGCTGATCATAGTGACCACGAAGAGGAAGGTGTATTTGTGAAATCTATTGGCGCAGACATGGTGAAACAAAGTGGGTTAGAAATAACAGCCATTTTAGTAAAGTATCAATCACCCGCAGCTATCGGAATATTACCAAAATTGATTGATCAACAAACAGACATGCAGGCTGCATCTCCCGCCATGGAAAGTACCCGTCTATTTTCACTATTAGGTGTAGGGATAGATTCTTTATCGATACTTGCCTATGTGATTATGCTCATTGCCGGCTTAAGCGTCTTTATTAATCTATACAACGCGTTAAAGCAACGCAAATATGATCTTGCTATCATGCGTACGCTGGGAGCTTCTAAGGGAAAACTCCTGGCCATTGTGCTCCTTGAAGGCCTAACAATTACAATCATTGGCGGGCTAATCGGACTAATCATGGCACATTTGGCACTCTACTATATCAGTAATCAAACAAGTCAAAGTGCAGATTTCATCGAGGCCTTTAAACTCCATCCCAAAGAATTGGTGTTTTTGCTTGTTGCCTGTATAATCGGTATCTTTGCTGCATTTATTCCAGCAATCAAAGCCTACAGGACAAGCATTTCTGGAACGCTATCAAATAAGTAAATTTTAAAATCAATGTTCAAGAACAAAGAATCATCAAATAACTTCTCGATTCTTAACAATAAATCAGCAATGAAAAAAATAATCTCAGTATTCCTATTTATCGTATTTTGTACGATACAATGCCAAGCCCAAATAGGCAGTAATCCGGATGTTCCGGACCATACACCTATGATGAACAAAACATGGGAAGCTATTGATAAGATGGCCTATAAAGTAACTTATAATGGCGCAAAGAAAGTATATACTCCTTTCTATCCAAAAGAACTTAAAGCGCTAGAAAATAAAATAGTTGAATTACCTGGTTATATGGTTCCACTCCACAGCGGCAGAAACCACAAAAACTTTATGATGTCTGTGTTGCCTGTTATGCAATGCCAATTCTGCGGTTCCAATGGTATACCGCCAATGGTTGAAGTGACTTTAAAAGGCGCTGCAATCAAATTCTCTGAAGATCCGATTAAATTAAAGGGAAAAATGATCTTTACCAAAGATCCACTTAAGGGGAATGCTGAAATTCAGATTGTGGATGCCGAACCAATAAAATAAAGCAGTGTGTATTTCAGCATGGCCAAATCGCGCTTACCAATCTTTCACGGCCGATAATAGCACTGCGGAAACTTTTCTTTTCTTCCTATCTATTCGATAAGGAAACTTTCGTACAAGTTTGTAGCCGATACACTACACTAGGAAAGCTATTCCTCCCTTCTTATCGATTCAACAAGGAAACTTCCATGCAGGCTGCTAAAGCAGCTGTTTCGGTCCTTAAGCGAGCTTCACCCAGTGAGATGGGACAAAACCCCATTTCCAGTGCCAAATCAATTTCTTCCTCAGAGAAATCGCCTTCCGGACCGATTAGGATAATATAATGTTGAGCAGGTTCCAAAATCTGATTTAAATACTTCTTTTCAGCATCTACACAATGTGCAATGGCTTTGTGTACACCTTCGTTTGGAATATTTTTCAAAAATTGCTTAAATGAGACAGCTGGATTGAGTTTGGGAAGATAGGCTTTCAATGATTGTTTCATGGCAGCCACAACCACTTTATTCAGACGATCTAGTTTGACTTCTTTTCGTTCAGAATGCTCACAAATAATTGGTGTTATTTCTTGAATTCCAACTTCAGTCGCCTTTTCCAAAAACCATTCAATACGATCGATATTCTTTGTGGGACCAACAGCAATATGCAGATGGTACCGGGGCTGCTGATAGTCCTCCTTGACATTTAAAATAGTAAGAACGGTACGTTTGGGATGAGGGTCAATAATCTGAGCCTCGTACAAGCCGCCACGACCATCTATAAGGTGTAAATGATCTCCATTATTCATACGAAGCACACGAATAGCATGCTTACTCTCTTCCTCACTAAGGATAAAATTTTCTAATGAAGGATTTAAATCCGGTGTAAAAAATAACTGCATTTACTTTCGTTATTATCTTATTCCGCGGTATCGTCATCGGCCGATTCGACCAATTCTAGTTTGACAAACTCAATATTCTGTTGCGCTTTCCGGATAATCGTGAACACATAGCCATATTCCTCCTTCCGCTCGCCAACCTCGGGTATTTTATCAAAGATTTCGCTCACCAAACCCGACATGGTGTCGTAGTCTTGACTCTCTGGTAATTCAATAGGGAGAAATTCATTCACATCATGAATACTAGCCCCCGCATCGACCATATATTCCGTTTCCGAAATACGTTCAACCACTGGAGTTTCTTCATCGTATTCATCCTGAATTTCGCCCACCAATTCCTCTACAATATCTTCCAAAGTAACCATACCTGCAGTACCACCAAATTCATCCAATACAATCGCCAACTGTAGACGTTTCTGCTGAAACTCCGCCATAAGATCATTGATCTTCTTTGTTTCAGGAATGAAATAAGGCTTACGCATGATATTTTTCATGACCACCTCTTTTCCTTTTGCTAAGAGCGGGAGAATATCCTTTGTGTGGACAATCCCCACAATCTGATCGATGTTGTCTTCATATATTGGAAGTCTAGAATATCCCTCTTCAGTCATGGTTTCAATTAGTTCAGAGGCATCTGCAGTGACTTCCACTGCCACAATTTTGGTTCGTGGCACCATAATATTCTTAACGATACGCTCGTTAAAATCAAATACATTTTTAATCAGCTCGTGCTCGGAAATATCCAACGCACCAGACTCCTTACCTTTATCCAAAAGATATTGCAGTTCTTCAGAAGAGTGAGCAGACTCACCTTTGGTCACTTCAAAACCTAAAATTTTCAACAGAAAATTAGCAAAGCCATTTAAAATCCAAATAAATGGTCTAAAGATAAAGTAGAAAAATTGCAATGGAACTGCAATTTTCATCGTTGTTGCAACAGGTTTTTGAATCGCAATGGATTTAGGAGCGAGTTCCCCAAATACAATGTGTAATACAGTAATAATCGTAAAAGCCAGCACATGTCCTGCATTGGTCGCGATTGTACCTGTTAATTCAACACCAAAAAAACCTAAAGCCCCCTGCACAATTTGGGTCATTACAGCCTCCCCTACCCAACCTAGAGCCAGTGAAGAAAGCGTAATCCCCAATTGTGTAGCGGCCAAATAACCATCCAAATGCTCCGTTATACTTTTGGCTATCGTAGCAACTTTGCTGCCTGTTTTTGCCTGAACTTCAATTTGGGAGACTCGGACTTTGACAATAGCAAATTCTGCCGCGACAAAAAAGCCGTTGGCTAATACTAAAAAAAAGGTCCAAAATATATCGAGCGCCATGCTTGGGGTTATTTGTTAACAAATTCTTTTTTGTACAACTCGATAGCCTCGATCAAGATTCTTTGTGCTTCTTCACGTCCTTTGACACCTTCAACAATGACATGTTTCTTTTCAAGCGCTTTGTAACTCTCAAAGAACTGTACGATCTCTTTCATTGTATGCGGAGGCAATTGATCAATATCTTTAATGTAATTAAAAACTGGATCGTTCTTAGCTACCGCAATAATTTTATCATCTTGTTCTCCACCATCAACCATGTTCATCACACCAATAACCTGTGCTTCAACCAATGTCAATGGTAAAATATCAACTGAACAAATCACTAAAATATCCAAAGGATCTTTATCGTCGCAATAAGTTTGTGGAATGAAACCATAATTGGCAGGATAAACGACAGATGAACTCATTACTCTGTCCAAAAGCAACAAACCAGTTTCTTTGTCTAATTCATACTTTCCTTTGGATCCGTTTGTAATCTCAATGATAGCATTTACGGCATT
>JAIRVH010000017.1 GCA_031253985.1 Sphingobacterium sp.
TTAAGATTTTTCAAAGCTCTAATCCCTCGCTTATATTTAACGGTACAAATGTAGCTTAAAAGCTTTGTGCTTGTGTCAAAAATCTGTCAAAGGGATTAATTTAGAAAGATTTTAAATAGATGTTTTTGTGATGTAATTATTTGTTTTTCAGGTTATTGCTGTGTAGCTTCCGCCAAAATGATTTTCGTCACGACAGAGCGTGACGAAAATTTTCAGTTATAATATACCTTAATTTACTCTTTCACACTTGTATTTGTCGTTGCTGAGTCTATAGTGACGTCCTCCAATTCTTCCACATAAGGTTCCTCTTCGGAAGCAGTAGCCTCTTGAATTTCGATATCGCTGTATTGGTAATAGCTGTCAAAGGTTTTGCTGCTTTTATTGTAAATCAATGCGTATTTGGAGTTCTTATTCTTGACAATAATCCCATCAGCAGGAGCAGGTACCAATTTCATTTCATCCATAAAAATCTTTTGCCCCTTTTTGAAGCTGTTGATCAGCGGCAATTCACTTGAATATTCCTTCCAGAACAGGATGTCGCCTTTTGCTGAAATGATCCAGATCGCACTGCTTTGGTAATCATTTTTCTCGATCAAAAATGCCATTTCCCTATTCCAGCTATCTGAGTCGTTACGATCGGTAAAGTTTCCATAGCAGAAAACAGATTTTGCACGATCTTTTATACGGGTAAACTTGTAGATAGGTTTATCATCGACTGGCTCCAGGTAATTGTTGCCCATAAATATTTTGGTAATCCCGCGGCGATAACGCAATGGGATATTGTCATACTCAGGAAGCGTAAAAATGGCATTGTTCCAATGTTGATAATCATCAAGTGAACTCCAGCCATCGGCATCCTCTAAGTCTTTGGGATCTGCATTGTCAAATCCGATGACGGCCGTTGCGCTATCTACCTGCAACCCGTCTAGTGCCTGTCGCTGTGTATAGTTGTAATATCCGCCACCTGCTAAGATCACCAACAGGATAATACCGATAATGATATAGATTTTTTTCTTTTTATTTGGCTGTGCAGGTTGTTCTGCGGCTATTTCTTCAACTTCTCTTTTCATGTTTATGATTCGGCTTAATGTTAAAACTTATACAATTTCCCTTTGTCTAATCAGAATAGTTTATCAACGCCTGTGTATACCTGAATTAGTCTCGTTTTTGCTAATTCTGAGCGGGAATTGTGTCTAAAAATAGAATAATTTTTCAAAAAGCGAAAGACAAGTTATATATGTGTCAATATTCAACTTATATTCGTACGAATTTTAAAGTAATTTGAATCATGATTATTATCAAGAAATACTTTGCTATCGTTGGACTGATCGTATGTTTTTTGTCCAGCATGACACCGTTCTTAAAAGTTCCTATTAAAGGAAACTGGAATCTATATCAGGTGGACGCCTATTTATTTTTTATTACACTGCTGATTTTGGGTGTGACTGCCCTGTTGTTTTTTGTGCGTGCAGTAAGAGCCTATCAATGGATGACCCGATTAGCTGCCTGCTGGTACCTGTTGAGTATAATGGCAGTCTGGTTTAAGATCAATAATTATTTTGGTTGGGGATTTGCCGATAAATTGCTTTCTAAATCCCTGCACATGCGCTGGGGCTGGATTGTTTATTTGATTGGGATCTTATTGTTGCTGCTGAGCACAAAAAAAGTCGTGTCAAACGCTGAATAAGTACAGCATACAGGATAAGCATAAAAAATAAGCGAGATGAATTTCATCTCGCTTATTTTTTATGAAAATGTTTCATTTTGTTGGCCAGAAACAACCTTCTTTCGCTTTCATTGCTGTTGGTGTCTGCGTAATTATGAAGTTTTTTTATTTGGGCGATGCGGTATAAAATGATTTTTCAGTTTATCCAGTCCTAAATCCTCTTCGATCTTATCCAGTTCATAGGACCATATTTTTTCATCCAAAATTTCGTTAAGAACTTTTGGATTGGTGAGGTCTACAGGACGTACACGCTGTTCCCTATTGATTGGTGAGGTCAGTTCCTGCAAACTACCGCTATGTCTGATTATTTGGAAGCGGAAAGTGGGCCATTTTCCAACATTTGCAAAGTTGCCCGTATAGAACTGCATAGAATCGTGCGGCGGTATCTTATTGCTAAAAATACCTTTTACTTTATTTGCTGTAGCTTCTGCTACAGATACCAGGAGCTCAAAGCTCGTTTCATTGATGATATGTAATTTGGCGAGTCCATCTTTGTGATCTCCCGAGATCGCCAAAAGTATTCCTTTTTCGATAAATCGATGCGGTGTCAGTGGAGCCGCATGCTGATCAAGCTCATCGTCTGCACGGCGCATATTGCCGAAAACAAGCGTGATTTTGTCCATCGGTACAGGGATTTCGAAACCGGTGTCGTCTGTGACACCGACAATATCGTTGGGTTGCATGGATGTAATATGTCCCTCAATGGGTTCATCGACAAAGCGGACTAAATCGCCTATTCTAAATTTCATGGTTAATTACTTTTGTGTCAATAATATATAATAGCTTTTCAAGATCCGAGCGATCATTGTATAAATGAAATCCTACACGGATTCCCGAACCTCGGGGAAAGCATTTTATTCCCTCATCCAGGAAGGTTTGATAATAGTCGGGGTTGATCTGTATATTGAAAATGTTGCTCTGTGGACGTCGGTTGACGATGCTATCCAATAACAGTTTTCTGTCGGAAAGCTCAGTACGGGCATCCGCGAGCAGATTTTGCGTATAACTCACTGTATCGGAAAATCCCCATTGTTCCAATTGAAGTAGGGACTGTTGTAAAGTTCCGTGCGACAGTGTGTCCAGATGACCCGGTTCGAAACAGAGTTGTACCACAGATTTATTCATCCATTGATTGTTGAGGAAGCTGTAATTTTTTTGGACATCAGCATATAGAACTGCTTTAAGTCTGTCACTTAAAAGAACAAAACCATTTCCAAAACCCGCCATAAGCCATTTGTATCCACTGGATAGTACAGCGTCAAAGCCTGCATTTGCAAAATCAAAAAGATCTGTTCCCAAAAACTGGGTACCGTCACCTACGATCAATAATTCGGGATGCTGATGTTTTAATTCCTGTATGAAGGAAAGATCTATTTTTAATCCCGAAATATATTGTACGATAGACAGAATAAGCACGTCTGGTTTAAAGGTAGCGATAGCGTCTAATAGATTAGCTTCTAGCTGTTCATCCATTGTGACAAATTGATGTTCAAAACCGCTTATAATTGTAGGAAAATTAACCGAAGGGTAATCATTGTCCAATAAGAGCACTTTCGATTGTTTCGGTAAACCTGCTAGCAGGGTATTGAAAGCAAAGGAAAAACAGCTGGATAGGAAGACATTTTGGGAAGGGCAATTGAAAAATTTACCAAGTGTTTCCCGGCAGGCATCCAACGTTGCCCCCTGCTGCTCGCGTAGGGTAGAGTTGGAGTCGAAGAAATCCTGATCCCTTTTCATGCGCCAGGCCTTTGTTTCACGTGAAAGTAAGCCGGATCCCGGTGTGGTGAGGTAAGTTACCTCCGAGGCGATATCAAAATGTTTGCTATACGGACTGTTCATGTCTTTGGTCTTTTGTTAGTATTGCTAAATAATCTGTCAAGGGGATGTATTCTCCGCCCATGCTTTCCAAATGGGGGGTGTGAAACTGGCAGTCGATTAAACGTAAGTCAATTTCTTGTGCGAGAAAAATAAGGGCCGCTTTCGATGCATTGGGGACTTTTGAAAACATACTTTCGCCACAAAATACACCATTGATTAGTACGCCATACAGTCCGCCAACTAGTAAGTTGTCTTGCCATACTTCCACCGAGTGTGCATAGCCCAATGCAGCAAGTTTACTGTATGCGTCGATCATGTCCCTTGTTATCCAGGTTCCTGCCTGATCTTTTCTATTGATCGCCGCGCATTGCTTAATCACTTCTTTAAAGTCTCGATCTATCGAGAAAGAAAAAGTTTTCTTCCGCAGTATTCCTGCCATGCTCTTGCTGATCTTGATCTTGGAGGGGTAGATAACGAACCTAGGGTCAGGTGCATACCAGAGTATAGGGCTGTCGTCGCTGAACCAAGGAAAAATTCCGTTACAATAGGCGAGTAGCAAACGATCAGCTGAAAGATCTCCACCTACAGCAAGTAAGCCATCTTCTTCCGCATAACTTGGATGCGGAAACTCAAGTTTTTTACTGTTCAGTTCAAATACCATCTTTATTTAGCATGCTGCGATAGATGGCACTATTCGGGTTGGCGTGGTTCTTTGCTGATCTCTTCAAATAGTTTGTCCATGTGTTCGACATATTCGTTGGTATCATCCAGGAAGAACTCCAATTGAGGAACTATTTTTACCTGATTTTTAATTTTTGCTCCTAGTTTGTAGCGTATTTCGGATGTTTTGGAACGAATAGCCTTAATATCTTCCTGTGCAGTCTTTGTATTCAAAAAACTCAAATAGGTGCGGGCGATTGCTAAATCTGGTGTAACCCGAACACGTGTCACCGTGATGAATGCGCCAGGAGCCCATGAATTACCTTCGCGTTGAAATAGTGCTGCTAAATCCTGTTGAATGACTCCAGCAAAACGTTGCTGTCTCTTGCTTTCTGTTCCCATCGTATACGTTTTATGTTGAATATTCTCAATTATGTTAAACAAAAATAGCCAAAATTTCAATTAAAAGCGAAATTTTGGCGTAGGGGCATGCGCTGTCCACAATAAAACCTTCATGACTTCGCAGGTACAAACAGCAGTGAAAGCGAAAGAGGGTTCTTTCTGGCCAAGAAGATCAGACATTTTTAGAAAAAAATGAACAACTGCTTATCGGCTGGGAAAGGACGGGGGCAATGCTTGACGCGCGTTGAGAACATACAAAAGAAAAAAGGCACATCTTGGTTTGACGTGCCTTTAAATTTCGATTCACAATTGGTTAGGTAATTTCTTTCAAGTTTTAAGACTTTGGGGTCTATCATATTTGGTTTGAAATTTCGGTG
>JAIRVH010000035.1 GCA_031253985.1 Sphingobacterium sp.
TCATCAACAATTAAAATCTTTTGTTTCGAAGAACTCATTTGTCTTATTTTTTTTGCTAAATTATAAACAAAATGATAACAATCAGTTAATCTAATGTTACCAAATTATTAAGTAATATAATATTTAACAATAACACCTTGATTACTTAATTGTTTTCTTCAAAAATGCCTCCAGCTCTTCACCACGGAGATTCTTCGCGATAATAATACCTTTTGGATCAAGTATATACGATGTAGGCAAGGCTTTCACACGGTAATCGATGACCACGGGCGAGCTCCATGCTTTCAAATCAGACACATGTGTCCAAGTCAACTTGTCGTCTTCAATAGCACGCATCCAAGAACCAGGATTATCATCAAACGAAACAGAGAGAATATCGAAGCCTTTATTGTGATAGATATTGTACAATTTAACGATATTAGGGTTCTCCTGACGGCAGGGCATACACCATGAAGCCCAAAAATCAACCAAGGTATACTTACCTTTAAAACTAGACAATTTTACTTCCTTATTTGAAGGGGTAAAAGAGGTCAGTTCAGGTGCAGGTTGCCCTATAGCCATTTTTTTCAGCTTTTGTGTTTCCTCCTTAAACTGAGTCACATATCTATTCTCCGTAAATTCATTTTTGATTTTGTCCGCGTAAGCGATAATTTCACTTTCCGCCACTTCTGGGTCTAGGGTAGAAATTGCATAAAATCCAGCTAGATCATTGTGTTTATCGGAAAAATCGACTGCTTTTTTTGTATAAGAACGTAATTCTTCTGCGAATTTCGCTTTATATTCGGCGCGAATCTTTTCAATCTCATCAGCAGTAGAATTTGCTGTTAGCTTAGAAAATACAGTCTGCAATGAATCCTGTACATAGTCACGGTAATTCCGCTCTTTGGCAAAGGGCTGTATGGTTTTTGACAATTCAGAACCTTCAACCTGGTAATCATTTACATCCTTATGCAAATCTGTTTTAAATGTAATCGTTTCGCCTGGCGAAGCAATCAAATCATAACGATTTTTCCCGATGCGCAAAGACAGCAATCTAGATTGGCTGGCAGGACGTACAAACTGAAATTTATTATTATCTCCAAAAAACATAGAGTCCAGTTTTGTATCACCTTCATACAAAGAAATAACTTTGACATTGCCAGGATTATCGACATTTCCGGCGATGGTAAACTGCTCCTTATTTTGGCAACTCATCATCAAACCTACGATTCCTACTCCTAAAAAAATTGCCTTTTTCATCCGTATCATTTTATTTGTTAAGTACCTATTCCCAATAATGCAAATGGCTTTGCTCTGTTTTATTCACGCCACATTTCACAGTTCAAAGAATCGTGAAAACGATCAGAATTATACGACATCTTCCAAGGAAGATGTCGTATAATTCTGATGGCTTCGTATTGTTTATTTAGGGCATAAAATCATCATTTACATCCTAAGTTTAGCTAGGGTAGCCTAAGCTACCCCTAAAATCTATTTCAAGAAATCAACGGCTCTTTCTATTGCGCCTTTCAGTCCCGCAGGATTCTTACCTCCGGCAGTAGCAAAGAAAGGCTGACCACCGCCACCGCCTTGGATATCTTTGGCTAAATCACGCACAATATTACTTGCATTCAAGCCTTTTTCTTTGGCCAATTCATCGGATATAACAACCGTTAAACTTGGTTTACCGTCAAATTCAGCACCGATAACCAAAAATAAGTTGTTAACCGCACCCTTTACGGCGTAAGCTAATGTTTTAACAGCTTCTGCGCTTGGCAGATCGACGATTGTGGACAAGAAATTAATCTCGCCAACCTGTTGGATCTTCCCTTCCAGATCTGATTTTAATGCTAAGGATTTTTCCGTAATACTTTTCTCCACTTCTTTTTTCAAAGCACCATTCTCATCGATGATTTTACCCAGTGCAGAAACAAAATCTTTCGGATTATTCATCAGCTCTTTCAAATGGTGAACCAATTCGAAATGCTCACGGATAACAGCGGCAGAACGAGTTCCAGTAATGGCTTCTATACGACGTACACCAGCCGCTACAGCAGATTCAGAAACAATTTTGAAAAACCCAATTTGCCCCGTTGCTTTGACATGGGTACCACCGCACAATTCTTTAGAATATTGATCTTCGAAAGTAATTACACGAACAAAATCACCATATTTCTCACCAAAGAGAGCTGTTACCCCCGAATCCAACGCTTGTTGATAAGGTACATTCCGTTCCTCTTTCAATGGAATATTTTCACGAATCTTGGCATTGACAATATCTTCCACCTGTTTGATCTCTTCTTCTGTCATTTTTGCAAAATGAGAGATATCAAAGCGCAAAACATCAGCGTTGACCAATGATCCCTTTTGATTCACATGGCTTCCTAACACTTGTTTTAGCGCCGCGTGCAATAAATGGGTTGCGGAGTGATTGTTTTCCGTATCTATTCTTTTAACTTTATCCACCTGAGCAACAAATGTTCCTTTTAATTCTAAAGGCAATTTGTTGGTAAAATGTACAAAAAGACCATTTTCCTTTTTCGTGTCTGTGATGTAAATCTTCTCTCCTGTTTCTTCGGAAACTAATTCACCCGAATCACCTACCTGACCTCCTCCTTCTGCATAAAAAGGACTAACGGAAAGCACCAATTGAAATTGTTCTTTATTTTTCGAAACAACTTTACGGTATTTTACAACCTCAGTTTTGGCCGTTAATGTATCGTAGCCAACAAACTCAAATCCGTCGTCGTCGTTTACCACAACCCAGTCGCCTGTATCTATAGCCGTAGCGGCACGGGAACGATCTTTCTGGATTTGAAGCGCTTGATTGAAGCCCTCCATATCAACTGTCAATCCCTTCTCACGGGCTAACAATTCCGTCAAATCGATCGGGAATCCATACGTATCGTATAGTTCGAAAGCAAAATCGCCATTGATCACTTGATGATCCTCGATATAGTTTTCAAAGCGTTGGACGCCCGTTGACAACGTTCTTAAAAATGAAACTTCCTCTTCTAAGATTACTTTTTGTACAAAATCCTGCTGTTGGATCAATTCGTCAAATACACCTGCAAACTGAGCTGCCAATACGGGTACAAGTTCATTGATAAAAGGAGATTTAAAACCCAAAAATGTATAAGCATAGCGAACAGCACGACGTAAAATACGGCGAATCACGTAACCAGCTTTATTGTTGGACGGCAATTGGCCATCGGCTATTGCAAAACTTACAGCACGTATATGATCCGATACCACCCGCATGGCGATATCCGTTTTTTCGTCTAGCCCATAGTTGATTCCTGCTCTATTCGCAATAAAATCAATGGTAGGCGTAAAGACATCTGTGTCATAGTTGGAAGTCTTTCCCTGTATACATCTAACCAAACGTTCAAATCCCATTCCGGTATCCACATGTTTGGCCGGTAGCGACTGAAGTGAACCGTCTTTCAAGCGGTTAAATTGCATGAAGACAAGATTCCAGATTTCGATAACCTGAGGGTGGTCGGCATTCACCAGACTTTGTCCTGAAATCTCATCGCGCTCTGTTGTACTCCGCATATCGAAATGAATTTCAGAACAAGGACCACAGGGCCCCGTCTCACCCATTTCCCAGAAATTATCTTTTTTGTTCCCCAGGAGAATTCTATCTTCGGCAATCCACTGTTTCCAAAAATCGAATGCTTCCATATCACGCGCTAAACCTTCTTTTGCATCCCCTTCAAAAATAGTTACATATAAACGATCTTTATCCAGTTTGTATACTTCTGTCAACAGCTCCCAAGCCCAAGCAATAGCTTCTTTTTTAAAGTAGTCTCCAAAGCTCCAGTTTCCCAGCATCTCAAACAACGTATGGTGATAGGTATCGATCCCTACTTCTTCCAAATCATTATGTTTACCGGAAACCCGCAAACAGCGTTGCGTATCAGCAACACGAGGAAATTTAATGGGTGCTTCACCAAGAAACAGATCTTTGAATTGATTCATCCCCGCATTGGTAAACATTAATGTAGGGTCATTTTTTACAACTACTGGAGCTGAAGGTACTATCTGATGCCCTTTACTTTTAAAAAAGTCCAGAAAGGCTTGACGAATTTCTCTACTTGTCATTTAATTATCTAAAAATATGTGCAAACTTACTCAAAATTGGTAGGTTATGCAATGTACAAATCCATATATTGACCTTGAAACGACTGTTTTTAGGAAGCAGCCAGATTCCTCTTATTGACTTTTCAAACAAAAAAATCAGGCTATAATTTACAGATAGTTAGCATATCCCTATTTTACGCGTGACTGAAATCACAAACTCCTATTAAATTCAACATTTTAAAAGTGTTATTCATTATTCATATTTGTCTAACGCTTGTCAAAATCAACATGTAAAACAACAAAAACTATTTGACCTAAGGTCATTCACAATTACATTTGTTTTATTACATTTGATAGTAAAATAGGGAATCCAGCCTTCTTTCAGGCATATTCCCTAAGTGCAAAATAATTAAGATTAGATTTTGTAGATTAAATTCCCTCTAATGAAAAAAAACATTCTACTACCGGTAGATTTTTCGGCTCATTCTAATAATGCTGTAAATTACGCTGTGGACCTAGCCCTTGAAAAGGGGTATTCGCTCCATCTGTATCACAATTATACTTCAGCTTCCGCCGTGTTTGAGGAGGAAAATAGCCACAACGAAACTGCCTCTCCAACATTCAAAGCTGATATCCTTATCAAGGATCTTGCGGAATCGATAAGATTAAAACATCCTACGCTTGAGATCACAACACAGTGTGAACGCGGCATGATTACCGAAACTCTTCCTGAACTTGCCACTCCAGATCGATTTGATTTTGTCATCATGGGGACTAAAGGGATTACCAACGATGATAGTCAGCTAATTGGCAGCACCACCTATGTCATTAGCAAAAAAGCTAAAATACCTGTCTTGGCCATTCCAACTGAAGCGTCCTTTACACCTATCGACAAAGTTGGCTTACTTTCCAATTTTAAAGAAGAAGAAGTGCAAACTGTACAGGATTTTGTCAACATCATTGGCAAAGACTTTGAACTAAAACTTATGCATGTTCACTACGATCATTCATCAGAAAACAGGATCGAAGACAAACTTGAAGTATGGAAATATAAGATCAAAAAATATATTGGCGTAACCAATATTGCCATAGAGGTCGACTCTATACAGGGAGATATTGAGGACCTAGATACGGTTCCCGAAGTCATTAATGAAATGATCCATGAGGAAAAGATCAAAATACTTCTGGTGACAAGATCAAGAAAATCATTCTTTGAGCGTGTTTTTACCCGATCAGTTGCGAAAGCATTATTTAGCCATCCACTAGTTCCAATATTTTTCACCAAAGCATAATCCTATAGCCATGTCTAAACTATTAATACCAGTTGATTATTCCGAAAATGCACGAGTTGCCGCATTTTATGCTGCTCAAATCGCAGCCATATCAAATGATGAGATTACACTTTTCCATTCGTTTACTTCGCACGTCAATAAGTTTGCAAATGCGAAGCATTTAGTAGACCCTACGGAGGGAGAAGCTCGCCACCAAATGGAAAAGCTTGTAGCGGAACTTCTACAGGAATATCCTTCGCTTAAAATTTCTACCCTATTTGCCAATGGTATTTTGGCCGAAACATTGGAAAAACAAGAGATAAAAGAGACCTACCAAACGGTGATCATGGGCACAAAAGGAGTCACCGGACTCGAATCTGTGTTGATCGGAAGCAATACATATGACGTCATTAAAGAGTCTAAAATACCTGTATTAGCAGTCCCGAAAAACGCTGTAAAATTTAAAAATGACAACATTGCTTTATTGACAAATTTCAAACCCGGAGAACTTGAAGTGCTTAAACAAGCGATACCATTGTATGGGAAAAATTTCCATTTACAGCTTATCCATATCAACAAAAACGAACTAGAAATCAGTATTTTAGGAAAAAAACTTGAAAATTGGATCGAACAGATTATTGCTGAAACTGGGATAGAGGATATTTCCTATATCGTCAAATCACCAAGTTATTTTGCTGGCTCGCGTGAGAATATTGCGAACGGTATTCATACCATTATCCGGGATGAAGATGTTGATGTTATTTTGATCACAAAAAGTAGGAAAACTTTTTTTCAAAACATTTTTACAGAAAATATTGTTAAGCATCTGGCTTTTGAAATTGAGGTACCAAACTTTTTTGGACGCGTAGAGTAACCAAATAATTTTTGGCAAATTTATTGCAAGAGTGTTCAGTGAGTTAATTTAACAACAGTATTATAGTAGATAATTTTACAAACACGCATTATGAAAATTAGCCTTAAAAA